>CAISTS010000089.1 GCA_903888485.1 uncultured bacterium | reverse complement strand
GAATGCGACACGAAGCCGAACGGTTGCGGGACGAGTAGGCAAGAAGCACCGGCGCTTCATAACCCGGCACCAGACGCTTGTAGCTGTTGGTGAGCGGGTTGGTGAATGCGTTCAGCGCCTTGGCGTGCTTGATGATGCCGCCGATGTAGTAGAGGCAGGTTTCCGACAGATCGGCATAGCCCGAACCGGCGAAGGTGTTCTTGCCCTTCTTCCAGATCGACTGGTGCACGTGCATGCCCGAGCCGTTGTCGGCGAACATCGGCTTCGGCATGAAGGTCGCCGTCTTGCCGTAGGAATGCGCGACCATGTGCACGACATACTTGTAGAGCTGCATGTTGTCGGCGGTCTTCACCAGCGTGTCGAACTTGATGCCAAGTTCGTGCTGCGCCGGGGCGACTTCGTGATGGTGCTTTTCCATGTTGACGCCCATGTCGGCGAGAACCGAGACCATCTCGCCGCGCAGGTCCTGGCACTGATCGACCGGGGCAACCGGGAAATAGCCGCCCTTGGTGCGCGGACGGTGCCCGGGGTTGCCTTCATCGTACTTGCGGCCGTCGTTGACGGGCATTTCTTCGCTGTCGATCGAGAAGAACATGTTGTTCGGCGCGGTCGAGTAGCGCACGTCGTCGAACACAAAGAATTCGGCTTCCGGGCCGAAGTAGGCGGTATCGCCGACGCCGGCGGATTCCATGTAGGCCAGCGCCTTCTTGGCGATGGCGCGCGGGCAGCGGTTGTAAAGCTGGCCGGTGGCGGGCTCGTAGGTGTCGCAGAACAGCACGAGCGTGGGCTGCGCGACGAACGGGTCCATGACGGCGGTCGACAGGTCCGGCTTCAGCTGCATGTCGGACTCGGAAATGTCTTTCCAGCCGGCGATCGACGAGCCGTCGAACATGATGCCTTCGGTCAGCATCTCTTCGTCGACAGTGTCGATGTACTGCGCGGTGTGCTGCCACTTGCCGGCGGGGTTGGTGAAACGGAAGTCGACGTATTTGACTTCCTTTTCTTTCATCAGCTCTTGGACTTTTTTGACGTCGGACATGGTCTCTCTTTCCTGTTTCCTGCGTTATCGGTTGCGGTTTTGTTTTGTCTGTCCCCGGGGCGGGGCCTTGGAGCCCTTCGCCCAGATGTTCTGTTATTGGCCGGTTCTTCCGGCGATTGCTTCTAGCAAAGCGTCTAGACGGCGTCGACGCCGCGTTCACCCGTACGGATGCGGATCGCGTCTTCGATGCTGTAGACGAAAATCTTGCCGTCGCCGATCCGGCCGGTGTGGGCGGCCTTCTGGATGGCTTCGATGGCGCGGTCGAGCATGTTGTCGTCCATGACGATCTCGATTTTCACCTTGGGGAGAAAGTCGACCACATATTCGGCGCCGCGATAGAGCTCGGTGTGGCCCTTTTGGCGGCCAAAACCCTTCGCTTCCGTGACGGTGATGCCCTGCAGGCCAACCTCGTGCAAAGCCTCTTTCACTTCGTCGAGCTTGAAGGGCTTTATGATGGCTTCAATTTTTTTCATGTTGATACGCGCCTCTCCAATGCGCCAAGGCAAAAGACACCGCTGCGGTGGCCTCCGTGCCCGGCACCCTCCTTACATTCAAAAGCCGTGCCAACTTTGCAAATCCTGTGGCGCGATGGAATCACGGATTCAGCGCCAGCCGCCCGGAGTCCACGGATCGGACTGCCCAAGAAGGGGTCAAGATGTGCATTTCTTGGGCAAACCCAGGAAAACCGCGGGCCCCGCAGGTATATTGACCGCCTTTGGGTGAGGTCTAGACTCCGGCCCGTGAATACTCGGTCCGGGAGGGCCAGCCGCCGTCTTTCACACTAACAGGGGAGGAATAACGATGTCCCGTCGTCGCGCGCCTTTTGTCTTAAGCAGCATTGCCGCAGTGGCGCTGGCCGCCGGTCTGGCCGTTCCCCAATCCACCGACGCCGCACAGGCCTTCGCGGATGTGCTGAGCTTCGACCACTACGTCGATAGCGTCTCTCAGTCGCCCACCTTCAAGGGCACGCCCATCAAGTTGTTCGTGCGCGAGCGCATTCAGGACAAGGTGCTGAAGGCCGGACGCAATAGCACGAACGGCAAAGTCGTCCTCTTCGTGCACGGCGGCACGTACCCGAGCGTGCCTGACTTCGATCTCCCTTATCAGGATTACTCCTGGATGGCCTATCTCGCCGCCCAGGGTTTTGACGTCTACTCGGTGGACATGACCGGTTATGGGAAGTCCTCGCGCCCGAACATGGACGACAAGTGCAATATCGTCGCCGACCAGCAGGCTATCATCGGCCAAGCGCCGTGCCCGGCGAAGTTCGCCAACGTGGCCACCAGCACAGAGTCAGACTGGGCCGATGTGGACGCCGCCGTCGAGTTCGTACGCAAGCAAACGGGTGCTGCGAAGATCAATCTCATCGGCTGGTCGGGCGGCGGACCGCGCGTCGGCGGCTACACCGCGCAGCATCCGGAGAAAGTCGCGCGTGTGGTGTTCCTGGCACCCGGTTACAGCCGCGAGACGCCCGACAAACCGGCCGCGAAGCCCGCGCAAATGGCGCCGACGGCCATCACCACGCGTGAGATGGCCATGGCGCGCTGGGACAAGGCGATCAAATGCGACAACCAATATGACCCCGCCATCCGCGACGCGATCTGGCAGAGCAACCTCGACATGGATCCTATGGCCGCCAAGTGGGGCCCGGGCGTTGTGCGCAAGCCGACGACAGTGGGCGGTTATGGCTGGAATGCCAAGCTCTCGCCGAAATTCAACGTGCCGGTGCTGATGCTGGTGGGCAACCTCGACAACGAAGTACTGCCCGAGCGCGTGCGCAATCTTTACGACGACATCAGTTCCGAGAGCAAAATCCTCATCAACCTCGAATGCGGCTCGCACTACGTAGTCTATGAGAACGTCTACAAGGTGCTGCACGAGGCGTCGAAGGATTGGCTGCTGACCGGCAAGTACAATGGCGCGACGCGCGCCGTCTTCAACGCCGACCGCAAGGGCAAGTTGACCCCTGCTGAATAGCGCGCGCTGTTTTTGCAGTGTGGCTGTTGCTGGCCGGTAGCGCCGGCAACAGCCCGGATGCGCGAATGGCCAGCGTCACGCGCTAAACCTCGGCTGTCACCATCTACTGGGAGTTCGAGGCTTCGAAACGCTGCACCTGCGAGCAGGGAGCGAGCCACACTTGTCCGCATGGTTTTGTGCCGCTTGACGACCGGCAAGAAGCGCGCCGCTTCACGGTCGAGATGCTCGGCTGAGGCACCACCATCGTGCGCCGGCTGGTCATCATGTGCGGGAAGTAGGGCCAGGCAAAGGACGGGGGAAATGGGGCGAGTGACGGGACTCGAACCCGCGACCCTCTGGACCACAACCAGATGCTCTAACCAACTGAGCTACACCCGCCACAACAAGAACAGGAATTTCAACGGCTTAGCCGCTTGTGACGCGCTCCATTTCCCGAGCCCGGTTGGTAACCCCAACGGCTTCCGCCGTCAAGCGAGGCAAATCGGCCAACAATTGGCGTGTTCGCGCGTTACCACTCTGCGGGTCAACCGTCGGAGCGTCCCATGCACAAGCTTTTCATCCCGGCGCTCGCCGCCGCCGCGCTCATGACCGCCGCCGCCTGGGGCGCCGCCGCGCCGTCTGAGGCCAACTACTGGCCGGATGATAAAGTGACACCGGGTCAGGCCAACCCCAAGGTGACCCAGCGCAACATCCGGCGCACCGTCTGCAGCCCGCGCTGGGTGAAGTCGCAGCAGCCGTCGGCGCGGTTCATCGCGACGGCGAAGTCGGCGCAGCTCCAGAGCGTCAACTACAGCATCAAGGATCCGGCGCGCTACGAACTCGACTACCGCATCCCCATCGAAGTCGGTGGCCATCCGCGCGCGGCCGCCAACATCTGGGCGCAGCCGCTTGGCACCGAGTGGAACGCACTCGCGAAGAATAAGCTCGATACCTACATGGCTCGCGAGGTCTGCGCCGGACGCATGAAGCTGGCCGACGCCCAGGCGGCGTACCAGCGCGACTGGGTCGATCTCTTCCGCCTGTACTGCGGACCTGGGCCCGGCGCTGCCTGCAACCCGCCCGGCACCGAAGGCGTCACGATCGCCGATCCCAAGCGGCCGGGGCGGTAGACAAACCGCAATAGATTCAGCGTCGAACCGGCGCCGGAGGCGGCGTGGACAACCCGGCATCAGCTCCGGATTGACCGACGGCCAAATGCTATCAATAGTGACGCTATGGACCGCCAGCTCTAGGCATGAGCGGGTGGGAAGGCGCGCGCTTGTTCTCTTCCTTTGAGTTGTCATTGCCGGCGGGACGCATTTGCGCGCTTGCTCGTACGGTGCAGCGACGTCTATGTTCGCAAGCAGCTAAGGGGGGGTAAAAATGAAATATGGTTTCATAGGTGTGACACTCGCGGTGTTCGCGGCGGCTGCCGTGCAGAGTGCGTCTTCGCAATCTGATCGCGCCTTTCAGGCGCCCGCGAATTACCGTGAGTGGGTCTACCTCTCGTCTGGTCTCGATATGAATTACACCGAGGCTCCCCGCGTGACAGATCGGGGAAACTTCTTCACGAACGTCTTTGTGAATCCTGAAGCGTACCGCGGGTTCATGGCCAGCGGATCGTGGCCGGACAACACGACGTTTGTGCTGGAAATCCGCAGAAGCAGCGGCGTTGGTTCCATCAACAAGGGCGGGAAGTATCAGACCGCTACGGTCGGGCTCGAATATCACGTCAAGGAAAATGGCGTGTGGACTTTCTACGCTCCCCGCGCAGGCAATCCGGTGGCTAAGATTCCAACGTCAGCCGACTGCTACTCCTGCCACGATCAGCACGGCGCGGTGGATTCCACCTTCGTGCAGTTCTATCCAACCCTGTTGGAAGTCGCGAAGGCCAAGGGAACGTTGGCTGCTCACTATCTGAAGAGCGAGGCGGAGAAAACTTCTCCGCCTGCGCCTGAACGTGCCAGATAGGTCCAACGCCCTCAGCAATATCCGCGCGAAGTACCGCATGATCTCCCGCGCGAAACGGGAATAGGGCGCTGGCTCTCCGAACTCCTAAAAGGCCAGCGGATCGGGCCTCACTTGGAATTTTATGATTTGCGGGCCCGATACGCCGTCATCGCCGCCTTCCTGGTGCCAGACAGGCTGTGAGGAGGCGGTCGCGAAAACGCCTCTTCCTTTCCAGCCGGCCTTGGGGTCGTCGATCCGACCTTCCATGCCGCGGGTGTGGAAGCCCAGCGGATATGGAACGCGCAAGACGTTGAATTTCTCCGTCTTCTGGTCGAAAGCCAGAAGCGAGTCCGAATTCGATCCGGCGAGGATCGGCACGTCCTTGCCAAGGCCCAGGGTATCGCTCGTGTCGGTCCAAATCAGATAGTGGTAGTCGGACGTGCCGACTTTCACGCCCGCGAATTTCGGACCCGGCGCATCGTAAAGGGCCCATCCCTCGGGACAATGCTGACCGTCCGCCACTGTGGGGCCGCTCAGCACCTTGCACTTGCTGCGGTCGAATTTGCCAAGCTGCCCGCTGGTGTAGCCGAGCCAAGCCACACCCTTGGAATCGAGGGCGACGCCGCGGCCGCCGAAGGCCGCATACCCACCGGAAGGTTCTTTCGGCGTAGCAAAGTATTCCGTGCGGCAGGTTTCGGGCGGATTGGTCCCGCGTTCGAACCTGATGGCACCGGTCGGCACATCCGGCGAAGACTTGGCGTACCACATGCTGCCGTCCTGGGCCGGGTCCTGCCCGTAAAGGAAGCCGACGATGAGCGTATCTTGCGTGCGATCGATCCCCTTTGCGGCTTTTTTCCCGCCGTCCTCACCAGCGCCAGCTTCTCGTGCCACGCCCATCGACTCTACCGAGGCATTCCACTTCGTTCTGTCGGGCGTGATGGCGATCTGGTCATTTGCCGCGGCGCGGGCGGGCGTGGTGGAATTGGTGTCGAGCACCATGGGGCACCAGCCCATGCTCTTGACCGGGTCCTTCGTCTCATCCCAGGTCTTTGTGTCGACCCAGCTGACGACCTTGCTGTTGCCGCCGCTGAAGTACAGCGTATTGCGGTCGGGGGCGAACATCAGGTGATGAAGGCTGTTGCACATCGGCACGCCCGAGCCCTTCTGATTCGCGACGTCCAGCAGAACCGCCGTGAAGGTCAGCGTTCCCTCCGGCTGCGGATAATACTTTGCGTATTTGCTAAGGTTGGGATCGCTGCAATAGGCCGGCTTGTCCAAGATCGGCAGATTGGGCGTCGGACGACGGTCGAGGTCGGTGATCCACAGGCGGCCCTTGCTGTCGATCATGGGATTGTGCGGGAACTGGGAAGGGGCTTCACCGGGCGGAAGAATTTTCACCTCCGTCGTGCCCTTCATCACCTTGTATCCGAACTCCTTCACCTCGGAGGTCTTGGGATTGAGCGTTGCAACGTAGCCCCAGTCGCTGCTGATGCCGTAGATCAAGCCATTGGCATTCACCGTCGGATCGTGGCGGTCGGTCATGGACAGATCGTGCAGGAACCGGCCAAAGGCCCAGTCCCATGACGTCAGCACGATATTGCGTTCCGCGCCGGCGGGACGCGGCGGCTTTTCGGCGGGAGTCTCGCCGCGCTCAATGCGCTTCGACCAATCGGCAAACATGCTTAGCGACCGCGCACGGCCAAACACGGTCATGGCATTCATCATGCGCTGCGTGTAGCTCTTGCCGTTGTCGCCCAACGCCTGATCGCCTGCCGGGCGTTCCTTCGAGATGCGCTCGGCCCAGCCTTCCTCGCTGGGGTCGTGGATATTGCGGGTAAAGGTGTTGCCCACTTGATGGCACATCAAGCAGCCATCCTTCATCTGCACCATCCAGTCCTGCTGGGTCGCCATCGAGGGCGCGATGCCGTTGCCCTTCGGACCGGTGCCGGGAAAATCACTTTGCTTCGGCATCGTGAGCATCCCGTACCAATAGTTGGCAGGATAGATTTCGGCGGCGGCTCTCTCGTCCGGTGCGACTTGCGCCTTGAGAGCCAGGTTCTTTCCGGGGGTTCCTTTCACGCGGTCCGAATCAGTCAGCCCATAGCCGCGGACCCATACCTCGTAATTGGCCTTCGGCAGTTCGGGCAGCATGAAACGACCTTGATCGTCGGTGACGACGATCTTGATCATGCGCGTCGGCAGATCGTGTGTTTCCGCAATGACCCAGACGCCGGCCTCAGGTCCCTTGGAACTGGTGACCACACCGCCGATGCCGTTCGGGTTTACTGGCACCGCCGGCGTACTTGCCGCCCAGGCCCCAGCCGCCGCAATGGCATTGGCAACAACTAGACACGTCGTGAGATACAGCGTTTTGCGAAATTGACACTTCATGGTCTGCCCCCGAATGTTTGGCCGCAACAACTCAGCAGCATTAAACGCTTCAGCTTGCGCGAAGTGGCGTCAACAATGTGCGTTCACAAGTAATGCTGCTGTTAATAGCCCATACTAAGGGGTGGATAGGGCCGGCGCAACGGCCGCAGCGCTGGAAACGCGGCCGGGGCGTTGTAAAGAGGCCCGGCTGGCACGCTCCAGGCGCAACTCGCGTCGTTCGATAAGTAGACAAGCGCGCTTTATCTGTTACCATGCGTAACATAAGGATCAGTGTCGCATCGGCGGGAAACAGATGAAGTGGCGCGAACTGAATCAGGGGTCGGCCACCCGCCTCGACCAGATGCGGAAGCTGGATCCGTACTCGCTGTTCGGCCTCGCGCGCGGCACTGATCTTCTCGAGATCAAGCGCGCCTATCGGGAGATGGTTAAAACCTATCATCCCGACAAGGCCGATCCCTTCATGCGGTCCACCTGCGAAGAGGCCCTTAAGATCATCAACGACGCCATGGCCCGCATCGAGCGCGAGCAGACCAATGATCCCGAACGATAGATATCAACGCCATTCGCTGATCGACTGGTTCTCGCAAGACGATGTGCGCGGTGCGCGGATCGGCGTGGTGGGGGCAGGGGCCGTCGGCAACGAAGTCCTGAAGTGTCTCGCGCTGCTGGGCGTCGGCGCGCTCGACATCTTTGATCTCGACAGGGTCGAGGTCCACAACCTTACGCGCAGCGTGCTGTTCCGCGAAAGCGACATCGGGCGCAATAAAGCCGAATGCGCGGCTGAACGCGTGCGCGAGCTCGATCCAAGCATCGCGGTGACGGCGCATGTCGGCGACTTTTTCCGCGTGCTGGATTTTGATCGTTTACAGGACTATGCCGCCATCATCTGTTGCGTCGACAATTTCGAGGCGCGCATTCGCCTGAACCTCATCTGCAAACTCTGGCGAGTCAACTTCATCAATACCGGCGTCGACAGCCGCAACGCCGTGGTCGATACGTTTCCCTTTGCGCTGAACCCCGAGGCCGGTTGTTACGAGTGCGCGCTGCCGCCGTCGGTTTATCAGCGCCTCTCGCAGCGCTACTCTTGCGGCGGCCTGAAGCGCATCGCCTTCGTCGAGAAGCGCATTCCCACCACCGTGATCACCGCCAGCCTCGCCGGCAGTCTCGCGGCCTCCCGCGCGTTGCGATTGGGGCCAGGTGCGCCCGACCAAAACGCTGGCCGCATCTTTGTCGATTCAATCACCGGGAGTTCTACGCGCACGGAACTGCCCCAGCGGGCAGATTGCCCCGTCTGTTCCCAGCTCAAGGCGCCGGTGCGGATTGCGCGCGTGGACAGACTTCAGGCCGCACTCGAAAACCTCGCCGATGCCGAAGTCACCCTGCCGGAACCCCTTATCCTGTCTTTCAAATGCAAATCCTGCGGGCGCGGCGATGGCCATGACACGCCGCTGTTTTGGCGCGCCTCCGATCACGATTCCCGGCTCACGGACTGCGCCGGTTGCGGTGCGGAAGGGGCGGTGGACATCGAGATCAAGGATAGGATTCCCGCGCAAACATTGGCATTAATTGGGGATCGGCCTCTGCCGCTGCCGTTCGTTGCGACAGGGTCCGAAACCGGCACGCGTGTGTTCGTTCTTAGGTGGGAGAGTTGAGGATGGCGGACGTAAAATTTATCGTGAGGACCGCGGACCAGACCCGCAAGGCCGAGGTCGAGATGGATCGGACCAGCATCGGCTCCGACATCATCCAGGCCGCCGTCGATAACTGGGCACTGCCCGCCGACACGGACTATGCCTTGGTCAACGTCACCACGGGCAAGTCGCTGGTACCCATGCAGCTGCTGGACGAAAATTTCGTCAAGCCGGGTGACGTGCTTGAAGTGCAACCCGTCCTCGTTGCCGGCGGCTGGTGAATCCGCTCGCTGAACGCCGACATCAAGACCTGGCGAAGATCATGCGGCTGGGTGTGCGGGCGCGCGGGCGCGTCACCGTGTGCGAAACCGTAGGGACGCCGCCGTCCGAGATCATCGTCGCGCTCGACTACAAAACCGCTGCCTCGCCGCGCTTTCCCGATGACGTGCGCGAGACCACCCGCATCAAGATCGTGCTGAGCGCGCGTTATCCGTTCCAGGAGCCGGTAGTCGATATCCTGGACCCGGTGTTCAATCCGAATGTCTATGCCTCCGGCCGCGTTTGTTTAGGTAAGAAGTGGATCGCAACGGAGGGGCTCGACCTCACCGTTCTCAGGGTCATCAAGATATTGACGTTCGATCCGGAGATTCTGAACGACTGGGCGCCGGCGCATATTGAGGCCGCGCACTGGTACAAGGCGACGCGCGCCGCGCATCCGGCCAGCTTTCCGACCGAGAAGATCGCGCTCGATGAAGAGGCCGTGGTGAAACGCGTCACCTGGGGCGAGGCGAAAAGCTGATGCGCTGGCAGGACCAGTCCGAAACGTTCGCGTTGCCGGCCTTCGATGCGTTGCAGGCGCGCCTCGGCGCTTTTGAACGCCAGAAATTGCAGGACACGAACGGTGAGCTGCCGCGTGTGGTGATCTCCGCTGCCTGCTGGCGCGCGATGCGCGAGGACGTGGGTCAATCGCACGAGGAACGCGGCGGGCTGTTGCTGGGCCGGGCCTACGCCGGCACGGGAGCCGAGGTCATCGTCGCCGAGCGCAGTGTCGCCAGCCGCGCCTTCGACAGCACCGGCGTCTCGCTGCGCATGGAGTCCGGCATCTGGGAACTCGCGCGGCCTTTGCTCAAGGACGGCATGATCGTCGTCGGCTGGTATCACAGCCATCCCAACCTCGGTGCGTTCTTCAGCGAGACCGACCGCGCCACGCAGCGCAATTTTTTTCGCAACGCCTTCAACCTGGGCCTGGTGATCGATCCGGTCCGCAACGAACTGTGCGCCTTCGTCGGGCCCGACAGCATGCACGTTCCGGACGAAAACGTGATCGTGGGCGAGGGCGCGTAACATGAAGCTTTTCATGTTCATGGCGCTGGTCGTGGTTGGGCTGATGTCATCCCCACCTGCCTCGGCCGGCGCATGCGCGCCGGGCGCCCGCGCCATGGGCAGCACTTGCGTGCCGTTCGAGGTGCCAGAAAATGCGAGCATGAATTTCCAAGGCAACGGCTGGGTCTGCAATTTCGGCTTTCAGCGCTTCGGCGACAGATGCGGTCCGGTCATTGTTCCGCGCAATGCCACCATGGGCCCGAGCGGGGACATATGGGCGTGCAATTCCGGCTACTATGAGATCCGTGGCATTTGCATGCCGCGCGAAGGCGCCGCCGGGGCGCGGGCCGCGTCTTCGTCGTCTGTGGATTTGAAAGCCCTGCGCAGGGCGGCGGCGCAACTCAAAGCCGTCAGCAGGGAACGAAACTATCTCACCTGGTTCGTATGCCTTGTCGCGCTGACCATCGTGGGCATGGGCATCCTACTGGTCGAGCGGCGCGAGCCGAGCATGTCGACGGATGTCACGCGTATTTCCGCCGATCTTGCGCGGCCGCATTTCTATCGCCCGCAACGCGTCATCGCCATCGAGAACGCGTGGGAGTCCTGGGGCGAGCGCATCGATAGCCTGACCGGTGGCCCCATCGAAGAGGGCGCTGCTGTCACTCAATGCCCGACGTGCCAGGCGTCCTACGGCTCCGAGAGCATCATGGTCTTGCGGCGCGAGAACCGGGGGCGGTGCCTCGCCTGCGGCAGCCGCTTGGTCCAGCGCGGGCCGCGCGCGAAATTCGAGACCGTGCTGGATACGAGAAACCCCGTGCGCCAAATCACTTTTGGTCCACCATCCGGCCCCCACGCCTGAACAAGCGCCAGGCTTTTTGCTATCCTTCCCGCCACGTTAGCCATGGAGGGCGCGATATGAGCGATCATTCCTCGCTGAATATGGATCGCCGCACTGTGCTACAGGCCGCGGGCGTTCTTGCCGTGAGCGGATTGACTTCTATCGCTCGCGGGCGCGGATAAGCCGCTAGCCTGCCGAAGACCTACGGCTGATCCCGGTCAGCATTGATCCTGCGGAAACAAAGTAACGCCGCCCGATTGATAGGGTGATTAAAGCAAAAGCAATGAGATAGCTTGCGGTGCGGTAATATAATACCGCGTTCGCAAGTCTCTGATTTTCTTTGACTTGTGGGCCTTCCTGACCATAATGCGCGCGACTTCAATACCCAGACGCACAACGGAATAAAAAACATGCGCACGCATACGACGAAACCGACCGAAGTGCAGAAGAAGTGGTTCCTGATCGACGCCGAGGGCATCGTGCTCGGACGTATGGCGGCGATCGTGGCCGGACTTCTGCGCGGCAAGCACAAGACCATGTACACGCCGAACATCGACACCGGCGATCACGTGATCATCATCAATGCCGAGAAGATCAAGCTGACCGGCAAGAAGGCCGAACAGCGCGTCTTCTATTGGCACTCCGGCTATGTCGGCGGCGTGAAAGAGCACACCCCCAAGCGCACCCTGTCGGGCAAGTTCCCCGAGCGCGTCGTTGAGCGCGCCATTGAGCGCATGATGCCCAAGGACAGCCCGCTCGCGCGCGAGCAGATGCGCAAGCTGAAGATTTACGCCGGCGCCGCCCATCCGCATGAGGCGCAGACCCCCGAGACTCTCGATCTCGCCGGGCGTAACCGCAAGAACAAGCCGTAGGGATTAAGAAGATGTCCGAACAGAAGCAAACTCTCGCGGATCTCAAGACGGCGACCAGCGGTGTCACCGCGGCGCCCAAGGCGGAACCCAAGCGCGACAAGCAGGGCCGTTCCTACGCCACCGGCAAGCGCAAGAACGCCGTCGCGCGCGTGTGGATCAAGCCGGGCAAAGGCAAGATCACCATCAACGACCGTACCTTCGAAGGCTACTTTGTGCGCCCGGTTTTGCGCATGATGATCAACCAGCCCTTCGGCGTCACCAACCGCGCGAACGAGTTCGACGTGATTTGCACCGTCTCCGGCGGTGGCATGTCGGGCCAGGCGGGCGCGGTGCGTCACGGCATCTCGAAGGCGCTCACCTATTACGAACCGTCGCTGCGCCCGGCCCTCAAGGCCGCGGGCTTCCTGACGCGCGATCCGCGCGTCGTCGAACGTAAGAAGTACGGCCGCAAGAAGGCGCGCCGCAGCTTCCAGTTCTCGAAGCGTTAAAACGACTTTCACTTTCTACTGCAAAATCAAAGAGGCGACGAAAGTCGTCTCTTTTTTTGTGCGTAACAGGTTTCGTCTAAGTCATTGTTTTCAAACAGAGTCGTGTTTACCAAATTTCATTTTTTGCTACAGGCTCGTGACAGGCCAAGCATCGAAAACGCGGGTTTTGACGCTTACTGAATTCTTGGTGAAACGATGATCTGCACGATGCTGGCACGATGATGATTTTGTATCGGCGTTTCTGCTGCGTTAGGTGCGGTTGGAGTGTTGGTCTTTGATGAAGAGCAGCGTCTGCTCAGGCTTTCGCGGATCGTGCTGGAGAGGTGTTGGTAGGCAGGTTTGGGAGCAGGGGGTTTGTTAGCGTTCGAGTGAGTTGCTCTTGAACGCTGTGGGCGCGTGAAATCAGATCATCTCTCGAAAATGCAAATGCCTAGCGATAGATGCTTCACAAGCACTGATTTATCTCAGAGCGCAAAACACTGTGCGTCGCGATAATTCACAGTATCAAGCGACGATCTGTTTTAAATATTCACCGATCAAACGGACACCTTCTCCAGGTCTGAGCAACAACTCTCTAGACATCGAGCGGCAAAGACTCTTGTTCAAGGTT
>CAISTS010000088.1 GCA_903888485.1 uncultured bacterium | reverse complement strand
GTCGATGCGGCGCTGCGGGCAGCCATAGCCAAGTGCGATCTCAACCCCGACGACGGCATTTACGGCATCGACGGCATGTCGGGGAAAAAGTACCGCTATTTCATCAATACCCTGATCGCTTCGCTGGGCGATGCGCGCTATCTCGAGATTGGTTCGTGGATGGGCTCGACCCTGTGCTCGGCCATCCACGGCAATAAGGTCAGGGCAGTGGCCATCGACAACTGGTCGGAGTTCGGTGGGCCGAAAGAGCAGTTCATGGCCAATCTGCGCAAGTTCATCACGCCCGATGTGCATGTGACCTTCGCCGAATCCGATTTCCGCAAGGTCGACTATTCAAAGCTGCCGGGTCCGTTCAACGTCTACCTGTTCGACGGTCCGCACGATGCCATCGACCAGTACCAGGGTCTGAAACTGCCCATGCCCTGTCTGGACGAGAAATTCGTCTTCATCGTCGACGATTGGAACTGGGAGCGCGTGCGCGAAGGGACTTTCGCCGCCATGGCCCGGTGCGGTGTCGTGGCGCTTTATGCGGCGTCCATCCGTAGTACAGACGACGGGTTGAGTCCGCAGCACCTAACCCCGCTGATCGACTTCCGCCGCGCGCGCGATTTCGACTGGCATAACGGGTACTTCATCGCGGTGCTGGCAAAGCCCGCGGAGAGGAATTTATAAGGTATTGATTCTAAAAGATAATATTCCGCTCATGCAACCCCGCCTCCCCGCCGCACGGCAAGGCTGTGCGAATTAAGGTTCCATATGTGGGGGTAGTATCTGGAATCAGGACGTTGGATTGATATATAAACAAAGATCATCGTGAGCGAGGAGGCCCATGAAGTTCCAGTTTCTTTTGGTTCCGGCCGCGATCGTGGCGACGGCAACGGCGCCTGCCCAAGCCAGGGTCTATATGGACGTGGCTGCGGCCCAGCAAATGTTGTTTCCTGGAGCGACCTTCGAGGTCAAACACGTCACGTTGGACCAGTTCCAATTCAACGCGATCATTAAGGACTCCAACGTCAACATCTACTCGCGCAACGTCAAAGCGTGGAAAGCTTCCACCGGCGGCTGGTTTGTCCTCGATCAGGTGCGCGGCAAAGACGATTGGATCAGCTACGCCATCGCCATCAGCCCTGAAGGCAAGGTCAAGCAGGTCGAGATTCTCGAATGCCTTGAGAACTATGACGGCATCACGCAGCCGAATTGGCGCGCGCAGTTCTACGGTAAGCAGCACGGATCGACCTTCGACGACATTGGTATGATTTCCGGCGCGACGCTGTCCTCGGGCCAGATGTTGTCGGGCGTGAAGCGCATCCTGTCGACTTACGCTCTCGTCTTGAACGAAAACGGCTGACCGCCGTTTTTGCCGCTCCCAGCGCTCGCAAAAAAGCGCTGCCTTCCCAACCGTTTGGGGTAGGCCCGCCGCGTTGCCGCGGACGGCCCACTTGACGGCCCCTTGAAGTCGTTTATTGATACTTTTTAGCTGGCTTTGGGCGGCCGTTTTTCATTGAGCATCAATGGTCTCGGCGTCGGTTTGGCACGTGACCGCGGGGGCGATCGGCGTGCGGCGAGCCAAGGCAATGCATCGGTTGTTGGGGAGACAGGGACGTTAATGACGCTGCCGAAACAGGGGCTCTATGACCCCAAAAATGAACACGACAGTTGCGGCGTCGCCTTTGTTGCTCACAGCAAGGGCGAGAAGTCCCATGACATCGTCCGACAGGGTCTTCAGATCCTCGTCAACCTCGAGCATCGTGGCGCCGTGGGCGCCGATCCGCTGGCCGGCGACGGCGCCGGCATCCTGATTCAGATTCCCGATGCCTTCCTGCGCGGCGTTTTCGGCGACCAGGGCATCCAGCTTCCCAAGGTGGGCGACTACGGCGTCGGCATGATCTTCCTGCCCAAAGCGCCGCTGGCCGCGCGCGATGCCATCCAACTTGTCGAACGCACGGTCATCGACGAAGGCCAGGAAGTGATCGGCTGGCGTGACGTGCCGGTGAACCCCGCCGGCCTCGGCGAAACCGTGAAGACCAGCGAGCCCTGGATCCGCCAGATCATCGTCGGGCGCGGCGCACGCACCAAGGCGGGTGATGATTTCGAGCGCCGCCTGTTCGTCATCCGCAAGCTGATCGAGAATGAAGTGCTCGCGCACAAGACCACGACGCGCAACGACTTCTACATCTGCAGCCTGTCCGCGCGCGTGGTGATCTACAAAGGCATGCTGCTCGCGCCGCAGATCGGCACGTACTTCCTCGACCTGCACGATCCGCGCTTGGTCTCGGCGATTGCACTGGTTCACCAACGCTTCTCGACCAACACCTTCCCGTCGTGGCGCCTCGCGCACCCGTACCGCATGGTCGCACACAATGGCGAAATCAACACGCTGCGCGGCAACCTCAATTGGATGGAAGCGCGCCGCCACGCCATGAAGTCGAAGCTGTTCGGCGACGACATGGAAAAGCTTTGGCCGCTGATCGCGTCCGGGCAGTCGGATACCGCCAGCCTCGACAACGCTCTGGAACTCCTTGTGCAGGGAGGCTACTCGCTCGCGCACGCGGTGATGATGCTGATTCCGGAGGCGTGGGCCGGCAATCCGCTGATGGATGAGAAGCGCCGTGCGTTCTACGAGTACCACGCCGCGCTGATGGAACCCTGGGACGGCCCGGCGGCACTGGCGTTCACCGACGGCCGCCAGATCGGCGCGACCCTCGACCGCAACGGTCTGCGTCCCGCGCGCTACCTCGTTACCCAGGACAACCTCGTCGTCATGGCGTCCGAGGCGGGTGTGCTTAACATCCCCGAGGACAAGATCGTCAAGAAGTGGCGTTTGCAGCCGGGCAAGATGTTCCTCATCGACCTGGAAGAGGGGCGCATCATCGACGACGCCGAGCTCAAAGCGTCGCTGGCCGCCGCCAAGCCTTACAAGCAGTGGCTGGAGAAGACCCAGTTCGTGCTCGAGGACCTTGCGCCCGCGCCGGTGAGCGAGCGCCCGTCGCCCAACGAGACGCTGCTCGACCGTCAGCAGGCATTTGGTTACACCCAGGAGGACCTCGGCACCTTCCTTGAGCCGATGGCGCGCACCGGCGACGATCCGGTCGGCTCCATGGGTACGGACACGGCATTGTCGGTGCTCTCGCGCAAGAGCAAGCTTCTCTACACTTACTTCAAGCAATGCTTCGCCCAGGTCACCAACCCGCCGATCGATCCGATCCGGGAGGAGTTGGTGATGTCGCTGGTCTCGCTGGTCGGTCCGCGCCCCAACCTGCTCGGGCTTGATTCCGAGGACTCGCACCTGCGTCTCGAAGTGCGCCAGCCAATCCTCACCGACGGCGACCTCGAAAAGATCCGCCATCTCGGCAAGCTGCTTGGCGATTCCTTCCGCACCTGCACGCTCGATCTGACCTATCCAGTGGAGCGCGGCGCCGAAGGCATGGAGCCGGCCCTCGATAGCCTCTGCGCCGAAGCGCACAAGTCGGTGCTCGACGGCTACAACATCCTTATTCTTTCGGACAGGCGCGTCAGCCGCAACCGCATCTCCATCCCGGCGCTGCTGGCCACCGCGGCCGTTCATCACCATCTGATTCGCAAGGGCCTGCGCACCGAAACCGGCCTCGTGGTCGAGACGGGCGAAGCGCGCGAAGTGCATCACTTCTGCACCCTCGCAGGCTATGGCGCCGAAGCTATCAATCCGTATCTTGCTTTCGAAACGATGTCGTCGCTGCGCGGCGTGCAGATCCCCGCCGACTACACCGACGAGAAGATCCAGAAGCAGTACATCAAGGCCGTCGGCAAGGGCATGCTGAAGGTGATGTCCAAGATGGGCATCTCGACGCTGCAGTCCTATTGCGGCGCGCAGATTTTCGATGCCATCGGCCTGTCGAACGACTTCATCGACAAGTACTTCACCGGCACATCGTCGCCGGTGGAGGGCGTCGGTTTTGCCGAGATCGCCAAGGAGACCGTCGAGCGTCACCGTCTGGCCTTCGGCAACATGCTTTATCTGAAGGACGCGCTTGATCCGGGCGGCGAGTATGCCTTCCGTCTGCGTGGCGAGCAGCATATGTGGACGCCGGATTCGGTGGCCAAGCTGCAGCATGCGGCGCGGTCCAACAACGCGCAGACCTATGAAGAATACGCGCAGCTCATGAACGATCAGTCCGAGCGGTTGATGCAGCTGCGTGGCCTGTTCGAGTTCAAGCTCGCGGCGCAGCCGATCCCGCTCGAGCAAGTTGAGTCCGCCAAAGATATCGTCAAGCGTTTCTCCTCGGGCGCCATGTCCTTCGGCTCCATCAGCCGCGAGGCTCACACCGCGCTCGCCATCGCCATGAACCGCATCGGCGCGCGTTCGAATACCGGCGAGGGCGGCGAAGAACCCGACCGCTTCAAGCCCCTGGCCAACGGCGATTCCATGCGCTCGGCCATCAAGCAGGTCGCATCGGGCCGCTTCGGCGTCACCACCGAGTACTTGGTCAACGCCGACGACATCCAGATCAAGATGGCCCAGGGCGCAAAGCCCGGCGAGGGTGGTCAGCTGCCGGGCGACAAGGTCAACGGTCCCATCGCCAAAGTGCGTCACTCGACGCCGGGGGTCGGCTTGATCTCACCGCCGCCGCACCACGACATCTATTCGATCGAGGATCTCGCGCAGCTTATTCACGACCTGAAGAACGTCAATCCGAAGGCGCGCATCAGCGTCAAACTGGTTTCGGAAATCGGTGTCGGCACGGTCGCGGCAGGTGTCTCAAAGGCGCGCGCCGATCACGTCACCATTTCGGGCTTCGAAGGCGGCACCGGCGCTTCGCCGCTGACCTCGCTGACCCATGCGGGATCGCCTTGGGAAATCGGCCTTGCGGAAACCCACCAGACCCTTGTGCTTAACAACCTGCGCGGCCGCATCGCCGTGCAAGTGGACGGCGGCCTGCGCACGGGGCGCGACGTGATCGTGGGCGCGTTGCTTGGCGCCGACGAGTTCGGTTTCGCGACCGCCCCCTTGATCGCGCTCGGCTGCATCATGATGCGCAAGTGCCATCTCAACACGTGCCCGGTCGGCGTCGCCACCCAGGATCCGATCCTGCGGGCGCGTTTTGCCGGTCAGCCCGAGCATGTGATCAACTATCTGTTCTTCATCGCCGAAGAGGCGCGAAAGATCATGGCCCAGTTGGGCATCGCGCGTTTCGCGGATTTGATCGGCCGGGTCGATCTCATCGACACGCGCCGCGCCATCGATCACTACAAGGCCAAAGGGCTCGACTTTTCGCGCCTGCTTTACAAGCCGCGCGTTGCCAAGGACGTGCTCACCAGCAATCTCGCCCGGCAGGATCACGGGCTCGACAAGGCCCTCGACCACCGCTTGATCGCCCTGGCCGCGCCGGCGTTGAACAACGGCCAGGCGGTGACCATCGAGACCACCATCCGCAACGTCAACCGCACCGTCGGCGCGATGCTGTCGGGTGAGGTGGCCAAGCGTTACGGTCACGCCGGCCTGCCGGAAGACACGATCTCGGTGAAGCTCAGCGGCATCGCCGGCCAGAGCTTCGGCGCGTTCCTGGCGCGCGGCGTATCCTTTGAGTTGTCCGGCGCGGGCAACGACTATGTCGGCAAGGGCCTGTCGGGCGGACGTATCGCGATCTATCCGCCGCGCGAGTGTCCTGCGGTGCCGTCGGAAAACATCATCGTCGGCAACACGGTGTTGTACGGCGCCATCGAGGGCGAGTGCTATTTCTCCGGCGTGGCCGGTGAGCGCTTTGCCGTGCGCAATTCGGGCGCCATCGCCGTTGTTGAAGGCGTCGGCGACCATGGCTGCGAATATATGACGGGCGGGGTTGTCGTCGTGCTGGGTTCCACGGGGCGCAACTTTGCCGCCGGCATGTCGGGCGGCATTGCCTATGTGCTCGACGAACACGGCCAGTTCGAGAAGCTTTGCAATATGTCGATGGTCGGCTTCGATCCGATCAAGATGGAGCCCGTCGGCCAGAGCGATGAAGCCGCCTCGCGCGCGCTCATGGTCAATCACCTCGAGAACGATGCGCCGCGCCTGCACCGCTTGATCGAGCGTCACCGCCACTACACCGGCAGCGCGCGCGCCAAGCAGATCCTCGATCGCTGGGACTACTACCTGCCCAAGTTCATCAAAGTCATGCCGATCGATTACAGTAAATCTTTGAAAATCCTGGCCGCCTCGCGCGCGCGCGGCGCGGAAGAAAACTCGTTCAAGCTCGGCGGAACCAAAGCGCATGGGTAAGCCGACGGGGTTCCTCGAAATCGGGCGCACTGATCGCCCGTACGCGAAGGTTGCCGAACGCGTCGGCAATTACCGCGAGTTCGTCAAGCCGTTCAGCGACGAAGCCGCCCAAGGGCAGGGCGCGCGTTGCATGGATTGCGGCATTCCGTTCTGCCACAACGGCTGCCCGGTCAATAATCTGATCCCCGACTGGAATCACTTGGTGTTCAAGGGCCGCTGGCGCGAAGCGCTCGCAACCTTGCATTCCACCAACAATTTCCCCGAATTCACCGGCCGCATCTGCCCCGCGCCGTGCGAGGCGTCGTGCACGCTCAACATCAACGACGATGCGGTGACCATCAAATCCATCGAGTGCACCATCATCGACCGTGGCTTTGCCGAAGGCTGGGTGCAGCCCGAACTGCCCGTGCGCAAGACCGGCAAGAAGATCGCCGTCGTCGGCTCGGGCCCTGCCGGCATGGCGGCGGCGCAGCAGCTCGCGCGCGCCGGCCACGGCGTGACGCTGTTCGAGAAAGACGACCGCATCGGCGGCTTGCTCCGTTACGGCATCCCCGACTTCAAGATGGAAAAGCACCTCATCGACCGGCGCATGGATCAGATGAAGGCCGAGGGTGTTGTGTTCAAGACCAATAGCCACATTGGCGGCAACATCTCGGTTGAGACGCTGCTCAAGGATTTCGACGCCGTCATCCTGACGGGCGGCGCCCAGGCGCCGCGCGATCTGCCGGTGCCGGGGCGCGATCTCAAGGGCATCCACTTCGCCATGGATTTCCTCGGCCAGAACAACAAGCGCGTTGCCGGCGACATTATTCCCGAGAAGGACGTCATCACGGCGACAGGCAAAAACGTCATTGTCATCGGCGGCGGCGATACGGGCTCGGACTGCATCGGTACGTCGGTCCGCATGGGCGCCAAGTCGGTCACGCAGCTCGAAATCATGCCGCGCCCGCCCGAGCAGGAGAACAAGCCGCTGGTCTGGCCCTACTGGCCGCTCAAGATGCGCACCTCGTCGTCCCAGGAAGAGGGCTGCGAACGCGACTTCGCCGTGGCGACCAAGATGTTCAAGGGCGATGCCCGGGGCAACGTCGTCGCGCAACAGATCGTGCGTCTGGAGAACGGCAAGGAAGTGCCCGGTTCGGAAACGGAGCTTCCGGCCGACCTGGTGCTGCTCGCCATGGGATTTGTGCATCCGATTCACGACGGTATGGTCAAGAACCTAGGGGTCAAGCTCGACGGCCGTGGGAATGTCGAAGCCAACACCCTCAAGTATCAGACCTCGGTCCCCAAGGTTTTTGCCGCCGGCGACATGCGCCGTGGCCAAAGCCTGGTCGTTTGGGCGATCCGCGAAGGCCGCCAAGCCGCACGCGCGGTTGACGAATTCCTCATGGGAAGCACGGACCTGCCGCGCTAAGGGGCGGACTGGTTTCGACCGAATATCACCTCTCCGGCTAAGTCTTTGAATCGCCCGCCGCGCCGCGCGCGTCCGTTGTGCGGCTGTGGATGATGTTTCTCTTAAAAAGAGCAGCCCCGGGGTGATATCATTCACGCATGCGTACGGAGTTTGGGCCTGGCGGCGCTCTTGGGGGGGGCATCCGCTTTAGAGACACACGTTCTCCACTCTGAGGACGGTGTCGTTACACTCCCCAGCCGCGATGTCATGCTAACCAGCATGTATGCGCGCAGTGGCGCTGACTTGGTGCTGCGCTCGCCCGAAGACGGCACGTACATCATCAAAGGATTTTTCCTCAGCGACGTACCGCCGACGCTCACCGACGGCGCGAGTACCATCGCCGGTCACCTCGCGGCGCAGTTCGCCGGCCCGGTGACGGTGGGCCAGTACGCCGGTCAAGCGCCCGCGCTCGGTGCGCCCATCGGTCAGGTGCGTACGGTTCAGGGAACGGTGACGGTCACGCACGCCGATGGCACGACGGCGACACTGAAAGCCGGCGACCCGCTCTACCAGGACGACATCATCGAAACCGCCGCCGGCGGCAAGGTCGGCATCCTGCTCATCGACGGTATCACGCTCGCGCTCGGCGAGCGCGGCGAACTGGTGCTCGACGAATTGGTCTACGATCCGGCCAACGCCGCGGGCAGCAAGGCGACGCTGAACCTGATTTCCGGCGCGGCGGAATTCGTCAGCGGCGCGGTGGCCAAGAGCGGCCCCGACAATATGACCTTCAATACGCCGGTCGGCACCATCGGTATCCGCGGCACGCGCGTCTACGCGTCCTTGGACCCGGGCACCGGCGAAATCACCATTCTGAACCGGCCCACCGGCGGCAACGATGCGCAAGGCAACCCCAACGCCGGCGTCATCACCCTGACGCTGCCCAACGGCCAGGTCATCGGCAACATCACCACCGGTAACGGCGGCTGGCAGTGGAACCCGACGTTGGGCCAAGCGCCGCAGGCGGTGCAACTCACCAACGATCAGGCCAACAATATCGTCCAAGCCGTGGCCGATCTCGTCAACCAGGTCCAGCAGAACGCACAGCAACCGATACAGCCGGGGCAAGATACGAACCAAGGCGGCCAAGGCGGCGGGCAGGGCGGCGGCGGCCAAGGCGGCGGCGATCAGCAGGGTCAAGGCGCCCAGGGCGGCGGCGACCAGCAGGGCGCAACCGGCGATAATCAGCAACAGCAGCAAGACCAGCAACAGCAGCAACAGCAGCAGCAACAGCAACAGCAGACCACCGACACTCAGACGGTGACGCCCGTCACTCAGAACAATACGGGTAATCCGGGCGGCAATACCGGCTCGCAAGGCACCGCGGGAACCAACGGCGCGACGGGCACGGGTACGGGCACGGGTACGGGCACGGGTACGGGCGGCACCGGAACGGGACCAGGTACGGGAACCGGCGGCACCGGCACCGGCACCGGCACAGGCACAGGCACAGGCACAGGCACAGGCACAGGCACAGGCACAGGCACAGGCACAGGCACAGGCACAGGCACAGGCACAGGCACAGGCACAACAAACAACACCCCGCCGCCGCCGCCACCTCCGCCGCAGCTTGCCGAATTCAGTGTCAGCGGCGGCGGTACCGTCTCCGACCAGACGCCCAATGTGATGGAGTTCACCATCACCCGTTCGGGCAACACCACAGTCGCGGCGAGCGTCAATTACTCGGTCGGCGGCAGCGCCGGCGGCGATGACGTTACCGCCGTCTCCGGCACGGCGAACTTCATAGCCGGCCAGAACTCCATCGAGATCGTCGTCCCGATCCTGGCCGTGGGCCGCAACGAAACCGCCGAGACGGTGACCCTTAACCTGTCCGGCGCGAGCCCCGGCTCAATCATCACCGGCGCTTCGGCGGGCGGCACGATCTCCGCCGACCCGCCGCTGCCGACGATCTCGATCAACAGCATCGAGGTGAGCGACACCGCAGCCGGCAGCGCGACACTTACGGTCACACGCTCGGGCGCGAATTATGCCGCCGCCTCGGTCAACTACACGACGTCGGGCGTGTCGGCCGAGGCCGGGAGCGACTTCACCGCCGTCAGCGGCACCATCAACTTCGCCGCCAATCAGAGCGTAGCGACCATCACCGTTCCCATCCTGGCAAACACCACGCCGCTGACGCTGGCCAACCGCGAGAGCATCGAGACCTTCACGGTCACCCTTTCGAATGCGGTCGACGCCACCATCGCGAATGGCACCGGCACGGTCACCATCACGGCCGACCCGCTGCTGCCTTCCCTGTCGATCAACAGCATCGAAGTCTCCGACAGTGCGCCCGGCAGCGCGGTGCTCACCGTCACGCGCTCGGGCAACCTCAATATTGCTTCAAGCGTCACCTACAGCGTTGCCGGCGTTTCCGCTACGGCAGGCTCAGACTTCGGCGGGGGTGGCGGTACGGTCAATTTCGCCTCCGGCCAGGCCACGGCCACCATCAGTATTCCCATCCTCGCGAACACCACGCCGCTGACTCAGGCGAACCGCGAAGGAGCTGAGTCCTTTACCGTCGTGCTGGGCACCGCCACCGGCGCCGTCATCGATAACGGCACGGGCACGGTCACCATCTCGGCCGATCCTATCGTCGGCGACGCGCGATTCAGCATCTCCGCCGGCGGCGGTTCGGAGGGTGGCGCGGCCAGTGTCACCATCACGCGCAGCGGCGATATGAACGGCCAAGTTTCGGTCAGCTTCGCCACGCAAGGCGGCAGCGCCGGCGACGGCACCGATTTCGCCGGCACATCGGGCACCGCGACCTTCGCGCCCGGTCAGACGACCTACTCGTTCTCGGTTCCGATCCTCGCCGACGGCACGACGGCGGTCGAAGGAGCAGAATCCTTCTCGGTCTCGCTCAGCGGCGCGGTGGGCGGCGTCATCGATAACGGCTCGGCGACCATCGACATCGCCGCCGATCCTACACCGGCGCCCGCGCCGACACCCACGCCGACGCCCACGCCCACGCCCACACCAACGCCGACCCCGACACCCAGCAGTTCGATTTACGGAACGGTGTTCAACAATATCTTCGGCGAGTTCGATGTCTTCGGCGACTACGCCGAGAGCGAAAGCACGATCGGCACCGTGACGTCGCATACGATCGAAGCTTGGGTCCGCAGCAGCGATGATGATCGCGGCCAACGGATCGTTTCGCTCGCGGGTTCGTCCGCGCCAGAAGCGCACCTGATGTTCAATCATCAGGGTCATATCCTGGTCGCGCTCAACACGGGGTCAGCAGCGCTGGAAGTGACGTCGGAAGACGCCTTCGCCGACGGTGCATGGCACCACATCGGTTACACCTTCAACGCCGCGACAAATGCCATTGTAATTTACGTCGATGGCGAAGCCGTGGACAGCGCCGTCAGCTTCACCGCCGGTACGTTCGCCAGCTTTTCGATTAACGAAGAGGTCTACCTCAGCACACCCGATACGAGCGGCCTCGAATTCCGCGGCGGCATGGATGAGGTGCGTATTTGGAACACCGTGCGGACCGAGGCCCAGATCGCTGCGAACTTCAATCGCGGCCTCGAAGGCACTGAAACTGGCCTCGTCGTCTACTACGACTTCGACCACTACACCGTCGTCAGCGGTGACAACGGCGACCAAGACTATATCAGCGGTATGACGCTGATCGACCGCGTCGGTGGCAACGATGCCCTGGTCGAACTCCCCGATGCCCCGGATCCGCCCGCTCGTGTCCTCCTGATTCCCGGAAGCAACGCGCTGCACTTGAACGGTGCGACCAGCGTCGATACCGGCCTTACCGATCTCGGCGGCTCTTTCTCGATCCAGGCCATGATCCGCCTCGATGAAAGCGACCAGGACTCAAATACGATTGCTTGGAAGGAGGCCGACGGCAGTCTTGACTTCCGGTTTTTTGTGGATGGCGCCGGCCACCTTGCCGTCACGCTAAGTTACGATGACGACGGCGACACAGAAACCGACACGCTGACGGCGACCGACATAACGCTCAACGCGGGTGTTTGGTATGACGTCGCCGTCACATTTGACGAAGGCCGCGGCGACTTACTGGCTATTTTTGTCAATGGAATGCGGGCCGCCAGCGTCCAGGTCGGCGGTTCCCGCGTGGACGACGATACTTCCCCTGTCCGGCTGGGTACCTACCTCACGGCCAAAGACAAATTTGAAGGCTACATCGATAGGGTGCGCATCTATGACCGCGCGATCGGTCAGGACGAAATCTATCACAGCAGCATTTCACCCACGATCTCGAACGCGGACGAGCTTGCTGCGAACTTCGAATTCAACCAGTCATCGGGCACCACGGTCTACGACTCAACCGGGCTTGTGAGCGCGTCTGTCAACGGCACCGCACTGTGGGTCTCCGACACGGCGAACGTTTCCAACGGCCATGCGCTGTCCACCAACGAAGAAGTGCCGCTGGACTTCAATCTGACGGCGGTCGAGGGCACCAGCTTCGAAGTTTCTGTGGAGCCCACGTCGCAAATGGGCGTCCTTCTCAATCTCGGCGGCGGCCAGTTTCGGTTCACGCCCACCACCGATTTCGTCGGCAACGCGACATTTACGATCCGCGCCGGCGAGAACGGCACCACCCTGCCGCTGACGGTGGCCGTCAGCAATGTCAGCGACCCGCCGGAATTGGCTGGGAACCTTGAGTTGGACGACCCCAGCGACGGCCAGCTCATCGCCGACATCGTTGAGGACAGCTTCGAGGACCCCGATTCCGGCTCCGAATTCGGCGGCTTTGTCGTCATTCGAAACGACGCCAATTCGAGTTACGAAGGTGTCTGGCAATACCAGACCGGCGGCGGTACCTGGCGAGGGATTGATCAGGATGTCGAAAACAACGGGTATCTCGCGCTTTCTTCCTCGACGAAAATTCGCTTCGTTCCCGTCAACGGTTTTGCCGATGAGCCCGGCGCGCTGATTGTCGCCGCGATCGATGACGCGGACTATGACGGCTATTTCTCGAGCAGCAGCGACGGCGACGAGTACTTCGATGGCGACGAATCCATCCTCAGCAATCAGGTCGAGCTTACGACCGAGATCGTAGCCTCCGTGCCGGTGACGTTCACAGGCGACGGCGACGGCACCGCCTGGGACGATGGGGAAAACTGGGACACGGAGGAAGTGCCCGACGAGGACTCGGCGGTCAACATCGGTAGCGATTACGAGGTTACGACCGAGGATGAATCGATACTCTTTGCGTACTCGCTGGCCGTTACCGATACGGCGACGTTAACCTTCGGCGACCGCACCAGCGGTAACACCGAGCTCTACGTATTCAGCGAAGATGAAGAATCACTGACGGTCGGCGCCGACGCCACGATCGAGATGCTCTACGCCTTCATCGAAGGCGACGGCGGCTTCGTCAATCTCGGCCGCCTCGAGGTCAAATACGGCGACAACAGCTTGGATTTCGCAGAGGGCATGCTGAATGATGATGACGCCGTCATCGAGATTTTCAGCGATTATCACGGCGACACCACGCTGAATATCGAAGACGAATTCGAGAACAACGGTGAAATCATCATCAGCGGCGGCGGCGACCACGAGAGCAAGCTGCGAATTACCAATGGTGACTTCGTCAACAACGGCACCATTCGCCTGACGGATGAGTACATCGATGCGCCTGACGACGATCTGCTGATCACGCTCCAGGCGGGCGAGGGCGGAACCACTTTCACCAACTATGGCTCGATCATCATTGAGGATGGCGACCTCGAACGCGGCCGCCGGCTGACCGGCTATATGACCAACGCCTCCGGCGGCGAGATCGTTTTCTACCACAAGGGCGAGTTCATCAACGGCACATTGGAGAGCCACGGCGAGATCAACATCGACGGTGGCGAGGGATTCACTGTCGGGCAGAACGCAACCTTGGAGCACGGGTCGAACGCCAGTTTGACCGGTTCCGGCGATCTGATTTTCCGCGAGAACGCCACCTTCCGTCTGATGACCAGCCTCACGCTGGGCGCGGGCCTTGGCCTGCAGTTCGGCGATCTAGCCGATTCATCGCACACCACCTGGACGATGGACAGCGGCGCGACGATGACCGTGCAGACCGAGGTGGATCTGGTGAGAGTCCAGATCTCCGGCGCCAACAGCACCGGCTATAACCTTGTCGTCGGCAGCGGCGGCGTGTTGAACATCGAAGATGCCGACGATGTCAAACTGTCGGCCCGCACTACCGTAAATTCGGGCGGTGTTATTCGGATTTTAGACACGGACGACGGCGATAGCATTGACGCGACATTCAAGGTGTCAACGGGCACACTTGATATCGCCTCAGGCGGCAAGATCGAGACCGTCCAGACCGGAGATGGCCACGATATGACGCTGCTCGTCAGCGGCGGGACCATCAACGTCAACAGCGGCGGCGAAATCGAACTCGACCCCAGCTCGATCATTAACATCGACAATGGTGGCGGCCTGCTCTTCAACACGGGCAGCATTTTCGATCAGCCGAGTTCGTATGAGATCAATGTCAAACACGGTACGCTGCATTTCGCCGACAACGTCTCGATGCCCGCCAACGCCGAGCTCAATATCGGTGTAATAGGAAGTTCGAACTCGGCCAGCGTTTCCGGGGCCGGGCGCATCACCACCCTGGGCGATATTAATTTTTACCGGGGGCACATCAGCAATCCGGTCACGATCGACAGCGGAGGCAGCCTCAATGTCATCGGCTCGGAGTCCGATGTCACCATTAGCGGTGCGTTGACGGTCAACCACACGGGATCGGTCACTATCGAAAGCACGGCTACGCGCCATTCGGGGCTTTACGTGAGCAGCACCTTCGACAATTTCGGTACGGTGACGCTCTCAGCCGCTGAAACCGGCAACGACATGTTCGTGGAGCTGTGGGGCTCCGGGACCCTTACGAACAAAGTCAACGGTGAACTGGATTTCGATGCCGAGGTCAACAACGGCGAGCAACGCCTCTGGCTGAACACCGTGAACGAAGGCGAGATTTACATCACCGAGGACCTGACCCTCGAGACGGCGCAGCTCACCAATAAGTCCGGTGGCACGATCACCATCGACCCGACCGCCACGCTGAAGATCGCCTCGAGCGGCACGCTCTATATCGGCGATGACACCATCACCGGCGGCGGCGTGATTCAAAACGACGGCACCATCGACATCATCCACGGCATCACCTACACGCTCGATGATGACGAGGTGGAAATCAATCTCGGCGACAACAGCACGTTCAAGGTTACCGACGGGACGCTCAATTTCGGGGCTGTCACGACCTTCACGTTTGCGAACAACCGATGGCTTCAGGTCGGCGCTTACGACGGGGCGAGCGGTGCTACCGATTATTCGGGAACATTGACCGGCAGCGGCCCAACGACCATTGAAATATTCCAGTCTGCCCGCCTGGAGCTCAACCAGGGCACGGTAAACGTCAAAGTCAGCGTCGGTGGCACGGGCGGCGGCATCGTCATGGCCGAGGATGCCAACGTCACTATCGGCGCCGACATGGAGATCAACAACACCGGCGAAGGCTACGTCCGCAACCAGGCGCTGACTGGCGGCACCAGCCTGATGACCTTCAGCGGCGCATCGCTGACGGTCGAGAGCGGGGGTGATTTCTGGATCCAGGGAGATGCCGGGCTCGCGCGCCTTGACGTCAACGATAGCGGCGAAAAGATCCAGATCGATGCCGGCGGCCTTTTCATCCTCAATGGCAGTCAAGACTCAGGCAAGGGTGCCAGTATCTGGGGCCGGATCGACCTCGACGGTACGATCGAGGCCCAGTTCGGCAACGCCGAGTTCGACATCGGCTCTCACGACTTCGACATCAGTTCCACCGGATTCCTCTTCATTGCCTCCGGCGCCAGCGTCGCAGTCATCGGTTCTGCAAATCTGGTGACCGACGGCGATGTGACGGTCAACGACGGCGGCAAGCTGGTGATGCACGGCCATGACATTCAGAATAGCGACGACTTCATTGTCGATGGCAATGTCTTCATGGGCAATGGCGTCGACGCGGGCGGCAACGGCTACTACAACGACACCGACGGCGGCGATTTCGCGAATTCCGGCAATCTTACCGTTCGCGGCAGCCTGACGCTGGAAGGCGGCCAGTTCACCAATACGAGCAGCGGTACGCTGACCATGAATGGCGACGGTGTGCTGATCGCGTCCTTTACCAACGACGGCGATATCGTCATCGACGGCGATGCCACGCTCAACTTCGGCACGAGTCTCACAGCAAGCAACGACGGGGATATCTCTATCACCGGGACGACCACGGCCACCTTGACCGGCACGGGTATGTATACCAACACCGGCGCCATCAGCATTGCTTCCGCCTCGACGCTGAAAATCGACTCGGGCATGACCTTCGTCCACGACACCGGGGGAACCATCACTAGCTCGGGTACGGTTTTTGTCGACGACGACGGTTCATTCGAGTTGGACGCCGACCTCGGCGGGTCATTCAATGTCACGCTCGGCACGGTGGGGGGCGGTGGTGGCTTGGTCAACACCGATGGCAGCACGCGCTCGCTGCTGGTGGGCACGTTGCTGATCAACAGCGGCACGGTCGAAGACATTCACATGACCGGCGGCAATATCAAAGCCATCAACAACGGCACGACCAATGCCGTCTTTGTCGACGATCACGTGACCAACAACACCATCGAGGTCAAGGATACCGGGAACGGCGGCGGGTCGGGCGATACCTACCTGAAATTCGGCGGCACGCTGGGCAATCTCAGCAGCGGCACCGTGAACATTTTGGTGACCGGCGGCTCGGAAACGGCCACGCTCGAAGTGACAGGTCTGTTCACCAATTCGAACGACCTCAACATGGAGGTCTCCGGTTCCGCGACCGGGGATACGCTCCTCGACGTCAGCGCCGCCGGCCTGGTCAACGCCTCAACAGGCGAAATCAATATCAACGCCGGCAACGGCAATGGTAAGCACGCGATCGTCGGCCAGATTACGAACGACGGCATCATTCACATTACGCAAGACACCACCATCGATAATGGATCGACGGACTTCCTGAACAACACCACCGGCGATGTGATCGTCGATGGTGATGCGACCTTGGAATTCCTTGACCCGGCGGCCGCGCTGGTCAATTACGGCGATTTCACCATCGGAATCAACGCCACGGTCATCATGAATGGCGTCGGCATCAACAATGGCAGCACCGGCTCGCTCGTCGTAAACGGTCATCTCTATATGGGCGATGGACCAGGCGACACCACCAACCTGGGCGATACCTTCACGAACCTCGGCAGCATCAGCGGCAGCGGCACAATCCATCGCGAAGGCTCCGCGAACCCCGGGGGCACCATCACCGGCGTGACGATCAATCCGGGTGAGTCGCCCGGCCGCCTCACCATTGACGGCAATTTCGGCATGGAGCGCTTCAGCAAGCTCAATATTGAGCTGGGCGGTCGCACGGCTGCGAAGGAATATGACGTTCTGACGGTCACTGGGCGTTATGGATTGGCGGGAACGCTGACGGCGATCGCCTACGGTAGTTTCGCGGCCGCGGCGGGGGATACTTTCGAGATCGCCACCTGGAACACGCGCGAGGGCATGTATCACGAAGCCGAGGGGCTGGACGGCATGCCGGGCGTGGGCCTCGACCCGCTCTTCGGCGATCATGGCCTCACTCTCGTGGCCAAGACGATCACCAGCGACGGTAGCGACGACGCCGAGGCCTTCAGCGGCAGCGACGCGGACGACGTGCTGGCGGGTCGCGCGGGCAACGACGTCTTGTCGGGCGGCCTTGGCGACGATCTGTTGCTGGGCGGCGCGGGCGACGATCTGCTCAAGGGCGGCGCGGGCTCCAACCGCCTGATCGGCGGCGAGGGCAGGGACACAGCCGACTATTCGCCATCATCCAGCGCCATCCAGGTTGATCTCAAATCCGGCGCCGGCGTGCATGACGGCGGCACCGATACGCTGATCTCGGTCGAGAACATCATCGGCACGGGTTACGCCGATACGCTTGCGGGCAACGACAAGGACAACGTCATCGCCGGCGGCGGCGGAGCCGACGTGCTCACCGGCGGCGCGGGCAACGACGTGTTCGTGCTGCTCAGTCCCTTCGAGGGCGGCGACACGGTCACCGACTTCACCAGCGGCCACGACAGCTTCGCGCTCGACGCAGCCGGCTTCGGCCTTGCGCCGGATGCGGCCGTCAGCGCCGTGTTCACGGTCATTGAGGGATCCTTCAACGGCAGCGATGCCGGCGCCAATGTCGCCTTTGCCGCTGCCCAGTCCGCGCTGATCTACAGCCAGGCCGACCACACGCTCTACTTCGACGCCAACGGCGCGGGCGAGGGCTATGTCAGTCTGGCCACGCTGCAGCCGGGCGCGGTGCTGACGTCTACCGACATCCGCATCGTCGATACCGCCGCTTAAAGCACTTCCAGAAACCGCCGGGTTAATTTCGCGAGGTCGTAGCGCGCCGCCGCCGCTTCGGCGCGTTTGACCGCCGCAGCGGCTTCGGCGCTGTCCGCGTGCAGGCGGTCGAGGACCGTCAGCCACTGAGCGAGGTACTCCGCCGGGGGCGGTGTATTCCAGTCCTCCGCCATGGCCGCGGGCGGATCGAACAGATAGCCCGCCCCGTCCAGCGTCTCGGCGATGCCGCCCACATTGCTGGCGAGCACCGGAATGCCGTTGGCATTGGCCTCGATGGCGATGCGCCCCGCCGTCTCGAAGACCAGCGACGGGAAGAGCAGTATGCGCGTCTGGGCATAGATCGCCGCCACGCTGGCGACGTTCTGGGCGTAGGAAACGTTCTTGCATCCCGCCAATTCCGGGCACTCGGCCTTAGCGCTTGCGGTCGTGCCGCGGCTTTCGACAAACAGGAATTTGTAAGGTTTCTTCAGGCGCTGGCTTTCGACGGCGAGCGCGGCGACAAGTTTCAGCCCTTTGTTGAGGGACGGATTGATGAAGGTGATGTAGTCCGGCGTGCGGCTTTGTGGCACGGCATCGGCGGTGCGCACGAAAGGCGCCAGTGCGAGCACGGGCTGGCCGGCGATGGGCGCGAGTTTGCGGGCAAGGGCTTTGGAAACCGCGACGATGCGATTGACGTGCTGAAAGTCCGAACGGCGCGCGATTGAACTCGACGCGGCGAACAGCACTGAACGGACCCCATGTGTCATGGCATGCTGTCCGGCGAAAGCATTCGAGGTGAACCCGCCGTAGGAAAGCAGTACATCCGGCTTCAGCTTTAAGAAGGAGTCGAGGAACACCGTGCGCAGCACGACCTCCTCATAAGCGAGCAGAGCCTCAGCGCGCGTGGCCTTGGCCCCGACGACGACATGTTCCACGCCGCGAAAGGTGAGCTTACGCGCCGGTATGGAAATGCTGCTGCCCGCGATCTTCAACGATTGAGCCTCGGGCGCCTGCAGTACCTGTTCGAACAGGGCATTGGGTCCATCCACCACCGTGCCGGTGACGGCGACGCAGCGGTGCCCGAGCGCGACTAGCTCTTCGAGCAGCGTCTGTACGCACTTGGCGGCGCCACTGCTGGAGTCGATCAACGTATGCGGGGAATAGAAGAGAAAGTTCATGATCTATCGCGGCATCGACTCGATTTGTCGGGGATTTTCAGAAGGTTGCATGCCACATCGTAGCGACTCTATATCAACTGATGCCTGCATATGAGAGGCGATCCACCTTTACGCTTGGTGACCCCCTGATATAGACATATGAGGTGGGGATTGGGGACTTTTAAGTTATGGGTCGGCACAGGTTTTTGTCGCTGACGACGGCGCTCGCAGTGTGCGCGTCGCGTACGTTTGTGCAAGCGGCGCCGCTCGACGAAGAGTTGCGGCGCCTGGTCGGCGTTCATCCGCTCATCAAGTCCAATCAAGCCCAAGTCGAATCCGCCGAACAAGGCGTGCGCGCTTCGCTGTCGCCCTTCCTGCCGTCGCTCGATATCACCGGCGGCGGTGGTTACGAGCATGTCAGCACGCCGCAGTTCCGCGCCTCGCCCGACGGTCCCTTTTCGACCAACGCAGAAAACTACAATGCGACCCTGAAAGAGAACCTCTACGACGGGGGCAAGAAGTACGCCAATCGCCGGGGTGCGAAGATTCAGCGCGATGTCGCCGACGTCAACCTCGTCAATACCCGACAGTCCATTTTGTACGAAGGCGTCTCCGCCTATGTGAACGTGTTGCGCCAGAACGAGCAGGTCGTGCTCTCGGGCCAGAACGGCGACAACATCCGCCGTCAGCTGAATCTGGAAGACGAACGCGTTCGCCGTGGCTCTGGCATCGCCGTCGATGTGCTGCAGGCAAAATCGCGGCTGCAATTTTCGTTGGAACGTCTGTCGGCGAACCAAGGCGCCTTGGAAGATTCCAAAAGCCGTTTCCGCCAGGTCTTCGGCAACATCCCCGATCCCGGCACCATGGCGCTGCCGCTGCCGGTCGATCGTTTGTTGCCGCCCAGCGTCGAGGCCGCGGTCGGCATCGCGCTCAACGAAAACCCGTCGGTCGTGGCCGCGAATAAGCGCATCGATCTGACCGAGGAGCAGCGCCGCAGCATCCAGGCCGAGTACTATCCCAGCGTCGATCTCGTGCTGCAGAACAAGTACGAACAGGATTACGTCGGTTCGCCCGGCATCCGCCGCGACAACACGGCGAAAGTGCAGGCGACCTGGAATCTGTTCAGCGGTCTTTCGACCCAGTCGCGCGCGGCCCAGACCGCCGCCGATGCTGATGCGCGCCGTAACGAATACGTTCAAGCGCGCCGCAAGGCTGAAGAGCAAACCCGCATTGCCTGGCAGGCGCTGCAGACCGCCAAGGAGCGTGTGGGCCTTCTGGAGAATGCGGTGAACATCGCCTCCGAGGTTTTTGAATCGCGCAAGAAACTGCGTGAGTCGGGCAAAGAGACGGTGATCAACGTGCTCGACGCCGAGAACGAAGTCTACTCGGCGCGCCTCACGTACAGCTCGGCGCAATACGATGCGCGCATTGCGGCCTACGCCGTGCTCCTGGCCATCGGCCGTCTCGAGATCGAGACCTTGGCCGGAACGGCGGCGACAAAACCCTAACTTTACTTGCTGGTGGCCACGTAGACGCCGTTCCAATCAGCACCTGGCGGATTGGCGCGGAAGCCGGCAATGCGCTCGCGCGCGATTTCATAGTACTCGAGAATCTGCAGCACCAGGCCGCTCTGGCCGCGAAGCAGTTCCTCGTTCTTGGCGATCAGCTGCTCGGCCCCGTCCCAATCCTGCGCGCGATAGGCCGCCAGCGCCTGGGCGTGCGTTTCCTTCAGTTGCGCGAACCAACCGGTCGCGGCGACGGCGGCATCGCCGAGCAGCGTGAAGATGCGCACCGCGTGCTGTTTGCCCTTGACCTTGATCAGGTCGAGTTCCAAGAGCGCGAACTTCTGCACCTCAGGGTCCGCGACGGTATTCTCGCCGACGACGATCGTGACGCCATAGGACTTGGATTGGCCCTCCAGGCGCGACGCGAGGTTGACGCTGTCGCCCAGCACGGAATAACCGAAACGCTGTTCGGAGCCCATGTTGCCGACGCAAGCAATGCCTGAGTTGATACCGATGCCGATTTTCAATGGGCGGTGTTCGCGCTTTTCCTCTATGGCTTCCTTTTCCAGCAGGTCGTTGAGAGCGTGAAGTGAATCGATCATGCGCAGCGCCGACCGGCAGGCCGCCGCGCCGTGGTCCTTGACGTCCAGCGGCGCGTTCCAGAAGGCCATCACGCAGTCGCCCATATACTTATCGATGGTGCCGTGAGTGCTCATGATGGCGTTGGTCAGCGGAGTCAGCAGCCGGTTGATCAGGCGCGTGAGCCCTTGCGCGTCGAAAAGCTCGGAGATGCCGGTGAACCCGCGGATGTCGGAGAACATGTAGGTCATGTCCTTGTTCTCGCCGCCGAGGGTAAGCTTAGTCGGGTCCTCGGCGAGTTTTTGCACGAGAGCAGGGGACAAGTACTGGCCGAACGCGGTGCGCACTTGTTTTCGCTGCGCTTCCTCGTGCGTATAGCCGGCGTAAGTGAGGAACGAATAGAAGAACAGCGCGACGAAGATGGGGAACGTCGGGTCATAAAGCTCTAGGTGCGACGTAAACGCGTTCCAGGAATACCAGGAAAGCCCCCCGGCGATGGCGAAGAACGTCATTACGCCAATGCGCGCACCTGCCATTGGCGTGACGATCATAATGATCATCCCGACAATGAATGTGGTGGCAAATTCCATAAGCGGCGCGGTGGGCGGGCGGGTGAGCTGCTGTTTGAAAATGACGTTTTCTAGGATATTTGCGTGCGCCTCGACTCCCGGGAGCACGGCGTCGAGCGGCGTCGAGCGCAAGTCGAACAGGCCCGTCGCCGACGTGCCCACCAAAGCCAGCTTGCCTTCGAGGTTTTCCTTCGGGACGCGCCCGTTGATGATGTCGGTCGCCGAGATGTAGCTGTTCTGAAAGGTGCTGTGGGGACGAAAGTAGATCCAGACCTGACCGTTGGCATCGGTCTTGATCTCGTGACTCTCCTTCGTGCGTATGTTCCGCATGGTGATGCCGCTGACCCCGGCCCGCGCATCTGTCGATATGATGTACGATTTGGCACCCAACTGGACCCGTAGCATCTCGAGGGTCAGCGCTGGATTGAGTTTGCCGCCTACCGCGACCGCCATTGGCACTTGGCGTACGATTCCGTCGAAGAATTTTTGCGATAGGCTGAGCAGGCCCCAGCCAGCGGCGGCATTGTCCAACACGGGAATTGGCCGCACGAGGCTCGGATTGCGGTCGAGGAACGGCGCGGGATCGTCGCCGCGTGTGACGAAGCTGACCGAGGGCGGGTCGCCCTCGTACTTCATCGGTTGGTCGGTGGAATTGGTTCCCAGGATTACTTTGCTGCTGGCGGCGATGGCTTCGGCGAAGATCTGATCGTTGGTTGGGCTGGTGCTCAGGCGTTTGCGTGTCGCAGGATCGACCACGTTCTCAGGCACGCGCGTGATGACTTTGGAGATCGAGGTCTGATCCTCTTCAGGAAACATGACGTCGAAGCCGATGGCGCTGACGCCGGCCTCGGACAATTTGCTGACCATTTGAGCCAAAACCGAACGTGGCCAGGGAAACTGGCCGAGCTCGGCCAGGCTCTTTTCGTCGATGTCGACGATAATGACCGGGCTGTTCTCGGGGACAGGGCGCGGCCTGGTCTGCTGGTAGAAATCGAACACGCGCGCGCGAATGAGCTGCATGATGCCGGGGTCTTCCAGCTGCAACGTTAGCAGGAAGAACAGGAACAGGAACGTCGACAGACGACCGGACTGGTAAATCGAGTTCTTGAACCAGCGGCGCCACCATTTGCCGCTGCGCGCGTTGCGCCACGGGATGGCGCGCAGGCTTTCCAGCGCGCTGTTCAAGCGCGACGGCGATTCATCTTCCGGAGCAGTTGTGTCGTCCCTCAAGCCATTCCCCCTGGCTGAAGCGGCCAGCATACCCGAAAGCCAGTCGCAGGGTCCAAGCCTAAGGCTTTGTAAAATGCGTCATTTTCAGGCCGAAACTGCCCGGCGGGAGTAGGCCCCATCAAGGTTTTAGGCTAGATTCGCCGCCATGCAGAATGCAGCCGAGACATCCGCCGAGAAATCAGCAGGCGCAGCCGCGGGGGCCCTCTTCGCGCCGTGGGTGCGGGAGCTCACCCAGCCCTTGCTGCCTCTTTTCAAAGAGGTGCTGACCGTCTCGTTTTTTGTGAACCTGCTCGCGATCGCCGTGCCGGTGTTCGTGCTCCAGGTCTACGACCGGGTGATCTTCCACGCCGGGCTCAGCACGCTGCAGGGTCTGGTCATCGGCATCTTCGCCGTCGTCGCTTTCGATTTTTTCCTGCGCCGCACGCGCGCCCGGATCCTGCAGGCGGCGGCCTTGCGCATCGACGTTGCCGTCAGCCGCCGCCTTGTGGACAAAATCACCGCACTGCCGCTGCGCAGCCTCGAAGCCAAGCCGGCGTCTTACTGGCAGATGCTATTCCGGGACGCCGAGCTGGTGCGCAACATGCTCTCGGGCCCCACCGCGGTTCTTGCCACCGATCTTGCCTTCGCGCTGGTCTTTCTGGTCATCGTCGCGGTGATTGCGCTGCCGGTATTCTGGGTGCTGATTCTCGTATTCGCCGCCTTCATCGGGCTCGCGTGGCATGCGGGAAAATTCGTCGCCGACGCCACCGATCAGGAGAAGACCAAAACCATCGCGCGCGATGCGCTGGTCTCCGAGATGATCTCGGGGCGCACCACCATCAAGGCGCTGGCCCTCGGCGAGCGCATGCGCGAGCAATGGGAAGAGCGCCAGGAGTCCTCCATCATCGGCAGCGCGGCGCGCGGTGTGCAAAGCGACCGCTACGTTACCCTCGCGCAAAGCATGACGCTGATTGCCACCATCCTCATGACGACGGTCGGCGCGCTCGCCATCCTCGATCAGAAACTCACCATCGGTGGTCTGATCGCCGCCAACATGCTCTCGAGCCGCCTGCTGGCACCGCTCAATCAACTCGTCGGCGCGTGGCGCAGCTATGCGTCTTTCCGCCAGGCCGTCGAGCGTTTGGGCACGGTTTTCGCCGAACCGGAGGAGATCGCGGCGACGGCTGTGCAGATGGCCCGGCCGGCCGGCCGCATCACGCTCGACAACGTCACTTTCCGCTATGCCCTCGATGCGTCACCCGCCGTCGAAGGCCTCAAGCTCGACATCGCCGCCGGCGGCATGGTGGCGATCATGGGCCCCAACGGGTGCGGCAAGACGACGCTCGCCAAGCTCATCCTCGGCCTCTACAAGCCGAACGAGGGCCATGTCTTTGTCGACGGCGCCGATATTTCGCAGTTCGCGCGCCGCGACCTCGCGCGTTGGATGGGCTATGTGCCGCAGGAATGCACGCTCTTCGCCGGTACCATCCGCGACAACATCGCTTGCGGCCATCCCGACGCCACGGATGCCGACATCATTCAGGCGGCGACGCTTGCGCGGGCGCATAGCCTTGTAACGAGCCTACCGAAGGGCTACGGCATACCGGTGGGCGAGGGCGGCGCGCAGCTTCCGGGTGGTTTGCGCCAGCGCATCGCCATCGCGCGTGCGCTCATGGGCGACCCGCCGATCCTGGTGATGGACGAACCCACGTCCAGCCTCGACCGGGTCGCGGAAGAAGAACTGCGCACCAGCCTGCTGGGTCTTGCGCGCGACCACACAATCCTCCTGGTCACCCACAGCCCGATGATCGTGCAGGCCTGCCACAACGTCGTGATCATGGAGCGCGGGCGCATCAAGATGGCCGGCCCGCCGCAGAAGATCTTCGCGGCCGCGCCGCGCGTAGGTGAAACCACGCCTACGTCCGCTCCTGTCATGCGCATCGTGCCGACCGGCGAGGGCGTGGCGGCCAAGGAGCATTCATGAGCCGGCTTGATGTCCTGGTGGCCAATCAATCCATGCCGACCTGGCGTCCGGTGTCCTGGACGCTGATGGCTTTCATCGCCCTGTTCCTGGTCTGGTCGATCTTCGCGCGCTTTGACGAAGTCGCGGTTGCTACCGGTGAGATCGTCCCGCAGGGGCGCATCAAAACCATCCAACATCTCGAAGGCGGCATCATCGAAGAGCTCTTTGTGCAGGAAGGCGATATCGTGCGCGCCGATACGCCGCTCGCGCAGATCAATCTCGGCCAGCTCGCCAGCAGCCGCGAGGAGCAGCAGATCCGCCTCGACGGCTTATTGCTTGCGAAGGCGCGGCTCGAAGCCGAAGCCGAGGGCAAGCCGCTGTCACTGCCGCAGGAGATCGCGGCGGGCCAGCCGCAGTTGGTTGCCGCGGAGAAAGCTACGCACGAAGCGCGGATGCAGGAGCTCGTTTCGACCGAAGCTGTGCTGATGAACCAAGTCCATCAACGCGAGCGCGACGTTGCCGACGTGAATGCGCGCCTGCAAGCCGCCGAGAACGGCCTTCGGCTCTCGCAGGAGCGCTTGGATATGTCGTCCGATGTGCTGAAAGACGGGCTCACCTCGCGCATCGAACACAATCAAACGCAAAGCCAATTTGAATCGCTGACGGGCGAGGCGGCCTCTTTGCGCGAAGGCTTGCCGCGCGCCCGCGATGCCCTGAGCGAAGCGCGCGAACGCGTCAAAGAACTGCGGCTGAAATTCAGCCGCGAAGCGCGCGAGCAGCTCGTCGATACCGAGCAGGCCATCGCCCGCACGCAAGAGACCCTGAACATGGCGTCGGATCAGCGGACGCGTTCGACCATCAAGTCGCCGATCACCGGCGTCGTGAAGAACATGCGTTATCACACCATCGGTGGCGTCATTCGCCCGGGCGAAGCGATCCTCGACATCGTGCCGTCCGAGGACGATCTCGTCGTCGAGGCGCGGCTCAATCCCATGGACCGCGGCTTCGTGCGCGCCGGCCAGAAGACCGTCGTGAAGATCGACACCTATGATTATGCGCGCTACGGCGGGCTGGAGGGGGAAGTGATTTCGGTCGCGCCGGATTCAACCGTGCCCGAAGGCGGCTCGCCGTATTTCAAAGTCGTTGTGCGCACGGCCCAGACGCATCTGGGTGCGCCGGAAGATGGCTACGCCATCACACCGGGCATGGGCGCGACGGTCGACATCCACACCGGCACGAAATCGGTGCTGGAGTATCTCGTTCGTCCGGTTTTGAAGCTGAGGGCTGAAGCGTTCCGGGAGCGCTAAGCCGACTTCTTCGCCAGCTCTTTTTTCAGCACGTCGCGCTTGAGGCGCATGGAGTACTGGAAGCGGTCGGCCGGATGCAGGTTCATGGTGACCTCCATCAAGCGTCCACCCGTGCCGAAGTAGCGCCGCGTGATCAGGAGCGCCGGCGAATTGGGCTTGGCGCCAAGTGCCAACGCGTGTTCCTTGGGGACCAGCGCCGCCTTGATGTCCTGCTGGATCTCCACCACGGCCTCGCCGTACTTACGTTCGATCAGGGTATAGATCGCCGTGCGCGGCACGCTGGAGTCCTTCAAGACGCCGCTGAATGCCTTATCGACATAGATGTCGGTCCACGATGTCGCAGCCTTCTTGCTTTTGTCCGTCGGGCGGCGCACGCCGCCGACATGCACCCAGGTCTTGCCGACGCGGCTGCCCAGCATCTCGGCCAGGTTCGCATCCGCCGTTACGCGCTTCGAGGACACCACATCCAGCACGGTCTTGTTGGCGTACTGCGCCAGCGCCGAAAGCGAGTGCAGCGACTGTGAATAACGCGGCTGGTTGTTGATGGCCTCGACGCGCGTGCCGACGCCGCGGCGGGCAGACAGTAGCCCTTGCGCGCGCATGTGCCGGATGGCTTCGCGGATGGTGTGGCGGCTGACGCTGAATTCGGCGCAGAGCTCTTCTTCGGTCGGCAACAAACTTCCGACGGCGAATTTCTTATTGTCGATCGCTTTGATGAGCCGGTGAGCCACCTGCATGTATAGGGGCTGACGAACGACTTTACTCTTTACCATACGCACTCCGTTTTAATGCGGCCCTCCCAAGCCACGATGTAGAGCCTCAGGTGCCCTGAGACAATCCCACAATTGCGATGTTATGCCATGTAACAATCATTCATGGCTGTGAAACATGAATGGTGACACAGTTTTTAATCCCTCATCGACGATCAAGCTGCGGTTCAGCGGCGGAAAGGCACGGTGTGTGCAGCCGATCCGTTCGCATAATCTGCATGTCAGCCCGATCGGCATAACCAGTTTAAGGTCTTTGAGGTCGTAACCGTCGGAATAGACCAGTCTGTGCGCGTGAGATATTTCGCACCCCAAACCAATGGCCAATTGTGACAGCGGCGCGTGATAGCCGCCGTTAAGACCATCGACGGTGCGCGAGATCGAGAAGTAGGTGGTCTTGTCGGGCATCTCGACGATCTGCGTGACGATCTTGCCCGGGTTGCGAAAGGCTTCATGCACGTTCCAACGCGGGCAGGCGCCGCCGAAGCGCGCGAAGTGGAAACCGCCGGCCGATAGGCGCTTGGAGATGTTGCCCGCTGGATCGACGCGGATGAAGAAGAACGGCACACCCGAGGCGCTCGGGCGCTGCAGCGTCGTCAGGCGATGGCACACCTGCTCGTAGCTGGCATCGAAACGCTGGCACAGAAGCTCGATGTCGTAGCGCTTCTTCTCGGCCGTACGCAGGAAGTTCTCGTAAGGCATCATCACCGCGCCGGCGAAATAGCTGGCGAGTGAAATACGGATGAGGCGGCGGGTTTCTTCCTGAATGCCCGGGGTGCGGCGAATGATCTCGTCCATCAAGCCGGCGTGCTCGAGCAGACAGATCTGGTAGGCGATCTGAAAATTCCGTGTCGGTACGCCCAGCGCTTCGGACAGGAACAATCTGTTGCTGTGCCGGTCGAAGCGGCGGACCAGCTGCTCCATGAAGTCGATGGGCATCACCTGCACGGCGATGTTATGACGCGTCTTGAGATGCTGGCGCAGGCCGGCGGCAAGGCTGTCGGCCTTGGTGAGGGAGGATTCCCACAAAATCTCGGCAGCCAGCTCGATCTCGGGGAAGCAATTGCGGTGGGCGGCGAAAAAGTCGCGCACTTCTTCAACCGGGAATGCAGCGGGCTGCTTCGGATTGACCGCAGAGAGGTCGGTCATCTTCTCGGCCAGGGCCACGGCGCGCTCGCCGCTTTGCCGATAGGCGCGATAGAGGGCGATCAGGGCCTGGGAGGCCACAGGGCTGCTGCCGTGCAGGTCCAGAAGGTCCTGCGTGCCCGGCGCCAGTCCTTCGAGCAGGGGGTCGCTGAAGACCTCCTTGAGGTCCGAAAGCGCCCGTCCGCCTTCGTCGCCGGATAGACCTTTAAGGTTAACGTCGAAGGTGTCTGCAAGTTTTAGAAGTAGCTGGGCACTAAGTGGCCGTTGGTTGCGTTCAAGCAGATTGAGATAGCTGGGCGAGATATCGAGCCCTTCGGCCATCTGCACTTGGTTGAGACCCAAATCCCGGCGCAGGCGGCGCAGGCGCTGTCCGGCGAAGATCTTCTGTGCAGCGTCCCTGGCCATGGCTTTACATAATTTACAAATTTACACGGTTAATCGCATGGAACTAATCATATTTACCATTTTAATTTCAAATAGTTAAGCATAACTCACGCCGTTCTGTAAAGATCGGTGTTGTACCAGTTAGCAAGCGCAGCATGCGCAAACCCACACGCCAAGGAGTTTTTTACGCAATGAGCGACTTCACCAGCCTCGTCCCCGGCGCGCCCAAAGGCCGTTATGACGGCATTACGCGCCCCTACAGCCCCGCCGATGTCATGCGCCTGCGCGGCTCGGTGGTCGCGGCCCAGACCCTGGCTGAGCGCGGCGCCAACCGCCTGTGGAAGTTGCTTCACGAAGAAGCTTACGTGCACGCCCTTGGCGCTCTCTCGGGCAACCAGGCCATGCAGATGGTCCGGGCGGGCCTGAAGGCCATCTACCTTTCCGGCTGGCAGGTCGCGGCCGACGCCAACACGGCGGGCGCCATGTACCCCGACCAGAGCCTGTATCCGGCCAACGCCGCGCCCGAGCTGTGCCGCAAGATCAACCGCACCCTCCAGCGCGCCGACCAGATCGAGACCGCCGAGGGCAAGCTCAGCCGCGACTGGTTCGTGCCGATCGTCGCCGATGCCGAAGCCGGCTTTGGCGGTCCGCTGAACGTGTTCGAGATCATGAAGGCCTTCATTGAAGCCGGCGCCGCCGCCGTACACTTCGAAGACCAGCTCTCCTCCGAAAAGAAGTGCGGCCACCTGGGCGGCAAAGTGCTGATCCCGACCGGTCAGCACATCCGCACCTTGATCGCCGCGCGCCTGGCCGCCGACGTCATGGGTACCCCGACGCTCGTGGTCGCCCGTACCGATGCCGAAAGCGCCAAGCTGATCACCAGCGACGTCGATGAGCGCGACCGTCCGTTCATCAAGAGCACCGAACGTACGCCCGAAGGCTTCTTCCGCATCGAGGAAGGCGTCGATGCTTGCATCGCGCGCGGTCTGGCTTACGCGCCTTACGCTGACCTGCTGTGGTGGGAAACCTCGCACCCGGATCTGAAGGATGCGCGCAAGTTCGCTGAAGCCGTGCACGCCAAGTATCCGGGCAAGATGCTGGCCTACAACTGCTCGCCGTCGTTCAACTGGAACGCCAAGCTCGACAAGAAGACCATCGAGAACTTCCAGAAAGAAATCGGCGCGATGGGTTACAAGTTCCAGTTCGTGACCCTCGCCGGCTTCCACCAGCTCAATCACGGTATGTTCGAACTCGCGAGCGGATACCGTGACCGCGGCATGGGTGCCTACGCCGAATTCCAGGCCAACGAGTTCGCCAGCGAAGCCCAGGGCTACACCGCCACGCGTCACCAGCGCGAAGTCGGCACCGGTTACTTCGATGCGGTTTCGGAAGTCATTAGCGGCGGCAACGCCACGACCCGCGCCATGGCCGAATCCACCGAAACGGCTCAGTTCAAGTCTGCCCAGGCCGCCGAGTAACTCTTAGAAGAAGGCACACGGGGCGTGGCGCCCGTTTCCTGCCTTGTGACTACATGACGACGGCGGCCGTGACTCGCAAGAGCACGGCCGCTTCGCTTTTAAGGCCATTGTTTTAAGCCGGGGCCCGACCTGATACATCTGGCGCGATGTCGCCACCCGCACCCATGCCCGCCGTTGAACGCTCCCGGCCACTGCTCGGGACGTTCGTGAACATCAAAGTCGGCGGCTTACCCGCAGCCGAGGCGCACCGCGCCATCGATGCGGGCTATGAAGTTATCGCCCAGGTTCATGCGGCGATGAGCTTTCATGAGCCTGAGAGCGAGATCAGCGCGCTCAACCGCGGCGCGGCGCGGGAGGCCGTGTCGGTGTCTTCCGATACTTTTCACGTTGTGGAACGTGCGCTCGCGCTGTCGGCTGCCTCGGACGGCGTCTTCGACATTACAATCGCGCCGCAGCTCGTGACCTGGGGATTCCTGCCGCCGCCCGAGGGCGCACCGGAGCCCGACCCCGCCGCGACCTGGCGCGATATCGAATGCCTGTCGGGAAACACTATCCGTTTCCGCAAACCTCTGTGGATCGACCTCGGCGGGATCGCCAAGGGTTTTGCGGTCGATTCCGCTGTGGAAAAAATCGCGGGCAATGCCGCAATGCAATGCTGCGTCAACGCCGGCGGCGATCTCAGGGTGTCCGGACCTGTGTCCGAACGTGTCATGTTGCGCACCGACAGGTCTGAGGCTACGGTCCCTGTCGTTGAGATCGAGAACGGCAGCCTGGCCAGCAGCAGCGGACGCGAGCAGACGAGGCGCCATAACGATGGGGAGGTCGGTCCGCACATCCACGGGCGCGCGCGTCAGAGCATCGGCATGACCAGCTTCGTGTCGGTGATTGCACCGGAATGCATCACCGCCGACGCTTTGACCAAGGTGGTGTTGGCGTTGGGTGACGATGCGGCGCCGGTGCTGAGGCGGTTCGGCGCAACAGCTTATTTACAGGACGCGCGCGGCGAGTGGCGCGTGGTTGGGGGAGCAGGATAAATGTCGAACGGACCGGTCTCGGAGGAGAGGGGACCTTTGCGGCTGCCGAAAATGCGGCGCTACACGCTCTATTTTGTCTCCATCGGCACATTTGCCACGGGCGTCTTGTGGCTGATCTATCACTACTTCATGCAGACCGAAGGCCAGTTCGGCATGCAGCGCCATCCGCTCGAGACCACATGGCTCGAGACGCACGGCGCATTCTCCTTCGGCGCCATCTACATGTGCGGCGTTTTGTGGGTGATTCACATCCTGCGCGGCTGGAACATGCGCTGGCGGCGCTGGTCCGGCGGCACGGTCGCTGGGCTCGCGCTCATCCTGACGCTGACGGGCTGGGGCCTCTACTACTTCGAAGCGCGCGAGCTGCGCGAATGGACGTCGATCATCCACTGGGTGCTGGGCCTCTTCTCGCTGGCGGCGTTCTTCATCCACTGGCTGTCGAAATCCGCGGCGCATCGTGATTCCGGACCCTATCCCTGGCCCTGGTTCCGCAAGCGCCATCCGACCAGCAGCGCGGACTAAGCTGAACAACAAAAACGGAAAAGGGCGTGACCGGGTAAACCGGTCACGCCCTTCGTGTTTGTGCGGTGGACTTTAGCGGAACGACTGTAGGATCGAGATGTAGTTCGCGACGCCCGCGCCGCCCATATTGAAGACTGCGGCCAGTTCGGCGTCCTTGATCTGAATGCCGCCGGCTTCGCCGGTGAGTTGCATGGCCTGCAGCGCATGCATCGACACGCCGGTCGCGCCGACAGGATGGCCCTTGGCCTTGAGGCCGCCGGACGGATTGATCGGCAGCTTGCCGTCCTTGTAGACCCAGCCTTCTTCGATCGCCTTGTAGCCTTCGCCGAGGGCCGTCAGGCCCATGGCTTCGTATTGCATCAGTTCGGCAACCGTGAAGCAGTCGTGCGTCTCGACCACGTCGAGGTCGAGCAAGTTAAGGCCGGCGCGCTCCAGACCCTGTTGCCAGGCGCGCTGCCCGGCTTCGAACTGGGTCATGTCGCGCTTGCTCATCGGCATGACGTCGTTCACCTGCGCCATGGCGCGGAAAGCGACGGCCTTCTTGCTGCGCAGCGCGACGTCGCTGTGCGCGACGATCACGGCCGCGACGCCGTCGGAGACGGGCGAGCAGTCGGTACGGCGCAAGGGGCCGGCCACGACCGGGTTCTTTTCGGAGACGGTGCGGCAGAAGTCGTAGCTTAGCTCCTTCTGCATCTGCGCCAGCGGATTGCCCATGGCGTTGCTGTGCGCCTTCACGGCGATCTTGGCGAGCGTGTCGGAACGGTCGCCGTATTTCTGGAAATGGAGGTTGGCGATGTGCCCGAAAATGCCGGCGAAGCCGCCCTTGATGCTGGCCTCTTCGGCGAAGTAGCTGGCGTGCAAGAGGTTGTTGCCGGCGGCGGTGGAATCGAGGTGCGTCATCTTCTCGACGCCGACCACCAGCGAGATCCGGGCGTTGCCGGCCTTGATGCCGTTGACGGCGGTGTGGATGGCGGCGCTGCCGGTGGCGCAGGCGTTCTCAAGACGCGTGGCGCGCTTGAAGCGCAGGTCCGGGTCCGCGCCCAGCACCAACGAAGCGGCGAAGTCCTGGTCCGAGAAACCCGAGTTCATGTGCCCGACATAGACGTCATCAACGTCCTTGGCGGAGATGCCGGCGTCGGCCATGGCGCCCTTGGCCGCGGTGATCATGAGTTGCTCGAGGGACTGGTCCTGGAGCTTGCCGAACTTCGAGTGATACCAGCCGATGAGACATGCAGTCATGATGACACCTCAGGGAAAAGGGATATGCGCTCAATATGGTGGATTGGGCACGGTCGAGACATGCCGGAATACGCATTGCATACCCGATCTTTGTGCATAGCAAAATGGGTGTTTCCACAGTGTGGAATACACCCATTTTTTAGACCGGATTCGAGTGAGAAATCAGCCGTTTGGATGCCAGATCGGGGCGGCGCCCTCGACCCGCGCGCGGACCTTGATCTGCTGCTGTAGAAGACCCGAGGGAATGCGGCTGCCGAAACGGGCGAAGAAGTCCTTCTGGTCATCGATTTCGCGAAGCGCTGAGGTCTGGTTGACTTCCATCAGGTTGGCGAACTTCGTCTTGTCGTAGATCAAGCCCTCCCAGACGATGTCCTGGAAGCGCGGTGTGTAACCGAAGGGGCTCTCCACGGCGCCGCCGCGGCCATGCACCCGGTCGACGATCCAGGCCAGCGCACGCATGTTCTGGCCGTATCCGGGCCACATGAACTTGCCGTGCTCGTCCTTCCTGAACCAATTGACGCGGAAGATCAGCGGGGGTTTGGAGACTTTCTTGCCCAGGCCGAGCCAGTGGGTCCAGTAGTCGGCCATGTTGTACCCGCAGAAGGGCAGCATCGCCATCGGGTCACGGCGCACGGCGGCCTGGTTCTCGGCGGCGGCGGTGGCTTCTGAACCCATTGTGGCGGCGAGATAGACGCCGTGGTCCCAATCGAAGGCCTGGAAGACCAGGGGGAATGTGTGGCTCATGCGGCCGCCGAAGATGAAGGCGCTGATCGGCACGCCCTTCGGATCGTCCCAGGCCGGATCGAGCGTCGGGCAGCCGGTGGCCGGCGCCGTGAAGCGCGCGTTCGGGTGGGCGGCCGGGGTCTTTGACTCCGGCGTCCAATCGTTGCCCTTCCAGTCGATGAGGTGCGCGGGCGGCTCGTCGGTCATGCCTTCCCACCACACATCGCCGTCATCGGTCAGCGCGACATTGGTAAAGATGCAGTTGTTCTCGGTCAGGCGCATGGCGTTCGGATTGGTCTTCTCCGAGGTGCCTGGGGCCACGCCGAAGTAACCGGCTTCCGGATTGATGGCGCGCAATTGGCCATCGGCGCCGGGCTTCACCCAGGCGATGTCGTCGCCGACGGTCCAGGCCTTCCAGCCTTCGAAGCCCTTGGGTGGAATGATCATGGCGAGGTTGGTCTTGCCGCAAGCGCTGGGGAAGGCGGCGGCGACGTAGGTCTTCTCACCCTTGGGCGATTCCAAGCCAACGACGAGCATGTGCTCGGCGAGCCAGCCTTCTTCCTTGGCCATCACGGATGCGATGCGCAGCGCGAAACACTTCTTACCCAGAAGGGCGTTACCGCCGTAGCCCGACCCGTAGGACCAGATCGAATGCTCTTCGGGGAACTGGACGATGTACTTCTGCTCGTTGCACGGCCACTGCACATCCTTCTCGCCCGGCGCGAGGGGCGCGCCGACCGAGTGAATGCAGGGCACGAAATCGTTGTTGCCGAGCACATCGAGCACTTTCTTGCCCATGCGAGTCATGATGCGCATGTTGACCACGGCATAAGCCGAGTCCGTGATCTGCACGCCGATGTGCGAGATGTTCGAGCCCAAAGGGCCCATGCTGAAGGGGATAACGTACATGGTACGCCCGCGCATGCAGCCGTCGAACAGGCCGCGCAGCGTCTTTTTCATTTCCTCCGGGTCCGCCCAATTGTTGGTCGGGCCGGTGTCTTCTTTGCTCGTGCTGCAGATGAAGGTGCGGTGCTCGACGCGTGCCACGTCATTGGGATGCGAGCGGCAGAGGTACGAGCCGGGACGCTTCTTCTCGTTCAGCTTGATGAACGTGCCGTTCTTGACCATCAGGTCGCAAAGCGCCTGGTTCTCCTGTTCGGATCCGTCGCAGAGATGGATGTTGTCCGGCTTGCACAGCGCGGCCATGTCCTCGACCAGCGCCTTCAGTTTGGGATTACGGATGCTCGAAACGACGTTGCTATTGCTCATCTCTAGATTGGTTCCCGTGGGAGTGTGACGTGATCTTCGCGCTCTTGCGGCGGCTGGCGCGGGCCCGTTAGCGGCTTGTCTTTCGCACCTAGAGGGCTGCGGTGGCAAGAGGGGGAATGGGGCGACTTTTTTGAATCACGTAAGCGCCGCTTTTTTTGCCCCGATTCCGTGCTGCACCGCCGTTGCTGCACTGCATTAGACGCCGAGATATCCACAACCGCATGTTGCGGCCTCGGCTACTCAAACCGCGTACGCCGGGTGCGGTTCCATGATGCATGAATAAAAAAGGGCCCGGCACATGGCCGGGCCCTTAAAGCGAAGCGCGAGTGTCCGTCAAAGCCCCACGGACACCCGCCGCGGCAAGCCCCTAAACTGCGCTCGCGCCGCGTTCGCCCGTACGGATACGAATGACATCCGTGATCGCCGAGACGAAAATCTTTCCGTCGCCGATCTTGCCGCTTTGCGCCGCCTTGCGGATGGCCTCGATGGCGGGCTCGACTTGCCCGTCATCGACTACGACGTCGATTTTCACCTTCGGCACCAGATCCACGACATATTCGGCGCCACGGTAGAGCTCTGTGTGGCCTTTCTGGCGACCGAAGCCTTTGACTTCCAGGACCGTGAGGCCCTGCACGCCGATATCGTTCAGCGCTTTCTTCACATCGTCGAGTTTGAAGGGCCGAATGATGGCCTCAATCTTCTTCATGGGAGTGTCTCCTTTTGCGGTGTGGCGGTGTGAGACGAGAGAGCGTGGCGGAAGAGGCGGGGAGCGCGAACGCTCCCCGCACTATCCCTTAGCTTCAGGTCACAACCTCGCCATGCAGGTTGACGTCCAGACCTTCGCGCTCGACGTCGTGTTCGACGCGCAGGCCGACGATCAGATCGACAACCTTGAGGATGATGAAGGTCGCAACCGCGCAGTACACCACCGTCGCTCCGATACCATAGAGCTGGGTGACGACCTGGCCGGCATTGCCTTCGATCAAGCCATGCGCTTCGATCGGGCTGATCGCTTCGCGGGCGAACACACCGGTCAAGACCGCACCGACGATGCCGCCGACGCCGTGCACGCCGAAGGCGTCAAGGCTGTCGTCGTAACCGAGGGCATGCTTGAGGCTGGTTGCACCGATGTAGCAGGCGACACCGGCGATCAGGCCGATGATGAGCGCGCCCATCGGATCGACGAAGCCCGAGGCCGGAGTGATGGCAACCAGACCCGCAACGGCGCCCGAGATGATGCCGAGTACGCTGGGCTTACCTTTGAGCGCCCACTCGGTGAACATCCAGGACAGGCCCGCGGCGGCGGTGGCGATCTGCGTCACAGCCATCGCCATACCGGCGGTGCCGTTAGCAGCGACGGCGGAGCCGGCATTGAAGCCGAACCAGCCGACCCACAGCAAGGCCGCGCCGACGACCGACAGGACCAGGTTGTGCGGAGGCATGGGCTCGGTGCCGTACCCGACACGCTTGCCGAGAACCAGCGCACAGACCAGGCCCGCGACCCCGGCGTTGATGTGCACGACCGTGCCGCCGGCGAAATCAAGCACGCCAGCGGAGCCGAGGAAGCCGCCGCCCCACACCGAATGCGCGATCGGCGAGTAGACGAGCAAGCTCCAGGCGGTCATGAACAGCATCATGGCCGAAAACTTCATACGATCAGCGAACGCGCCGGCGATCAGGGCCGGCGTGATGATCGCGAAGGTCATCTGGAAGGTCATGAACACCGACTCAGGAATGGTGCCCGCGAGCGCGTGCGTCGATTCCAAAGTCATTCCGGAGAGGAATGCTTTGCTGAACCCTCCGACAAATTGATTGCCGTCGGAGAACGCTAAGCTGTAACCCACGACCATCCAAAGAACGGTCACGAGACAGGTGATGGCGAAGCTCTGCATGACCGTGGCCAGAACGTTCTTCTTGCGGACCATGCCGCCGTAGAAGAGCGCAAGGCCCGGGATGGTCATCATCAGCACGAGGGCGGTGGACGTAAGCATCCACGCCGTATCGCCGCTGTTGATCGGAGAAGCCGGCGCTTCAGCAGCGGCTTCCGCCGGTGCTTCAGCAGGAGCGGCCTCGGCGGCAGCAGGAGCTTCCGCCGGGGCAGCTGCAGCTTCAGATGCGGCCGGCGCAGCAGCCGGGTCCGCGGCGAACGTGGGAGCCGACAGCATGATCGCTGTCGCCGCCCACATGATCGTTAGCATAGTCCTCATGGTTTTCATCGTGTCGTCTCCCAGTTCTAATGGGTGGCGTTGTTGTTATGGAAACGTAGTGATTAGAAAGCGCGCGAGAATTTCACCACGAAGCGGTCGTCGGCGAGGTTGCCGAGGAAGCTGACGTCGCTGTCGTAATAACGGGCGTCGATGTCGAACCAGTCGTAGACCTTCAAGGTCGCGCCGATGTTCCAGTCGGTCTGATCCTTGAGACCGTTGGTGAGCATCCAGTAGCCGGCGCCGGCGCTGACGCTGAACTTGTCGACGATCGGAACGCTGAGGACGCCCGCGACGTATGTGGCATCGCCGGTGGCGCCGAAGTTGTCGGGCGTGTAGTTGACGCTGGCGGTGAAGGCGGCGGGGCCGAAGTTGTAACCAGCCTTGCCGTAGACTTCCCACAGATTGTAGTTACGCGCGCCGGGGGCGCCCGGGTACCAGTAGTAGATGAAGCCCAAATCGTAGGTGAAGTTGTCGATCGAGCCGCCGTAGCCGCCGTACAGGTCGAGTTCGCTGGTCGCGGCGTTGCCGTCGGCGAAGTTCACGCCCGAGGCCCAGGTGCCGAAGTGGAAACCGGCGCCGGTATCCCAATCGAAACCGCCTTGGACGGTCATGTTGTTGGTCGTCTGCGTCACCCCACGGAAGACATAGTCGCTGACGATGGCGACGTTACCCACGAAGGTTCCCGGTAGCGGGTTCGAGCTTTCTTCGCCGGCCATGGCTGCGAAGGGCGCGCTCAAGCTGATCGCTGCAGCCAGCAGCCCGGTCTTCATTGCTTTATTCACTTTCGTACTCCTCATGTTTTCCTGTTGGGACTCGTTTATCCCGGCGAGGGAGGCCGCCGGTGGTAGGGCAAGTCCTAGGGCACCCCAGCCCGCAGGTAGAGTGTTGCAAGGGCCGTGCCAGCCTTTGTGCGCCGCACAAATTCAGGAAATTGCGTGATAAAATGGCCAAAATTGCCAAAAAAGGGCGGAATTGGCTGCGCCGCAGCATGCGCGCCTCGCTCCGCTTTTTGTGCGGAGTGCACAGTTTTTGTGCTTTTACTTTTGACGCCTAAAAAACGGGCAATTGATGGTCGTTTGCTATGCGATAGCGCGACCAGAACCCGGGCAACTACTTAGGCGGTTCAAACACCCCAAAGAACGTCTCCGCCCCGCTGTGGAGTGGCAGTGTAAGCCACCGCTGGGCGGTGCTTCGCCGGACCAGGGTAGCGACGGCGCTGCCGCCGGCCATGGCATCGCGTTCAGCGAAGGTCTTGCCGAGCAGATATTCGACTTCGGTGCCGGGGACCGTGGTCGAAGAGACCAACTGCGCCGCCACACCGACGCTGGCGACCGGCCGGCTTTGCCCCGGATAGACCTGGCCCGGCAAGGTTACCGCGACGTAGTTCGAGGTGCCCGTGGTCAAAAGCGCGACAGCATCGGCGTCGAGAGGTAGGAAGCGAATGGCGTGGGTGCCGGCAAAGCGGCGCAACTCTGCCGACGGCGCGGCGGCCATAAGGATAAGCGCGTCGCGCTCACCCTTCTGAAGTAGCGCGAGTGCTTCGGGCAGGGGCATCTCTTCGAGCGCGGTGCCGGCAAGGGCCACGCGGTGCGCGCGCAAAATGTCGTCGGCTTGGCGTAAAGCCGTCGGGCCGCTGGCCGCCACGACCACACGCTTGCCGAACAACTCGACGATCGATGCGATGGCGCTGGTGCCGTTCACTACAACGTGCATCTGCTCGGGGAACAGGCTCGCCACTGCGCGCAGCGTGGGGAAGGTGCCGTCGTTCTCGAAAGGTCCCTGACCTTGCGCCGCGAGCGCGGCTTCATCGCCGCGCAGCACCACGGCCGAAACCGCGCCGCTGCGTAGAAGCGAAAGATTTTCGCGGCTGCCCGTCGTTGCCACATTCACCGAAGTCGCTGGCGTTTCGCGTGCGATGGTCTCGATCACGGCCCATGGATCTGTTTCAGGTGCACCGCTCGCGATCGCCGCGCCGCCCTGGCGTGCGAGGCGCGCGTCCAGTTGTTTGCGCGATGCGGTCATCTCATGGGGTAGCGCTCCCGGCCGCGTGAATACCGCGCGCACTGTCGCGCCGGTGAAATGCAGCCAATCAGTAAGCAATGAAAGCCTGTCATCGGATGGGCGCGGCGGCGGCGGCGGCGGCGCGGAGGCGAGAAGCCGCCAACGCTCATCGGCCTTGCCGTACACGAGCGTGCCCTGGATGGTGACGCTGTCGCCGGACTTGTTGCCGCCAGGAGCGAGGCCGCGCACATCCCGAGGCGCTGCGCCGAGGAGCAGCGTCAGCGCCGCAGCGTTGGCTTGCTCCCAGGCGCCGAAGTCGTAGTCGCGCTTAAGGCGCAGTGTCGCGCGATAGGTAATAGTGCGCGGCGCAGGGCGCATGTCTGGCAGGGTGCGGTGATCGAGGCGCTCGGCCGCGGTCACTTCAAAAAGCCCCGGCGCCGTGCCCGCATCTATATGCCCACTCAGATCGCTCTTCAGCGCCTCGGTCGTCGGACCCCGATCACAGGCAACAAGGAAAGCGCTGAGCAAGGCGACAAGAACGATGTTTTTGAGGCCCCCCGGCATGGCGCGCTCACTTGCGGGGGCGATCGAGGAATTCGTCGAACGCGGTGGCGTGCACGGCGAGTCCTTTTTCGATCATCGCCCGCATCAGGTTATCTCCGAGTTTCAGGGCGCTGGCGAAGACCTCGGTCTTCATGCCGAGCAGCTCGGCTACAAGGCGCGCGCGGATTTCCGGTTTGGCTTCGTCGAAGATCTGTCGGCTTTTGACGATCGACAAGCCCGAGATCAAGTCATCGTCGTGGTTGTCGAGCAGGATTTGATGCGCGGTCGTGAAGGCGACAAAATCGAGCAGGCTCGGCTCCAAGCGCTCGGTCTTGACGAGCACTTGTTCCGCAAGCGCGGGATCGATGCGGTCCGGCGACGAAGCATAGGCTTTAGACTGTTTCAGCCGGGCGTACGAAATATCGCGCCGGCCGTTTGCGCGCGCCGTCCATTCACTCTCCGTCAGCAGGCTGGATTCCGGAAAATCCGCTTCGATGCCGTTTGAGGCGGTGCAATAGACCGTGCCGCCGTCGACGATCTCGACCGTGTAGGACCTGCCGTCCTTGGCGTAGGCGATGGAGCCGGGGCGAAATTTTGTCATGCACAATGCTAGCACGATCGCGCCGCGATGCATGCCGCTATCCGCGAGCTCTATTGCGCAGCAGCATGAAGAATTACGCGGTCACTTCGTGGGCGCGCGTCTTTGCGCGTGCGCGCGCACATAGGCTTTGGCTTGCGTGTTCGTCGGACGTTTGTGCTATCGCGCATGTTTCAGCTTGCGCCACCAGCCGCCCACCGTCACACGGACGCGGCGGCTGACCCGGCGCACGATCGGCACATCGACCGCAAGGATGGCGACTCCCAAGGGCACCATCCAGAAGCCGAGCACAGGCAAAAACCCGACCAGACCCAACAGGACGAAGGTGACGCCGAGCGCGATCCGGGCGGCGCGGGAACGTGGGAGGTTCTCGCGTGAGAACAAACGGCGCAGCCGTGTTTGAAAGCCGTTCATTGGAAAACCACGGGAGGTGCCTTAACCAATGGTAAATAGCGCGGGCGTACAATCGCGACCAGTGACGCCGAATCATCGTGTGTCATGAGCGCTTTGCCACAATTCGATATCCCTGATTTTAGAAGGTGTTGAGCACCATTCTCCATATCCATGGGAACGTCGAGTGATGGAGTTTTTGTTGGAGAACGCGGCCGAATACGATACAACGGTTGCGTGTGACGGTGGGGCGAAAATCCCATCTTCATGATCTCCAGAACGGAGACCGCAATGTTTAGTTCTTGGCTTGTCACGGCTGTGCTCGCTGCGCCCCGAGGGCCGGCTTTGAGCATTTTCCGTCGCCCCATCACGAGCTGTTAGGAGCGCGGCGGCCGTGCCATTTACTCAAACACAGATTCAGGGTCTATCGAAAGGTCAGCTCGCCGGCTTCGATGCGACGATCCTCGCCGGCCTCACGGCGACCGAACTCTCGTATCTGACGACCCAGCAGTTCACCATTCTGTCGTCGGCGCAGCTTAGCGGTCTGACCAATACCCAGCTTTCGGGTTTTTCGCCCTTCGATTGGGAAAGGCTTACGACCCCGCAGCTCAGCGGCCTAACGGCAACGCAGTTGGCGAGCCTTACGACGCTGCAGCTCGGCGCTCTCAGCGCCACGGCGGTTGCCTCGCTCACGCCGGCGCAACAGGCGAGCATGACGACGACGCAGATCGCCTCGCTCGGCGCCTACCCTGCGGGCACGCCCAGTCCGTCACCGACGCCAACGCCGGGCCCAACGCCAACGCCGGCGCCAGCGCCCGGCGTCAACAGTTTCTCGCTGACGCTGACGCAGATCCGCTCGCTTCGGACCGAGCAGCTCGCCCTATTCAGCACCACACAGTTCCAGCGCTTCACCTCCACCGAGCTCGGATACCTCTCGCTCGACCAGGTGCAGTCCGTCACCACGACGCAGATCGGTTCGCTGACGACGACGCAATTGCGCGGTTTGTCGGCGACGAGCATCGACGGGCTGACGATACCCCAGGTCGAGGCGCTGACGGCGACACAGATCGTCAACCTCAACAATACGCAGCTCGCCGCCTTCACCGATGACGCCCTCGAGCGGCTAAGCCCAGACCAGCGCGCGCTTTTGAGTACGACGCAGCTTGCGGTGCTGAACGGCGAGATACCGCCCGGGCCTTCGCCGTCGCCCACCCCGTCGCCCGGTCCTTCGCCAAGCCCGTCGCCTGGTCTGCCGCCCGTTGTTCCGTCCAACCGCGTCACCTCCACGCAGCTCAATGCGCTCGCGACCACACTGCTCGCTGCCATGACCACCGATGCGATCCGCAGTCTCAATTCCCAGCAGCTCAGCGGCTTAGATTCGACGCACCTGCGGGCGCTGACGACCGATCAGCTGAGCGTGCTGGCCAGTACGCAAATGCCGGGCTTCACGGCGACGGCGCTCGCGGGATTGACCACGACGCAGCTCAATGTTTTGGAGTCGACACAGCTCAACGCCCTCACGACGTCACAAGCGCCGGGCCTGACCAGCACGATCTTGCGCGCGCTGACCGACGATCAGCTCAGCGGTATTACGGGGACCACACTGGGCGCGCTGACGGGCACGCAGTTCAGCGCCATGACGACCGTGAATATCGCCACACTGACGGCGACGCAGGTGAGGGGCCTTAAGTCTTCGCAGCTCGCATCGCTGACCACCACGGCATTCACAGCGCTCAAAGACGCGCAGCTTGGCGCCATTACCCAGACGGCGCTGGCCGGCCTTACGTCCACCAACTTCGCCGTACTCTCTGAGGCCGATCTTGCTGCTTTGAGCGGAACACAGATCAAGGGCCTCAATACGACCACTCTCGGACAGATATCGACCTCGCAGTTCGGCGTTATCACGCCGACGACGTTGAGTGCGCTGACGGCATCACAGGTCGCCAGCCTCAGCACGACAGACATCTCGCGTCTCAGCGCCGGGCAGCTGTTCGGTTTCTCCGCCTCGCAGGTCGGTGCGCTGACGACGACACAGATGACCGCGCTGACGACGACGGTGATCGCGGCCTTCGACGTTAACCAGATCCGCGGGCTCGAAGTCGTCGACATCAAGATGCTGAGCAGCGTGCAAATCGGTGCTCTGGAGACCACCGATCTTTTGGCCATGCGCGCCAACCAGATCGCCGCCTTTACCGAGACCCAGATCGCGGCCATGACACTGGATCAGTTTAACGCCATTCTCTAGGCGCGCTGTTACGGCCTGCGCGTAAGAATTTCCATTAATTATTTGTATTTCAGTGGGTTATGTGAAATTTTCGCGCTCTGACCCAAAAGATTTTCAACTTTTGCATGTGGCAATTTTACCGGGTCTGTTAATATTTCCCGAACGCACATCGACTATCCCTAAAGGTGGCGTAAAGGGTGTGTGAGGCAACGCCCTACGTGCGCTGTGCGTTTGTGAGTTGGCTGGGCGATCGGACGGTGGTGGGCCGGGTCGCTAATCGGATTGGGGCGCCGTGGCGTTAACGATAACTCAGTTTAAGGCTTTGACGCCGGCGGAGTACGCTGCGCTGACCCCAGCGCAATTCAACGCGCTGACGTCGAAGCATTTTGCGGCCATCACGGCGGGGCAGTTCTCCGCCATGACACCGGCGCAAATGACCTCGCTGAGCGCCGCGCAGGTCAAGGGTTTCGCCACAACAATTCTGAGCGGGATCAGCGCGAGCCAAGTCCAAGCCCTGGGCGGCGGCGCTGTCGCGGGCATGTCCAACGGACAGTTGCTCGCGATCGACAGCTTTGTCGGCGACCTGACCGTAAGCCAGCTTGCGCTTGTCACATCGACACGTCTCGGCGCGCTGACGACCACGACCCTCAACTCCCTCAGCGACACCGCCATTGCCGGGCTCACCAACAAGCAACTGGACGGCTTGAAGTCCCAGCAGCTCCTTGGCCTGGATAACACCGCCTTCGATACCTTTTCAGCGGCTCAAATCACGAGCCTGACGGCGACGCAGCTGAAGGGCCTGACCACCACCCGGGTCGCCAATCTCGACGCGACCCAAGTCGCGGCGCTGACGTCCGCGCAGATGCCGGCCTTCGGCACCACACTGATCAATGCGCTGACCACAACCAGCCTTGCGTCGCTGACCGATAGCCAGATCGATGGCCTGGTCGCGGCGCAGATCGGTTACCTCACGAACACGCAGTTCGTGGAACTCACGCCCACGCAGCTCGCAGGACTGACCACCTTCCAGGTCAAGGGCATCAAGAAGCCTCAGATTGCCGCGATGACCTCCACGCAGCTGGGGGGATTGTCAGCCAAGCTGTTTGGCGCGCTGGCGACGACTCAGCTCCTGGCCCTCACGACAACCAACATCGAAGCGATCGCTGTCACGCAACTCGCCGGGATGCCGGCCGCCCAGGTCAACTACCTGACCAGCACGTTCTTCAACGCCATGTCCTCGACGCAGATCGCGTCGTTGTCGGTGACGCAGCTCGACTACATACGGCCGACGGTGCTGGGATCGTTGACCGCGACCAATTTCGCGGCGCTGACTCCCACGCAGCTTGCCAGCCTGACGCAGACGCAGACAAAGACGGTCAATACGACCAACATCAGTAGTCTCCAGGACACGCAGTTCGGCGCGTTGTCGTCGGGGCAGTTCGGTGCGCTGACAACGGCGCAGCTGAACGCGCTCACGTCGACCAATATTGCGGGCATCACCGCGGCGCAGCTTGATGCACTGAAGACCACGCAGGCGGCGGGTCTGTCTTCCACGAATTTCTCCTATTTCGACGGCACGCAGCTTTCGAGCCTCGTGACCACGCAGCTGCGCGCTTTCACCACCACTGCCATCGCGGCCCTCAGCAGCACGCAGATCCTCGACCTCGCCCCCGCCTCGGTCGGTTATCTCTCCGGCGCCCAGATCAAGGCGCTGGCCGAGACCATCATCGAAGGGCTCGCCGATACGCAAGTAGCCGTCCTCACGTCCGCGCAGGTCGCTTCGCTGGCGACGACTCAGCTGAACGCGCTCACTACCGACAACGTCGACAACTTGACGGCGGGCCAGCTCAGCGGCTTGACCTCGGCGCAAGTCGGCGGACTGTCCACAACCAACTTCGGAGCGCTCACGTCGAACCAACTGGGCGGCTTAAGTACGACCCAGATCAAAGGTCTGACCGACGACCAGATCGGTGAGTTGACGACCGAGCAGTTCAGCGGGCTGACGGCGGCGCACTTGGGTGTGCTGACCACGACACAGATCAGCGCGATCAACGACGATTGCCTGGAAGTCATCAGCACAGCGCAGATCGGCGGTTTGACGTCCACCGGCATCGGCGCCTTCACTGAAACGCAGCTCAATGCGCTCACGACCACCACGCTCTCAGAGATCTCCACGACGCAGTTCAAGGGCCTGACCGCGGCGCAGCTCAGCGGCATCGACAGTACGCACTTCGAGGCGCTCTCCACGACGCAGCTGCGCGTCATGACCTCGACGCAGATTGCGGGCCTCGAGACCACCAACATCGAGGCCATCACCACCACGCAGATGGAAGTGCTGCCGGCGGCGGTGATTGCCGCCCTGGCCGCGACGCAGCTCGGCGCGCTATCGACCTCCAACATTGCCGCGCTCACCGACACGCAGATCGACAATCTGTCCGCAACGCAGCTCGCCGGCCTTGATGCGACGCAGTTCGAAGTCCTGACCTCGACGCAGCTCGCCGGCATGACGACAACCCAGGTCAAGGGCTTCGAGGCCGAAGATATCGAAGTCATGACGACGGGGCAGGTGAGCGGCCTCTTGACCACTCAGATCGGAGCGTTCAGCGCCGCACAGCTCAGCGCTCTCAGCTCGACCGTCATTGGTTCGCTCGCCGACACGCAAATCGATGGGCTGAGTTCGACCCAGTTGGGCGGGCTCGATGCCGACAGTTTCACGGGCTTTACTTCGGCGCAGCTCACGGGCTTCACCTCGACCCAGATCAAGGGGCTGTCCACCACCGCCATCGACGTCCTGACGACCGAACAGATCTCGGGTGTCGATTCCACACAGCTCAAGGCCCTGAGCACGACACAAATCGCGGCGCTGACGTCCACCCTGATCACGGCGTTGGAAGCCACGCAGCTTGAGGGTTTCGTCTCGACCCAAGTGGCAGCGTTGAGTGGCGCGCAGTTCAATGCCCTGTCTTCGGCGAATATCGGCACACTCACCGACACCCAGCTCGACGGCCTGTCAACCACGACCATCGGCGAGATCGATCCCACGGCCTTCGTCTCGCTCACGTCTGATCAGCTCGCCGGCTTCAGCACGACGCAGCTGAGGGCGATCTCCACCGACGACATCGGCGCGATGCAGACCACGCAGGTCGGTAACCTGACATCGACCCAGCTTGCGGCGCTCACCACCACGCAGCTTACCGCCTTCACGACGACGGTGGTTTCGGCCCTGGCCGACACGCAGCTTTCGGGCTTGTCCGGTAGCCAGCTTACCGCCATCGGCGAGAACTCCTTCGCCGGCCTTACGTCGACCCAGCTTGCCGCTTTCACCACCACCCAGATCAAATCGCTGTCGGTCGCCAACCTTTCGATCCTCACCACCGTTCAGCTAGGCGGCCTGGCCGACACGCAGCTGGCCGTGCTCGCCAGCACCCAGGTCGCGGCGCTGTCGCTGGCGGTCGTCGATGCGCTTACGGCCGTGCAACTTGGCGGGTTGGGTTCGACCCATGTGGCGGCGCTGGGCGCCGCGCAGTTCAATGCGCTCACCACCGAGAATGTCGCGCTGCTTACGTCCACGCAGCTCGATGCCCTGACCACCACCGTCATTGGTCAGATGGATGCGACGCGCTTCGAAGCTATTACCTCCGATCAGCTCGGTAGCCTGACGACGACTCAAATCAAAGGGATCGCGGCCGAAAACTTCGAGGTTATCAACACGGTCCAAGTCGCCGGCCTGCTGACGACCCAAATCGGCGCGCTCGGCGGCACGCAGCTCAGCGCAATAACCTCGAGCGTTATCGGCGCCCTGGCCGATACGCAGATCGACGGCCTGACCTCTAGCCAGATCGGCGCGCTCGACGACGACACCTTCGTCGGGCTCACCTCCACCCAGTTCACGGGTTTCACTTCGACGCAGATCAAGGGCCTCACCGCCGGCGAGCTTGACGCTCTGACGTCTGGACAGCTCAGCGGCCTTGATTCCACACACCTGACGGCGTTGGCGACGACGCAGATCAATGCCATCAACATCACAGCCCTGGCCGAGCTCGCCGATACACAGGTGACGGGCCTTGCTTCGTCACAGGTGGCAGCGCTCTCGGTCGGTCAGATCAACGTCCTGTCCACCACCAACATCGCTGCGCTGTCTACCGTCCAGCTGGACGGCATGACGGCCACGCAAGTCGCCGAGCTCGATAGCACCCGTTTCGGCGCGCTGACCTCGGAGCAGCTCTACAGCCTCTCGGCGACGCAAGTAAAAGCGCTCTCGCTCGACAGCCTGGGCCTGCTCAGCACGACCCAGGTCGCCGGCCTGATCTCCACCCAGCTTGCGGCGCTCTCGACCACCCAGCTCGCCGCGATTAGCGCGACGGCGGTGAGCGCGCTGACCGAAACGCAGATCAGCGGCCTCTCGGCAACACAGCTCGCCAGCCTCGCGGCTGCCTCCTTCAGCGCGCTGACATCCACGCAGATTGCCGCTTTCACCACGACGCAGGTGAAAGCGCTGTCGGCCGCTAACCTCGCGCAGCTCACCACCGTGCAGTTCAGCGGCTTCACGTCTTCACAGCTCGGCGTGATGTCGAGCACCCAGCTCAAGGCTTTGTCGGAGCCGGTCGTCACCTCCATGACCGCCGAGCAGCTCAGCGGTCTCGGCTCGGCAGCCATCGGCGCGCTCGAAACCACGCAGATCAATGCGCTGACGACGACCAACGTCGGAGCGCTGACGACGCTGCAGGTATCGGGGATCACCACGGCGCAGGTCGCGGCGCTCGACAATACACGCTTTGGCGCCCTCGCGGACGTCCAGCTCGCCATGCTGTCGAACAATCAGGTCAAGGCGCTGTCGGCAGACTCGCTTACAGCGCTCTCGACGCTGCAAGTTGTTGGACTCACATCGACCCAAATCGGGGCATTGTCGGTTACGCAGCTCAGCGCCGTGACGCCGACGGTGATCGAGGCGCTGGTCGATGCCCAAATCGACGGCATGACCGCCACCCAAATCGCCGGCATCGATAGCGACACTTTCGCCGGCTTCAGTTCGACTCAGCTGACCGGTTTTTCTTCGACTCAGGTCAAGGGCCTATCGCTCACCGAGATGGGCGCCCTTACGTCCGGCCAGATCAGCGGCTTGGATTCGACCCAGTTGGGGGCGCTCGCCAACACCCAGATCGCGGCCATCAACCTCGCCGCCATCACCAATCTGGCAGACACCCAACTCGCCGGCTTCGTCTCGACCCAGGTGGGCGCGCTCACCACCGACCAGATCAATGCCCTGACCACCACCAATGTAGGCGCACTCACCACCGTTCAACTCGACGGCATGACGACGACGCAGGTGGCGGATCTCGATTCCATTAGGTTCGGCGCGCTCACCTCGACACAGTTCTACAGCCTCTCGACGACGCAAGTGAAAGCGCTGTCGGTCGATAACCTCGGCAATCTCAGCACCGATCAAGTCGCCGGCCTGATCTCGACCCAGCTTGCGGCGCTCTCGACGACGCAGCTCGCGGCACTCTCGGGCACGGCCGTCAGCGCGCTGACCGAAACCCAGATCAGCGGCCTATCGGCCACGCAGCTCGCCAGCCTGGGCGCCGACTCCTTCAGTGCGCTCACTTCGACCCAGATATCTGCCTTCACCACCACGCAGATCAAGTCGATCTCGGCGGTTAATATCGCCGCGCTGACCGTCGCGCAGTTCGGCGGATTCACGTCGGCACACCTCGGCGTCATGACGACCACGCAGATCAAGGCGCTGTCCGAGCCGGTCGTGACCTCCATGAGAGCCGAGCAGCTCAGCGGCTTCGCTTCGACGTCCGTGGCCGCGTTGGAAACGGCGCAGGTCAACGCGCTCTCGACCACCAACATCGGCACGCTCTCGACACTGCAGATGTCGGGCATCACCACCACGCAGGTCGCCGCCCTCGACAACACGCGCTTCGGCGCCTTCAGCGACGTGCAGCTGGGTGGTTTCTCCACTACGCAGGTCAAGGCGCTGTCGGCGGGTTCGCTCGCGGCTCTGACCACATTGCAGGTCGTGGGCTTTACCTCGACTCAGCTCGGGGCGCTTTCGACCGCGCAGCTCAGCGCCGTGACGCCGGCGGTGATCGATGCGCTGACCGATCCCCAGATCGACGGCCTCTCGGCCGCGCAGATCGGCGGCATCGACAGCGATACCTTCGCTGGGTTCAATTCGACCCAGCTCACGGGCTTCTCGACGACTCAGATCAAGGGGCTGTCGCTGACCGAGATGGACGCGCTGTCGCCCGGTCAGATCAGCGGCCTGGACTCAACTCACCTCGGTGCCTTGGCAAGTACGCAGGTTGCCGCGATCAGTCTCGCGGCGATTACCGCGTTCACCGATACGCAGGTCGGCGGCTTCGTTTCGACCCAGGTCGGCGCGCTGACGACGGGGCAGGTGAATGCCCTGACCACCACCAATATCACCGCGCTGACGACGGTGCAGCTCGACGGCATGACGGCGACACAGGTGGGCGAGCTCGACCCCATTAGATTTGGCGCACTCACCTCTGAACAACTGTACAGCCTCTCGACGACCCAGGTTAAGTCACTGTCGGTCGATAACCTCGGTAACCTCACCACCGTGCAGGTCGCTGGGTTTATCTCGACCCAGCTTGCGGCGCTGACGACCACGCAGCTTGCGGCGCTCTCCGCTGCGGCCGTCGGTTCGCTCACCGAGACCCAGATCAGCGGCCTGTCGGCCACGCAGCTCGCCAGCCTGGGCGCCGACTCCTTCAGTGCGCTCACTTCGACCCAGATTTCCGCCTTCACCACGACCCAGATCAAGTCAATCTCGGCTGCCAATATCGCTGGGCTGACCGTCACACAGTTCGGCGGATTCACATCGGCCCATCTTGGCGTCATGACGACCACGCAGCTCAAGGCCCTGTCCGAGCCGGTCGTGACAGCCATGACTGCCGATCAACTGAGTGGCCTCGGCTCTACCTCTGTAGGCGCGCTGGAAGCGACGCAAGTCAACGCGCTCTCGACCACCAACATCGGTGCGCTCTCGACGCTGCAGATGTCGGGCATCACCTCGACGCAGGTGGCCGCCCTCGACAACACGCGCTTCGGCGCTTTTAGCGACGTGCAGCTGGGCGGCTTCTCGACCACGCAGGTCAAGGCGCTGTCGGCGGGTTCGCTCGCGGTTCTGACGACGCTGCAGGTTGTGGGACTCACATCCACCCAGCTTGGCGCGCTTTCGACCATCCAGCTGAGCGCTCTGACGCCGGCGGTGATCGATGCGCTCTCCGATCCCCAGATCGACGGTCTGTCCGCCGCGCAGATCGGCGGCATCGACAGCGACACCTTCGCCGGCTTCAAATCGACACAGTTGACCGGGTTCTCCACGACCCAGATCAAAGGCTTGTCGCTCACCGAAATGGACGCGCTTTCGGCTGGCCAGATCAGCGGTTTCGATTCAGCCCAGCTTGGCGCCCTCGCGAGCACGCAGATCACGGCGATCAGTCTTGCGGCCATCACCGCGATCACGGACACGCAGCTTGCCGGCTTCGGCTCGACCCAGGTCGGCGCGTTGACCACGGGTCAGGTGAATGCCCTGACCACCACCAACATCACGTCGCTCACGACGGCGCAGCTCGACGGCATGACGGCGACGCAGGTGGGCGAGCTCGACCCCACCAGATTCGGCGCGCTGACGTCCGAGCAGCTTTACAGCCTCACGACGACACAAGTTAAAGCGCTGTCGGCCGATAACCTCGGTAACCTCAGCACGGTGCAGGTCGCGGGTCTCATCTCGACCCAGCTTGCCGCGCTATCGACGACCCAACTCGCGGCGCTTTCCGCTGCAGCCGTCGGCGCACTCACGGAAACTCAGATCAGCGGCTTGTCGGCCACGCAGCTCGCCAGCCTCGGCGCCGACTCATTTAGTGCCCTCACTTCGACGCAGATCTCCGCGTTCACCACGACCCAGATCAAGTCGATTTCGGCGGCCAATATCGCGGCGCTCAGCGTTGCGCAGTTCGGCGGATTCACGTCGGCGCACCTCGGTGTCATGACGACCACGCAGCTCAAGGCACTCTCGGAGCCGGTCGTAACCGCGATGACCGCCGAGCAGTTGAGTGGCCTTGGTTCGACCTCCGTGGGCAACCTGGAGGCGACACAGGTCAACGCCCTGACCACCACCAACGTCGGCGCACTTTCGACGCTGCAGCTGTCTGGGATGACTTCGACGCAGGTTGCCGCGCTCGACAACACGCGCTTTGGTGCCTTCAGCGATACGCAGCTTGCCGTGTTGTCCACCACCCAGGTCAAGGCGTTGTCCGCGGGTTCGCTCGCCGCGCTGACGACGCTGCAAGTTGTCGGCCTTACATCCACTCAGCTTGGCGCGCTTTCGACCATTCAGCTCAGCGCCGTGACACCGGCGGTGATCGATGCGCTCACCGATCCGCAGATCGATGGCCTGTCCGCCGCGCAGATCGGCGGCATCGACAGCGATACTTTCGCCGGTTTCAACTCGACGCAGCTGACCGGTTTCTCGACAACTCAGGTCAAAGGTCTGTCGCTGATGGAGATGGACGCGCTGTCGGCCGGTCAGATCAGCGGCTTCGATTCGGCTCAACTTGGCGCGCTGGCGACCACCCAGGTTGCCGCGATCAATCTCGCGGCCATCGCCGCGATCACCGATACGCAACTCGCCGGCTTCGGCTCGACTCAGATTGGCGCGCTCTCGACGGGGCAGGTCAACGCCCTGACGACGACCAACATCACGTCGCTGATAACGGTGCAGATCGACGGGATGACGGCAACGCAGGTGGGCGAACTCGATCCCACTCGATTTGGTGCGCTCACCTCCGGGCAGCTTTACGGTCTCTCGACGACGCAAATTAAAGCGCTCTCGGTCGATAACCTCGGTAACCTTAGCACCACTCAAGTCGCTGGCCTCATCTCAACTCAGCTTGCGGCGCTATCGACCACGCAGCTCGCGGCGCTGTCCGCCGCGGCCGTCGGCGCGCTCACGGAAACCCAGATCAGCGGCCTGTCGGCCACGCAACTCGCCAGCCTCGGCGCCGACTCCTTCAGTGCGCTCACTTCGACGCAAATCTCTGCCTTCACCACGACCCAGATCAAGTCGATCTCGGCGGTCAATATCGCGGCGCTCAGCGTCGCGCAGTTCGGCGGATTCACGTCGGCGCACCTCGGTGTCATGACGACGACGCAGCTCAAAGCGCTGTCGGACCCGGTGGTGACAGCCATGACCGTTGAGCAGCTCAGCGGTTTTGCTTCGACGTCCGTGGGCGCCCTGGAGGCGACGCAAGTCAATGCGCTCACTACCACCAACATCGGCACGCTCTCGACACTGCAGATGTCGGGCATCACCTCGACGCAGGTGGCCGCCCTCGACAACACGCGCTTCGGTGCCTTCAGCGATACCCAACTTGCGGTGTTCTCGACCACGCAGGTCAAAGCGCTGTCCCTCGGCTCTCTCGCGGCTCTGACGACCTTGCAGGTCGCTGGCCTCACGTCCACCCAGCTTGGCGCGCTGTCCACGTCCCAACTCAGCGCCGTGACGCCGGCCGTGATCGACGCGCTCGCCGATGCCCAGATCGACGGCTTGTCCGCGGCACAGATCGGCGGCATCGACGCCGACACTTTCGCGGGGTTCAGCTCGACGCAGTTCACCGGCTTCACGACGACGCAGGTCAAGGGTCTGTCGCTCACCGAAATGGACGCGCTGACGCCCGGTCAGATCAGCGGCTTGGACTCGACCCACCTCGGCGCACTGGCCACGACCCAAGTCTCGGCAATCGGTCTCGCAGCGATCACTGCGATAACCGATACGCAACTCGCCGGCTTCGGCTCGACCCAGGTTGCGGCCCTGACGACGGGGCAAGTGAATGCCCTGACGACAACCAACATCACGGCTATAACCACAGTACAGCTCGACGGCATGACGGCGACGCAGGTCGGTGCGCTCGACCCGACGCGGTTCGCCGCCGTCACGTCGGAGCAGATCTTCAGCCTCTCGACAACGCAAGTTAAGGCGCTGTCGGTCGAGAACCTCGGCAATCTCACCACCTCGCAGGTCGCGGGCCTGATCTCTACCCAGCTTGCCGCACTGTCGGCGACGCAGCTCGCGGCGGTTTCGGCCACGGCGCTCGCCACGCTTACGGAAACCCAAATCAGCGGCCTTTCGGCGACCCAGCTCGCCAGCCTCGGCGCCGATTCCTTCGACGCGCTTACCTCCACCCAGCTCGCCGCATTTACAACCACTCAGATCAAGTCGATCTCGGCGGCCAATATCGCGCAGTTGACGGTCGCGCAGTTCGGGGGCTTCTCGTCGGCGCAGCTCGGCGTCATGACGATCACCCAGGTCAAGGCGCTGTCGGAGCCGGTGGTGACAGCCATCAGCGCCGATCAGCTCACCGGGCTAGCTTCCACTGCCGTGGGCGCGCTGCACACCACGCAGGTCAATGCGCTGACGACCACGAATGTCGCGGCGCTCTCGACGGTCCAGCTCTCGGGCATCACATCGACGCAGGTTGCCGCGCTCGACAGCACACGTTTCGGGGCTTTCACAGACACGCAGCTTGGCGTGTTCTCGACTATCCAAGTCAAGGCGCTGTCGGCAGACTCGCTGGCTGCCCTGACGACGCTGCAGGTGGCGGGGCTGACCTCCACGCAGCTTGGCGTGCTGTCGACCACCCAGCTCAGCGCCGTGACGCCCGAAGCGATCTTTGCCCTGGCCGATGGCCAGATTGACGGCCTCTCGGCCACGCAGATCGGCGGGCTCGACACCGACACCTTCGCCGGTTTCAGTTCGACGCAGCTGACGGGCTTCACGACGACCCAGGCGAAGGGGTTGTCGTTGCTCGAGCTCGGCGTGATCACGGCCGGCCAGCTCAGCGGCATGGACTCGACTCAGTTCGGCGTGCTGGCCACCACCCAGATCGCCGCCATCAACATCGATGCCATCACCGTGCTCGCCGACACCCAACTCGCCGGCTTTGCCTCGACCCAAGTGGGCGCGCTCTCGACGAGTCAGGTGAATGCGCTCTCCACCACCAACATCACCGCTCTCACCACGGTCCAGCTCGACGGCATGACGATCACCCAGGTCGCCGGCCTCGACGAGACGCACTTCGCGGCCATGACCGACACCCAGCTCTTTAGCCTGGCCACCACGCAGATCAAGGCGCTGTCGGTCGCCGACCTCGCTGTGCTGACCGTCGCGCAGGTCGCGGGCCTGACCTCGACTCAGCTTGGGGCGCTGTCGAATGCCCAGCTTGGCATCTTTGCGCCCGCAGTCGTTACGGCTCTCACGGAGACGCAAGCCAGCGGCCTGACGGCCTCGCAGCTCGCCAGCCTCGGCGTGGATGCCTTCAACGCCCTGACATCCACGCAGTTGGCGGTGTTCACCACCACGCAGATCAAGGCGCTGTCGGTCACCAACATAGCCAACATGACTACGGCCCAGTTCAGCGGCCTGTCGTCGGCCCAGGTGGGGGTCATGACGACCACCCAGGTCAAGGCGCTGACGGCTGCAGTCATCGATTCAATCTCCGCGATCCAGCTCACCGGCGTGACGTCGCTGCAGCTCGGTGCGCTCGACGCCACGCAAGTCAACGCGCTGACCACCACGAACATCTCGGCCCTCAGCACGATCCAGCTCGACGGCCTGACCTCAACCCAAGTGAATGCCCTCGACATCGCGCACTTCGGCGCCTTGTCCGGCGACCAGCTCAACACCTTGAGTACGACCCAGGTGAAGGGCTTCTCGGTGGACGGCGTGTCGGGAATGACCACCGCGCAGCTCGCGGGCCTCGTCTCCACCCAATTCGGCGTGCTTGCCGCCAGCCAGCTCAATGCACTGTCGCCGGCGCTCATCGCTCAGCTCAGCGATGCCCAGATCGATGGCTTCACCTCGGCGCAGATCGGCGCTCTCGACCTGTTCCCCTTCAGCGGCTTCAGCTCGGCGCAGCTGACGGGCATGACCACGACGCAGGTGAAGGGCTTATCGACCTTCCAGCTCGACGGCCTGTCCGGCGCTCAGTTCTCGGGCCTATCATCGACGCAGATCGGCGCGCTGTCAGTCACGCAGATCAAGGCGCTGGCGGCCGGCAGCCTCGATGTGATGACGACCGAGCAGCTCTCGGGCATGACGCAGACGCAGGTCGGCGCGCTCACGTCGATGCAGCTCAATGCGCTGTCGACCACCAACATCGCCTCGCTCACCGATGCCCAGATCGACGGCATGACCGTCACCCAGATCGCCAACATCGATACCGGGCCCTTCAGCGGCTTCACGTCGGCGCAGGTCACCGGCATGACCACGACGCAGGTGAAGGCCTTCAACGTCCTGCAGATCGACGCCCTCACGGCTGCGCAGTTCAGCGGCCTGTCCGCTGCCCAGCTCGGCGCCCTCAGCACCACACAGGTCAAGTCGCTCCAGCCAGGCAACATGGCGGCCCTGACGACGGCGCAGGTCGGCGGCCTGATTTCGGTCCAGGTCGGCGCGCTCCTGGCGGTTCAACTTAACGCGCTCTCGACCAGCATCATTGGCGTGCTCGCCGACACCCAGATCGACGGCCTGACCGCCGCGCAGCTCTCCAGCATCGACGCAGCACCCTTCGCGGGCTTCAGCTCGGCGCAGCTGAACGGCATGAACACGACCCAAGTCACTGCCCTGCCGACGGGCGCCTTGGCCTTGCTGACGGCCGAACAGCTTAGCGGCATCATCTCGACGGCCATTGGACTGCTCTCGACAACGCAGCTCAACGCCTTCACCACCACGACCATCGCCGCGCTGGCCGACACGCAGCTCGATGCCATGACGCCGGCGCAGCTGGGCGGGCTCGACAGCACGCACTTCCAGGCGCTGACGTCCTTCCAGCTCTCGACGCTCACCAGCACGCAGATCCAGGGCCTCGAGACTACGGATCTGGCCGTCATGTCGGTCGCGCAGTTCTCGGGCCTCTCCGCGACCCAGATCACCGCGCTGTCTTCGCCGCAGGTCTCAAGCCTCAATACGCTCGATATCGCGGCCATGACCTCGGTCCAGCTGGGCGGCTTCACATCGACCCAAATCGGCGCGCTGACGGCAACGCAGATCGTTGCCCTCAGCACCGACAACATCGTCGACCTGACGCCCAATCATATGACCGGCATCGAAACCGGCGATATCCCGATATTCACGACCACGCAGATTCAGTTCTTCGAGACTACCGACCTCGCGGCGCTGAACGGCGCCCAGATCGCCGCCTTCACGTCGGTGCAGCTCGGCACCATGACCACCACGCAGCTTGCCTCTATCGGGATGTAACCCGGCGTAGGGCCGCCGGCAGGCGGCCGTCGATGAACGTCAACCCCAGCGCGATCACCACCATGCCGGCGATATGGCCGGCCTCCAGCCGCTCGTCCAGCAGAAGCGCCCCCACGGCAATGGCCGTGATGGGGTTGAGGAAGGTCACAAGCCCCGCATTGGTGGACCCGGCCTTGGCAATCAGATCAAAGAACACGACGTAGGCGAGGGCGGTCGACAGCAGCGCCTGGCCGGCCATTGCGCCTAGGGCGGCGAGGCTTGGAATTGGCAGCGCCCACGGTTGGTCGACGATCAGCGCCACGGGCAGGGCCAGGAGCCCGCCAGTCGTGAGTTGCCCGACGGCCACGGCCAGGGGCGCGATGCCCAAGCCCGCGAACCGGCGGGCGAACACGGCCGTATAGGCGTACATCACGGTGGCGACGAGGCAGGCCAGCTCGGCGATGACGTTGGCGGATGCGCCCGACAGCGCGTCCGCGCCCATCATGGCCGCCACGCCCAGCAGCCCCACCACGGCCCCCAGCAGCTTGCCACCGGTGATCTTCTCGTCCCGGGTCAGCGCGTGGGCCAGCACCACCGTGAACAGCGGCTGGGTGGCGTTGAGGATCGAGGCCAGCCCGGCGGTGATATGCGTCTGGCTCCAGGCGAAGAGGGCAAAAGGCACGGCATTGTTGAAGGCGCCCATCACGGCGAAAGTGCCCCAGGTGCGCGCATCCTTGGGCATCTTCACGCCGGTGGCAGCGGCAAACAGCCAAAGCAGTGCCGCGCCCAGCAGAAGGCGCACCACGACCATGGTGATCGGCGGTATTTCCTTTACCGCGACGGCGTTGAAGATGAACGAGCCGCCCCAGACCACCGACAGAAGAAGCAAAGCGGCCCATTGCAGGGGCGTCATTGCCTGGTTGATGGGTCGGTTCATCGGCGGCTCCGGCAGATTGCGCGCTGACAATCTACCGGAGCAGCAATAGTTCTCCTAGTGAGCGGCGTTCAGGTACTGTTTGCGTTGCTGCGTCACCTTGTCGGCATCGCGGCCGCTGAGTTCCTGATAGTGGCTGAACCTGTGCTCGAAGGTGCCGATGCCCTGCGAGATCGAGCGGATCTCAGTGATCAACGTCTGCATCTCGGACTCGGGCATGTTCACCTTTATCACTTCCCAGCCGTCCCAGCCTTCGCGGGCATTGAAGCCCAGGATCTGGACACGGTGTTGGGTCACCGCGCGCTGCACCTTCGATGTGAACTCCGAAGGCACATAGATGTTCACCTCGCAGATCGGCTCCAGCAGGACCGGGTCGCACTGCGGCAGGCCTTCGGTAAGAGCAAGACGCGCCGCGGTGCGGAAGGCCTGATCTGAGCTGTCAACGCTGTGGTACTGGCCGTCGAAAAGTTTGACGTTGAGGTCCACCACCGGGAATCCCAACGGTCCCTGGACGATGTTGTCGCGCAGGCCTGCTTCGACGCCGGGGATGAAGTTGCGCGGCACCACGCCGCCCACAATCGCATCGGTGAAGGTGAAGCCTTCGCCGCGCGGCAGGGGTTTGATCTCGACTTTGATGTCAGCGAACTGGCCGTGGCCGCCTGACTGTCGCTTGTGGCGGGCATGCTGGACCACGGCCTTGCGGATGGTCTCGCGGTAGGGCACCTGAGGCGTGCGCGTTTCGATCACCAGGTCGAATTTGCGCCGTACGCGCTCAAGCGCGATGTGAAGCTGAATGTCGCCTTGGCCGCGCAGCAGCATCTCGGCGGTCTCGGCCACGTGGTGCAGGGTGAGGGACGGGTCTTCCTCACAGATCTTGCGCAGGGCTTCGCCCAGTTTGACGTCGTCCTTGCGGTCCTTGGCCACAACAGCGACCGTGTACAAGGGGTGCGGCGAGCTCGCCCATTCCTCGGGTTCCACCGCGCGGTCGGCCAGCAGAATGGTGCCGGCGCGCCCAGCCTCGAGCTTCGAGATGGCCACCACGTCACCGGGGCCGACCTTGTGCACGCGCTGCTTGGCAAGTTTCGGTTCGGCGCCGTCTTGCATGTTGCTGATGCGCACGCCCGCGAGGGCATCGCCGTCTTTCAGCGTGCCGCGCCACACCCTGATCAACGACAGCTTACCGACATGGGGGGCGAACTCGACGCGGTAGATCTGCGCGGCCAGCGGCTCGTTGGGAATGCCGAGCCTATCGGCTGTCTTGGCGGCGCACGGCACCTCGTGGCGCATGGCCTTCATCAGGCGGCGCACGCCATGTTCATGCTCGGCCGCGCCGATCAGCACCGGCACGATGAGATCCTCCTGCAGGTCCTTGGTGAGTTGGCGGTAGACCTCGTTCTTGTCGGGGATCATGTCCTCCAGCAGCTTTTCGAGCAGCGCGTCGTCGAAGTCGGACAGCTTCTCGAGCAGCGCGCGGCGTTCGTCCGGTACACTGTCGTCGGAGAATTTCTCGATGGGGATGCGTTCCGATGGCTTGTCGAGCTCGTAGTGGTACGCACGCTCGGCCACCAGATCGACGTAACCGGTGATCTTGTTGGCGCGCACCAGGGGAATGTGCCGCAGCACCAGCGGCCGCGCCGACTGGCGCTGCGCCGCACCGATCAGCTCGCGCACCGGACCGCTCGTGGTGTCGAGCTTGTTGATGAACAGGATGTGCGGAATCTTGTGGTCGTCGAGGAAGCGGAAGATGGGCCCCAGGGCCAACATGCGGTCGGCGTCGGGATCGGTGACGACAACAACCGTGTCGGCCACCAGCATGGCCTGGCGGGCGTCTTGGGACAGATCGACGGCGCCTGGCGCATCCAGCACAACCCAATCGTCGCCGAGATAGGAGAACCGTGCCGGCGTGGTTTGCGTCGACATCTGCCGGCTGCGCGCTTCGGGATTAGAGTCGCCCACCGTCGTGCCGTTCCCGACGCGCCCCTTTTTCTGGATAACACCCGCGGCGAGTAACATGCTCTCGAGCAGGGTGGTCTTTCCGCTCGATTGCGGGCCGACCAGGGCGATGCAGCGTGTGCCCTTTTCAGTAGGGGGGGTCTTGTTGTTCGCATCCGACATGGCGTCTCCTCCTCATTTATGAAAACGGGTCCGCGGGATCTTCGCGGTGGAAACCAGCCGCCGTGCACCGGAAACACAAAAGGAGCCCCTCGGGCTCCCATGTATTATGCCGCGGTGATCACGGCCGTTATGAAAGTGCGGTCATTGCCCGGTGGGTTATTCTCCTCAGGTGATACGGCTGCGCGAGTAGGGATCCAGGGCAAGGCCTGGAAACGGTAATCATGGAACAATGCGACTTGCGTCATTAATGTCCCTGCCGCTTTTGAACTAACGACCGCTCTTGGGGCGGCTCGTCGTGGCATTGTAGCAAACGGACAGACGAGGTCCAGAATTCCAGGCGCTTTTAGTCAACTATGTAACCCGGAGTTTTGGTACAATCGTGCTTACTATCTGAAATGGGAGCCGCGTGAGAATGAACGCTAAGCGCTTTTGCCGGCTGATTTTTGCCGCGGCGATGGTGTGGCTGATGGCCGGCGTTCCGGTCGCCCAGGCCCAAGTCTTCAAGCCCAACGGCATGGCGCTGCCCGGATTCCTGTTCTCGGCGGGCGAACGGCGGGCGCGCGAAGCCTGCATCGAGGAGCGCCCCGAGTGCCGCGCTTCGGTGCGCGCGCAAATCTACCAGGAAATGTCCTACTCGCTGCTCGTGCCCTGGATTCTGGTTGGCTTTGCGGCTATGGGCGGGCTGTTCTGGCTGCGCGGCAAGGAGAAGCAGAAGGAGCGCGCGCGCCTGGCGTCACGCGCGCGTCACGAGCCCGGTAAATTCCGCAAGCTCGACGCCGAGGCTGACGACCGCCCCAAGCAGACCGACGAGGAAGAGGATCTGCGCTAGGCGAGCACGCGTTTCAAAAACGCCGCGCCGAATTGCGCGCCTTCGGGGTCGATGCCGTGCTGCAGGCCGCGCACGGTGAGAGTCTCAACGGAAATGCCTACGGCCTTCAGCGCTTGCTCTGCCGCCGCCATGGCGGGGTAGGGGACGACCGCGTCGGCATCGCCGTGCACGAGCGCCACGGGCGGCTTCGTTTTGAGCTCGGCCCCGAGCGCGTCGGCGCCGGTCAGTGCGCCCGAGTAGCCGAGGATGCCGGCGATCTGTTTTTCGCGGCGCGGGCCGACGTGAAGCGACATCATCGTGCCTTGGGAGAAGCCGAGCAGCACGAGCTTGCCAGGCTCCAAGCTGTGATGGGCGAGGATCTGATCCAGATAGGAATTCAGCTTCATGGCCGAGGCACCGGTGCCTTCGCGGAACGACTTGAATGTGTCCGCCATGCGATTTGGGTCGCGGCGCATCATGTCGGGATCGTAAGTGGCCAGGCTGAACCATTGGAACCCACCCATGAAGCCGCCTTCCAGCGGCTGCGGCGCATGGGGTGCGTAGAACGCTGTGTCTGGCAGGACACGAGCGAAGTAGGGCGCAAGGCCGATGAGATCGTCGCCGTTGGAGCCGTAGCCGTGCAGCAGCACCACCGCGGACGTGGCGGGCTTGTTAGACGCGGGCATCAGCGTCGGGCCTTTCAAGGCATCGATCGTGGCCATTTTTCCCTCAATCGCATAACGTAGGTCCCAGACTTTTTGGATACAGGGATTCCGCATGTCTGAACAGGCCGTCCTGTTCGCGAGCAGCGCCTTCTATGCCGCCTTCGCCGGCCGTGATCTTGCCGCCATGGACCGCATCTGGGCCAAGGACAAGCCGGTGAGCTGCACGCATCCGGGCTGGCAGCCCTTGCGTGGCCGCGCCGAGGTCATGGCGAGCTGGCGCTCGATCCTGACGAATGCCGGCGCGCCGCGCATCCGCAGCCGTGCCGAGCACGCCACGCTCTACGGCGATCTCGCTGTGGTCACGTGCATCGAAGAGCTCGCTGGAGAGCGCGGACAGAAGGAATTTCTGACGGCGACGAACGTCTTTGTGCGCGCTGGCAGTTTATGGGTGATGGTCCATCACCAGGCGGGCCCGGTGAATATCGATCCGCGTGCGATTGACGAGGAAGACGACGGGGCACCGCCGTCGATGAACTAGCGCGCGATGAACTAGGCCGCCGATGAACTCGCCGGCGGCTCCGGCGCGTGATCGGCCGGTTCGGACTCGGGAGCGGCGTCCGCCGTTTCAACGGGTGCGGTTTCTTCGTCCGGCAGTTCGGCATCATCCTCGACGGCGCGCATGGGCGGCGCGCCCTTGCCGCCGTAGGGATCGACCAGCAGGAAGGCCGGCGTGAAGCCGCCAAAGGCTAGCACGTTGTCGGCGATATCCATTTCCGCGATACCGTGCGGATTGCGGCGGGTCTTGCGGGCGCGATCCTCAGCGCCGCGGGCATCGCTGTTCCGGTCTTGACGGCCGCGGCCGCGTTCACGATCGCGGCCTTTGCGCTCGCGGACCTCATCGAGGTTTTCGACGACGGTTTCCTGCAGCGGCTCGGGTGCTTCAGCAATGACAATCGGCTGTACGGCTTCCGGTTCGGCAGCTTGCACCGGCGCCGGGACTTCTTCGGTTTTCGCCGGGCGCTCGCGGTCGGGTCCGCGCTCACGGCCGCGACCCCGTCCGCGTTCAGGGCGTCCGCGTTCCGGACGGCCGCGTTTTCCACGGCCGCCATCGCGCGCGCCTTCATCGGAAGCGTCGGCGGAAACGGTCAGCTCGGCGAGCTCGGGGATATCCAGCGGCGGGATCGGCCCTTTAAGCATCTTCTCGACGGCGGCCAACAGGCGCGTGTCGCTGGGCGTCGCGATGGTATAGGCGTGGCCGGTTTTACCGGCGCGGCCCGTGCGGCCAATGCGGTGGATGTAGTCCTCGGCGTTCACGGGCACGTCGAAATTGATCACGTGGCTCACGTCGGAGATGTCGAGGCCGCGCGCCGCGACGTCGGAGCAGACCAAGAGTTCGGCTTCGCCGGCCTTGAATTTGGCGAGCATCTCGTTGCGCTTGGACTGCGGCATGTCGCCGTGCAGGCCGACGACGTTGAAGCCGTGCTTCTCCAGCGACTTGAACAGGATATCGACGTCCTTCTTGCGATTGCAGAAGATGAAGGCGTTGTTCACGCCCTTGCCGCGCAAAAGGCGCCGCAGCGCTTCGCGCTTGTCGAGCGTCTTCACGGTCACCATGCCTTGCTCGATGGTCTTGGCGGCGGTGGCGGCGGCGGTGACGGCGATCTCTTTGGGGTTCATCAGGAATTGGTCGGCGAGCTTCCTGATTTCCTTGTCCATGGTGGCCGAGAAGAACAAGGTCTGGCGCATCTTGGGCAGGAGGCCGACGATACGCTCGACGTCGGGGATGAAACCCATATCCAACATACGGTCGGCTTCGTCGATCACCAGGATCTTGGCGTCATTGAGCAGGATTCGGCCGCGTTCATAAAGGTCGAGGAGGCGCCCCGGCGTGGCGATCAGCACGTCGACGCCGCGGTCCAGCGCCTTCTCCTGGTCGGTGAAGGATTCACCGCCGATGAGCAGGGCCATGGAGAGCGGGTGGTACTTGCCGTATTTGACGAAGCTCTCGGAGATCTGCGCGGCCAACTCACGCGTCGGCGCAAGGATCAGCGAGCGCGGCATGCGCGCCTTCGAACGGCCATCGGCGAGGATGTCGATCATTGGCACGGTAAAGGCGGCGGTCTTGCCGGTGCCGGTCTGGGCCACGCCCAAAACGTCACGGCCCATCAAGACCACGGGTATGGCCTGCGCCTGGATTGGCGTCGGCGTCAAATACCCGGCGTCAGTTACTGCTTTGAGGGTGTCCGGCGATAAGCCGAGGTCTGCGAATTCCATTGGTCTCGGAAAAACTTCCGTCGCACAGGTTCGGGCTACATGATTTCATCCGCCAAAATAGCGGGGCAGCCGGCGAGCGGTTCACGGCGCGGGATAATAGGTGTTAGTTTGCATGTGTCAACGCCCGAAACCGCCGGTAAATCCTTAATTTCCTTGCATTTCCTACAACTTAGGCCCGGGGTTTGCCCGGCCGACATGTCTAAAGGTGCAAAAGTATGACCCGTCCCAAGCACTTGATCCTTCTGCCGGGCCTCCTCTGCGACGATGCCCTGTGGCGCCACCAGACCGAGAATTTGAAGGATTTGGTCGATGTGCAGGTGATGAATCTCACCGCGGACAATTCCATTTCGGCCATGGCCGAGCGGGTACTCGCGGCCGCGCCGGCGACCTTTGCCTTGGCCGGCCTGTCGCTGGGCGGCTACACCGCCCAGGAGATCATGCGCCAGGCGCCCGAGCGCGTGGAACGTTTAGCTTTGGTCAACACGAACGCGCGCGCCGATACCGAAGAGCAACGTAAGACCCGCCTCGACCTGATCAAGCTGGCCGACATCGGCACCTTCAAGGGCGTCACCGACCGCCTGTTGCCCAACCTGGTGCATCCCTCGCGCCTGGAGGACCCCACCGTCGCCGATGTGGTGAAGGAGATGGCCGAGCGTGTCGGCCAGCAGGCCTTCAAGCGTCAGCAGGAAGCCATCATGGGCCGCAAAGACGGCCGCCCCGACCTCGAAGCCATCCGCATCCCCACGCTGATCCTCGCCGGGCGGCAGGACCTGCTGTGTCCGCCCAAGGTGCAGGACGAAATGGCCGCGCGCATGCCGCAGGCGAAAATGGTCCTCATCGAGGACTGTGGCCACCTGTCGCCGCTCGAGCGTCCCTACGCGACGACGGCTTTGTTCAGGTATTGGCTGAGCTGAACAATACTTTGCCGTCGCCCTGGGGCTTGTCCCCAGGGCCCAGGATAAATGAAACACCATTTCTCTTGGAAGATCGCGCCCCGCAGCGAACAGGCGTGATCCTAGCAGCCCTTCTTCGTTACTGCTCTGGCCCCTCGGGTCGCGCGCTTAAACGCGCGCGATTCATGAATCGCGGCCTTCCGCCGCGGGCCCGAGGGTGACCTCATTGGTTGGGAGCTACTTCGTCCGAGGTGAGGTTGATGCGCTGCGAGCGGGGGACATCAGCAGCGCCGGCGTCGTAGCTCACGAGCACCTTCACATAGCGGCGCTCGTGAGGCCGCAACAGCCCGCGGGCACTGTCTTGCGCGAACGCGCGGTACGGTGCTTCCTCCGCGGAGAAATCATGGTTTTGCAATCGGCCGCAGGCCAGCGCCGTCGCGAGAGGCGCGGCGCTCGCCGCTTCGATCACCAGACGGTTCGCAGCGGCATCGAAGCTCAGCGTGATGAACTGAAGCAGGTTCGACATACCTGCGGCGCACGGCGTCGAGGGTGAGGTCGTGTCGGTATTGCGCGCTTCAAGCCAGGGCTCGAAGGTCGGAGCGCCGCTGTTGGCCATGCGCAGCACGCCGAAGATCGCACGCCCTTGCGTGGCGTTGTGCGCGATACAGTAAACGGTGCTGAAGGCTCCCCCCGTCGCGACGCACTGCGTCGTCGGCGCAAGATCCGTCGCGGCGCAGCGCCACGCGCCGTCCACCTTTTGGACCTGTCCGGGACAAAGGCTTTGATGCAAAGCATAAGCGGCCGCGTCATCCAGTGTCACGGCACCCCCTCGCGGGGTTGGCTCTGTACACGCGCCCAAGATCAGGGCCGCGGCAACGTACAAACACGTGAACACTGATTTAGCCATCATTTCACCTCCCGATGAATTGACAGCGCCCGTATCCTAGCACAGTTTCAAGCGCCCGTGCGTTCAAGACGGGGCCTAGGGGGGGGACCTATGAAGGACTACGTTTATTGGGCCATCGAAATGGCCATCGTGCCGGGCAAGGCCGAAGCCATGAAATCCCTGGTGAAAGAAATGGTCCCCACCATGGAGAAAATCTCGCCCCATACACGGATATACGAGTTTTCCTTCAACAAAAGCGACACCGTCTGCCACATTTTCGAGCTGTTCGAGGACTCGGCGGCGACCATGGCGCACCTCAACAATTTCGATCAGCATTTCGCCAAGCGTATGGGCGAGGTGTGCAAGGCGCAGCGCTTTGTGGTGTACGGCAATCCCGGCGCCGATGTGCGCAAGTCGCTCGAGCGTTTCAACGCCGAATACTGCGACCGCCTGGTCGGGTTCTTCCGTTAGCGCCCATGGCTCTTTTCGATAAGATTTTTTCGGCGCTGAAGGGGGACGATGCCCCAGTCGGCGCGGACAAACGTCCCGACGATCTGCAGGTCGCGGTCGGTGCGCTGCTGGTGGAAGCGGCGACGCGCGACGATGTTTTTGACGCCGCTGAAAGCACAGCGATCACGCGCCTCTTGGCCGACCGTTTCGATCTCGATGCCCAAGCCACCGCTGCGTTGGTGCAGGCCTCCGAAGACGCCAAGCAAGGCTCGCTGGAGCTTTATGGCTTTGTGCGCCGTGTCGTCCGGGCGATGGACGAACATCAGCGCATCGAAGTCGTCGAGATGCTGTGGGAAGTGGTTTACGCCGATGGCGTACTGGACGCCCACGAAGACGCGATGATCCGAAAGGTCGCGGGACTTTTGTATGTATCAGACTACGAACGCGGCGCCGCCCGGCGCCGCGTTCGCGAGAAACTCGGTCTTACGGCTTAGTTATTTCGCCGCCGGGGCTGCGGGCTTCGGCGCTGTAGCCGGCGCCGCCGGCTTGGCCGCCTCAACCGCCGGGCTGTCGACCCAGAGCAGACGCACGCTGAACAGCAGCGTGGTGCCGGCCTTGATCGGGCCCATGTCCTGATCGCCGTAGCCGAGCTTGGACGGGATCGCGAACTCCCAGGTCTCGCCTTCGCGCATCATCGGCACGCCTTCCTGCCAGCCGGGGATCACGTTGGCGAGCTGGAAGGTCGCCGGCTCATGGCGCTCGTAGGAGCTGTCGAAGCTGCTGCCGTCGATGAAGGTGCCGGCATAGTGCACGGTCACAACGCTGCCCGGCGCGGGCTTGGGCGCGCCGCTGGCGGCCGGGATGGCTTTAACCACGCGGTACTGCAGACCGGTCGGTGTCGCTTTCCAGCCGGGCTTCTTGAGGTTGGCGGTCAGGTACTGGACTTGCGGTGACACGGCAGGAGCTCCTTGCGGGGCGGCGGCGGGCGCGGCCGGGGCAGCGGTCGCGGCAGCAAACGCAGCCGGGGTGATGAACAAAGCCGCGGCGCTGAAAGCGAGGCCGGCGGCGGTAGAACGCATGGTCATAGAAGGCTCCTTGCCTGGAAATGCGGGTGACTGAACGCGGCCTAAGTCATATCTGAAAACAATGGCAACACAAATGAGCACATTGCAACCGGCCCTCCGACAATAAACATGATATTTATCAATGTGTTAATGGATGGCAGCTTCTGTGGTTGCGGCCTACCGGCCAATTGAGTATAGAACGGCCTCCTTTTTAGGGGCGCGCACGTGTTGCGCCCGAGCCGAGCGACAGGACACCGTCATGAAAGTGCGTAATTCCCTCAAGTCCGCCAAGCTGCGCGACAAGAACTGCCAGATCGTCCGCCGCAAGGGCAGGGTCTATCTCATCAATAAGAAGAACCCGCGCTTTAAAGCGCGCCAGGGCTGATCACACCTCAGTCCCTGCGAAAGGGAGCAAATTCGAAGCCGCGGGCCAGCACGTCCCGCGGTTTTTTATTTCTGGCGCCTTTTTCCTAACTGACACCGTACTGCGCGACCAGCATGCCGAAGGGCTCGCTGCCGCCATTGTGCCAGGTGTGCATGGCGTTGCGCATCACCAACAGGTCGCCGGCGTGGATGGTGACCTCACCTTCTTCGAGGACAACGGTCACTTGGCCGTGGGTGACGACGATGTAGGACAGCGTCGATGTGCGGTGCAACTCGCCTGCCGTCGCGCGGTTGAACGGCGTGTTCTTCGGCGGCATCGTGACATGATACCAGCGCGACGCAACCTTTTGACCCGGCGTGAGATCGCGTGTCGCCGCCAGAACCACATTGGGATCGTTGCCCGCGCCCGCACCCAAGGGCGCGTCCTCGAGCGAGCGCCAGACCTCGCCGTATTTGATCTGCTCGTCCTTCATCACATAGGACTTGCCGGCGGCGTTGTTGCCGGTGACGACGCGGCGGAAGCCCGGTCCGGTCGGCTCATACAATGACTTTGCCGCCGCCTCGGCGGTACCGGAAATTCCCAACGCCAGCGCGGCGCTGCCGGCCAGCGAACGCTGGAAAAACGCACGGCGGCCAAAAGCGACCGCGCCCGATAGCGCATCAATAAGCCGTGACATGAAAACCTCCCCAGGTTGCCGAAAAAACGACGGCGGCTTAGCTCGTCTTGGTCTCGCCGCCGATCCAGACCACGCGCACCATGTTAGTAGACCCGACTTTTCCAAACGGCATGCCGGCGGTGATCACCAGCGCTTGGCCCTCCTTGCCGATGCCAGCGCGCTGCGCACCCTTCACGGCGACGTCGCCGATGTCGTCCACCGAATGGATGAAATCGCCGACCAGGGCGTGAACGCCCCAGACCAGGCCGAGGCGCCGACCGGCGGCGAGGCTCGGCGTGATGCACAGGATCGGCACATCCGGGCGCTCCTGCGCCGCGCGCAGGGTCGTCGAACCCGACGACGTGAACGTCACGATGGCGGCGGCCTTCAACGTATGCGCGATCTGGCCGGCGGCGGCGGTGATGGCGGCGGGAGGGGAGTGCTCGGTCTCCTGATGACCCGCCTGCATCAGTGCGAGATAGTGCGTATCGCTTTCCACGTGGCCGATGATGCGGTGCATGGTCGCGACCGCGCGCACCGGGAACATGCCGGCGGCGGTTTCCGCCGACAGCATCACGGCGTCGGCGCCGTCGTAGATCGCCGTTGCCACGTCCGAAGCTTCGGCGCGCGTCGGCACCGGCGATTTGATCATGCTTTCCAGCATCTGCGTCGCGACCACGACGGGTTTGCCGTATTTACGGCACGCCCGCACGATGCGCTTCTGCAGCACCGGCACCTGCTCCAGCGGCATTTCGACCCCGAGGTCGCCGCGCGCGACCATGACCGAGTCCGACAGTTTCACGATCTCATCAAGGTGATCGAGCGCCGAGGGTTTCTCCAATTTCGCCAGGATACCGGCGCGGCCTTTCACGGCGGCGCGCACTTCGGCCACGTCCTCCGGCCTCTGCACGAAGGACAGACCAACCCAGTCCACACCCTGCGAGAGACCGAACTCGAGGTCGATCTTGTCCTTGGGCGTCAGGGCCGGGATCGGCAGCGTGACGTCGGGCACGTTGACGCCCTTGCGGTCCGAGATGACGCCGCCGACGATGACCTCGGTCTCGGCAAAATCCTTACCGCAGCTTTTCACCTTCAGGCGCAGGTGGCCGTCATTCACGAGCAGGCTGGAGCCGGGCTTCAGCGCCGCGAAGATCTCCGGGTGCGGCAGGCACGCACGTGCCTCGCTGCCGAGTTCGGTATTGAGGTCGAGACGAAAATGCGAGCCGGTTTGCAGCACGACGCTGCCGCCCTTGAAAGTGCCCACGCGCAGCTTGGGGCCCTGAAGGTCCATTAGGATGGTGATGGGATTACCGGTCACCTTCTCGAGGTCACGGATGGCCTTTACCGACGCGGCATGGTCCTCGTGGGTACCGTGGCTGAAGTTCAGCCGGAAGACGTCGGCGCCGGCTTCATGCAGGTCGGCGATGGTTTCGGGATCGCGGCTGGCGGGACCCAGCGTGGCGATGATTTTGGCGCGGCGACCGCGGTGAAGGGATTGCGTCATGGGCCGACATTACACGGGAGAATTGCAGGTGGCGAGGGGCGCAAATTTGATGATTTCTCGAGTGCGCGCCGCAGTTGTCAGTTTTGTTTACGACTGAAGCGGGCACTTCTGGAGTTTCTTACAGCCAAAGGGCTGCCGCTCCTCACATACGCGCACAAATCACGCATTCAGGAGTTGGCCCAGTCTTTGCACATCATAATTGCGATACTTAAAACCATTCTATTTAGAGGAATTTATGGAGACCGCCCACGATGACTACATGCCCCGCAGCCGTACGCCACGCGGCCGCCTTGCCACGGGCAGTCCTAACCCTGTCGATGTTCACGTCGGCCGCCGCGTACGTCTGCGCCGCACGATGCTGGGCATGAGCCAAGAGCAGCTCGGTGCTGCCATTGGTCTGACCTTCCAGCAGGTGCAGAAGTACGAACGCGGCGCAAATCGTATAGGTGCCAGCCGCCTGTGGGACCTGAGCCGCGTCCTCGAGTGTCCGATGTCCTTTTTCTTTGAGGATATGGACGATGCCACCGACGCGCTCAGCCCCCGCAATCTCGGCGGCGAAGCCCCGAAGATCGAGCGTAACGAGATTGTCGACGAAGGCCGCCAGGCCCTCGAGCTGATGCGCGCTTTCTACAAGATTCCCGACTACGCGGTGCGCGGCCGAATCTGCGACCTCGCCAAATCGCTCGCGCCGCACGACGGCGAGAAGCACTAGAGTCTCTTACGCGGCACGTCGATCAGTCCGATGTCGGCGTGCCGCGGCGGGAGATTTCGAGACCGGCGAGCAGAGCGATAGCACCGATGGCTTGCGGCGCCGTGACCGCTTCGCCGAATAAGATCCAGGCCACGAGGCCGGGGATCAGCGGCTGGGCGAGGAACAACGTCGCAACAAGACCCGCCGATACATGCGCCAGCGACATGGCGATCAGCATGTGGCCGCCGATCTGCACGAACAGCACCATGCCGAGATGCGTGAGCCAGCCCTCGGTCGTGCGCGGCCACATCTGATCCTCAAGCGCCCACGCAAGGCCAAACAAGATCGCGCCCGCCGTCGCGCCCCCGATGGCCATGGTTGCGACGATGGAGGCGCACTTGCGCACGCGTGAGAGGGTGAGCACGTAGCCGGAGTAGAACGCCGCCGCGCCCATGGCGGAGAGATCACCCGCCAGCACGCCGCGCGCTTCGCCGCCCGCCACGATCAGACCTTCGCGCATGATCAGCACCGAGCCCCCCAGCGCCACGGCGGTGCCGACGACGAATAGCCAGCGCGGCCGTTCCTTGAACAGCAGCCACGCGCCCAGCACCACGAATACAGGAGTAATGTTGGCGAGCACGCTCGCCTTGGCCACCGTGGTCATCATGATCGATGAATTCCACAGGAAGAGGTCGCCGGCGAAGAAGACGCCGCTGAGGACGACGAGCCAGAAGTCGTGACGCCCGGTTTGCGTCGCCGTGGGCAGCCGGTCGCCACGGCGTAGCCACAGGAGCACAAGGAAGAACGGTAGAGGTAGCAGCATGCGTCCCGCTGCCGTGGAAATGGGGCCGGTCTCGGCCAGGCGCACGAAGATCGGCGAGAATGCCGAGAACAGGAATCCGATGATGAGCAGCGCGAAGGCGTGGCGCGCGATGAAGCTGCGCGGCGGGTGCGTGGGCGCTACCGGTGCAAAGCTCAAGGCATCAGGATCGGTCGTCATCGTGGCATTTCGCGGCTTTGGCGGGTATTCGGGCGCTTTTTCGGCAGGCCTTTTGTGCCATGGAGCGCCGCCCATTCTCCTATATAATGTAACACTATGCCCGATCCGGGCGGCAGGAGGACATAATGCACATTCTTCGTTTCGGCGCGGCTTTGATCGGCCTCGTGATGCTCGTGATGAACATGGGCGAGGCTGTGGCGGCGGCGCCGTCGGCACGCGGCGAGTCCGCGGCCGTCATTGGCTCCTGGATCGACAAGCTGCCCGACGGTTCGGCGATGATGATCACCTTCACGCCCTATGCCGTGACCTTCCACACGCTCGACACCCGCGGCCTCGGCAACGGACCGCCGACGACCATTCAGGTGAGCTACGCCAAACAGAACAACGGGTCCCTGATGCTGACGCCAACGGGCGAAGTCGGTGAGCCCATGGCCGTACGCGTCAATGGACCGGACGTGATGGTCATCCAGTTCGAAGGCATGCAGCCGCGCACCCTGGTGCGTCAGAAGGAAGAAGAGCAGCCCAAGCCGGCCAATCCGCACGGAAAATAACCCGAGGCGTCAAGTTCGCTATGTCTGATGCGCTATCCCCGCCGGCATTCTTGTCGGCGGAAGATCCCTCCGCCGTAGAGATCGTCAATCCCGAAGCAACCTCGCCGTTGCTTATCACGGGTGATCACGCCGGCAATCTGGTACCGCGGCATCTCGGCCATATGGGCCTTCCGCCCGGCGAACTCACACGCCACATCGGTTGGGATATCGGCGTCGCGGGCGTCGCGCGTGCGCTGGCCGCGCGCATGAACTGCACGGCGGTCCTGGCGAGCTACACGCGCCTGATCATCGACGTCAACCGGCCGCTCGGCGATCCGCAGTCGATCCCGCCGCGCAGCGACGGCACGGTCATCGTGCCGAATGAGAACCTGTCGGAAGACGACCGCCACGCGCGCGCCGGCGCCTTGTTCTGGCCCTACCATCGCTGCATCGACGGGAACATCGGGCGGCTGCAGCGGCTCGGCATGATGCCGGTGGTGCTCGCATTGCACAGCTTCACGCCGGCGCTGAACATAGGTGCAAAGCCTCGGCCCTGGAACGTTGGCGTGCTCTACGGCCTCGATGAGCGTTTCGCCAATCTCCTGCTTGCCGCGTTCCGTGGGCGTGAAGGTCTTGTTGTCGGGGCCAATGAGCCGTACTCCGGGATCACGCACGGCTATGGGCTGAAAGTGCACGGCATCGCGCATGGCCTGCCGCACGCAGAACTCGAGATCCGGCAAGATCAAATCGGCTCCAAGGAAGGGCAGGAGCGTTGGGCGGACTTGCTCGCCGAAGTGCTGGCGCCCATGATGGCGCATCCGGATCTGCACCGGATCGAACATTATTAGGAGGTCGTCATGGACGAACTCACACGTCTCAAATCCGAAGCTGCCGCCTTTCGTGGGCTGGTGCAGCATCTGCAAAAGCGTAGCGACGTGCAGAACATCGATCTCATGAACATGGCCGGCTTCTGCCGCAACTGCCTGTCCAAGTGGTACAAGGCCGCCGCCGACCACTACGGCGCGCCGACGACCATCGAAGAAGCCCACCAGGTGGTCTACGGCATGCCGCTGGCGGAATGGAAAGCTAAGCACCAGCGCCCCGCGACTCCTTCGCAGGAGAAAGCCTACGAAGAAGGCAAGGCCGGGCACGCCAAGATCGGCGTGGTGGAGTAGGGCGAGGTTCCCGCAACCAACTCCGCTGCCGTCCTCGGACTTGTTCCGAGGACCCAGAGCAAGGTCGCGCGCTGCGCGCTTGCCCGAGGACGACGATTTGTGGGTGTTGCCCCCACAATCCTCGTTATCCACAGCTTGTGCGGCGGGTGCGCTGCGCTATGGTCCGCTCCCGGTTTTTCGTTGAACGTAGGAGTGGACCATGCCCGACGGCCAGGCTGACAAAGGGATTTCGGCCCAGCGCCTGAAGAGCTTCATCTCGCGCATCGAGCGCCTCGAGGAAGAGAAGAAGACCATGGGCGCGGATATCCGCGAGGTCTATTCCGAGGCCAAGTCGGCGGGCTACGACCCCAAGATCATGCGCAAGGTGATCTCGCTTAGGAAGCTCGACACCGCCGAGCGCCAGGAGCAGGAAGCGCTTCTGCAGGTCTACATCGACGCCATCGGCATGTGATCATGCGCCGACGGCGATCCACCCCTCCCGGCGCATCCGGTGGGGCTGCGGGCGGCCGTAAGAAAGGCCGTGCCCACGGCTCCATGCGCGCGCACTCAAGGCGCACGCAATTGCGTCGAGCGCATCGGCCGAGGTCAGCATTTGAGCTCGCACGGCTCCCGGCAGCCGTACTCTTTCCGCCAATCCACTGACGATGGCTTTGCGCGCGGCGGCGCCTCTGGCACCGTCGTAGCCGACATGCGGCAGCCCCCAGGTCCTAAGCTGCGCCATGGGGAAGGTTTCCAGCATCACGCCCTGTGTTGCCTTCGACCACGGATAACAAGGCCTTCCCGCCGCGTGTAGGAGGGTCAGGCACGCCGCCGTGAAGGCGGCTCCGCCGCGCGGGCCGTTCCACAAGGTCGAGCGCACGTTGAGGCCTTGGCCCCGCCAGTGCCGTTCGGTGTCGCGCATGGGTTTGGCGCTCGTGAGCGCCGCGCGATCCCGCGCCCAATCCACCAACGCCGCACCCTTCGCAAAAAGCCTATCGCCGCGCGGCAGACCGGCCACCGCCTTCAGCAGCGCCCCATGCCCACGCGGCATATGCGCCGCCGGCAGCGCGAACGGCGCATCGACGCCGCAGGCGACGAAATCGGTCTCTTTCAAAAAGCGCGCGAGGCGCGGGAAGGGATGCTCATGGCCCGGCAGCTCCTGCACGCGGCGCAGCGACAGCACCTTGTCGTCGTCGATCGCCGCCAGCCAAACGTTGGAGCGCCCGCATCCGGGCGACCACATCTTGTCATTGCCGGAGAAATCGAGCCCGAGCCACACGACTAATACAAAGCGTCGAGCGCTTCTTTGTATTCGCGCAGGATGGCGTGGCGGCGGACCTTGAGGGTCGGCGTCATCATGCCGTTCTCGACGGTGAAGGCCTGCGTCGCCAGCACGAATTTACGTACCTTCTCGATGGCGCTCAGCTGCTTGTTGGCGTTCTCCACGGCCTTGCCGATGACCGCCTTGAACTCAGGGTTATTCGCGAGCGCGGCGAGATCGGGCGCGGTGTTGTGGTCCTTGGCCCAGTTCGCAGCGAAGTCGGCGTCGGGCACGATCAGAGCGGTGATGTAGGGCCGCTTGTCACCGTAGGCCATGGATTGGGCGACGGACTCTTCCAGACCGAGCACGCCCTGGATGCGCTGTGGCGAGACGTTGTCGCCGCCGGAATTGACGATGATGTCCTTCTTGCGGTCGGTGATCTCGATGTAGTTGTCCTCATCGAGATGACCGATGTCGCCGGTGTGCAGCCAGCCATCCTCGTCGATGGTCGCCAGCGTCGCATCGGGATCGTTCCAATAGCCTTTCATCACCAATTCGCCGCGCACCAGAATCTCGCCGTCGTCGGCGATCTTGACCTCAACACCCACCAGCGGTGGCCCCACGGTCTTGAGTTTGATCTTGAACGGCATGTTGGCGCTGATGACCGGACCGGCTTCGGTCTGGCCATAGCCTTGCAAGAGGCGCACGCCAAGGGCGATGAAGAACACGCCGACGTCATAGTTGAGCGGCGCGCCGCCCGAGATCATCGCCTTCAGCCGCCCGCCGAAGCGCTTCCTCACCTTCGAGCGGACCAAGAGGTCACAAGCCTTGTCGCGGATGTTGTCCCATGCGGTCATGGCGCCCGGCGTCTCATAGCGCTTGCGGCCGAGCTCGACGGCGAGATTGAACATGTTGCGCCGGAAGGACGACTGCGCCTTCAGTCCGGCGAGGATGCGCGCGCGCATGCTTTCATAGAGCCGCGGCACGGCGGTCATGAGTGTCGGGCGCGCCTCGCTGAGGTTGGTGGTCAGCGTCTCGACGCGCTCGGCGTAGTAGATCTGCGCGCCGAGGGAGATCGGGAAGAACTGCCCACCCGAATGTTCGTAGGAGTGGGAGAGGGGCAGGAAGGACAGAAACACTTCCTCGCCGATGCCGAGCGGGCGCAGCACTTCCGTGGCGCCCATGCAGTTGCGGATGATATTGCCGTGCGTCAGCATCACGCCGCGCGGCAAACCGCCGGTACCCGAAGTGTAGATGATACAACTCACCTCGTCGCGTTTCAGCATCACCACGTCGGGCGGCGGCGAAGGCTGGTTCGTACCCGCCGTGAGCAGGTCCGACCACGGGCGCACCGTGGTGTCGGACTTCATGGTCTTCTCGGGCTCGTCGATGACGTAGAGCACGACTTTCTGGTCGGACTCCGCGGCGGCGGACAGCACGTGGCGCGCGAGCTGCGGCGTCGAGACGATGATCACCCGCGCGCCGGAGTCATTGATGATGTGGAGGTGGTTGACGTCGGTATTGGTGGTGTAGGTCGGCACGGCGATGGCGCCGATGCTCATGATGGCGAGGTCGGCGATCAGCCACTCGGGGCGGTTCTCGGAAACCAGCATCACGCGGTCGCCGGCCTTCACGCCGGCGGCCTTCAGGCCGTGAGCGGCGCAGGTAATGCGTTCGGCCACGGCGTTCCAGCTGTGTGGGCGATAGACGTCATCGACCTTGGCCCAGAGGAACGGACGATCCCCCAGCCGCTTGGCCTGGGCAAAGAACATCGCGGGCAGACTGGTGACCGCCGCGAGGTCCATGGAATAGCCGATCTCCGCCAAGCCGCGCGCTCCCATCTTCCGGTAAGGCGGCCATTTTTCGGGCTTATCTTGGCACCTGTCCAGCGTTAACCGGGGGGATTATGTTTGCGGCCGGTTATGTTTGCGGGTCGGGCGTGGCGGCCTATATGTCCTCTAGGAGGTTTCCCATGGTTCGCTTTCAGTCTGTCACAATTCCTAAGGACGATCCGGCCGGCACGGGGGCGAGCCTTGGGGCGCTGCCCGAATGGAACCTCGCCGACCTTTACAGCGCGCCCGACGGCGCCGACCTTAAGGCCGACCTCGCGGCTGTGGAGAAGCGCATCGCCGTGTTCGAAGGCCACCGCGGCAAGGTTGGGGCCATGGACAGCAAGACCTTCGGCGCGGCCATTGCCGAATACGAGGCCCTCAGCGAGATCACCGGCAAGATCGGCAGCTACGCCCAGCTCTACCAGTCCGGCGACGTCTCCAGCCCCGAGCGCGGGCGCTTTTACCAGGACACCGTTGAGCGCTTGACCGTGATGGGCGGCAAGACTCTGTTTTTCACGCTCGAGATCAACCGCCTGGACGACGCGACACTTGCCGAGAAGATGACCGACCCCAGCGCGGCGCGCTACGCGCCCTGGATCCGGGATCTGCGCGTGATGCGCGCGCACGAGCTCTCCGACGATCTGGAAAAGCTGTTCCTCGACAAGTCCATGACCGGCCGCACGACCTGGGTGCGCCTGTTCGACGAGACGCTCGCCGGCATGCGCTGCGATGTGGATGGGGAGAAACTCACGCTCACAGCCGCGCTCAACCGTCTTTCGGACCCGAAACCCGAGCGCCGCAAGGCCGCAGCGAAGAGCATCGGTGCGGCCCTCGGCGCGCAGATGTCGCTTTTTACGCTGATCACCAACGTGCTCGCCAAGGACAAGGCGGTGGAAGACGAGTGGCGCAAGTTCGCGCGCCCCGTATCGTCGCGCAACATCGCCAACCTGGTGGAAGACGAAGTCGTCGATGCTCTCGTTTCGGCCGCCAAAGGCGCCTTTGCCGACACGGCGCACCGCTATTACAAGCTCAAGGCCAAGTGGCTCGGCAAAGATAAGCTCGAGTACTGGGACCGCAACGCGCCGCTGCCGACGGTCGAGCACCGCGACATTCCCTGGGCTGAAGCCCAGAGCACGGTGCGCAGCGCTTATGCTGCGTTCTCACCGAAGCTGGCCGGCATTGTCGATGACTTCTTCAACAAGAACTGGATCGATGCCCCCGCGCGGCCCGGCAAGGCCTCGGGCGCGTTCTCGCATCCGACCGTGCCCTCGGCCCATCCGTATATCCTGCTCAACTACCTCGGCAGCACGCGCGATGTGCAGACGCTGGCCCACGAGCTTGGCCACGGTGTGCACCAGGTGCTGGCCGCGCCCCAGGGTGCGCTGATCTCCGGCACGCCCTTGACGTTGGCCGAGACCGCTTCGGTGTTTGGCGAGATGCTCACCTTCCAGGCGCTGCTCAAAGCCGAGAAGGACCCCGCGCGCCGCCGTGCGCTGCTCGCCGGTAAAGTCGAGGACATGCTCAACACCGTGGTGCGCCAGATTGCCTTCCATGAGTTCGAGCGCCAGGTGCACGATGCGCGCAAGGCCGGCGAGCTCTCCTCCGAACAGCTCTGCGAGATCTGGATGGGCGTGCAGAAAGAGAGCCTGGGGCCGGCGTTCAACTTCGACGACGAGTACAAAGTCTACTGGACCTACATCAGCCACTTCCTGCATGTGCCGTTCTACGTCTACGCCTATGCCTTCGGAGATTGCCTCGTGAACGCGCTCTATAATGTGTACGCCACCAAGGCCGTGCCGGACTTTGAGAAGAAGTACCTTGATATGCTGGCGGCCGGCGGCAAGCTGCGCCACAAGGAACTGCTGGCGCCCTTTGGTCTCGATGCCACCGATCCCGGCTTCTGGCGGCGGGGTATGAAAACGATAGAGGGCTTCATCGACGAACTGGAGAAGACCAGCTAAGTGGCCAAGAAACCCGGCGACGAAAACACCCTTACGGGACGCGTTAAACGCTACGCGCAGGTCGGTACGGCCATCGGCGGCTTTGCCGCGCGCGTGGCCGGCGAGCGCGTGCTCGGCATCAAGGGCGACCGCGCCAAGAACGCCGAGGGGCTGAAGCTTGCCCTCGGCGGGCTCAAGGGCCCCCTGATGAAGGTGGCGCAGATCCTGTCCACCATCCCGGAAGCATTGCCCGCCGAATATGCCGCTGAACTCGCGCAGCTCCAGGCCAATGCGCCGCACATGGGTTGGCCTTTCGTCAACCGGCGCATGACGTCGGAGTTGGGTGACGATTGGAAGGACAAATACAAGGGCTTTAGCCGCGAAGCGGCGCGCGCCGCGTCGCTGGGCCAAGTGCACAAGGCCACCGCGCGCGACGGCCGTGCGCTGGCGTGCAAGCTGCAATACCCCGACATGGACTCCGTGGTCGAAGCGGACCTGCGCCAGCTCCGACTGGTGTTCGCCGCTTACCGCCGCATGGACCCAGCCATCGATCCCAGCGACATCCATGCCGAGATCACCGCGCGCTTGCGGGAAGAGCTCGACTACCGGCACGAGGCCAAGAACCTCGCGCTTTATCGTCACATGCTGGCGAAAGAGAAAGAGGTCCATGTGCCCGAGGTGCTGGACGATCTTTCAACCAAACGCCTGCTCACCATGACCTGGCTGGAAGGCGAGCCGATTAAAGATATTGCAGCGCGCGCGTCACAGCAGGTGCGCGACGCCATCGCCGTGAACATGTTCCGGGCCTGGTATGTGCCGTTCTACAAGTTCGGCGTCATTCACGGCGATCCCCATTTGGGCAACTACACCGTCCGCGCCGACAACAGTATTAATTTGATGGACTTCGGCGCCATCCGCATCTTCGCGCCGTCCTTCGTGAAGGGCGTGATCGATCTTTTCCGCGCGCTGCAGACCGATGATCGGGCGCTCGCGGTATCGGCTTACGAGACCTGGGGCTTCCACAATCTCTCGAACGAGATGATCGACACGCTGAATATCTGGGCCGCTTTTGTCTACGCACCGCTGATGGAAGACCGTCCGCGCCTGGTCGAAGAGACCAACGCCGCCGAGTACGGCCGCGAGGCGGTGGCGAAAGTGCACAAGGAGCTGCGCCGTCTCGGCGGCGTCAAACCGCCGCGCGAGTTCGTGCTCATGGACCGCGCCGCCGTGGGCTTGGGTTCGGTGTTCATGCACTTGCGCGCCGAAGTGAACTGGCACCGCCTGTTCCACGACACCATCGCCGGCTTCGACGTTGGTGCATTGGCCAAGGTGCAGAACGCGGCCTTGAAGAAAGCGGGGCTCGACCAATAATTCGTACCCGGTACGAATTATTTTATTTCGTAAACGAGAATCTGCCGTTCGAGAGGTCCACCCGCAGGTGGTACTTGAACGCCTCGATGCCGGTGTTGCCTGTGATCGCGACGTCGATCTTGTTATCGCTTTCCCATGTCTCGCAGATCATATGGTACTCGGCATTGGGCGCGAGTTGCGCCGGTTTGATCCAGTCCGAGGCCTTGTCGATGCTGCCGTCTCGATCAAGCAGGCTGCGCACGCTGGTGAAGCCGTAGGCCTGTTCACCCTTGGTGAGCACCAGACAGTCACTGGTGTTGCTGCCGATGTGGTTGTTGACGAACAGGGCGTTGTCGCGCCACTGGCCATCGACGGTGCGCAGGAAGTCAAAGCTGGCGACCTCCTTCTCCTGCTCGGGCTCCTTCTCCTTTTCGGTGACCACGAACCGCAGGGGACCTTCATCGCTGGCCCGGTAGCTGGCCGAAAGATCGCCCGAACGTGAGGCTGATGACATGTCGTCGCCCGGGAAGGTGAACGCGCTTTCGTCCGCGACAGCGGCGGCGGGCGGCAACAACATCAGGAAGGTGAAGGCGAGGGCGCGCATGGGCGCTCCTCCTACCATAATCCGGCGGGAGCGCGCGCCTTCTTCCGTGCGGATTACTCGGTTTTTTGGCCGAAGGTGTCGCATGGGGCGGCGTTGACGCTGCAGTCGGCCGTCAGGTTCATGACACCCGAGAGAAATTCATTCGAGACCACCAGTTGCAGGGGAATAAAGCGCGCGTCGTTCGAGAACATGAACTTGCCCTCGGACTCCTGCATGCGCTCCTGCGACTTGCGCCCGAACCCGTAAACCGGTTCGAGCTTGGCGATCACCGGAATGACCGAGCGCTCCACACCGCCGATCTCGACGTCGCGCGCCGCTTCGGCGCGGCCGACGATGTCGTAGCGGCGCCGGCCGTCGTAGATCGGCACGCGGAAGATCTTGGCTTTGCCACCCGCAAGACCCTGGGCCATGAGCTGCCCGCGCGCGGCGATGAACGCGGCCATGGGGTCGAGCACATCGGTGCGCATCTTGGCCGGCGGGAGCGGGCGCGGCTTTTCGCCAGGATCGTTCCACGGCAGCTGGTCGTAGGCGATGTCCTTGTCGGTCTCGGGGTTGAAGTAGCGTTCCTGCACCGCCGCCTCGCGCGTGCCGGCGTCGAAGGTCATGGTGAGGTCGCCGGCGATCTCGCCGTTGCTCCACTGGCGGCTATAGACCGCCGGCAACGGCTTTCCGGCGCCTTCGCCGAAGCGGCCTTCGCCCTTCATCTCGGAGCGGAAATCGCGCACCCATTTGGCCAAGCCACCGGCGGTGACTTTCATCTCGGTGGTGTAGCCGGCCTCAGTTTGGTTGAGGCCGATCATGGTGTTGCCGATATGTAGGCCGCCCACCATGATGTTGTAGACCAAACGTTCTGATTGCATGTCGGCAGCGCTAGCGGGTGCGCTGCACACCAGCGCTGCAACTGCACACGAGATCGCGAAAGCCTTTATGGGGGCCTTTACGCGGCGGGAAAGTCCGGACATCGGCGTTGTCTCCCAGCGATGCGGTGTCAGGGACTCTAAAGGATTTCTTTCGGTCATTTCCACAATATGACGCCCGAATCGGGCCAGAAGTTCCCCTTTGCGGAACAAGTCCCGGCGCTTATTGACGTTTTGCGGGTATCACAAAATTTTGATCTATGGCCGAGGTTGTTTTTTGGCTAGCATTGCCACCGCTTACAATGAGACCAGCAGCTTGGAGGGGCCGCGCGGGTCCCGCCGCTAACTGGCTTAGCGGGCGTTTAAGGGGACCTTTTCGATGCACATCGCTGTCCTGAAAGAACGCCGCCCGGGCGAGTCCCGTGTTGCGGCATCTCCCGATACTGTCAAAAAATTCGTCGGCCTCGGGGCCACAGTCACCGTCGAAACCGGCGCCGGCGCGGCGTCGTCCTTCGCCGATAGTGTTTTCCAAGAGGCGGGCGCGAGCATCGCGCCGTCGGCCGCCGCCGCGGCGGGCGCCGCCGACATGGTCTTCAAAATTGCCAAGCCCATGACTGCCGCCGAAGGCCTCGACGAGGTCTCTTACCTCAAATCGGGCTCAGTCTTGCTGGCGCATCTCTCGGCGCTCACCGACAAGCCCTTGATGCAAGCGCTCGCCAAACAGGGCGTGACAAGCTTCGCGCTCGAGCTGATGCCGCGCATCAGCCGTGCCCAGGCCATGGACATCCTGTCGTCGCAGTCGAACCTCGCCGGCTACAAAGCCGTTGTCGATGCGGCGGCCACCTTCGGCAAAGCCATGCCGATGATGATGACCGCCGCCGGCACCATCGCGCCCGCACGTGTGCTGATTTTCGGCGCCGGTGTTGCGGGCCTGCAGGCGATCGCCACTGCCAAGCGCATGGGCGCTGTGGTCTATGCGACCGACGTGCGCTACGCGACCAAGGAGCAGGTCGAATCCCTCGGCGGCAAATTCATCGTCGTCGACGAAGAGAAGATGAAAGCCGCCCAGACCGCCGGCGGTTACGCCAAGGAAATGGACGACGACTTCAAGAAGAAGCAAGCCGAAGCGGTGCACGCCGAGGTTTTGAAGGCCGACATCGTCATCACAACCGCGCTGATCCCGGGCCGGCCCGCGCCGAAACTGGTCAATGCCGCCATGGTCGCGGGCATGAAAAACGGGTCGGTGATCGTCGATCTCGCCGCCGAAGCCGGCGGCAACGTCGAGGGCACGGTGAAGGATCAGGTGATCACGACGCCGAACGGCGTGACCATCCTCGGCCATACCAACATGGCCGCGCGTCTCGGGCGCGACGCCAGCGCCCTGTTCGCCAAGAACATCCTCAACTTCGTCTCGCCGATGCTAGAGAAGGGCACCGGCAACCTGAAGATCAATTGGGAAGACGAATTGGTCAAAGGCACGCTCGTCACAAAAGACGGCGCCATCGTTCTTCCGCAGCTCGCAGGCTAAGGGGTTTTACAATGGAACATGCAACTGAACTTGCGAGCCTCGTTTCGCACGGGCCCAACGACTTCTGGTACCTGCTGACGGTTTTCGTGCTCGCGGTCTTCGTCGGCTTCTATGTGGTCTGGAGCGTCACACCGGCGCTGCACTCGCCACTGATGGCGGTCACCAACGCCGTGTCGTCGGTCATCATCGTCGGCGCGATCCTAGCCGCGGGCCCGCAGGAGACCACGGTTTCCAAGGTCCTCGGCTTCTTCGCTGTGGCGCTGGCGTCGGTGAATATCTTCGGCGGGTTCATGGTGACCCAGCGCATGCTCTCGATGTTCAAGAAGAAGGCCAAATAACATGACCGCCGCAGGCGCAACCCTTCTTGCCTACATCATCGCGGGCATCTTCTTCATCCTGACGCTGCGCGGGCTGTCCAGCCCCGAAAGCGCGCGGCGTGGCAACCAGTACGGCGTGCTGGGCATGGCCATCGCCATCGGCACGACGCTGACCTCGCCGGTCGTTCAGGATTACACCTTCATCTTCGGCGGCCTCCTGGTCGGCGGTGCGATCGGTTATGTCATCGCCAAGAAGATCGCCATGACCTCGCTGCCCGAGCTGGTCGCGGCGTTCCACAGCCTGGTCGGCATGGCCGCCGTGCTGGTGGCCACCGGCGCGCTGCTGGCGCCGCAAAGCTACGGCATCGGCAATATTGGAGAAATCTCGGCCGGCAGCCTCGTCGAGATGTCTCTTGGACTAGCGATTGGCGCCATCACCTTCTCAGGGTCTGTGATCGCCTTCTCCAAGCTGCAAGGCCTCATGACCGGCAATCCGCTGGTCTTCAAGGGCCAGCATTTCCTCAACGCGGCGCTCGGGATCGCCGTCGTCGTGCTCATCGTCCTGTTCAGCCAGAGCGAGAGCCACGCACAGTTCTACGCCATCATGGCGCTGAGTTTCCTCCTGGGCTTCCTGCTCATCCTGCCCATCGGCGGCGCCGATATGCCGGTCGTGGTCTCGATGCTGAACAGCTACTCAGGCTGGGCGGCGGCGGGCATCGGCTTCACGCTGCAGAACAGCTTGCTCATCATCGTGGGCGCGCTGGTGGGTTCCTCGGGCGCGATCCTCAGCTACATCATGTGCAAAGGCATGAACCGCTCGATCTTCAACGTCATCCTGGGCGGCTTCGGCGGCGACGCCGCGGCGGCCGGGGCCGGGGGCAAGAAGGAAGTGCGTCCGCACAAGGCTGGCTCGGCCGACGACGCGGCCTTTATCATGAAAAACGCCAGTAAGGTGATCATCGTGCCCGGCTACGGCATGGCGGTCGCCCAAGCGCAGCATGCGCTTCGGGAAATGGCCGACAAGCTGAAGCACGCCGGCGTCGAGGTGAAGTACGCGATTCACCCGGTGGCGGGCCGCATGCCGGGTCACATGAACGTGCTGCTGGCCGAAGCCAACGTGCCCTATGACGAGGTCTTCGAACTCGAAGAGATCAACCACGAGTTCACGACCGCAGATGCGGTTTACGTGCTGGGCGCCAACGACGTCACCAATCCGGCCGCCAAGACCGACCCGTCGAGCCCGATCTTCGGCATGCCGATCCTCGACGTCGAGAAGGCCAAGACCGTGCTGTTCGTGAAACGCTCCATGGCGACCGGCTACGCGGGTGTGGACAACGAGCTCTTCTACCGCAACAACACCATGATGCTGCTCGGCGACGCCAAGAAGATGACCGAAGAGATCGTCGGCGGCCTCGACTAAGGATGAAGCGCGAAGTTATCCGGGTCGAGCCGCTTTCCACGTACCTCGAAGCGTGGAAAGCGCCGACCTCGGCGGTCACGCGCGCCGGCAGCCTGATCTTTGTCTCAGGCTTCCCGCCCTTCGACCCGGCCACGGGCAAGGTGCTCGAGTACGCACCCATCGAGCGCCAGACCGAAGTGGTCTTGGAACAAATGAAGCTGTGCCTGGAGACCGCCGGCGCATCCCTCGACAGCGTGCTGAAGTGCACCGTTTACTGCACCTCGGTCGAGAAATTCGCGGCCGTGAATGCCGTCTACGCGCGCTATTTCCCCAAAGACCCGCCCGCCCGCATCTTCGTCAACGTGCCCGCGTGGCCGGGCCCCTTCGACGTCGAGATCGACTGCATCGCGGCGGTTTAGATCTCCGACGTTACGCTCGGGCTTGTCCCGAGGGGCCGCAGCCGTAAAGAAGATGGGCTGCCCAGACCGCCGGCGTTTGCTGCGAAGTCTGCACGCTCAAGCGGCTACCGCGTTCCGTTACCGTCCGCGGAACACGTCCAAGGACGACGGCTGAGTGGGTTGCGGTGTCGTGCTCCCAAAGAAAAATCCCGGACCTTGGTCCGGGGTGCGACGTGATAGATTGCGAACAACAGGCAATGCATTGGCTAGTGGAACGTAGATCGCAAGTTCAAAAGACTCCGCTAGACCTTTGCGACGTTTTCAACGCGCTTAGCGAAGCCGTCAATCGCTACCCCCCTCATCAAGAATGGAGACGATACTTTGCACGCTCCTCACTCGCCCATAATTTGAGACCGCGAAATATGAACCCCATGCATCCCACAAATGCGATGCTGAAATATCCTTACAAACTTTTGGAATCCCAAACTCGCATTGGCGCTATCGCGGACGGATACAACCCGTCGATTGGGAGTACGCATGACCGCATTGAACCAGACCGGCATTCATTCGTATTTGATTCAATGGAACCAAAGTGACCAACTGTTGACAGTGCCATACTGAAATTGGTCGCCGAAGAGAGATTGTCGGGGAGCGATTTAGTTTTACCGGCGAATGGTGATTGTCGAATAAGTCCAGAGCTGACGCGGGTAATTGCAGGAATGCTACCCTGACAAATTGAAGCATTGTGACTAAAAGCCCGTACAGTGTACGGTATGGTACATTGCGATGGAAAAATCGCCCCGTACTCAGCCACACCCTGCGCTCAGGCCTCTCTGTTTCGAGAGAGAGAGAGAATTGTGCCGCACTCAGTCATGGGAGGCTCTTGCTATGACAGAAGCACTGACCAAGGAATACTTAACCATCCTTGAGAAGGAATATGGCGCGAAGCGCTTGAACCTTCCTGCAAAATCTAAGCTCTTTGCACAGGGCCAAGCCACCGACCGGATATTCTATGTCATTCAAGGAAAGGTCCACGTTACCGTAGTCTCAAAGCAAGGTCGGAGAGGGCTAATTGGTTTAATACCCGAGGGCGGGTTCGTCGGAGAATCTTGCCTAACTCAGCAGCCCATCTATCTCGATACGGCAACAGCTTTCACCGATTGCATCGTGCTCAAGATCGCAGCCAAGCGCATGCAAGCACTGCTGAAAAAAAGCCCCGAGCTGTCGGCATATTTTACGAAATACATCCTGCAACATTCCATCGATCTTCAGGCAGAAATCGTCGACCATCTCTTCAACTCCAGCGAAAAGCGATTGGCACGCATCCTGCTACTACTCGCGAATTTTGGAGCCTCTGGAAAGTTGCAAGATATCCAGAATATGACCCAGGAACTATTGGCCGAGCGCGTCGGCACGACCCGGGCGCGCATCAGTTTTTTCATGAATAGATTTCGACGACTTGGACTCATCGAATATAATGGGGTCATCAAGGTTAATAGTGGACTCTTGAATGTGATTCTTCACGATTCGCGATTAACGGAGCCCGTTTCAAGTAAGTAGGCCAACCTCCGCCCCAATGATTTACGAAGAGGAGCAGTCGCCCACGTCATCTTACGGGCAACGCGGCGCTCAACCAATGAGTGTGATCTAGGTTGAGCAGCGGTAATCACGCGTTAAGGGCTATTATTGCTTTTTTCGCGCAGTCGATTTGCTGCCTATAGGGGCCGAAAATGTTCACAGAGCAGAGAGACGCGGGACATTGCACTAAGGATAGCGGGGCATTTAGCACGTCGGGTGAACTGCTCGCGAAATGCGAGACCTGCCCGCCAACACTGCTTTTGCGGGAAGGCAATCATCGAATTGCAAATAGCCTGCAACTGGTGAGCAGCCTTATCTTTATTCATTCCCGTAAAGCAAGTTCGGCCGAGGCGCGCGCTATACTTAGCGACGTCGGGAAAGAAATTCACGCCATTGGCCAAATGCACCGAAGACTCTGTCAGTCGGACGAAACCGATGCCATCGATCTTGGTGCGTATATCGGCGAACTCTGCACTGATATCCAACACTCAACATTTGGCGGGACCGGCGCCAAAATCACCTTCAAATACCAGAGCATTGTGCCGATATATGTCGAGGCCGGGAGAGCAACTCATATCGCGCTAATCGTGACGGAATTGCTCACAAATTCCGCTAAGCACGCTGGC
>CAISTS010000087.1 GCA_903888485.1 uncultured bacterium | reverse complement strand
GTGATTGGTAATCATCAACGCTCTCCTCTTTACAGTGTGAAATCCAGCCGTCAATCCCGGAACAACAGCGGCGCAAACTGGCTCAAATAAATCTGCCAGTTCGGCCAGCTATGCCCGGCGCCGGACGCATTCCAAACATGCTTTACCTTCTTCGACTCCAGCAGCGTATGCAGCTTCTGCATCCCCGGATACGCGACGTCCTCCGTCCCGCACCCAAGCCACAAGACCTTCAGCTTCCTGTTCAACGCCTCCGCGTCCGCCTTCTCCCACTCCGCGTGATTGGCCGACGCGCTGAACGCCCCCAGATACGCAAACTGCTCCAGGTTATGCAGCGTAATCATCTGCGATTGCGCCGACCCCATCGACAGCCCCGCAATCGCCCTGTGGTTCCGGTCCGTCAGCACGCGGTACTTGCTCTCCACCATCGGCTTCAGCGCCGTCATCAACTCTTTCTCAATCGTCCCCTGGTCGGTCGGCGACGGCGCCGCCGATGGATTCGCCGCCGTCTTGATCTCGCGCGTCACGTGGCCAAACGGCATCACCACAATCATCGGCTTGATCTTTCCCTCCGCCTGGCGATTCCGGTCCAAGCCGAACAGGATTCCGGGGTGAAAGCGAACAGCATTCCGGGCTGAAGGCGAACAGGATTCCGGAGGGAAGCCGAACATCGATTCCGGTCTGAAGCCGAACAGTTTTCGACCGATCCCGGAATCGTGTTCGACATGAGCCCGGAACAGAAGATTTGGCGAAGTGCGCTGGACATCACTCGGTAAGCGACCCTCTCGAAGAGAGGGAGGGCCCGCTTGCCGGCCAGGAGAACGTCCATGCGAAAGATCAAAGAAGTCCTGCGACTTCGATATGAATTAGACCTCGATCAGCGCCAGATCGCCCGAAGCTGTTCGATTTCGGTCAGCACGGTCCACGAGTACCTGAAACGAGCCGAAACCGCCGGTGTCGGCTGGCCCGTCCCCGTTGAATGGACCGACACGCAATTGCAGGCGGCACTCTTCCCGGCACCCGCCAGCCCGGCGCGGCCTTGCAAAGACTCACTCGATTGCGAGGAGATCCAGCGGCAGCTCCGCAGCAACCGGCACGTCACGCTGCAATTGCTTTGGGAGGAGTACCGCGCCGCGAATCCTAACGGCTACCGCTACAGCCGCTACTGCGAGCTGTTCCAGCGCTGGCGCAAGAAGCAAAGCGTGGTGATGCGCCAGCAACACATGCCAGGCGAGAAGGCGTTCATCGACTGGGCCGGCGCTACGATTCCCATCTACGACCGCCACTCCGGCGCCGTCCGCCAGGCGTCACTGTTCGTGGCCGTCCTCGGCGCCAGTTCCTACACCTACGCCGAAGTCACGCGTGACCAGCAGATGGAATCCTGGATCCGTGCGCACGAACATGCCTTCGCCTTCTGGGGCGGTGTGCCTTCGCTGACCGTGCCAGACAACACCAAGACCGGCGTCAGCAAGGCCTGCCGCTACGATCCGGACATTAACCCGACCTACCAAAACTTTGCCGTCCATTACGGCTTCGGTGTGGTGCCCGCGCGGCCCTACCGGCCCCGCGACAAGGCGAAGGTGGAAAGCGGCGTTCAGATCGCGCAGCGCTGGATCGTCGCCGTACTGCGGCACCGCCGTTTCTACTCGGAAGCGGAAGCCAACGAAGCCGTCAGCGAGTTACTCGCCAGAATCAACGAAAGGCCGTTCCGCAAGCGCGACGGCAGTCGCGCCTGCCTGTTCACCGAACTCGATAAACCGGCTCTGAAACCGTTGCCGGGGGAACCATTCGATCTGAGCGATTGGGCGCAAGCCCGCGTGAATATCGACTATCAC
>CAISTS010000086.1 GCA_903888485.1 uncultured bacterium | reverse complement strand
GACACACTCTTTCCCTACACGACGCTCTTCCGATCTCACGCGCTTTTGATTTGCCGAAGGACATGGCCCCTCGGCCACCCCCACCCTGCATCTGGCGCATGAAAAAGATCCACACGCCGATGAGCAGCAGCATCGGGAACCATGAAATGATCACGCCCCAGAAGGACAGCTCGTTGTCGCTGCGGGGAACCGCCTTGATGGTGACGGCATGCTCGCGCAGGGACGGCACCAGGCCCGGGTCTTCCGGAGCATAGGTGCGGAAATCCCCGCCCGACTTGAAGGAGCCGGAGATATTGGGGCCCTGGATTGTAACGTCCTGAACTTCCGAACGCTCAACCGCGGCCATGAAATCGGAGAAGTAAATCTCGCGGCTGGAGCTGCGCGGCGCTGTGCCCTGGAACAGGTTGAACAGCGCGAGCACGCAGACCGCGATGATGGCCCACAGCATTAAATTGCGGCTGATATTCAAATCGGTCCCCTAACTAAAGCGGGTGCTGATGCAGGTGGTAACGGCAATTTAGAACGATTGTTACTTAAATAGTGCGCCAAAGTTCTGTTGCAAGCAAAGCGTTTATACCCCTTCAAAAGATGACATTGCTGCAGTGTCACAATTTGGCATCAGGGTTTCGGGAACTGGAAAGACAAGTAACTGCAAGGCTCAAGCCCTGGCATGCGGCAACGTCGGCGCGCATATATCCTGTGTGCGGGATCGCGGCGAGACCGTGCGCATCGCTGAGCGCAGGCACCACGGCACGGTAGCGCGCCGGGATGCGAGAAAGTTCGGACCTCGCGGATTCGGACGTGTCTCTCACCGCCGTGCACGCGCTCACCGTGAAGCTCAGCGGGGTTTGCGTCGTGAGAGTCAGCTTGAAACGCCCATCCCAGACGAGAGAGCCGTTGCTCGCCAGGGTCTGATCGGCGCCGACCTGCGCGGCCTCGCGCATGATCACGAGATCGGCGCCGTCGCGTGAGACCTGCACGCCGTGCAACGTGGCGTCGCGCCAGGGCCCCACAGCGGTGCGCCGATAAAGCCGCTCGAGAGTCTCGAACCGCGGCCCGAATTCCTCACCCGAGGCGGCGCTGAGCAGTCGCGCGAGGGCGCGCAGTCCGATTTCCTCCGGCACCGATAAAAGCGCCGCCGCCGGCAGCCGCACAGCGCCGAATTCATCCCATTCCGCATGGTCCAGAAGCCCCGCCACGGCATGGTCGAGGGCGGCGCGAGCGCGCTGGAGGTGGGCTACCGTCGCCAAAATACGTTCACGCGTAAGCCCTTCCCGGGCCAGCATATCCCGGGCCTGGCGAAACCGTACCCGGCCGCTGGCGGTATTGGCGTTGGAGGGGTCTTCAAGCCACGGCTGGCCGAGGTCACGGCACACCTGCTCCAGCGCATCTTTCGGGAAGGCCAGCAGCGGCCGGGCCATGACAATGCCGCCCCGCAAAGTCGCCGGCGCCATGGCGGCCAAGCCGTCGACGCCGCTGCCGCGTGCGAGGCGCAGCAGGAACGTCTCGACTTGATCGTCGGCGTGGTGGGCAACAAAAAGATGCGAGCAAGCGTGCGAAGCGCACCAGTCGGTCATCAAGCGGTAGCGCGCGGTGCGCGCCGCGTTTTGCGGGCTGCGGTTGCGCGCGCGTTCGTCCGGCCCCTCGTCCCAGCGCAGAATACTATGCGCGATCCCCATGGCGCCCAGCCATGCACCCACTTGTGCGGCTTCCAGCAGCGCCGTGTCGCGCAAACGGTGGTCGACCGTCAGAGCATGCACATCGATGGCGCGCGTCCCGGCCCAGGCCGCGAGCAGGCGCACCAGCGCCATGCTGTCCGCACCGCCCGAAACGGCGACCGCGATACGCGCGCCGGGCGCAAGGCGAAAAGGCGCCATGGCCGCTTCAAAAGCGGTGGCGGAAAGGGAACTGGCAGTGGCGGTTTGACGGCGGGCCAAGGGATATGGCGCTCCGAAGGCGTTCAGACGGCGTGGGCAGGGTGCGAGGCGCTAGGCCTTACACTTGAGGCGCGAGCGCTCCGTCTTGGCGAGCTTGGCTATGTCCGCCGGCGCGCTCGGATAATCCTTACCGATGCGCCCCAACGCCGTGCAGGCGCCGTCGTTCTGATTCAGCTTCGACAGCGACATGCCGAGCTTGAGCAGATTGTCGGGCGCTTTGGCGGTCTTGGGATACTTTTGGTAGCCAGCCATGAACTCGACCGCCGCCTGCTGGAAGTCGTTGCGCACGTAGTAGGTCTCGCCCAGCCAATACTGCGCATTGCCGGCGAGCGGGTCCTTAGGATGCTTCTGCAGGAATTCGCGCAAGGTGGCTTCGGCCTGCGGATAAGCGCCCTTACGCAAGAGATCGAAGGCGAAATCGTACTGCTGCTTGGGCGTGCCTTCGGGCAACGAGACGTTGACCGGCGTCTGGGTCGTCGTCACCGGACCGGCGGCAGGCGCGGCGCGCGGCGCGGCCTGCTGCGGCGTCGGCACCGGCGCTTGCGGCGGCGGTGTATAGCCGGGCGCGTTCGGATCGGGTGCTAGCACGCGCCCTTGCGCATCGGTGCGGATAACAAAACCACCGTTGCCGTTCACGGCAGCCTCGGCGGCGCCCGCGGCGGGCGCGGCAAGCGCCGCGGCCTGTTGCGGCGGCGGAGCAACCGCGCGCGGCTGCGTCGAGACGGGTGCCGATAAGGGCGCGCTGGGATCGTTGACCGATGCCGGCAGCGGCGGCGCGGCGCCGGGATCGGCGCTCGACGGACGGCTGGCGAGGATTTCGGTGTTGGACGGGGGTGCATAACTGGGCGCAGCAGGCGCCGGCGGTGGCGGCACGAGTGTCGCCTGCTGCTGCGGAGCTTGCGCCGGCGGGGGCGCTGCGCCGAGCTGATCGGGCACCGGCGCGCCGGTGACACCCAGGGACTGCTCGATACGGGCCAGACGCAGGCTCAGATCGTCCTGCATCACGCTAACTTGCTTGGCGGTGCGCTCGGCCGTGAAACGGGTCTCTTCGATCTGGCCGGTGAGTTGCTGGACGGTGCGCTCGAGCGCGAGGAGCCGCTGGAGGATGTCGCTGCCGTTCTCGGGCGCGGGCGTGCCCCGTTCGGCTTCCGTGCGCATACGGGCGAGCTGCTCTTCAACCTGGGCCAGCCGCGCCGCCACGTCACGAGCGTTCTGCGCGTGGACCGGGCCGGCATAAAGCGCGAGGCCGAGCACGGCCGCACCGAGGAGTTTGCTGGGTTTGGACGTCAGGAACGCGACCATCGCTTGTGTCCTTCTTGCGGCGCGTAATTTCACAACGCCGCGCGCTGTAATTGGTCTCAACGCTGCGCCAGCATCCGGGCAACAATAAGGCGCACGCGACTGACCGGCTTACGCCTCACAGTCGCCGTGCGCCCTGAAAAAGAAATGCGGCTCCGGTTGAACCCGGAGCCGCATCAAACTCTTTACTGCGCTACCGACGCGCCGCGACGGTTGCGGGCGTAGCAAGCTTCATCCGACGACACGCAAGTCGGACGTTCCTTGCCGTAGGAGATCGTCTTCACGCGGCCGGCATCGACGCCCTGCGAGATCAGGTACTGACGCACAGCGTTCGCACGACGATCGCCGAGGCCGAGGTTGTATTCGCGCGTACCGCGCTCATCGCAGTGACCTTCGACGGTCAGCGTGCGCTGCGGATACTGCTTCAACCAAGTGGCCTGGCCCGCGAGCTTCGACTGCGCGGCGGCATCGAGGTCGTACTTGTCGTAAGCGAAGTTCACGACGTTGCCGACGACGGTGTTGAAGTATTCGATGGAATCCGGGGCCGGACCACTCGGCTTGGCCGGCGGCGGCGGCGGCGGCGGAGCCGCGGCGGTGGCGGTGGCGGTCTCGACAGGCTTCTTGGCGCAGCCCGAGACCAACATCGCGAAGGTGACGGCGACAACGCCCACCATATATCCGAGTTTCATTCTTATTCCCCTAAGGTTTAGTTATGCACGCACTACCCTGAACCCGCGACCCAAAGGGGTTCAGTGCAATTGGCCCTGTTTTACCAGTAAAACGACAGGAATCAATAGCCTACCGCACCGCACTTTGGTCTAAGCCCTAGTATTATACATGATTTTTGCCCGCATCGTTCCCTGCAATCGGCCCCTATTGCGCAAAATATCCAGCAGTCTCAAGGCTTAAGCGGCGATGATTTCGCGCGCGGGTCGCTTCACAGAAGTTTTGTTAAGGCGACAGCGGAGACCACGCCGGATCGGACGCGTCCTGGGGCGTGACCATTTCTCTCTGATTGTAACCGGTTAGATCGATCGAGAAGAGCCGCGTGCGGCCGCCATTGGGACTCTGGGCGAAGTACATGATGACGCGCCCGTTGGGCGACCACGTCGGCGCCTCAACCAGGAAGCCCTGCGCAAGCAGGCGCTCGCCGGAACCATCGGGACGCATGACGCCGATGTAGAAATTGCCGTCGGACGTCGCGTAGCGCGTGAAGGCGATGAGATCGCCGCGCGGCGACCACACCGGCGTGCCGTACCTGCCCTTGCCCTGGCCGAAGCTGATGCGCTGCGGATTCGAGCCGTCAGAGTTCATGACGTAGATCTGCTGCGTGCCGCCACGGTCCGAGGCGAAGGTGATCTGATCGGCTTTCGGCGAGTAACACGGCGAGGTGTCGATGGCCGGGTTATCGGTGAGCCGCGCCATGCGGCGCGTGCGCAAATCCATCGCGTAAATATCTGAGTTGCCGTTGAGCGCGGCGGAAAAGATCACGCCGTTGCCGTCGGGCGAGAAGCGCGGCGCATAGGTCATGCCGGGGAAATCACCCAGCACTTCCTGGCGGCCCGTGTCGATGTTGAACATGTACACGCGCGGAACGTTGCGGAAGTACGAGAGATAGGTGATCTCCGGCCCGGACGGCGAGAAGCGCGGCGTGAGCACCAGCGCCGAACCGTCGGTCAGATAGCGGTGGTTGGCGCCATCCTGATCCATGATGGCCAGGCGTTTCACGCGATTGATCGCCGGACCACTCTCGGCGATGTAGACGATGCGCGTGTCGAAGTAGCCGCTCTCGCCGGTGATGGTCGAATAGATCAGGTCGGCGATCATGTGCGCGACACGGCGCCAGTTGGCCGCATCCGTGCCGTAGCCTTTTCCCTCCATCTGCTGCGCGCCGGCGATATCCCACAGACGGAACGCGATACGGATTTGACCGCTGGTCTGCAGATCGGCGGCACCCTGCACCAGGGCTTGCGCGGCGAGCGTGCGCCAGTCGGCGAAGCGCGGCTGCACGTCAAGCGATGTCAATTCCTGCAGGAAGGCCTTGGGATCGATGGGGCGGAACAGGCCCGAGCGTTCGAGATCCTTGGAGATGACGTCGGATACGTCCTTGCCCATCTGTTGCAACTCGGGTGTCGAGCCCGGGAACGCCGGTATGGCGATCGGCATCGGCTCGACGCGTCCGCGCGTGATGTCGATCTTCACTTGAGCGAAGGCCTCGCGCGCGCTCATGAGCGCCGGCATCCCCGCAACGAGCGGCAGCGTCATCAGAAGCTTGCGGCGGGGCATAAGCAACATCGGCGTCTTCGTCATCTCGTGTGTCCGTTCAGAGGGTGTGCGTTTGAGCCAGCATGTGCGGCGATTGTGGCGATGGCGTGTCAAGGTTGCAAGCAAAGCGCTCATTAAAGCTACCAACGGCGCTATGACCTAGTTGATCCGTCCTTGCGGGCTAAAGTTCATCTCGATTTCTTTAAACAAATTGTAGCGTTCGGCCGAGATCGGGATATTGCCGCAGCCCAGCACGGCGGCGCGCGCCGAGTTGGCAAAGGTGCGGAACTGGGTGTCGGCGAAGTAGCGCGTCATATCGACGATCTGCGCGTCCTGCACCGAGCCGTCGGGCCGGATGTAGACCTTAATGACGGCCGAGAGGTTCTCGATGCCTTCCTTGCCGGGGTCGATGCGCCAGCAGCCTTCTATGTGACGGCGGATCGCGTCGAGTTCGGTCATGGACGCATGGTCGGAGATGTTGGGTGCGATGTTGTTGGACGGCGGCGCCTTGCTGTCGCTCGCCTTGGCCTGCGGCTTCGGCGCGTTCTTCTGCATGTCCTTCAGCAGCTTCTGCAGCATCGCCACGTCGTCCTGGCGCGTCTTGGCCGGACTCGGCTTGGCCTTGGGCGGCGGCGGTTTCGGCTTGGCCTTCTCCGGCTCGACCTTGGCGATGTCAAACTTGGGCGGCGGCGGCATCTCGGCCGGCGGCGGCTCGGCGAACTGGGGCTCGGGCGGCGTCAGGGGCGCGGGCTCAGGGAGCGGCTCCGGCGACGGCTTGGGCGCAGCGGAGGCAATTTCTTCGATCGGCACAAGATCGACGATCAGCGGCGGATCGATCGGGATGTCCCGCTTCATGAACGGAATGCTCACGTATCCCATCAGCACAATACCGATGTGCAGGGCCAACGACAGAGCATAGCCCTGATTGGTGAAGCCCTGGCCGGTATAGGCGACCGATGCGGGATCGCGTGGTGTCATGCCGAGAGCCAATTCCTCTTATACTAACGCTTCGGCGGCGGATTTCGCCGCGGTTCGGTGACGAAAGCGACCTGGGTAATGCCGGCGCCGGTGACTTCGGCCATCACTTCCATCATACGGCCGTAAGGCACGCTGGCGTCGCCCTTCACATAAACGCGCACCTGCGGGTTAGCTTCGCGGATCGCCGTCAGACGCTCGCGCAGCACGTCGAGGTCCAGGCGCACGACGTCCTGTTTGGCGGCGTTGAGGCTGATGGAGCCGTCTTTCTCGATGGTGAGCGTCAGCGCGGTGTTGTCCTGAGGCAGCGAACGCGCGCGCGAGGTCTGCGGCAGGTTGACGTTGACGCCGGTGGTCAGCAGCGGTGCGGTGACGATGAAGATCACCAGCAGTACCAGCATCACGTCGACCATCGGTGTGACGTTGATCTCGGCTACCGCAGTAAACGTGCGGCGTGTGGTTTTCGTGCCGGAAGACGGCTTGATGAATGAGGCCATTATTTTACATCCAACTGGCGTGACAGGATGGCGCCGAACTCGCCGGCGAAGTTCTCAAGGCGCAAAGCATAGCGCGCGAGGTCGCTGGAGATCTTGTTGTAGAACACCACGGCCGGAATGGCGGCCACGAGCCCCAGGGCGGTGGCGAACAGCGCTTCTGCGATGCCGGGCGCGACGGTGGCAAGGCTGGTGTCCGACGCCGCGCCGATGGCGGTGAAGGTGTTCATGATGCCCCAGACGGTGCCGAGGAGTCCGAGGAAGGGCGAAACCGAACCGGTCGAGGCCAGGAAGATCATGCGCTTGTTGAGATGATCCATCTCGCGCTCGAGGCTGATCTTCATGACGCGGTCCATGCGCTCCCCTACCGCCGCCGTGCCGGACGTGGGCGCAACGCCGCCTTTGCCTGAAGACCGGCGCCACTCTTTCATGGCGGCGACGAAGATCGAAGACATGGGGTCCTTGGGACGTTGACCGATCTTCTCATACAGCTCTTCGAGCGAGATGCCCGACCAGAAACGCTCCTCGAACTGCTCAGCCTGACGCCCGAGCGAACGCAGGCGCATGATCTTGTCGAAGATGATGCCCCAGCTCCACAGCGAGGCGAAGACCAGCATGGCCATCACCACCTTGACGACCGGATCGGCAAGCAGGATCAGATTGACTATCGAGACATTGACGACAGCCGGTGCAGCCACGGCTGCGGTCGCTACGTTTTCCATTCCAAACCTACCCCTTATTCACTCACATAATTCTTCAGCGCGTCGCGCAAGACATCCGGCAAGCGCATCGGCTTGCCGTCAGGCCCCGTGCAGGCGACGTGCGCGTGAAAATGCACAAGTTCATCGCCTGCGCTCCGCTTGATCACCTGGCGCATGCGCACCGATGCCGCGCCCAATTCGGTAAGAGCGGTCTCGACAATGAGCGCGTCATCAAGGCGTGCCGGACGGCGATATTTCACTTCGCCGTTGGCCATGACGAACTGCATGCCGGTTTCTTCGCGAAGGCGATGCTGCTCGACGCCCAGCGTGCGCAGCATCTCGGTGCGTCCGCGCTCGGCGTATTTAAGGTAATTGGCGTAATACACAATACCCGCGGCGTCGGTGTCTTCGTAATAGACGCGCACCGGCAGCTTGTGTACGCGCCCTTCCATCGCACCCGTGGTCGGCGCGAGCGCGCTCATGTGGCGTCTCCCGCGTCGAGCAGGTTGAACTGGGCGGGATCGCGACGCGGCGCGGCAAGACCCATCTGGCGGTAGCCGGCATCGGAGATGATGCGTCCGCGCGGCGTGCGCTGAAGAAGCCCTTTTTGGATCAGGAACGGTTCTATGACGTCCTCGATGGTGTCGCGCTCTTCGGCCAGGGCGGCGGCCAGCGTTTCAACACCTACCGGACCGCCGCCGTAGTTCTTGGCGATGCAATCGAGATAGCGCCGGTCCATGGCGTCAAGGCCGAGCGCGTCGACGTCGAGACGGCGCAGCGCCTTGTCGGCAACCGCGACGTTGATCTCCTTCTCGCCATCGACGGCGGCGAAGTCGCGCACCCGCTTGAGCAAACGCCCCGCCACGCGCGGTGTGCCGCGCGATCGTTTGGCGATCTCGCGCGCGCCGTCATCGGAAATGGCGACATTCATGACGCGCGCGCCACGGCAAACGATCTCTACCAATTCAGGCGTGTCGTAGAATTCCAGGCGCAGGGGAATACCGAACCGGTCCCTGAGCGGTGTGGTCAGGAGACCGGAGCGTGTGGTGGCGCCGACGAGGGTAAAAGGCTGGAGTTCGATGCGTACAGAACGCGCCGCAGGACCCTCGCCGATAATGAGGTCCAGTTGGAAGTCCTCCATGGCCGGATAGAGCACCTCCTCTATGGCGGGATTAAGGCGGTGGATCTCATCAATAAAGAGCACGTCGTTGGCTTCAAGGTTGGTCAGGATCGCGGCCAAATCCCCTGCCCGCGCAATCATCGGGCCCGAAGTCGCGCGGAAGCCAACGCCGAGCTCACGCGCGACGATCTGCGCCAGCGTGGTCTTGCCGAGGCCTGGCGGTCCGTGCAGCAGCACGTGATCAAGGGCCTCTTTACGTTCGCGCGCGGCGGCGATGAACACAGCCAGGTTCTCGCGCACGGCGCGCTGGCCGATGAAGTCGCCGAGACGCTGCGGGCGCAGTGAGGCATCGGCGTCGTCATCCTGACGCCCACCGGAAATGGCGCGAGCGGGTTCAGCGACCATCGGCGCTCCCCAGTTCACGCAGTGAGGTCTTGATGAGCGCGTTCAAGGGCGCAGCGCCGCCGGCCGCCGCGGCTGCGCGATTGACCGCGCCAAAGGCCTCCAGGCGCCCGTAGCCGAGATTGACCAGCGCCGAGACAGCGTCATCGACAATATTGTTACCCCTGGGCGCGCCTTTGCCGATGGCGGCGACGGCCGCAGGCGCCATGAGCGGGAATGCGCCGAGCTTGTCCTTCAGTTCGACCACAAGGCGCTGGGCCAGCTTCGGGCCGACGCCGCTCGCGCGCTTGAAGGCGGTCTGATCGCCGGCAGCAATGGCCTGGGCGATCTGCTCGGCGGAGAGCGCGGACAAAATCGCGAGACCAACCTTCGCGCCGACGCCCTGCACGGTCGTCAGGGTGCGGAACATCTCGCGGTCGGAGGCCGTGGTGAAGCCATAAAGATGGATGTGATCTTCGCGCACGTGCGTTTCCACGGCGAGTTCGACGGGGTCGCCTACCGCCGGCAGCGCGGCCAGCGTGCGCGATCCGCAGAACACGAGGTACCCGACGCCGCCGACATCGACGACGGCGAAGTCTTCGCCGGTGGAATCCAATATGCCGCGCAGCTTGGCGATCATTTCGCAAATCTCATCACAGACTTTCGGTGATGCGCATGACACACGGCAACTGCCAGCGCATCGGCGGCATCGGCATTGCCGGCCTTACAGCCCGGCAGCAGCACGCGCATCATGGCAGCCACTTGGATCTTGTCGGCGTGGCCCGATCCGACGACGGACTTCTTGACGAGATTCGGCTTGTACTCGGCGACCATGATGCCGGCAACGGCGGGCGCCAGCATGGCGGCAGCGCGCGCGTGGCCGAGCTTCAGCGTCGATGTCGGATTCTTACTCACGAAGGTATCTTCGATGGCGCATTCGCCGGGCGCGTAGGTGGCGACCAGAGCCTGCACTTCCAGGAACAAATGCTGCAAGCGCTCGGCCAAGGAGAGATCCGGGTTGGGCTGCACGACGCCGTCGGCGACAAAGCTGAGGCGATTGCCTTCGACTTCGATCACGCCCCAGCCGGTGTGCCGCAGTCCCGGATCGAGACCGAGAATACGGACAACTATCGTCGTCGCGGGCGCCGGCTTCTTAAGCGCCGAGCTTGGCCATGACCTCATCGGACATTTCATAGTTGGCCGCGACGCGCTGGACATCGTCGTTGTCGTCTAGCGCGCTGAGCAGGTTCATCAGGGTTTCGGCGTCCTCGCCGTCTACATTCGTGGTCATCGTCGTCTTCCATTCGAGGCGCGACGTCACCGCCTCGCCAAGCACGGCTTCGAGCGCCTTGGTCACGGCGTGCAGGCTGTCGGGCGCACAAAAGATGTCATGACCGCCCTCGCCCGACTGCACATCGTCGGCGCCGGCGTTGATGGCCGCTTCCATGACTTTGTCTTCGCTGCCGGCCTCCGGCTTGTAGTGGATCTGGCCGACGCGCTGGAAGGCATAGGCAACGCTGCCCGTCTCACCCAGACTGCCGTCGTGCTTGCCGAGAATGGTGCGCAGTTCGCCGGCCGTGCGGTTGCGGTTATTGGTGAGCGCCTCGATGATCAGCGCGACATTGCCAGGGCCACGGCCCTCGTAGCGCGCCTCTTCATAGTTCTCCTGATCGCCGCCGCTGGCCTTCTTGATGGCGCGCTCGATGTTCTCGCGCGGCACGCTCTCGGCCTTGGCGTCGGCGATGGCCGCACGCAGGCGCGCATTGTAGGCCGGATCCGGCAAGCCAAGCTTGGCGGCCACGGTGATTTCGCGCGCCAACTTGGTGAAAAGCTTCGCGCGTTTGGCGTCCTTGGCACCCTTGCGGTGCATGATGTTCTTGAATTGGGAATGACCAGCCATCGTTCGTCCCTCGCGCCCCGTAGGGCTTCCCCTTCCCTTAAATCCCTTAGTTCCAAACCCTTACGGCCCGGCTGCGGTTCCCGCGCGGGCCAAGTACGGCAGCAGTCGCCTATACAATAAGCGGCTGAGAATCTAAGGGGTTATACCAAATGTTGTGCGGTGCGCCTAGCCGCTGGGTTTTTTTCACAGGGACCTAGGAAGGGTCTAAGGTGAGCGTAGCGCGGGACGGGGCGCTGCAGTTCGGGCCTTTGCCGGCATTGCTTCAGAGAAAGTACCCGTCATTTCGCAGACTCTTTTATTGACCCAGGATGAGCCGCCGGCCGTCACGGTCTTGCCGGAGCAACACCCCTCGGTGTTCGTCCTCGTCTGCGACCACGCCTCCAATCGTCTGCCTAGGGCGCTCGGATCTTTGGGATTGAGCGACGGCGACCGTGCGCGCCATATCGCCTGGGATATCGGCGCGGCGGCGGTGACGCGGCTCATGGCCGCGACGCTCGGCGCAGCGGCCATACTTCAGAACTATTCGCGCCTCGTCATCGACTGCAATCGTGCTCCGACTGCTCCGGATTCCATCGCCACGCATAGCGAGGCCACTGCGATCCCGGGCAATGTCGATTTACCAGCGGAGGCGCGTGCCCAGCGCCTCAATGAGATTTTTCATCCCTACCATGACCGCCTGCGTGCGGAACTGGACCAGCGCGCGGGCCGGGCCACTTGCCTTGTTGCGTTACATAGCTTCACGCCCACGTTCCACGGCGAGAGCCGCCCGATGCACGTCGGCGTGCTTTACAACCGCGACGCCCGCATCGCACGCCCCCTGCTCCGTCATCTGCGTGCCGACGGCGACATCGCCGTGGCAGAGAACGCGCCCTACCCGCTGGACGACATCGACTACACCCTTCCATTGCACGGCGCGCAACGTGGGCTGCCGCACGTGGAGATCGAAATTCGCCAGGATCTCATCGCAGACCCGGGCGGCCAGAAACGCTGGGGAGATCGATTATCGCGCGCGCTCGTTACCAGTTGGAACGACTTCACGAAGGAAAGCTGAACCATGGAAATCCGCGTGGGCTACGAGATCCTTTACGACTGTCCGCAGCCGACGCCGATGATGCTGATGCTCAACGTCCACTACACGCGGGCCGGCGACATGACCGTGCCCGACCTCATGAAGACAGATCCCGAGGTGCCCATCGTTGCCTACCGCGACGGCTTCGGCAATTGGTGCAGCCGGCTTGTGGCGCCCCAAGGCCGCATACGCATCGCCAGCGCCGGCGTCGTCAAGGACAGTGGCCTTCCCGAAGTCACCGTTCCCGGGGCACGCCAGCACAGCATTGTCGAACTGCCCGAGGACAGTCTGGTTTTCCTTTTAGGCAGCCGCTATTGCGACACCGACCGCCTATCTGAAATCGCCTGGGGACTGTTCGGTCATTTGCCGGCCGGCTGGAGCCTCGTGCAGGGCATCTGCGACTTCGTTCACAATCATATTAGGTTCGACTACGCCCAGGCGCGCCCGACGCGCACGGCCTCGGAGGCCTTTAACGAGCGGGTGGGCGTCTGCCGCGACTTCGCCCACCTCGCCGTCGCGTTCTGCCGTTGCATGAACGTGCCGGCGCGCTACTGCACCGGCTATCTCGGCGACATCGGCATGCCGCCGCCCTATGGGCCCATGGACTTCGCCGGCTGGTTCGAAGCCTATTTGGGTGGGAAGTGGCACACCTTCGATCCGCGCAACAACATGCCGCGCATCGGCCGCATCCTGATCGCGCGCGGGCGCGACGCCACCGACGTCGCCATCACCACGACCTTCGGCCCCAATACCTTGGCCAGTTTCAAAGTATTCGTGGATCAAGTTTAGGCTTTCCGCTTCTTTGCGAAATACCGGTAGGCAATGGGCGTCGCCGCCATCAGCGCGAACACCACAAGCACCAGTGCAATGGTCGGATTAACGACTAGGTCCGATGTGCTGACGGTGCCCCGCTTTGCGACCAGTTCCGCTGCGCCAACGCCAATCGCCACGTGGGCGGCGGTCGATGGCACCATGCCGATCAACGTCGCGCCAATGTAGCGGCTGAGGGGCACTTTGAAAGCCGCGACCGCGAGATTGACGACGACGAAGGGCAAGCCCGGCATCAGGCGCAAGACCAACAGATAGTTGAAGACGTGCTGGGTGAAGCCCTTCTCAATGAGGCCGTGGCGCTTCGCGGCGCGGATGCGGGTCCAGCGTGCGAAGACGTAGCGCCCGAGCAGATAGGCAAAAGTCGCACCGGCGCAGCCGCCGATCATCGCCACGCCGTAGCCGGTCCAGAAGCCGAAGAGAAAGCCGGCGAAGATTGAGAGCCAGATGGCCCCGGGCACCGAGACGGCGACCAAGGCGATGTAGACGGCGACGTACAGACTCGTCGCGATCGCGCCATGTGCGTCGACGGTGGCTTTGAAGGCTCGGAGTTGGTCGACGCTGGCGCTGATCAAGTCGCCAGCCCGGCTGCCGGCGAATGTCATGAGTACGGCGACGAGCACAATCAACGCGATCAAGCCGAACACCAGCGGCTTCGATTTCGCGGGTGCGGGATGATTTGCCTTCTGCATAAAAGGCTAACGCGGAGGCGCGAACAATGCTCCGCGGTCTGTTCCCCTTTCAGCGTGTAATTTCTACGAGAACATTTCCGGGGTGCTTCTCATTCTAACAGGCACAGGACCCCCTATTCCTCTAGGAGCTGCGATGGACGCGCTCAGTATCGAAAGCCTGCCTACCCTGCGCACCGATACGCGCCACTTCGACGAAGACATCCGTACCTGCGCCAAGGTCGTGTTCGAGCACTTCGGCTCTTCCTCGCGGCTTTACGCGATGAAGAAGGTTCAAGAAGCCCAGGCCGAAGGCAACATGGAAGCCGTGGTGGTCTGGATCCGCATCGCCGCCGTGGCCGCCACGTTCTCCGGCATGGAGAACTCCTCGACCGCGATCCACTAAGGTTTAACGCGGCTTTCGAGGCCCGCTTTGGCCAGTGCAGCCTTCACCTTTCCCATCACTTCGTCGGTGACGTTCTGCGTCGCCGTGATCTCGATGATGGGCTTGGGCTGTTGCGCGGCGAGTTGGTCCAAGTTCACGTCCAGACGGTGGAAGTAGCGGATAAAGCGGCCGTCCAAAAGAACGCTGCCGTCGGCATGAACCTCCAGGGGGACTACAGCGTCTGCAGCCAAGGCCCCGCCGCCCAGTATCGCCGCCACGACAACAAGTTGCACTATGCGCCAGGCTCGCCGCGGAACAACCGCGCTCATGGCCCGTTCGACCTTCATGATTGACCCCGATGAAGAAACCACGTTCCTCGCCAAGCAAATCTACCGCGACCGGGGCCCGCAAGCCCTGAAATACGTCTCATCGCAGCTGTGCCGGTCCCTGGAAGAGGTCGATTTTGTTGGCGCCGAAGCCTGGTACCAGGTTGCCCGCGCCATCGTCGAGATGCGCAAGCCCCCCAAAGACATCCATTAAACCACAAAGTCGGACCTGAACCTCGCGTCAGGTCCTGGTAAGTTTCTCCCATGGGGAACTGGGGGAAGTTCTTGGCGTGCACCGCGCAGCTCTGCGCGCTGGCGTTCGTGGGGCTGATGGCGCTGTTCATCGCCCTGCAGATGATCGTGCTCGCGAGCACGGACGATGCGCGCGTCATGAAGGTGCTCGGCGCCGCCGTGGCCAACGGCGATCTGACCGGCGCCAATTTCCTGCGCTCGCCTTATGGGCGGTCAGGCTACGACTACGACATGTTCGGCGAGTGCGTGGCGCTGTCGACCAACCTCGGCAACGAGGGTGAGTCCCTCCTCGCCCGCGCCGCCGCCACGCCCTTTGTCGGCTTTGAGGGCGCCGCGCCGTGCCAGAACCTCATTGATGGGCTCAAGGGCGGCAGTCTTAAACCGACGTTCGCTTACTATCGTTATTGGCATGGGCCGACGACCTACTTGCGCGTCGCGCTCAGCTATTTTTCGCTGGTGAATGTAAGGGTGATGAATGCGCTGCTGCTGATCGGCGCGGCGGCCGCACTGATGGCTGTGCTCGTGCGCCAGTTCGGCGCGCTGGCTGTGCCTTTCGCGCTGATCCCGTTGACCGCGGCCAGCAACATCCTGACCGCGCCGGCCAGCACCGTGCATGCGCTGACCTGGATATGGGCGCTGCTGAGCGCGGCGCTGTTCCTGCGGCGCCTGGAAAAGCATCCGGCCCTTGATCACTTCACCCTGGCTTTCGCCTTCATCCTGGGCGGCGTCGCCAACTTCCTCGACGATCTCTATAGTCCCTCTATCGCTCCCACGTTGATGGCGTTCTTCGCCGTCGCCGTTACTTTGCGGCGTGAGACTGTGGCCCGCGGCATCGCGGGCGGCGTTTTCACCGCCGGCGCTTGGTTCGCCGGGTTTCTGTCGCTCTGGATCGGTAAATGGCTGTTCGCCGCGGCGGTCCTCGGCTGGCGGCTGGTGTGGAACGACATCTCGGTCTCGGTGATGTACCGCACCTTCGGCAACGACGATCTGTCCGCCCAATCGCACCTGTTCGCCGCGACGCAAGCCGTATTCGCCGCGCTCCGGAACGGCAGCGACCAGATGATCGAGAACGCCGCTTGGCTCGCGCTGCTGATCATCGTCGTCGCGCTGATCCGCCGGCGTGAGAAATGGCGCGCATTCTTGCCCCGCCTTGGCGCGCTGCTGCTGCCCCTCGCCTTGCCCATCATCTGGGTGGAGGTCGCGCGCGACCACACCCTGGTGCACCCTGAATTCGCCTACCGCGGCCTCTTTCTCTTTGCGGTGATCCCGCTGCTGGCGGGGGTGTGGCTGTGGAAATCTAACTCGGCAACGCCGGCTTGAGGACTCCGCCGACGCGCACGGGTTCGGCGCGCAAGGCCAGCCCAGTGCGGTCGTCGGTCTCGACATAGACGCCGCACAGCGTGCCCTCGCCGTCCGCAGGCTCCAAGCGTTCGGTCGGCATTTTGGTGACGAACTTCGCGGTGGCGATGTGCTTCTTCATGCCGATCACGGAATCGAAGGGCCCGCACATGCCGGCGTCGGTCTGGAAGGCCGTGCCGCCGGGCATGATGCGCGTATCGGCGGTCGGGATGTGCGAATGACTGCCAACCACCATGGAGGCGCGGCCGTCGGCTATGAATCCCAGCGCGCCCTTCTCGCTGGTGGCCTCGCCGTGTACGTCGACAATGATCGCGTCGGCGGCATCGCGTAAGGGGTGCTGGCTCAGCACCTCCTCGAGCGCACGGAACGGATCGTCGAGCGGGTCCATGAACAGCCGGCACATGACCTGTACGACCATGACGCGCCGGCCCTTGGCGGTCTTGTAAAGACCCATGCCCTGCCCCGGCGCCTCGGGCGGATAGTTGATGGGCCGCAGGAGCCGCGGCTCGGCGCTGATGAAGTTGATGATTTCGCGCTGGTCCCAGGCGTGGTTGCCGAGCGTGATGACGTCGACCCCAGCGTCATAGAAATTCTGACAGATGGCAGCGGTGATGCCGAAGCCGTGGGCGGCGTTCTCGCCACAGGCCACGACAAAATCGAGCGAAAGATCGCGCCGAAGCTGCGGGATGTAGGTGAGCACGGCGTCCCGGCCGGGCTTGCCCATGATGTCGCCGCAGTAGAGAAGTCGCATACGTTAAGACCTAGCTTCCTTGAGACCTGAAGGCCTCATTGAAGCATAACGTACGCTGATCGGTAATCACCGCATCCATGCGCTGGTCGTGCACGTCGGAGGGGACCGCATCGACCTGTTGCTCGTCATAGGCGATCCCCACGGCCAGAATCCCCCGGTCGCGGCGGAGCGCGGCGATGGTGCGGTCGTAGTAGCCGGCGCCATAGCCGAGGCGGTGACCGCGCGCATCGAAGGCGATCAGCGGCAGCAACAGCACGAACGGGGCGACTATAGCGGCGCGCGTCGTGGGATGAGCGGTGCCGAAGGGTCCAGACTCGAGCGCATCGCCGGGCGACCACGAACGGAAGAGCAGCACCTGACCTTGGCCGGCCACGACCGGCAGCGCGACCTCGGCGCCGGCGGTCTTCAGGGCCGTCAGCGCGGGGCGGCAATCGACCTCATCACCGAGAGGCCAATAGCCGGCTATTTTGTTTCCGTTTGCTTTGATTTCCTTCCAGAGGCGTACCGCCAGCGCAAAGGAGGCTTCGTTGCCGCGGGCGGTGTGCACGGCCCGGCGACGTGCCATGACTTCACGGCGCAGCGCCGCTTTGAGCTGATCGACAGGCACAGCCTTGGGAACCGTCATGGCCACCGCCGTAACGTACTCAACGAGACAAAGCCTAGAGCCCCCGGAAGGAAAAGTGGAGCCACCGAAACCGTCGGCCTTGCGTGACCCGCCAATGGGACCACAGGTAAAAGTGGGCGCCGTTTCACCGGAAACCCGAAGGAAACCGGCAAGGGACAGCTCCCCATAGTCGATTATCGCCCCTGGGGGTTCAAAGGCCTAACCTGTCCAGCAGCTCCAAGGTCAACTTAGGTGTCCTCGAGGCGCGCGGCAATACGCTCAATTCGTTCGGCCAAGCCGTCGATGGCGCGCGCGGTCTCCTTTTCCGCGTTTTCCCGGGCCGTGCGCGCTGCGGCTGTGCTGGCGGTGTTGTGGTTTTCCATCTCGGCGGTCATGTCGGCCAACTCATCGGCGACCATGAGCGAAACCATGACCATCAAAAGCGCGTCGTTGACCGAGCCGGTGGACTTGGCGAGTTGCTCAGCACGCTGGTCGAGGTAGCGACCGAGGCGCGCGAGGTGCGCTTCCTGGCCGTCGTCGCAGGCGATCTGGTAGGCCCGCCCACGGATGTTGATCGAGACCTGTCCCACCCGCCCCTCGCCTAGTCTTCGAGCGTGGCTTGGACGCGGCCAATGGCGGCGTCGAGACCGGCGGCAACGCGGCCCGCGGCCTGTTTCAGCCCCTCGTGCGCGCGGGTCAGCTGTTCGAGTTCAGTGGCCAGGCGGGCCGCCTCGCCGGCCTGCGGCGGCTTAGCCGCGGCGGACTCGAGGCGCACCAACGCCTTGTCCAGGCGCTGAAGTGCATTCTGAACATGCGCCAGCTTGTAGTTATCACTATCTTTCAAGGAAATAGCGCCCCAACCTCGAATTCTGCTTGAAGCATAGAAAGGAGTCCCGACGGCGTCAACACGACTCAAAGACGGGTTGTCATGAAGTCTCTACACAAGCGTCCAGCAGGCCTTTATATGTCGCGCCACGGATTCTGGATTGGTGGCATTTTCGACGGTGAACCGGCGACCACTTCACCTCAAAATGCGCCGCAACTTCTTGGGGACTTTATCGTTTGCCGTCACGCCGCAAGGCCGGTTTCGCCAGACTTAAATCTCTCCGCACGTCAGCACTGAACATCGAATCGAAAAAGGGATGCCGCGCTCATGAAGATCACACCCCGGGTGAAGAAGATTCTGTCGAACTACGAGAGCGACAATCCCGGCACTAAAGCCAACCTCGCCCGCATCCTGATGCAGGGCCGACTGGGCGGCTCGGGCAAGCTGGTGATCCTGCCCGTCGACCAAGGTTTCGAGCACGGGCCCGCCCGCAGCTTCGCGCCCAATCCGCCGGGCTATGAGCCCCATTACCACTGGCAGCTCGCCGTCGATGCGGGCCTTTCGGCCTTCGCCGCACCGCTGGGCATGATCGAGGACGGCGCCGACACCTTCGCAGGCGCCGTCCCTACCATCCTCAAGGTCAACAGCGCCAACTCGCTCAACGGCGAAAAGGACGGCCCGGTGCAGGCGATCACCGCCGGCGTGCAGGATGCGCTCCGCCTCGGCTGCTCGGCCATCGGCTATACGATCTACCCGGGCTCTGCGAATGCTTATGACATGATGAACGACCTGCGCGAGCTGACCGCCGAAGCCAAGGATGCTGGCTTGGCCGTCGTCGTCTGGTCCTATCCGCGCGGCAAGTTCGTCACCAAGGAAGGCGAGACGGGCTTTGACGTTATCGCCTACGCCGCCCACATGGCCGCCCTCATGGGCGCGCACATCATCAAAGTGAAGCTGCCGACCGACTACCTCGAAGCTGGCGAAGCCAAGAAGGTCTACGAAGCCCATAACATCCCGCGCGGCACGCTGACCCAGCGTGTCGGCCACATCGTGCAGAGCTGCTTCGGCGGACGCCGCATCGTGGTGTTCTCGGGCGGCGCCAAGAAAGGCGAAGAGGCGCTGTACGACGAAGCCAAGGCCATCCGCGACGGCGGCGGCAACGGCTCCATCGTCGGGCGCAACGCCTTCCAGCGCCCCCTGCCCGAGGCCATGAACCTCCTCGGCAAGCTGATCGACATCTACAAGGGCAAGGAAGAGTAACAGCCACAACACGGTGTCATCCCCGCGAAGGCGGGGATCCACCGCTCCTCCGCACGGAAGCGGCGTTGGTGGCAAAATGGGTCCCGGATCCCGCCCTGCTGCTTCGCAGGGCTTGTCCGGGATGACGATTTTTACGTGATCGGACGCCAATGGCTTCCCCAGACGGGTGCAGACTCTATCTCATCACACCATCCGAGATTCCGGACGGGCGTGCGTTCGCCGCGTTATTGGACGAGACACTTGCCGCTGGCGACGTCGCCTCGGTGCAACTGCGCCTTAAAGGCGTCGATGACGACGTAATCTTTGCCTTGGGCCGAAAGCTGTTGCCGGTGTGTCATGCACACGACGTCGCTTTCATCCTGAACGACCGCCCCGACCTCGCGCGCGACCTCAAATGCGATGGCGTGCACGTCGGACCCGAGGACGCCAGTTACGAAGAAGCGCGCGCCATCGTCGGACCGAACGCGGCCGTCGGTGTGACGTGCAAGGACTCGCGCCACCTCGCCATGGAAGTCGCCGAGGCGGGCGCCGACTACGTCGCCTTCGGTGCGTTTTTCCCGTCCGGCACCAAGGACAACACCACACCCGCCGACCTCGAGATCCTCGAAATCTGGAGCGAGACAACCAACGTGCCTTGCGTCGCCATCGGCGGCATCACCGTCGAGAACTGCGAACCTGTGGTGCGCGCCGGCGCCGACTTCATCGCCGTATGCGGCGGGGTTTGGAAACACCCGCGAGGGCCAGCCCAGGCCGTGCGGGAATTCAATGAAATCCTCCAGCGCTTGCGGTAAGTTCGGGGCTTCACAGCCTTGGGAATACCTTTGCGTTTGTTGGAGCAATCGGTCCGGCGGCTGACGCATCCCATGGTCATCGCCTTTGCGCTGCTGATCGTCGTCGGCATTGCGCTCAGTTTTCTCGTGAACGCCCAGCGCGACGACCATGCCATTGTCGGACACACCATGGAGGTTAAGGAGGCCCTGACCGCCACGCGCCTTGCCCTCTTTGAGGCCGAAACCGGCATGCGCGGCTTCCTGATCACCGGCCGCGACGAATACCTCGAGCCCTTCACCCGCGCCAGAGACATGCTGCCGCTGCATGTCGCCAATGTGGAGAAGCTGACGGACGACAATCCCGTACAGCACCAATATCTTGCCAAGATAAAGCCGCTCACGTCACGCCTGCTGCCAACCTTGCAGAACCGCATCGACATTTTCCGGTTGCAGGGCCAGGCCGCGGCGTTGAAAGCGATCACCGGAGAAACCAAGGCCGCTGCCGATCAAGTGAACGGCTTGATCATGGCCATGATCGCCGAGGAAGACCGACTGCTGGGCGAGCGTCAGGACCAGAGCGAGCGCACCGCGACCATTGTCCAGGTTCTGGCGATCGTCACGCTTTTCTTCGCTGTGGTCTTCGGATCGCTCAACATTGTCGAGGCCACGCGGCGACGGCGCGAGATCGAGACCGGTCATGCCGCCCTCGCCGCTTCCCATGAACGCCTCAAGACTGAAGTGCACGAGCGCGAAGCGGTCGAGCTGCAACTGCGTCAGGCGCAGAAAATGGAAGCCGTCGGCCAGCTGACCGGAGGGGTCGCGCACGACTTCAACAACATGCTGGCGGTGGTGATCGGCGCGCTGGATATCGCCCGAAAGCGACTGAAAGCCGGTGATACCAACATCCTCAGGTTCCTGGACAATGCCGTCGAAGGGGCCAAGCGCGGCGCGCAGCTCACGCAGCGGCTGCTCGCCTTCTCGCGCCAACAGGCGCTCGATCCCCGGCAGCAAGTCGCTCACCGAAGAAGACCGCAACAAGATCTACATGGACTACATCGGCGGGCGCGGCCGCATCGAAGGCAAGCCGGACGGCACCGCCGATGCGGTGCTGGGCGGCTATCAGCCGTGGATGGATATCTACGGCAGCATGGCCCTGCCCGGCGCCGGCAACGAGACCGGCAATGCGCTCGATACCGCGACCTTCTACGTCATGCTGAAGAAGCACGCGGACGCGAGCCCCGATCCCAAGACCGGCCAGAATATGGAAATCTCGGCGGCGTACCAGATCGAAGCGATCCCAGCTTACGTCGTGGAAGCGGAGTAACTAAGCCACCGGCGCCCACAATACGTCGGTGATCTCGGCCGCACCGGACGCCAGCATCACCAGCCGGTCGAATCCAAGCGCCGCGCCGGCGCAGGCCGGCAGCAATTCAATGGCCGCTAGGAAATCCTCATCGACGGGCGGCGCTGCACCATAGAGCGACGTGAACAGGGCGCGGTCGTGGGCGAAGCGCGCGCGCTGCTCGGCGCCGTCGGTGAGTTCGGAGTAGGCATTGGCAAGCTCGACGCCGCAGGCGTAAAGCTCGAAACGTTCAGCCACGCGCGGATCGCCGGACTTTCGCCGTGCGAGCGCGGCGAGATTGGCCGGATACTCGCACAGGATCGTCGGCGCGCCCTCTCCCAGCGCGGGCTCGATGCGTTCCAGCATGACGCGGAAGAACACATCCTCCCAGGTATCGCTATCGCTCACGTGCAGCCCTGCCCCGCGCGCCGCAGCGCGAAGTTTGTCCGGGGGCGGCGCAAGGTCGGCGGGATTGTCGATGGTGGCGAGGAGGTCGAGGCCGGCATATCGCGCGAAAGCGTTCTGCACCGTCAAGCGCTCGGCCGGCTTCAGTGGATCGCAGGTGCGACCCTGCCAGCGCAGCATCACGCCGTCCTGCAATGTGCGTTCGGCGGCCTTGGCGGCGCCGCGCAGCAGCGCCTCGCAATCCGTCATCAGTGAGGTGTAGTCCACGCCCGCCCGGTACCATTCGAGCATGGTGAACTCGGGATGGTGGAGCGCCGTGCGTTCGCCGTCGCGCCAGACGTGGCACATCTGCACGATCTTATTCATCCCGCCCGCCAGCAGCTTCTTCATGGCGAACTCGGGCGATGTATGCAGGTAACGGGGCTGGCCGGTCTGGCTGAGGGGCTCGCGTAGGGTCGTCGCGAAGGGCTGGATATGGCGCTCCACCCCGGGCGAGACCTGCACCGCCGGGGTCTCGACCTCGACAAAGCCTTCGGCTTGGAAGTAGGCGTGCGTGGCCTTGGTCACCGCCCGGCGGGCGTCCAGGAACGGCCGGCGCCTGGCCAGGCTGTCGGGATGCCACCACTGGTTTTGTAAGGGGGTACGGGCTTCGGTCATGAAGTCCTGTTAGACCATTGCTCGGGGGCCACCAAGGGCCTTCGCCGCCGGTTGCCTCTCGGGAACCAACCTGATACAAGCGCGCGCGATTTCCCACTACAAAACCAGCGAAAACAGGCGCTTTTCCCTATGAAGATTTCAGCCAACTCCATTCGTCCCGGCATGGTTCTCGACCACGAAGGCAAGCAATGGCTGGTGCTTAAGAACCAGGTCGTCCAGCCCGGCAAGGGCGGCGCCTTCATGCAGGTCGAAATGCGCGACATCGCGGGCGGCAATAAAAGCCAGGGACGTTGGCGCACCGCTGACACGGTCGAGCGCCTGGACGTGCGCGAGATCGATTGCACCTACCTATTTCGCGAAGGCGACATGCTGACCTTCATGGACAGCGCGACCTTCGACCAGTTCAGCCTCACCGCCGAGTTGGTCGGCGAACAGGTCGCGTTCCTGCAGGACAACATGGAAGTCTCGGTCAACTTCATCGAAGGCAAGCCGGTGGGCGTGAAGCTGCCGGGCACCGTGATCCTGACCGTGGTCGAAGCCGACCCTGTCGTGAAGGGCCAGACCGCCGCCTCGTCTTACAAGCCGGGCTTGCTCGAGAACGGCCTCAAGGTCCTGATCCCGCCGTTCATCGAAGCCGGCACCAAAATCGTCGTCAACACCGAAGATACGTCCTACGTCGAACGCGCGAAGTAGGGCCAACACATGGCGCTACGATCGGCCCTTTGGACAGTAATGACGGGGGCCGCCCAGAAAGCGGCCAAGGCACTCAAGCGCGACTTCGGCGAGATCGAACAGCTTCAGGTTTCGCAAAAGGGCCCTAGCGACTACGTTTCCGCCGCCGACCTGCGTGCCGAAAAAACCATTCGCGCCGAGCTTTTCAAGGCGCGCCCGCGCTTCGGCTTCCTGCTTGAAGAAGCCGGCGAGGTCAAAGGTGAGGACGGGCACCATCGATGGATCATCGATCCCATCGACGGCACCACCAATTTCCTGCACGGCATCCCGCACTTCGCCATTTCCATCGCGCTTGAGATGGACGGTGAAATCATCGCGGGCCTCGTCTACAGCCCCATCGTCGACGAGATGTATTACGCCGAGAAAGGCAAAGGCGCGTTCCTCAACGATAAGCGCCTCAGGGTCTCCTCGCGCAGCCGCATGACCGACTGCCTGATCGCGACTGGCATTCCCTTCCACGGCCGGCCTGGTCATAAGCCTTTCCTCAAGCAACTCGAACGCGTCATGGGTGAAGTGGCAGGTACGCGGCGCTTCGGCGCGGCCTCGCTCGATCTGGCCTACGTCGCCGCGGGCCGCGTCGACGGCTTCTGGGAGATGGGCCTCCAGCCCTGGGACGTTGCCGCGGGCCTTTTGCTGGTGCGCGAAGCGGGCGGTTACATCACCGAGCCCAATGGCGGCAAGAATGTTGTCTTCACCGGCAACGTCGTAGCCGCTAACCCCAAGTTACATAAGCAACTTTTGGACCTGATCGACGCAGGCCCGGCGCCGGCCACCCCGGCGAAATAGGCGTTACCCTTCGCTTAATCTCCCTAGTTCAATGTCGTTGTGCGAAGCGAACGGCCTGTTGTAGGTTTATGGCCGGGGAATTCGCGCAAAGCTGCGAGATTTCAAGGGCTTTGCACGATTCAAAGAGACCATCATCGGGCGGAGAGACAGGTGGCAAACAAGACGCGGCAGCGTGGCGTGTTCCTGGCGGCGAGCGGTGTGTTGACCGTGCTGTCGCTGGCCGTTGGCGCGTCTGCTTGGGCCGATGGGGTCAAGAAGCCTGCCGTCGCGGCTAAGGCCGTGCGCACCCAGGGTAGCGTGTCGGTTGATCTGGGCGCGCTCGACGCGCTCGCCCCGCGCACTCAGAATCTGTTGGTTCCCGGCCCGGGCCAAGCGCCTGGCCGTCTACCGCTCCGGGTCGCGCCAGGCAATGAGACGATCGTGCTGCGTCCGCCTAACGGCGTTGCGCCCGTGCTGATCCCGCCGGGCACCCGTATGAATAACGTCGGCAACATTGCTCTGGTCCGTTTGCGTCCGCCGCCGGGCGTACGTGTGACCGATCTCCAACCCGTCGCGCCGGCTGCGAAGCCGGTGCAAATGGCGAAAGTGGAGCCGTCGGCCAAGCCGACGCCGCCTGCGCCGAAACCGGCTGCCGAGGCCCCTGCTCCTGCACCGGCGAAAGTTGAAACGCCCGCTGCGCCGCCGCCTGCGCCAAAAGCAGCTGCACCCGCAGCACCGCCCGCGCCGAAAGCCGCCGCGCCTGCGACACCGCCTGCTCCAGTCCAGCAAGCGAAAGCGCCGCCACCCGCCGCGCCAACACCTGCACCACCCGCGCCGAAGGCTGCTGCGCCCGCGGCGCCGGCCCCGGCCGCACGACCGCCTGCTCAGGCAAAAGTCGAACCGCCCCCTGCCAAACCGGCTGCACCGCCAGCGGCCGCGCCGCCACCGGCGCCCACGCAACAGGCCAAGGCGGCGCCGCCTGCACCCGCGCCAGCGCCCGCACCTAAAGCGGCGGCACCCGTTACGCCGCCACCCGCGCCAGCGGCCAAGCCTGCCACACCGACTGTGACTGCATCCGCGCCGCCGCCCGCTGCCGCTCCTGCCGCAGCTCCGCCGGCCCCCGCGGCGCCGTCAGCTGGCGCACCGCGCTCGCTGCTGACGCCGCCTGCACCGGCGGCGGAGGCCAAGGTCGCTTCATTGCCGCCGCCCGCTACACCCGCTGAGGTGAAGCCCGCCGCGCCGGTTGAGGCCGCCAAGCCCGCCGAGACTCAGACCGCATCGTTGCCGCCGCCCAAGGCGACGCCGATGCCGCCTGCGCCCGATACCTTCACGATCTCATTCGCGATCGGCGAACCGGACGTTCCCGCGGCTGCGACGAACGGCTTGCAGGCGCTTGCGACGCGCATGAAAGCCGATGCGGCGCTGCGCGTGCAGCTCCTGGCTTTCGCCTCGGACCCGGAGAAGAGCGTCAGCCGCTCGCGCCGCCTTTCGCTGGAGCGCGCCGTGAACGTGCGCAAACAGCTCCTCGCCGCCGGCATCGACTCAACGCGCATCGAAGTGCGCGCGCTGGGCGAACAGTCCGGCGACGGCGCACCCGACCGCGTCGACGCCATCACGCAGCGGCGTTGATCACAACCCTAGGCACACGGCTCTGCGACACGATGTTGCCGTAATCGTGGAAAATTATTGGATTCCATGACCGACACCGACACCAAAAAATATCTGACGCGAATGATCCTGTTCCTGGTGATCGTCGGGGTCGGGCTTGCCCTGATCGCGACCACGCTGGTCGAGATCTTCATGGTCAACCCGCTGCTCAACGGCTTGATCTTCGCGGTCATCATCGGCGGCATAGCCTTCAACTTCCGCCAGGTCATCATGCTGGGCCCGGAAGCGCGCTGGATCGAATCCTTCCACAGCGGCAACGACGCCAGCCCGCGCGACACCTTCGGCGAGATGCCGACAACATCGAGCGACGCCGAACTCAAACTGCTTTCGCCCATGGCGCGCATGCTGGAAGAAAAGCGCAGTCGCGGTTCGTCGGGCAAGATCGTGCTCAGCGCACCGGTGATGCGCACGCTGCTCGACGGCATCGGGGCGCGCCTCGAAGAAAGCCGCGACCTCGCACGCTATCTTACCGGTCTTTGCATCTTCCTCGGATTGCTGGGCACCTTCTGGGGCCTGCTGGGCACCGTCGGCTCCATCGCCGACGTCATCTCCGGCCTTACGGTCACCAGCGACGACATGGCGCAGATGTTCGCGGCGCTGAAGAGCGGCCTTGAAGCACCGCTGTCGTCCATGAGCACCGCCTTCGCCTCGTCGCTGTTCGGCCTGGGCGGCTCCTTGGTTCTCGGCTTTTTCGACTTGCAGGCGTCGCAAGCGCAGAATGCTTTCTACAACGAACTCGAAGAGTGGCTCTCGGGCCTCACGCGCCTATCGTCGGGCACCGGACCCGGCGACGGCGAACAGGGTGTGTCGGCCTATACCGAAGCGCTGCTTGAGCAGACCGCGGAAAGCCTGCAGGAACTCCAAAACATCATGGCGCGCGGCGAGCAGACGCGCAGCACCGGCAATGACCAACTCGCCCAGCTTAACGACAAACTTTCGATGTTCGCCGATCAGATGAAGACGCAGCAGGCTGTATTGCTGCGCGTCGCCGAGTCCCAGCGCGACCTCGGCCCCCTGCTCCGCAGCATGGGCGACGTCGCGGCGGCATTGTCCGCGCCCAACAGTGGCGGCGGCGGGATCGACGAAGCCACCCGCACGCATATCCGCAACATCGATGCCGGCCTACAGCGTCTCGCCGGCGCGCTCGAAAGCGGGCGCAGCGAAAGCGTGCGCGAGCTGCGCAACGAGATCAAACTCCTCGCCAAGACCGTGGCCGCGAGCGCGGGCGGCGCACCGATTCCGAACGAGTAAGGGGCGCAAATGGCCTCTTACGCCCGCCGCGCGCGCCGCACCGTCGACATCTGGCCCGGCTGGGTGGACGCGCTGTCCACCCTGCTCATCATCATCATCTTCGTGCTGCTCGTGTTTGTCGTCGGGCAGTTCTACCTCGGTCAGGCGCTGACGGGCCGCGACAATGCGCTGGCCGCGCTCAACAAGCAGGTGGCGCAGATCGGCGACATGCTCAACATCGAGCGCAAGGCGCGCGCCGACCTGGAGCTCACCCTCGGCCGGCTGACCAGCGACTTACAGAACGCCAACCAGCAGCTCGAAGTGCTCGGCCAATTGCGCGCCGAGAACGCCGATCTCAATGCCCAGCTGTCCGACCGCAATGCGCAGGTCGCCAAATTGAGCGAATCCCTCGGTCAGGCGGCGCAGGGCGCCGAGAAGGACCGCCAGCAGATCGCCGCGCAAATCCAGCAACTCGCCCTCCTCCAGCAGAACATCAAGGCCATGGAAGCCTTGAAAGCCAGCCTGGAGAAGGAGGTGGCGAGTCTCGGCGCCAAGGTCGCGCGCAGCGACAGCGAGATCGCCAAGGAGAAGGCGCTCGCCGTCGAAGCGCAGGCGCAAGCGGCGCTGATGAGCCAACAGCTCCAAGACTTGCAAGGCGAGCTCGAGAAACTTTCGGCGGCGCTGGACGCCTCCGACAGGCTCACCGCCGAGCAGAAAGCCCAGATCTCCGACCTCGGCAAGCGCATGAACCGCGCTCTGGCCGGCAAGGTCCAGGAGCTGCAGCGCTATCGCTCCGAGTTCTTCGGTAAGTTGCGCGACATCCTCGGCACGCGGCCCGGCATCACCGTCGTCGGTGACCGCTTCGTCTTCCAATCCGAAGTGCTGTTCGCATCAGGTTCGGCGGAACTCGGTCTCGACGGCCAGCGCCAGCTCGGTCAACTGGCGCGCACGCTGCTGGATATCGCGCGCACGATCCCCGCCGACGTGAACTGGATCCTGCGCATCGACGGCCACACCGACAACGTGCCGATCAAATCGGCGCAGTTCGGCTCCAACTGGGACCTCTCGGCGGCGCGCGCCATTTCGGTGGTGCGCTACCTCGCCGGACAAGGGGTTCCGGAAGAACGCCTCGCCGCGGCGGGCTTCGGCGAATTCCAGCCCCTCGAAGCCGGCACCAGCGGCGCGGCGCGTGCGCGCAACCGGCGCATCGAACTCAAGCTGGATCAGCGCTGATGGGTACGGTCCTCACCTACCAAAACGACGAGGACCGGCGGTTTTGTGAAATCGCCCTGGACGGCGGCGACCGCGTGCAGCTCGATCTCGGCAAGGATGGCCTCGTCATCAAACGCTTGCTGGCGGACACCAAACCGCCCCTCTTGCTCTTCGAGGGCGATCCCGACGTCGTCACCGGCATGTGCGTCGCGCTTCTCGGCCGTCAACCCGCCACGGCGAAGAGCGCGCTCGATGTTCTGGTGTCGGTGGTCACGCAGCTGCCGTCCGCCATGCACGTCCGCGACGCGTTCCGCGCGGCCGCAGAGGCGCTTTAAAAATAATTCGTACCCGGTACCAATTATTTTACGCGTCCGCCCATAACCGCAAGAGATTGTGATACAGCCCTGCCAGCTGCACGACCGCCGGATGCTGCGGTACGTCGCGGCCGAGTTGCTGGATCTGGCTGTCGAGGTTGAACAGCATCGTGCGCTGGGTGTCGTCGCGGACCATGCTTTGGATCCAAAAGAACGACGCGACGCGCATGCCGCGCGTCACCGGCTCCACATGATGCACGCTTGTGCCCGGATACAGCACCATGTCGCCCGCCGGCAGCTTGACCTTGCGCGGGCCGAAGGTGTCTTCGATGACCAGCTCGCCGCCGTCGTAGTCCTCGGGCGCGGTCAGGAAGAGCGTGGCCGACAGATCGGTACGCACGCGGTGGGGCGTCCCGGCGACGGGCCGGATCGCGCCGTCGACATGATTGCCGTAGGCCTGATTACCGCCATAGCGGTTGAACAGCGGCGGCACGCACTTCAGCGGTAAGGCGGCCGACGTGAACAGCGGGTGCTTCTCGAGGATATCGAGGATCATGCTGCCCAACTGGCGTCCCACCGGATGCATGTCCGGGACCTGCTGGTTGTCTTTGACGCGGCTGGCGATATAGCCGGCGGTGTTGCGGCCATCGACCCATTCGGCCTTGTCAAGCTGGGCGCGCACTTCGCGCACTTGCTCGGCCGACAGCACCTTCGGAATATGAATCAGCATAGCTGTGACGCTCTATTGTGGTTCCCCTTCATCGCGGTGTCCGTCGCCAGGAGAGGGAGCGGCTTGCGGACGGGGAGCTTCGCGATGAAGAGGAATTACGTCACAACTTTGAACGGGACGCCAGTTAGTAGTTAACGTTGATGGCGAACATCGCCGTGCGACCCGCGCCCGGAACGACGTGCTGCTGATGCAGCGCATCGTAGAAGTACTTGTCCGTCAGGTTGGTCAGGTTGACCTTGAACGTCAGGTGTTCCGACCAGTTGTATTGAACCATCGCATCGAAGGTCCAATAGCCCGGCACGCTGCGGATCGGCGCGGTGTTCTGCGCATAACGCTTGGCTACATATTGGCTGCCGCCGCCGATCTGGATCTCCGGCGTGATCAGGTAGGACGTCCATAGAGAGAAGGCGTTCTTGGGTGCATAGGGCAATGGAGCACCCACGGGCGGAGCGCCGGCCACCGGCGCACCGGCTGCCGTCAGCGGAGTTTTGGTCACCTCGCCGTCGAGGTACACATAACCCGTCGTGAGCTGCCAATCCTCCGTCAGCTTGCCGGTCAGGCCTATTTCAAAACCCTGCGCGCGCTGCGTGCCACCAAGGGCGTTGAAGCCAGGTGTCGCCGGGTTCGGAACGCGGGCATTCTCCTTGACGATACGGAAGATGGCGGCCGTCGCGGTGAGCCCACCGCCGAGCAGATCCCACTTGGCGCCGACTTCGTAGTTCTTGTTCTTTTCGGGTTCGAGGAAGGCGTTGGGAGTCGGAAATGCACCGCGTGCAGCGGTCACGAACGTCAGCGTTTCGGCGGACGGGTTGAAGGAGTTGCCGAAGCTGGCGTAGATGGTGCCCTCTTCCACCGGCTTGAAAATCACACCGGCCTTGAAGCTGAACTCGCTATCTTTGTGGACGATGCGCTCTGCGCCGGTGAAGACGCCTGTTGCGGCGACATAACGGGTGGCGCCGTAATTGACCCGGAAGCTGTCCCATCGGACGCCGCCGACAACCTGGAACATTTCGTTGATCTTTACGGTGTCGAGCACGTAGGCGCCGAGGCCATTGCTGGTTGTGTCGGCGATGAGATTGGGCGGCGTACCGGTCGAGATGAAGAACGCATTCGTCGCCGGCGTGAGCAACGACGTGCCAGGCACGCCCTGGGCAAAGCCGAACCACGGGTTGGAACGTTCGCGGCCCGCCTCAAGACCGGTGACGATCTTATGCTCGATTGATCCCGTCTGCAGATTGGCGTTCAGGTCGACTTGGCCCTGCAGGAAGGTTTCAGTGGCGAAACCCGAGAAGACATTGCGATTGACCGTAACGTTGGCCAGCGGCGTGCCGACGGCAGCAGCGATCTGCGGCTCGGTGATGCGGTTTTCGCGGCTGTAGTGGCCGTAGCGCAGCTGCGTGTGCAGCAGCAGGTCTTCGTTGAACTCGTGATCGCCCTTGGCGGTGATGATGTCGGCCTGGGCCTTCTGATAGTCGCTGTTGAAGCCGTAGAAGTTGTTGCGCGGCACTTGCGCGACTTCGGTCCCGAACCACGGCAGACCGTAGTCGGGGATGTCGTCGTTCGACTGGTGCAGGTAATTCACGACGAGACGCGTGGGCGAGCCGAGGCCCAACGCAAGACTGCCGCCCATGCCCCAACGCTGCTGCTCGCCGCCGTCGCGGCCGGCGACTTCGCCGTCGTGGCCCATGGCGTTGAGACGAATGGCTGCGCCCTCACCGAGTTCCGGAAGCGGTTCGTTGATATCCGCCGCCACGCGCTTGACGTTGTTGGTGCCGATGTTCACGGAACCGAAAATATGCGGGCTGAGATGCGCCTGCTTCGAGACCGAGTTGACGACGCCGCCGGTGGAGCCGCGGCCGAAGACCATGGAGGCCGGACCCTGGAGCACCTCGATCTGCTCGGTGTTGAAGGGGTCGCGGAAGTACATGCCGAAATCGCGCATGCCGTCCAGGAACATGTCGGAGCGCGAGTTGAAGCCGCGGATGTTCGGGTTGTTGCCCTGCCAGTTGAATTCGCTGGCGCCCAACGTGATGCCCGGCACGTTGCGGAAGGCGTCGTTGAGGTTGGTGATGTTGCGCTGTTCGAGCACTTCCTTGGAGACGGTGCTGATGGACTGCGGTGTGTCGCGAATGACTTCGGTCAGCTTGCCAAGGCCGGACTGCCTGACCCGGAAGTCGTTGATGGCTTCGGCTTCGACGGTGATTTCGGGGATGCTGCGCTGTGGGACTTGTGTGGCACCCTCCTGCTGTTCGGCGGCGAAGCTGGAAACGTTGAACGTAAGCGTAGCGGCGGTACCGGCCAGCAGAACGGCAGACAAACGCGAGGACGACATGAAATATTTCTCCCTTGGAGTACGGCAAGTTACGCCGGGGAGTCATGTGTCTCAAATTATCATTGGATTAACTGGCCTCAATGCATCAGCCAGCGGGTCTCGTAGATGAAGGTAAACAGCGTCGCCGCCACCGGAACCACCCAGATCCACCCGGTCCACAGATGCGCCGTCCAGCGCGGCGGCACGGCAAAGCCGACGATCAGGGCGAGCAGCGCCGAGATCACGACCCACGTGTAATAGATCATCGCCGGGCCAAAGGTGGTGGGCTGGATGTTGAGGTGCAACTCGCCCACCATGGGATAGAAGCGCACGATCGCCAGCTCGTTGTAATAGCTGACGACATAGACGACCGGGAACACCAGCGCGAAGACGGTGAGCGCGGAGATCAGGCGCGGCGATGCAGATGCGTTCATTCCGGCAGTCCGCGCAGGTTGTTGAGAATGTGTCCGACGAGGAAATTCCACCACACGAAGAAGCCCAGCAGCACGGTAACCGTACGCCGCGCTGTTACAGCCGCGACGAAGTTGGGCGCCTTCCAGACCAGCCAGTAGGCGGGCAGTAAACCTAGACCCAGCGCCGCGAGGTGCTCCTTGGTTTCAAAGGAACCCGCGGCGATGAAGGCACCGATGTCTTCGAGGTAAGGCCGCACCTCGACCCGATAGGTCGCGTAGATGATCGAGCCGATGAAGAAATCGAGGGCATAAAGCACAACGATGGCGTTGGCGTAGGACGCGGCGCGCACGGCCTTGAGGCGCGCCATGAAGCCGGCGCCAACCACGGGCGCTGTGCGCCACAAGGCGATAAGCTGATGGGTCACGGCGCCAAGCAGGGCCACCGCCAGCAGTCCGTGAATGATGAGAAGAAATGTCGTCATCCCCCCGGCCCCGCCGCTCCGTCAGGCACGCGCGGCTTGCAGCGTCAATCGCGCGCGCAGGCCGGGATAGTTGTTGGCAAAGGTCAGGTTACCGCCGTGGAGCGCGGCGACGGCTGCAACGAGACTTAGGCCAAGGCCGGCCCCGCCAGTGCCGCGCGACGGGTCGCCACGATAGAAGCGCGTTGTGACCTTGGGCTTCTCGGCGTCGGGGATTCCGGGGCCGTTGTCATCGACAACAATGGCGGCGGTCCCATCGACGCCCGTGCTGACGGCAACGCCGACGCTTCCTCCTCTTGGTGTGTACTTGATGGCGTTGTCGATGAGATTGCCGACGGCTTGGGCAATGAGCGAAGGATCGCCGGTGACGCCAAGGCGCGCGGGGATATGCGCCGAGAGGCCGAGCCCCTTCTCTTCGGCGACATGCTGATAGAACTCGACGGTCTCGGACACTACCTCCGGCAGCTCGACCGTCTTGAAGCCGGATTGGCGCGCGCCGGTCTCGATCTGCGCGAGACGCATCAAAGCGTTGAACGTACGGATCAGCTTGTCGATATCGCCGATACCCGCTTCGATCTCGCGCCGCACGGCTTCGTCGGTCGATGGCGGGCGAGCCAGCAGGTTTTCAAGGCGCGCGCGCGCTTCGGCCAGCGGCGTTCGCAAGTCGTGCGCGATGGAATTGGAGACATTGGTGATGCCGCCGACCAGTTGCTCAGTGTGGTCGAGCATGCGGTTGATAGTCGAGGCCAAAAGGTCGAGCTCGGTGGAATCGCCGCGTTCCGGCACGCGCTCCTTGAGGTTGCCGAGCATGATGGCGCGCGCCGCATCGTTGATGGCGTCGATCTTCTCGAGCAGCGAGCGGCGGATGAAGAAGCCGAGCAGCAGCACCGCGATCACCAGCGGGAGCGACACGCCCATGAATGCCACGACGAAGGATTTGCGGCCTGCCAGGAAATCCGTGAGGTCGTAACCGTATAGGAAGTGCGAGCCGTCGGGCAGCACGCGATGCAGCACACGCGCTTCGCTGGGTCCGGGTTCGCGCATGATCGTAATGTTGTGCCAGCCGGGCACAAGCCCGCCGCTGGCCGGCCAGGCGGTGAGGTTGCCCGCGAGTTGCTTGAAATTCTCGTCGGCGAGAATAGCGACCTGGTTCTCGATGGGCTTATGGTTGAAGCGCGCGGCCACTTCCTTGACGGCCTTCTCGCGCCCGCCGTCGCGCGCGGCCACATGCAGCGTATAGGACTCGCTCTCGATGAGCTGGGTGAGCTGGGCATCGACGCGGCCCGCCGTGATGCTCCAGATCCAGGCGCCGAGGCCGAGCAGCAGCAGAAGCACCGCGCCGGCGTAGATGACGGCTTGGCGCAACGTGCCGGGAGGAAGAAGTTTAATCATCGGCGGTCAACATGTATCCGACAGTGCGGATCGTTCGTAGCAAGGGCTTGTCGAAGCCCGCATCGACTTTATTGCGAAGCTTGCTGATTTGCACGTCGATGACGTTGGTCTCGGGGTCGAAATCGTATTCCCAGACGTGTTCGAGCAGCATCGAGCGCGTAACAATCTGTCCGGCGTTACGCATCAGATACTCGAGCAGGCGAAACTCGCGCGGGCGCAGCGTGATGACCTTGCCGGCGCGCGTGACCTTGTGCGCCTTCAGGTCGATCTTGAGATCGGCAAGCAGCAGCTCGGTGACTTCTGCGGCAGACGGCGGCGCCGCGCCACGGCGCGCAAGCACCTCAAGGCGCGCCATCAGCTCGCCGAAGGCAAAGGGCTTGGAGAGATAGTCATCGCCGCCCGCCTTCAGCCCGCGAATGCGCTCGTCGACATCGCCCAAGGCCGAGAGTATTAGAATCGGCGTGCTGTTGCCCGCCGAGCGCAATTCCTGGACCACGGACAGGCCCTCAAGTTCGCCCGGCAGCATGCGATCGATGATGATGACGTCGTGGGGACCGCGCGTAGCCAGCGTCAAACCGTCGCGGCCCGTGCCGGCGGTCTCCAGGCTGTGCCCCTGTTCGGCCAGGCGCTCGCCGATGAAGGCGGTCAGCCGCTCGTTGTCTTCGATCAGCAGGATCTTCATGGGGTGAATAATGGAAAGCTCCAGGCCCCTTGGGAAGCGTCAATTCGGACGATAATACAATGATAATGAACGGGTTTTTGACCACGCTTGCGGCGCTGCGCCGAAGTGGGTATACACCCGCCTTCCGCCGGGGCTGCCATTGCGACCCCGTACAAATTATTGAGGCGCATCATGAAGAAAGAAGGTCACCCCGACTACCACGAGATTACCGTGGTGATGACCGATGGCACCGAATACAAGACCCGCAGCACGTACGGCAAAGCGGGTGATACGCTGCGCCTCGAAATCGATCCCAAGACCCATCCGGCCTGGACCGGCGTCCACCGCCTGTCCGACCAGGGCGGCCAGCTGGCCAAGTTCAAGAAGCGCTTCGGCGCCTTCAGCTCCAAGGCCTAATCGCCTAATAGGCGAAAAACACAATATCTAGTAGGCCGCGTCCCCATGACGCGGCCTTTTGTGTTATTAGTTGATGTGTAATTTAACAATTCCCGCAACATCCCTGCGGGATGAGCGTTAATACGCGAGCGCGCTGATCAGCCGGCGCGCCCCCAGGTCCAGCAGAAGCCGGAACCGGGAAGTTGGGGCTGGTGTTGGGCCACAATGCTTGCGATCACGCAGTTCGAAGTCTTAGCGCTCCAGAGAGGCCGCTGGATTCTCCACGCCCGATACACCGGCGAGGAGCGCAATGAAGCTGTGTCCGACGCCCAGGCAACGGAAAATTCAACGGGCTTTCCCACCAAGGTCGTGCGCGAGACCTACTTCCCCGAGATCAATGAGAGCGAGCGCATCACCACCTATGTGAGCCCGCGCGCCAAGTCGGCGCCCGAGCCCGCCGCCAACCAGCGCCGCCGCCCCGCCAACAACAATGTGCGCACAACAGCGGGCGCGCAACGCCGCGCGCAGGCGACGCGCGCGCAAACACCGCGCCTCACCGCGCTGCAGACCTTTTTCCGCGTTGTCGTCGCCAGCGTCATCAGCCTCGCCGCGGCGACACTGACCACCGGCATCTTCGCCTGGGGCCTGCAACGTGTCGCCGAAGGCGGCATCGTGATCGGCGCCGGCACGCGCACGACGCTGCTGACCTATGCCTACGCGGTGATGTTCCTGCTGTTCTTCTATCGCCTGTTCCGCTCCAAGCTGCCGCTGCATCGCTTGCTCGCGGACATGTGGGCGAAGACGGCGGCGCAGGCCAAAGCGGCGACCATGCCCATCGAACTGCCACAGGGCAGCAAACTGCCGAAGGTCAAGCCGAAGCACGAGCGCGGCCCCTCGCCCGACGCCATCCGCGAATACGAAGATCTAAAGATGAAGCGCGGCGACATCGACGCCGTCAAACCGGCGGAGATTGCCGAAGCCCCAGCCGTAAACGCCGTGCCGGAAGCGCTCGTCGCGCCCGCGCCGGTGGAAGACATGCTCGCCGCGGAGCGCGCCGCTGCCGAACGCGTCGCGGCTGCCAAAGCCAAGCGCGTCGCTGAAGAGAAAAAAGCCGAAGAGAAAAAGGTCGAGGACAAGCGCAAAGCCAAAGAAGCCAAGGCCGCCGAAGCTGCAAAAACTGCGGAAAAATCTGATAAAAACGCCGCCGCGGAAGAAGCCGCCGCTGCGGCCCTGCGCGAAAGCCTCAACCTCGAGCGCATGGTGATGCGCCGCTTCGCCATCGATGTGGTCAAGGCCGCCGTCGCCAGCGCCATGGCCGATGATCCGGTCGCGCGCCGCGGCGCGGCCATCGTTTTAGCTGGCGGCGCATCAGGCGTCGCCGCCACGGCACGGCTCAACGCCATGGCCGAACAGGAACTGTTGAGCGACGCGCTGCGTCACTACGGCATGAACCCGGGTGTCATCGAACCTTTCATGAGCCAGCGCCAGATTCTGACTGCGCTGCCCGCGAACGCGACGTTGGTGGCCGCCGGTCGCAGCGCGCTCGCCGCGTACCTCGAAGGCGCGCCCAATGTGGCCGCGAGCCTCGGGAATGTGATGGCGAACTGGCGCACGCCTGTCGGCCAGGCGCCGGAGTTCGCGGTCGAACACCCCGCCGCGTTGCCGCCGGTGAATCTGCTGGACGTCTATCTGCTCACCGAGCTGCGCGAAGACCGTCCGCCGGTCGATGGCGAAACCGCCGCCGAAGCGTTCCACGATCACGCCATGGGCACGCATAACAGCATCGTGCGCACGGCGCTCACCGCCCACGGCGGTCACGAGGTCAAGCACACCGGCAAAGGCATCTTCGCGCGCTTCCCGACCGCGCGCGCCGCGGTGGACGCCGCCGTCGACATGCAGCGCGCTTTCACGGAACCCACCGCCAAGCTGGCCATCGGCCTCATCGGCAACACGGTCGCGGGCGAAGATCCGATCCTCTCGGCCAATCTCGTGCGCCAAGCGCAGACGACGGTCGCCGGCGCCGGCGCTGGCGAGATTCTGGCCGAAGCCCAGGTGCAAGCCGCCGTGCGCGCGGCCGCGCCCGGCGCCGAGATGCACGACGCCGTCAGGCCGCCGGACAATGCTTCTGCCGGGAGCCTGGCCGAGGACCTTGGACTCGTCCCCGTGTCTGAACCGTCCTTCGAGTCTGAAAAGACCACGGCGCGTCTATCGTAGGATAACTTTTACGAGAATATCCACGCACATACCGGCTATGCGCGTAGCGGTTGAAACACCCGCAACGTCTGTGGCACGTTCGCGGCCAGGTCTTTAGGAACCGTGCGCTTTACCCCGCGCATTTAAGGCATCCTTAGGAAATCCCTCGCATTTTCTAAGGTGCAAAGGGGTGCGTGGGCACGCACGGCTTGGCCGCCGCATTTTCGTACGAACGGATATTCAACCGACGGCGGTGAACAGGGGAAACGCAGCGACCGCGCGCGCAACAACGCGCACCACGGTCGCGCCACGGACGCATGGCTCGGGAAAGCTTCGAAGTCTATTACCGCCAAGAAGGGCGCTGGCAGCTGCACGGCAGTCATGAGCCGAGCGAGCGCGAGAAGGCTATTGAAGAGGCCAAGACCATCGAAGCCAAGGAAGGTTTCCCCACACGCGTTGTGCGTGAGACTTTCGACGACGCGACCAACACCTCCGAAGAAGTGGTGACCTGGCAAAGCCAGAAAGCCAAATCGATCAACGACACCGACAGCATGTTCGGTGAAAAGAAAGACGCCAAGAAAGGCGGTAAACCCGCCGCCAAAAAGAAAGCGCCTCCGCCCGCCGCGCCGCGCCCCGCGCCTGCGCCAGCCCCGACCGAAGCCAAGCCAAAGCCTTCGCCGCCGCGCGCCCCCGCCGGCACGAGACCCAAAAAACCCAAGGCCAAGAAAAAACGCAGCGGCTTTGTGCGTTTCCTGCTCGCCGTGCTCATCAGCTTGGCGCTGGCCATCGTCACGTTGATCGCCGGCTCGCTGATCGTCGCGCAGATGGTCAGCATGGGATCGCTGCCGGCCACCAACTACACGCAGCTCATCGTTGGCGGTTCGGTGCTGGTGTTCTTCGGCGCGCTGTTCATCAACCTCCAGCGCCAGTTCAACATCGTCGCCCTGTTGAAGAGCGGCCGCCGTACGTCGGCGGAAGGCGATTCGGGCCCGGGGCAGATGTTGGCCGCGGTCAAGAAAGCGCCGAAGCACGTACAGGACATTGAATTCGACCAGGTCGAGATCGAAGATATGCGCGAGAAGATCGCGCTGGAAGACGCTGCCGCCGACCTGGCCGCCGATTTCGCCGAAGAAAGTGAAGACGTCGGTGAGGCCGCCGATGAAGGTCCACAGGAACTCGGCGCCGATATGGACAGCCAAGTTCACACCAGCGAACCGCCGCCCGCGCCAGCCCCTCCGATCGCCGAAGCCCCTGCCCCGCCGCCCCAAGCTAGGCCCGAACCGAAAGCCGCGCCGCAAGCGCCGAAGCCCGAAGAACGTAAACCAGCGCCCAAACCGCCGACGCCGGAGAAATCGCCTGCCGAGGTTGAAGCGCGATCTGGCTTCAACCAATTCATCAGCGACGCTGCGCGTTTCGCCCGCCCCGAACCCACCAACGCGTTCTCCAAGTTCGGCATGAACCTCTACTTCGCCGGCGGCGCTTCTGTCATCGGCCAGACCAAACGCCTGCCCAAGGACCAGCAGCTTTCGGTGCTGAAAGACGGCCTGGTCTCGGCCGGCAACACGCCCGAGCGCGCCGAGAACTTCTGCGTCGAATTGCCGAGTTACGGCAAGAACCCGAAATACACCGGCATGATTCAGGCCGGCGCCAAGGCCATGACGGCGCAGATCGGCGGCGCACCCAACGCCACCAGCCAGATCAGCGCGCTGCTGCAGGAGTGGAACCTGCCCGAGAAGCGCCCGACGGTGCCCTCGGTGTTCACCTTCGTCTTCACCGACATCGTCGGCTCGACCGCCATGACGCAACGCCTCGGCAACGCCGGCGCGCAGAAAGCGGTGCGTGCGCACAACACCGCCGTGCGCGGCGCGCTCCAGGCGCACAAGGGCCGCGAAGTAAAGCATACCGGCGACGGCATCATGGCCGTGTTCCCTGACCCCGTCTCCGCCGTACAGGCCACCATCCGCATGCAACGCGAGGTCGCCGCGCATAACAGCGCCAATCCCAGCATCGAGCTGGCCATTCGTATCGGCGTGAACGTCGGCGAGGCGGTGGAAGAAGACAACGATTTCTTCGGCGCCGCCGTGCAGATGACCGCGCGCATATGCGACAAGGCCAACAAGAACAACATCTGGGTCTCGCAAGCCGTGATGGATGCCTGCAAAGGCCAGAAGGTCGGCTTCATCCCGCGCGGCAAGTTCGAGATGAAAGGCATCCAGGGCTCAAAGCCGCTCTATGAAGTCGGCTGGAGCGATGCCCACAAGAATGAACTCGCCGATTTATAATTATTTGAGGCCGCGAACCTCGGCCTCAACCTTTACTTCACCCGCCTTCTCGAAGCGCAGCACCAGCGGCACCTTTTCGCCGGCGATGAGCGGCGCTTTCAGGTTCATCACCATGACGTGCAGGCCACCGGGCGCGAGCACGACACTTTGACCGGGTTTCAGTTCGATCGATGGGACGGGCCGCATCTGTGCGACGCCGTTGGTCTCGACGCTTTCGTGAAGGTGCGCCATGCCGGCGGCGGTCGTCGAGATCGACAGCAGCTTGTCCGGTGCCGCGCCACGATTCTCGACTTTGAAGTAGGCCGCCGTCGTGGGTACTTTGCCGAGCGACGCGCGCAGCCAGGCATCGCTGACGACAATAGTGTCGGCGGCGAAGGCGGCATTGCTGAACAGAACGAGAAACAGGAGCAGCGCTTTCACTTCATCCTCTCCAGCGCATCCCGCAAATCGCCGAGCAAATTCACATCATCGATGACATAGGCGCGGAGCAGAACTCCGGCATCGTCCACCAAGTAAACAGCGTTGCTGTGATCGAAGGCGTAGTCCGGCGCGCCTTCGCCGTCCTCGAAACCCGTGAGGTGTTCCTCGAAATAGACGCCGAAAGCTTTGGCGGCAGCCGCAACCTGCTCCTCCGAACCGCTGAGGCCGACGATGCGCTCGTCGAAGGCGAGCAGATAGTCTTTCAATGCCGCCGGCGTATCGCGCTTGGGATCGACGGTGACGAAGAGCACCTGCAGCTTGCCCGCGAGCGGTCCTAAATCCTTCAACAGTGCGGCGGCCTTTGCCATCGTCGTCGGACAGACGTCGGGACAGCGGGTGAAGCCGAAGAACACCAGTTGAAGCTTGCCGCGATAGCTGGCCGCCGTGACCGTGCGGCCGTTGTGGTCGAGCAGCTTGTATGGCACGGCCGCCTTCGCGGCCGCCGCGCGCGCTTCGGGCGCCGTCGCTTGGCGCAGCGTGATACCCACAGCAAGGCCCCCGAACAGGACCAACGCTCCGGCCGCGATCAGAAGCCAACGCGGCACTACTTGGCCTCGCGGTCGAGCCAGGCGCGCACGGCCTTGAGATCGGCAACGCCCGTCATGACGGTCACCGAACCATTTCGGGCGATAAGCATGGTGCGCGGCATTTCGCCGCGCCATTTGGGATCGACCTCGAAGCGCAGGCGTTCGGAGAAGGCATCGGCGAAGGCCCAGCTCTCGACCTTGTTCAGCTTGGCGCGGTCCAGGGTCGCGGACAGGTCCTTGATATCGCCCGGCGTCGGATCGGCGGCGATCATGACGAGGCGCATGTCGGCCCGCTCTTGGGCGAGCCGCGCCCAGTGCGGCAGTTCGGTCAGACAGGGCGCGCAGGTCAGTCCCCAGAAGTGCACGACGGTGGGTTTGCCGGCGTTGGCCTGCATCAGCGTCTGCCAACTGCCGCGCGCGAAAGGCCGCATCTCGGCGGCATCGGCCGGCGCGGCAAGCATCAATACAGCCAGAGCAGCGAGAATGTGTTTCATGGCGCGTTCTCCAAGGGAATGAGGCGATATCCCTCTTCCCGTGTCAACCACGACAGGTAGGTATCGCCGCCTTTGGCGATCAACAGCGGGTGATCGGAGGCGTCCTTGGTCGCCGCCGCAACGCGGGGTTTGGACCAGGTAACACCTGCGTCGCGCGATTGCATGATGCTGACCGTAGATTGGTCGCCGTCGAATTCCTTCCAGGCGAGCCAAAGCGTATTGCCCGCGGCAAGCACAAAGGGCCGCGACGGCTGGCGCTCGTTGTTACCTACTTGCATCGGCGTGCTGAAGGTTTTGCCGCCGTCGCTCGAACGCGCGTAGAACAGCCCCTGCCGCTTTGCGCCATCGGTGAACCAGGTGGCGTGGTAACCGCCCTTTGCATCGATCGCCAGGCTGGGCCCCTGATGCGGGCACGCTTCGATCTTCCAGTCATCGACCGCAACGCGGTTCACCGGCCCCGGCTTGTCGCCGTCGAAGGTCATGATGGCATGATCACGCACGCTACCGGGATACATGTTGCGCCACATGACGGCAGGCTTATGCGGGCCGGCGAAGGCGACGCCGATGCGGCAACATTCGCAGGTATTGTCCTTGGCGATGCGTGTGATCGCGAAGTCCTTGCCTCCCGTCGACCAGGCAAAGGCCAGCGCCGCACCGTCATAGGGTTTTGCCGCGCGGTGCGCGGCGGCAAGATTGCGCTTGTCGATCCAAGCCGCGAAGACATCGCCCGAGGGATCGAGCGAGAACGAAACGAAACGCTGGCTGATGACATCATCCGTGAGCGGCTTGGGCATGGCGAAGGTTTTGGCATCGGCGCTGCGCGTCACCATCACCTGCCCCGCGAAATCGGTGCCTTTGGCGATGGTGTATGCCACCACCATCCCGCCGTTGCTGTCGATGACAATCTGCGGACGTGAGTCCGCGCCGGCATCCAGCTTCTCCGCATGATGATTGGCCATCACCGCTGGAGTAAATGTCTTGCCGAGGTCGGTTGAATGCTCAACACCGATGCGCCCGTTGGCCGACCACGCCAGCCAAAGTGAGCCGTCCTTGGCGAAGAACGGCGTCGCCTTGTCGGCGCAGGATAGCTTCACATCTTTGCAAGCAGACGCCGGCTCCATGGCGTCATGCTGGTGCTCCTGGGCCGAAATCGGCCCAGGAGACAGAAGCATCGCAACCATCAGCAGAGGATAGGATCTCATGGCTTTTTCCCTTTAGAAGGCTACCTTCAAACCCGCGACAATACTACGCGGCGGACCGGCATAGACCGAGCCCGTCGCCGCGAGTATCTGGCTGGCCGGATTTTGTGCTCCGGTCGTGCCACTGATCGAATTGGTCACGTTGTTGGCCCCCGCGACATAGCGGCGGTCCATGAGATTTTGAATTTCCACGAACAGACGCGCATTCTTAGCGAACCCACCATCGACCTTGAACACGTAGTGGATGTTCAAGTTGAAGAGCGTGTAGTCCGGTGCCTGCACGAGATTGGCATTGTCGACATAGAACCTGTCGCGGAAATTCATCTCGACAAAGCCACCCAGGCCGGCAAGCGCCCCCGACACCTGATCGTAAGCCAACCGCGCGCTAACGTTATGCGGCTCAACCCCGGGGGTCTTGTTTCCGCCCCGATCGAAGCTCGCAAACTGCGTGCCGGAGCTCAAACGTTCGACGTACGATTTATAGATCTGGTCATTGAACGTATAGGAAAGCGTCGCAGTTAAGCCCTCGAACGGACGCCATTCACCCACCAGCTCAACGCCCCGGTGTTCGGACTTGGGAGCATTGTAAGTGTAGTTGAGCAGGCCCGCGCCTGGCGATTGCGTGACAAACTCGTTCTTGAAGAATTCATAGAAACCCGCCACCGCGAATTTCAATTCTGGCACGGGCGTCCAATCGGCACCGATGTCGAGACCGACATTGGACTGGGTATTCAAGTCCAGGTTATTGCCCGAAACGCCGGCCGGCGTGACGAATAGGTTTCCGGGCTGCGGTATTCCATAGCCGGTTGAGACACGCGCACGGAGCTGCCACGCATCGTCGGGTGTATAGAACAGCGCAGCCTCGGGCGCCACGTTGAAGAAGTGGCGTGTCGCATCCAGTGCCGTCACGGTCGGCGCCGTGCCGGTATAGCGGTACGTGGTGTTACGCGCCTTGAGTTCGGAGCGCTCCAATCCCAGTCCAAGAACGGCATTCCACGACGAACCAAGCTCGACCTGCTCGCGCATGCGTGCACCGAAATTGTAGATCGAGCCGTATGTGCTTGCCGTCAGGGCGCCGATGGTCGCGTTTCCTCCCGGCATGACGTTGTAGGTCGTGCCGTTCAAGTCGGCGAAGCTGAAGAATCCACCGGCAAAGTGCTTTGCCGGCAGGCCGAACAGGTGGCCGTCGATGGTCACGTCGCTATTCACGGTAAAAGACGGCGTGGCGCCGACGGCACTGGTTGCACCCGTCGGTTGCTTGATGTCTTTCACGTCGTAAACGAACTGCGTGCGCCAATTTGCGCCGCCCTCGAAGGTATGTTCCCAACGCGCCCCGGCGACGGTACGGCGGTCATTTCGCCCAAGCCCCGCTTGTGCCGAAGTTTGCGCGATCGTCGCACCGGAAAAACCGTTCACGAACAGATTGACCGTGCCGCACCCAGGTGCCGCACCAGCGGCGACCTCACAACCCTCCTGATATGGATTCAGCCGGTATTGATTGAGCGACTGACGGATCGCGAGGTGGGTGTTCAAGTCGTTATTGATGAACTTGAACGTCAGCTTGTCGTTGGAGGTAAGCGTATAGCTGGCCGAGAGATTGACGGTCGTCGTGTCGAAGTCGCCGGTGCTGATATGCCCGTCACCGCGAACGTGGCTGACGAAAAATGAATATTCGAACTGGTCGAACTTGTGTCCCGCCAGGAGATATCCGTTGACGTAGCCAAACTTCCCCGCGTCCGTTCCGACCTCCACACCATCGACGTCCGCTCCCGCGCGCGTGCGGAAATTGACCGCGCCGCCGGTTGCGTAGTTGCCGAACAGTGCCGAAGACGGCCCCCTGTAGACATCAATCCCGCCGTAGGCGTGCGGATCGGTGAGATCGGTGCGCGACAGGCCATCCGGCTGGGTGACCGGGAAACCGTCTTCAAAGACCTGAATGTTACGCACGCCGAATCCATTGCGGGCGTTAGAGCCGCGAATGGATATGCCGACGTCGCGCGGCCCGTTGCCCTGCTTGATGGCGACCCCAGGGCTGTACTGCAGCACCTGTCCAATCGAGAACGCAGGAGAGTCCGCAAATTTACTTTGGTCGATCGTCGTCAGAGTCTGACCGGCTGGCCGATCGACAGGAGCAATAACGACAATTTCCTCGCGCACTTGGGCTGACTGAGCGTCTGCAGCGTGCGCCGAAGCGGCCGGCAATAGACCGAGAGCGCAAGCGCCGAGCGCCACGCCGTGTTTTAGCGAAAACATGAAAATCCCTTGATTAAATATGAATGCGATGCGGCGCCGCGGATTTAAATCCACGGCGCACGAGTCACGCTTAGATCAACTTAACCGTTGAGGGATGGGGGCGCGCGCGATGCATACGGCGCATGCTCGCGCCGTATGCGGAGAACAGAGTTGAGCGCGACGACATGCGTCTCACTTATGACAGCCGGCGGCGGAACCGCCAGCGGCGTCGACAGCGTGACCGCCGCCATGGCCGCGACCGCGCCGCACATATTACAGTCGGCGTGGCCCTTATGCGTGTGGCCGGCGTTTTGAGGCGTATCGGTGTGATCCGCATGCGCCTCGCCATGCATCGACCCGGCCATGAAGGTGCCGTCGGGCATATAGTGCCCGGCCACATGGCTGTGGTTCGTCAGCGCGGCATCGAGGATGTTGAAAGAAAGCTGATGCTGGGCCGTGCCGCTCGCCATCAAGGCCAGCAGCCCGAGCCAGAAGGTCAACCGCAGGCGACGCAGCAACTTCATCGCAAGACTTTCAAGGACTTCGCAAATAATAGAGCAGCACTGCCACTGGTGGCAAGTAACGCCGGTGTTCGACTATACTGCTCGCGCCACACACAAATTCCAGGGGAGAATCTCATGGCTACCATGCGCGCCGGTATCGCAACGGCTCAAGGCATTGCTATTCACAACGACGTTCAGCGCCCGACGCCCGGTGCGGGCCAGGTGCAAGTGCGCGTCATTGCCGCCGGCCTTAATCGCGCCGACTTAGGCTCGGCGCTTGCGACAGCCAACTCGCCGTTCACCATCGTCGGCCAGGAATGGGCAGGCGAAGTCACGGAAGTCGGCCAGGGCGTTACCAATGTGAAGAAGGGCGACGCGGTGATGTGCTTCGGGCGCAGCGGCGGTTACGCCGAATACGCCGTGACCGAAGCCGGCTGGGTGATGCCGTACAATCCGAAAGAGATCAACATTCAGCAGGCGGCTGTGCTCCCGCTTGCCCTGCTCACGGCGAATGACGCGCTGACGGCGCGCAGCAGCATGAAGCCCGGCGAAAAGGTGCTGGTGCAAGGTGCCAGTTCGGCCGTCGGCATGATGACCCTGCAGGTCGCGCGCTTCAAAGGCGCGTCCCTCGTCGCCGGCACGTCACGCGATCCGTCGAAGTATTCCAAGTTGCAGGAAATGGGCGCGACCCTGATGCTCAACTCCAGCACGCCCGATTGGGCCGACAGCCTCATCAAGGCCACCGACGGCAAGGGTGTGGACGTGGTCGTGGACTTCGTCTCCGGCCCCACCGTCGACGGCAGCATGAAGGCCTGCAACGTGCTCGCGCGCATGGTGAACGTGGGCCGTCTCGGCGGCGGCAAGGCTGAATTCAACTTCGACCAGCACGCAGCCAAGCGCATCACCTATACCGGCGTGACGTTCCGTACGCGCAGCACGGCCGAGATCAACGACATCGTCAGCAAGGCGCAAGCCGACCTGCTTACGGGCGTGCGTGAAAAGAAGCTGTCCCTCCCCATCGACCGCACCTTCAAGCTGGAAGAAGCGGCCGCCGCCCACGCGCTGATGAACTCGAACGGCCAGTTCGGCAAGATCATGCTGACAATTTGAGCCACCGGCGCTGCTTCGCCGGAGTTAGCTGATGATCGATGAACGGTTGATGATGGGATTTGTGGTCGTGGCCCTATTCGCCACATCCTATGTCCTTGTCACAGCATTTCGAACGGGGAAGGTAAGCGACCTCTTCAACATTCACCGCTCGAAGAGCCCTACGGCATTCTGGATTTACTGCGCCTTCGCAGGGTGGGTGGTTATCGCTTGTCTGCAGTACCTGTTTTCAGCGCTGATCACTAAGACTTAAAAAAGCTCTCCGCGCCGGACTTGGCCTTGTCCTTGGTGACAATGGCCGCTTCGGCGCGGGCGATCTCGGTCTTCAGGTCGGCGATGTAGTCCTTGAGGTCGCCTATGGACATACGGGTGAGGTCTTTCTTCACCGGCTTTTTCTTGATGGGGTCGAGGTCGTCGGTGTCCATGGTTTGACTCCACGTTCTTGCGAGCGTTAAGCATAACGCATGCCCCTGCCCGCCTCCATGCGCTGCATCGAGATCAAGGCGCCCGGCGGACCAGAGATGCTGGTGCCGGCGATGCGGCCGCTGCCCACACCGGGCGACGGCGAAGTGCTGATCGCCGTGAGCGCCGCCGGCGTCAATCGTCCCGACGTCATCCAGCGCCTAGGTCAGTACCCCGCGCCGGCGGATCACTCAGATCTTCCTGGACTCGAAGTCGCCGGCACGGTGGTTGCCCAGGGGCGCGGCGTTACAACGCCCGCCGTCGGAGACCGCATTTGCGCACTGACACCGGGCGGCGGCTATGCGGAGTACGTCACGGTACCCGCGGGCAGTTGCTTGCCCTTCCCGAAGGGCTTCACCGACGTGGAAGCCGCCGCACTGCCCGAAACCTTTTTCACCGTCTGGCACAACGTCTTCCAGCGCGGCGCACTGAAAAAGGGCGAAGTTCTCCTCATCCACGGCGGCTCCAGCGGCATCGGCACCACGGCCATCCAACTCGGCAAAGCCTTCGGCGCTTTCGTCGCCGTCACGGCGGGGAGCGCGGAAAAGTGCGACGCCTGTACCAAGCTGGGCGCCGATCTTGCCATCAATTACCGCTCCGAGGATTTCGCCGAGGTCCTTAAGGCGCGCGCACCCGGCAAAGGCGCCGACGTCATCCTCGACATGGTCGGCGCGCCCTACCTCGCCCGGAACCTCAAGTGCCTCAAACCCGATGGCCGGATGGTGAACATCGCCTTCCTCGAGGGCGCCCGCGCCGAGGTCGACATGATGCCGGTGATGCTCAAGCGCCTGACCCTGACCGGCTCGACCCTCCGCGCCCGCGATGCCGCCTTCAAAGCTGGCTTGGCGGACGCCCTTCGGGCCCAGGTCTGGCCGCTGCTTGACGCCGGGACCGTCAAGCCGGTCATCCATGCCATCCTGCCCCTGGACCAAGCCGCCGAGGCCCACCGCCTGATGGAAAGCAGCCGGCACATCGGCAAAATCATGCTCCAGGTCAGCCCCACGCCGATGCGATAAATCCCAAGGCCTTCAATATATTAAGGAAAATTGCGGCGGAACGGTTTGACCCCGCCGCCGCAAACTCATATATACCTTCCATAATTATGCGGTCCGGCCCCGCTGCACGCTTCGGGGCTGGGTGGTGTGGTTTTGTGATTCCGCTCCCAGGGATTGCAGGAAGCGCCTCCGCCAAAGATCCGAAAGGGAAGCACCCATGTCGCTGCCTCTGATGCCAAAGGCGACGGCCGTCTGGCTGGTGGAAAACACCACCCTGTCGTTCGAACAGATCGCGTCCTTCACGGGTATGCACGAGCTCGAAGTCCAGGCTATTGCCGATGGCGAAGTGGCCGTGGGCATCGTCGGCGTCAACCCCATCACCAACGGGCAGTTGACCCAGGAAGAGCTCGAGCGCGCCGAGCAAGATCCGAAGATCAAGCTCAAGATGAACAAGACCGACATCCCGCTGCCCACGGCGCGGTCCAAGGGCGCGCGCTATACGCCCGTGTCGAAGCGCCAGGATCGCCCGGATGCCATTGCTTGGCTGCTCAAGCATCATCCCGAGCTGACGGATGCGCAGCTTTCGCGTCTCATCGGCACGACCAAGCCGACGATTCTCTCCGTCCGTGACCGTTCGCACTGGAACGCGCAGAACATCAAGCCGCAGAACCCGGTAACGCTCGGTCTTTGCACCGAAGCGGAACTGGAAAAGGCCGTGGTGATCGCCTCGCGCCGCGCATCCAACGCCGCCAAGGCCAAGCAGCGCGAAATCAATCGCCGTGAACGCGAAGCCAAAGCCGCCGAAGCCGCTGCCCAAGCGGCTACAGCTCCTGCCTCGGAAGCGCCGGCGGCTGAACCGTCTGCGCCCGCGGACGAACAGTAAAACTCCTAGAGCTCAGACAAAAAAAAGGCCCATCCGGCGATGGGCCTTAGCTGTTTGGGATCCTACCCTTTCCACTCCGGATGCGGCGAGTCATCCGCATTTAGCCCGGGGGGATCGGTATTGGCTGAGCGTGCTTAAAGGCTAGTTGGCAACGATACGTTGCAACTCGTCTTTTATCTTCAGCTTCTTTCTTTTGAGTTCGTGGACCAGGCTGAAGTCCGGCCAGGGCCGTTTTTCTTCTTCAACGAGGAGATGTTCGATTTCTGCGTGCTTGGATTTAAGTGCCGACTGGCGCGCGAATAGATCCATTGATGGGCAACCTCCGGATCGGTTCAGAACACGCAGATGTTACCGCTCAAGGGAGGTGCGTGCCAGCACCGGCGGCAAAGCATTGAAGTGCAATGAATTTGGAAGCGGGAAAAAGCCTTGAAAAACACGCCTGCTGCCGCCAAAACGATGGAGTCGGACGGCCCCTCGCGAAGGCTGTGGTTTCCGCGCACATTCAGGCGAATAATGCCGGCACATCGCCGATTCCGGCAAGAAGACGGACAATAGCCGCACCGCCATGGAATGGGACCAGGAACAGCTGAGGGCCAAACTGGCCGAACTTGAACTTGAGCATCGCGACCTGGACGACGTCATTAATACCCTGATGAGCCAGACCGGTTTCGATCAGATCAAGGTCGGACGGCTGAAAAAGCGCAAGCTCGCGCTCAAGGACCAGATCACGTCCCTCCGGGGCAAGCTGATCCCCGACATCATCGCCTGATTTTTGATTCTAGAGCGTACGTAACAAGTGATCGGCGCGACCGATCGCCAGCATTGGACTCTCGCCCGCACCCACGGCGGCGGCGGCCACGGTGATCGCCAGCGCCATGTCAATGCCGGCGACGGAATATCCGCCGCCAAGATGCGCGCGCACGGTCTGCGCGATTGCGGCGCCATCGAAAGCGTGGGTCGGCAGCGCGGCGACAGCAGCCATATTTGACCCCCCAACGTAGCCCAGCAGCGCAAAGGGTACCGGCGCCGTGGTGGGCGGCGCGGCGTCGGTGATCGACGGCGACGCAGTGTAAAGGCGCACTTCCTTCAGACGCTGTGCAACGTCGGCCAGCGTGCTGTTGGCGGCGAGCAATCCGGAGCTACGGCGGATGTCTTCGTAGGTGGCGACGTGCACCAACACCATCACCCAGGTGTTGCCCTCGCCCGGGGGCTGACCCAGCATCGCAGCCAGCATCCGCACGAAAGTCTCTTGATCCAGAACCGACGCATCGGCGGCCTGGCCCGTCGCACGGCGCTCGCCAGCGCGCTCCTGGGCGCGCTCGTGCCGGCGCACGACGTTGCGCAAATGATTGATCTCGGAGACGAGACCGGCGAGCGCGGCTTGTGTGCTCGGCGTGATCTGCTCGACCGGAATGCCGAGGATCGTGATGCGGTCGTCGACCGGCTTGGTGCGGGCGACTTCTTGATAGGTGGCGGCGACTCTCTGCGGCTGCTGCGCGCGCGGCGCGGCGCGGCCGCCGTGGCTCTGGCCTTCCAGGCGGCGTTCGACGGTTTGGACAGCCTCGTGCTGCAGAATGTCGGGCATGGCAGGGTTTTCCTACCCTGAGGCTAGCAATACCGGCTTTTCAAAACCTTAAGGCCCGCCCTGCTCCGGTTCGGACGTATTCGCCCTATTTCTCGACGGGAAGATCCTTGCGCGACCAGTCTTCGAACGAGCCATCGTACAGCACCGCATCATATCCGAGCGAGCGTGCTGCAAAGATGATGGCAGTGGCCTGTTGACCTATGTGGCAATAGACCATGAGCTTGTCGCCCCGCTTCACGCCAGCCTTGTCGAAGGCGGCCTGGAGGCTTGTGGCGGGCTGTATACTCATCTTTTCGTCCGTGAGGGTGGTGACGGGCACGTTCTTGGCGGCGGGTATATGGCCGGCCTTGTGCGGCGCCTCCGCCGAGCCGCCGGATTTCGCGCCGCTGTAAAACTCGGGCAGGCGCGCGTCGATCACCGCATAGCCTGCTTTCGCAGCATTCTCCTCGACGAACTTGGCATCGACGATGACGTCCTTCATTTTGAGGGGTGAGAGACTGCCGACCTGCACCGTAGGCACCTCGGATGAAAGTGGGCGCTGCTCGCGTTGCCAGGCGGGCAAGCCGCCGTTGAGCAGTGAGGTGCGAGCGCCGAGACCTGCCGCCTCGAGGGTGAATACGACGCGCGTCGCCGACTGAACGGTGTCGGCGTAGTAGACGATAATGCGCGAACGGTCCCCGATGCCGAGCTGCGAGAGACGAGAATGCAATGCGTCCGCGGGCGGCATTTCGAGTGTACCGCCGGATTCAGAGGTGACCGAGATATCGGCCAGCGTTACGTGGCGCGCGCCGGGGATGTGCTGGGCGTAAGTGGCCGGCGGGCCGACGTGAAGAACGACGAGGTCCGGGTCGTTGGTATGCGCGGCGAGCCAGGCGGTAGAAACAAGCATCTCTTCGCGCGGCGCGGCCGCGGCGGTAAGGATACCGAGGACGATGGCGGCGGCAAGAACCCGGAATTTCATGGCGGACCTTCAATGAGGTGGGGCTCGGAAAGTTAGCACACACCCCGCGCGTTGGCTTGCTTCAGCCCTACGGATGAGACCTCAACCCCTCTGACATTTCGTCCCCCGGGCGCCGCCTTCCTTGTCCGCGGGCCCAACCTCCATTAAAGTCGCCTCCTTTCCGCCCTTGGGGGAATTGCATGGGCAAGACGGCGAAAGCCGCCAAAGCCGCGAAGGCCAAGAACAAAGGCCACGCTGCCGAGACACCGACCAAGTTTGGCAAGAAGCCCCTGGTCGGCATCATCATGGGAAGCACGTCGGACTGGGAGACCATGCGCCACACGGCCGCGGTCCTCGCCGAATTGCGTGTGCCCTTCGAGGCCGAGGTCGTCTCGGCCCACCGCACCCCGGACCGCCTCTATAAGTACGCCGCTAAGGCCGAAGACCGGGGCATGAAGGTGATCGTCGCCGGCGCCGGGGGCGCGGCGCACCTGCCCGGCATGACCGCTTCGATGACCATTCTGCCGGTACTCGGCGTGCCCGTGGAGAGTAAGGCGCTCAAAGGTCTTGATAGCCTGCTATCTATTGCCCAGATGCCGGGCGGCATTCCGGTCGGCACTTTGGCCATCGGCAAGGCCGGCGCGAAGAACGCCGGTTTGCTGGCCGCCGCGATCCTCGCGGTCTACGACGCCGCATTGACCGCTCGCCTCGGCGCCTGGCGCGAGGCGCAGACCGCCGGCGTCGCCCACGATCCTACGGCCTAACGGGCGCGATGCAGCGGCTTTCTCCCGGCGCAACCATCGGCATCCTCGGCAACGGCCAGCTCGGCCGGATGTTGTGCCTCGCCGCCGCGCGCCTTGGCTACCGCACACACGTTTACGGGCCGGAGACCGATAGCCCCGCCGAACAGGTGGCGAGCCAGTCCACCGTCGCAGCCTACGATGACGAGAAAGCCTTGGCCGCCTTCGCCGACGCCGCCGACGTGGTGACCTTCGAGTTCGAGAACGTGCCCGCCGCGGCAGCTGCGTTCCTGGCCGCCCATACCCAGGTGCGCCCCACCTGGAAGGCCCTGGAAGTCTGCCAGGACCGGGTCAAAGAAAAGCAGTTTTTTGCTTCAATCGGCGCCGCAACACCGAATTGGAAGCCGCTCAATTCATTACAAGATTTAGAATCGGCTGTGAGGTCACTTGAACCGCCCGCGGTGCTAAAGACCGCGCGCCTCGGTTATGACGGCAAGGGCCAGGCAAAACTGCACTCGGCGGGCGACACCAAGGCCGCCTGGGACGCCATCACGGGCGGCAAACCGATCCAACCGAACGGGGCGTTCGCCGTGCTTGAAGCCTTCGTGGACTTCAGGTGCGAGATCTCGGTGATCGCCGCCCGGGGTCAGGACGGCAAGGTTGTTTGCTTCGAGCCGTCCGAGAACGACCACGCCAATCACATGCTGGCGACCTCGACGGTCCCTGCCCGCGTCCCGGCCGAGACCGTTGCCGAAGCCATCCGGATCGCCACCAAGGCCGCCGAGGCGCTGGACCTGGTGGGGCTGCTGGCGGTCGAGATGTTCGTCACGCCCTCGGGCGCGATCCTCTGCAACGAGATGGCCCCGCGCCCGCATAACTCGGGCCACTGGACCCAGGATGCCTGCGGCACCGACCAGTTCGAGCAGATGGTGCGCGCCGTCGCCGGCCTGCCGCTGGTGGACCCTATGCGCCACGCCGACGCGGTGATGCACAATCTGGTCGGACCAGACGTGAACGATCTGGACCGGTATCTGTCAGACCCTCACGCCCACATCCACCTTTACGGCAAACGCGAGGCGCGCCCCGGGCGCAAGATGGGGCACGTGAACGTCCTTAGGCCAAAGATCTAGACCCGGAAGCTGCGCTGGAGCCGCCGTAGGAGCGGCAGCGCCAAGCCCAACGCCAACAGCTGCACCAGGATGAACGCCGGCGCGTCAACCGGGCGGATGCCGGCGAAGGTGTCCGTGAACGCGCGTGCGATGGTCACAGCGGGATTGGCGAAGGACGTCGACGAGGTGAACCAGTAGGCCCCGCCGATGTAGGCGGCGATGGCGCCAGCGGCAGTCGGAGTGCCATAGGTCAGGCAGCCCCAAATCACGGTCAACAAACCGACCGTGGCGACCATCTCGCCCGTCCAGATTCCGACCCCGGTTCGGGCATGCGTGCTGAGCTGCAAAAGGGGAAGGTCGAACATGACATGGGCCAGGACGGTTCCCGCGACCGCGCCCAGGATCTGCATGACCACGTAAACGGGCACATTCCTCCACGAAAAACCGCTGACCAGGGCTGCGGCGATAGTCACCACCGGGTTCATGTGCGCGCCGGACACGTTGCCGAAGGTCAGGATGAGGACGAAGAGGGCCGCGCTGGTCGCCAAGGCATTGGCCAGCAGTGCGAGGCCTGTGTTGCCGCCGCTGAGGCGATCGGCCGCGATGCCCGATCCCACCACCGCGATCAGCAGGAACGCCGTGGCGAGGAACTCGCAGACCGCGGCGTCGCGCAGCGAATGCTTCTCGGCCCCGCTCAAGGCAGATCCGTCAGCTTGCCGGCCTCGGCCAGTTTTGCCTGCAGCTCGGCGCGGCGCAGCTCCTTGAAGCGGAACGCCAGGAAATATTGGATGCGCAGCCGCAGTACGCGCGCCGCCTCACGGAATACCGCGAGCTTTTGCTGGTGCGTTCCCGTGGCGGCCGCCGGATCGGGCAGCCCCCAGTGCGCCGAAATCGGATGCCCGGGCCAGATGGGGCACACCTCACCCGCCGCTTGGTCGCAGACCGTCAGGATGTAGTCCATCTGGGGCGCGCCGGGACCGGCGAACTCGTCCCAGCTCTTACTGCGCAAGCCCTCGGTGGGCAGGCCCATGCCGCGCAGCACCTCGAGCGAAACGGGATGCACCTCGCCCTTGGGGAAACTACCGGCGCTATACGCACGAAAGGCGCCATTGCCCAGATCGTTGAGCAAGGCTTCGGCGAGGATGCTGCGCGCCGAGTTGCCGGTGCACAGAAACAAAACGTTCCGAACCTGATCCATGTCTAACCCGGGCAACAGCCCGCCCGGGACGTCTTGGGTTCACAACAGGCAGCGGCCTCCTTGACCGGTATCGCCGGCCGTTCGTTGCCGTAAACCGTGGCTTCGCCATGCGTCAAAAAGGTCTCCCACGCGATCCCTTGCGGGTCGTTGATCCACTGCTTGTCGCTCTTGGCATAACAGCACGTGGTGGCCTTCTCCTCGATCACGGGCGATTCCGCGCGGCTTAGCCGGCCGTAGATCTCGGCAAGTTCGCCTTCGGTTTCGGCCTGAATGCCCAGGTGCTGGATACCGGCGGTGTCGTGGCGCTCCGAGATCGCGAAGTTGACCCGCGGGTCGTCCAGCATCCACTTGGCATAATCGGGTTTCTCGACGCTTGGCTTGGCGTCGAAAAGCGTCGAGTAGAAATTGATCGACTGCTGCAAATTCGCGACAGAGACGTGGACATGCATGCGCTTCATGCGGCTTTTCCTTTACGAGCAGGTTTGTTCTTGGCGATGTTGGGTGTGCACGCCGGGGCACATGATTGCCCGGCGCAGCAGTTTTCGGTCAGATAGCCGACGAGTGCGTTCATGCACTCGAAGTCGGCGGTTTGAACCAATTGCCGGCCCTCGCGCCGCGCCCGAACCAGACCGGCGTGCTTGAGCTGGCTGAGGTGGAATGACAGCGTCGCCCCGGGCATGCCCAGCTTCGATGCGATCTCGCCGACCACGAGGCCCTCCGGGCCGGCCTCGACCAGCAAGCGGTAGATATCCAAACGGCCCTCGTGGGCGAGCGCGGCAAAGGCGGCGACAGCGGTCAACGTTTCCATATTTCTAGAATAATAGAATAATTGAACCTGTCAACGGCCCCCCTAAAAGCAAAACGCCGGCCCCTTCCGGGACCGGCGTTCAATTCATCGCCTAAGACCTAGCGCTTGGAGAGCTTACGCCCCTTGTTGGCGCGGACGCGGTTGCGGTTACGATGGCCACGGGCTTTGCCCTTGCGCTTATTGCCGCGGATTTTCTGGCTGGATTTCTTGGTCTTGGACTTTGTCTTGGTCTTGGCCTTGGCCATGGAAGGCTCCCCTCGGCTGATGTTTCAGGCGGCTTCCTACAACATAAAATCGGATTCATCCAGCCTGTGAGATGCGATTCTTAGTGCGCTGATTTTAAAAAAGTATACCAGCCCGACTGTTAAGCGGCAGAGCGCGGGCGGCGGCCCGCGATGCGGTCCAGAATGCGACGCGGGTCCGGGAGCATTTTCAGGCGTTCAATCACCCTCGCCTTCACCTGCGGGAACTGCATGACCTCGGCGATGCGACGGTCGAGGAAGGCCCAGGTGGCGGCGCAGTTCTCCGACCGGTCATCCAGCCAGAATAACAGCGTGGAGGCGTAGACCCCGGCGAGCAAGCCGCGTTTGGTGTAAAAGTTAAAATCGGTCGACCGGTCGCCGCAGACGCGCCAAATGGCATCGACCGTCTTGCACCAGCCCCGCAAGGAACCGCCGGCGAACTGCGGCAACGGCGAGAGCGCGAGGGCCCGGCGGACGGCTTCGCGGTACGGGGTCCAGCGTTCGAGCCGGGTGCGGACCGCCAGCGTGACCCGGGCGCGGACTTTCAGGGCAGCGAGATCAACCGCCGCGAAGTCCTCGAGCATCAGCCGGTCGGCGAGGTCCTGGAAATGGGCCACGGCATCCTTGGCCCCGCCCGGGAAAAGCCGCACCGCGGCGCCTTCGCCGAGGCCCGCAGCGATAGCGGCGGCTTTCAGGGTTTTGGCGCTCCAACCATCGAAGGGCACATTGGGCAAAGCGGCCCGGATGAGCGCGTCGCGCTCGGCCGTCTTTTGCCGCCGGATCTCTCCGTAATCCGTCATCAGCCCTCTTCGTCGAGTTCGAGTTCCTCGCCCTTGGCGTCGGCTTCGGCCTGAAGCACGTCGGCATAGGCGAGCGTGGTCATGTCGGCCATGCGCTGGGGATAAAGCACGCCATCGAGATGATCGCATTCATGCTGGACGACCCGGGCATGGAAGCCGTGGGCCTCGCGTTCGATACGGGTGCCGTGCAAGTCCTGGAAGCTGTAGTGGATGTGGGTGTAGCGCGGCACGATGCCCGTCAGACCGGGCACCGAAAGGCAGGCCTCGAAGGCCTCGTCCTGGGCCTCTTCGAGCGGCGTGATGATCGGGTTGATCATCAGCGTCATGGGCACTTCGACGCCCTTATTGCGCCCGCCCGGGACGAAGAAGATCACGATGCGCTGGGAGCGGAAGACCTGGGGCGCGGCCAGGCCGACGCCGCGGGCACCGACCATGGTGTCGGCCATGTCTTTGACGAAGGCCACGAGCGCCGGGTCGGTGAAGTCGGTCACCTCGGCGGCGCGCTGCTTGAGGATTTCGGCGCCCATGCGGGCGATAGGAAGGACGGCCATAAGTTCTATATATAAGGTGGTTGGCCGGGGCGCTATACCGCCGGGTGGGACGTTAAAAAACGTCCTTCCCTGGTTTAGTTTTGGCGCGCGTCCGGACGGAAAACCGGCTTCCACTCTTCCTGGACGCGCGCCAAGGGCTGTGGCGGGATGGCTACAGTCTTGAAAAAGGGCGCATTTTCAGGGCTCAAAGGGCCCGAAACCGGTCAAAACCCGGCTTCCCAAGCCATAGGACCCATGTTATACCCCCGCCCACTTTAGAGGCGCCGGTTGATACCAACCTTCGCGCCTTGACCATCTGACATCGCAGCACACACGAGGAACTCTTGGTTCAAGTCATCGTCCGCGACAACAACGTCGATCAGGCCCTCAAAGCCCTGAAGAAGAAGATGCAGCGCGAAGGCATCTTCCGTGAGATGAAGCTCCGCAAATCTTACGAAAAGCCGTCCGAGCGCAAGGCCCGTGAAAAGGCCGAAGCCGTGCGCCGCGCCCGCAAGATGGAGCGCAAGCGCCTGGAGCGCGAAGGCTTCTAGTCTCAGCTTTCCGAGGCGATGTCTTTTGAACGGAGCGATGCAAGTCGCTCCGTTTTGCTTTTCAACTACAGCCATTAACTCCGTCGTAACTCCCTCCTCCGCATATTCTGGAGATTCGTGCTTGGGGAAGGGTAACCATAGTGACAGCTCTGCATATTCGGCTCGCGAGGCCGCACGACTCCGAAGCGATCTCCGCGGTGGTGCGGGAGTCCTGGCTCTCGGCCAACAAATCGCTCCTGCCCGGCGACACCGTCGATGCGCTGGAGCGCTGCGAGAAACTCGGCGATTTTGTCGCCAGCGCATGGCAGAGCGTTCATATCGCCATCCTCGACGATGAGATCGTCGGCACCGTCGGCGTCAACCCGACCGGCGTGATCTGGATGCTCTACGTCCACCCTTCCTATCAGGGCTGCGGTATTGGCTCGGCTTTGTACGACCATGCCATCGGCACGCTGCGCCAAGCTGGTAGCCGCAAGGCCGTCCTGGAAGTCATCGCGAGCAATGAGAATGCGGTGGCGTTCTATCGGTCCCGCGGCTGGGTGCCCGAGGGCCGGCGTACCGAGCACATCCCCGGCTTCCGCTTCACCGCCATGCGGATGGGTCTCGCGCTGGCCTAAATCTCCACCTGCGTGCCCATCTCGACGACGCGGTTGGGCGGCAGTTTGAAGAAATCCATGGCGCTCGTGGCCGAGCGCATCATCCAGGCGAACAAATGCTCGCGCCAGAGGGCCATGCCGGGCCGGCGGCTCGGCATGATGGTCTCACGCCCCAGGAAGAACGACGTCTCCATGTCGTTGAACTCGAAGTTCAGCTTGGCGGCACCACGCAGCGCCGCCGGCACGTCGGTCTCGTCCATATAGCCGTAGCGCAGGATGAAGCGGTAGAAGCGCCGCCCCAGGTGCTGCACTTCGATACGCATTGAGTCTGATACGTGCGGGACTTCCTCCGTGATCACGGTGAGGAAGACGACGCGCTCGTGGACGACGCGGTTGTGTTTGAGGTTATGCAATAGCGCATGCGGCACGCCTTCGGTCGCGCCCGACAGGAACACCGCCGTACCCGGCACGCGCGTGACGTTGGGGTTGAGCGAGTTCAAGAACACATCGACCGGCATGGCTTCTTCGGCGCGCCGTGCGAACAGGAGTTCGCGGCCCTTCTTCCAGGTGGTGAGGAGGACGACGATCGCAAGGCCAATGGCGAGCGGGAACCAGCCGCCATGGGTCAACTTGGTCATATTGGCGGCGAAGTAGGCCAAGTCGATGATGATCAGCGCGCCGCCGATGAGCCCGGCGACCCAGGGGTTCCACTTCCACAGCCTGAACATCACGATCGTGAGCTGGATGGAAGCAATGAGCATGGTGCCGGTCACGGCAATGCCATAGGCGGCGGCAAGACTGCTGGAGGTCTGGAAGCCCAGCACCAGCGCGATCACCGACGCCAGCAGCAGCCAGTTCACGAAGGGAATGTAGATCTGGCCGGATTCCGATTCGGACGTGTGGATGGTGGCCATGCGCGGTAGGAATCCGAGCTGCATGGCCTGGCGCGTGATCGAAAAAGCGCCGGTGATCACCGCTTGCGAGGCTATGACCGTGGCCATGGTCGCGAGGCCGACCATCGGCAGGACGCCCCAGGACGGCACCATCAGATAGAAGGGATTCGATACCGCTTCTGGGTTGGTCAGCAGGAGCGCGCCCTGGCCAAAGTAATTCAGCAGCAGCCCGGGCAATACCAATATGAACCATGACCGGCGGATGGGCAAAATCCCGAAGTGCCCCATGTCGGCATAGAGCGCCTCGCCGCCTGTCAGCACCAACACCACTGAGCCCAGCGCGAGGAAAGCGAGCAGCTTGTAGTTCAGAAAAAAGTTCACCGCGAATAGGGGATTGATCGCCGTGAGGATTTCCGGGGCCTTGAGGATGTTATAGATGCCGACGACGCCGAGCGCGACGAACCAGACAATCATGATCGGGCCAAAAAGCCGGCCCATCACCGTTGAACCGCGGCTCTGAAGCATGAACAGAGTCACCAGAACCACGATGGTGATCGGAATAATGTAGACGCCGAGCCCGGGCACCGCGACCTCCAGGCCTTCGACAGCGCTCAAGACCGAAATCGCCGGCGTGATCATGCTATCGCCGTAGAAGAGCGCGCCCGCGGAGATGCCGAGAATGACGACCACCGGCGCGAGCCAAGTGCGCTGCGTGACATTTGCCGCCAAAGCAAGAAGGCCAAGACTACCGCCTTGCCCCTTGTTGTCGGCGCGCATGAGCAGCATCAGATACTTGCCCGAGATGACGATCATGATCGACCAGAACACCAAGGACAGCACGCCGAGGATATGCCCCTTGTCGGCCGGCAGCGGGTGCGCGCCGCTGAAGACTTCCTTGATGGCGTAAAGCGGACTGGTCCCGATATCGCCATAGACGACGCCAATTGCGCCGACCATGAGGGTGAGAAGCGTGGGCTTCGACGCACCATGGCACGGAGCGGCGGGTGTGGAGTCCTGAGTCATTGCCTCTGTTTAAACGTTGCGCCGGCACTAAGTGGCGCAGTCGAGGGTGCTTTGGCCCCTCATCCGGGCGGCGCCGGTTTAGCACTCCTGCCCCGTGTTGCATAGCAACAACGAGAGTCCGGTTCACGATTTGGGGCGGCGCCGTTCGTCGTCATTAACCCATTGATATATAGTTATTTTATCCCACTCCTGCTGCCATCTTTCGGTCTTCGCGGCATAGACCTGCGGCAGCGGAATCACCCGATTGGGACGCGCCACCATGTTCCAGACGTCGCTGAGGCCGAAGGGGGCATACACGTCGCAGAACGCCTCGCCCGAGAGTTTCATGCCCACGGCCTGGACCGACGAGGTGAAGCGAAGAATGCCTTCGCTGGCACTGGTCAGCGGCGGATAGGCTACGCCGAATTTCTCGGGGTACCAGAGGTGCACACGCGCTTGATTGCGCAGTTGCACGTTCACGCCGAGGTCGCGGAAGAGCGCTGCCGCGCTGCGGATGACATCGTCTTCCGCTTCCCAGGTCAGGTCTTCCGAGAAGTAACACACGTCATAGTCCAGGATACCCGCGTCGGCAGGCCGGCCGCTTTTCAGATTCCAGACCGTCTGAAAGAGACAGCCCGAGGCCAGCCACCAGTCGCGCAGGCCGAGTTCCGGCATGCGGGTGAGGATTTCGGCGTTGTTGCGATTGATGAGACTGAGCTCGGCGATCTTGGCGGCCAGACGTTCGCCGGGAGTATCGAGCGCCTCATCCGGCGGCGCGTCGAACAGCGACAGAGTTCCGGGCACAGCGACCTTGCGCGGTGCCGGTTGCTTGGGCCGTGGGAAAAGCCGCAAACGTAAGCGTCTTCCGTCCGGCATGAAGATATGCGCCATGGGAACGCCTTCTGCTGCGGGCTCCATCATAGCGCGGCTGCGCGAACGGGAATACACTTCCGGAATGCTGAGATCACTCCTCGCCGCCGTCCTATTGTTGAGCGCTTCCGCACTGGCGGCCGAGCGATATCCGTCGGGCCAGTTGCCCGATGACGTACGGCCGACGCACTACAAACTCGACCTCACCCTGCTGCCCGATCAGGAAAACTTCAGCGGCACGGCCGAGATCGAAATCGCCCTGAAACAACCGACCGCTGAGATCTGGATGCACGGCCAGGAGCTGAAGGTCAGCAGCGCCCTGTTCACGGACGCGGACGGCGCGAACATCGACGCCACCTTCAGCGAAATCCCCGGCAGCGAGGGTGTCGCCAAGCTCACCCTCGCGCGTCCGGCGCAAGGTCCGACGGGACGCGTCACTTTTGTCTTCAGCGCGCCATTCAATAAAAAGCTGGAGGGCGTGTATCGCACTGAGGACGCCGGCGCGTACTACGCGCTCTCCCAGATGGAGCCGATCTCGGCGCGGTTTGCTTTTCCGGGGTTCGACGATCCGCGTTTCAAAACGCCATACGACATCGCCCTGACCGTGCGCGAAGACCACGTCGCCATCTCGAATGCCCCCGAGGCCGCCACCGAGCGTTTGGACGGCGGACTAAAACGTGTGCGCTTCGCCACCACCAAGCCACTGCCGACTTATCTGATCGCGTTGATTGCTGGGCCCTTCGATGTCGTCACCTGGCAACCCATCGCCAAAACCGCGATCCGCGACCGCGAGATTCCCTTGCGTGGCATCGCCGGCAAGGGCAAAGGCACGCGCATGCGCTATGCGCTGGAAAACACCGCCGGCATCCTCACCACGCTCGAGGATTATTTCCAAATCCCCTACCCCTTCGAGAAATTGGACATCATCGCGGCGCAGGACTTCTCAGCCGGCGCCATGGAAAATGCCGGCGCCATCGTCTACCGCGAGACCCTCTTGCTTCTGGATGACGATGCTCCGCTGTCCCAGAAGCGCCGCTATGCCAGCACCCACGCCCATGAGATCGCGCATCACTGGTTCGGCGATTTGGTGACGCCGGTGTGGTGGAACGACATCTGGCTGAACGAATCTTTCGCGACCTGGCTTGCCAACAAAACCACCTCGGCCTGGGATCCCAAGGGTGAGTACGACCGCGGGTCCTTGCGTGGCGCACTGGGCGCCATGTCGATCGACAGCCGTTCGAGCGCGCGGCGTATCGCCCAGCCCATCGAGACCAATGACGACATCGACAACGCCTTCGACGGCATCACCTATGAGAAAGGCGGCGGCGTCCTGTCGATGTTCGAACAGTACTACGGCGTCGAAGCTTTCCGCAAAGGCGTGCAGCTTCACCTGCAGCGCCATGCCTGGGGCAACGCTACGGCGCGCGACTTCCTGCAATCGGTGGCCGACGCCAGCGGCGATGCCAAAGGCGTCGCGGCGTTTGAAAGTTTCTTGAACCTTCCGGGCGTACCGCTGGTGCGCGCCGAACTCAAGTGCGATGCCAAGGGTGCGCGCGTGGACGTGCAGCAAAGCCGTTTCCTGCCGCAAACCGGGCGCTTGCGCCGCACGCCGCCGCAGACCTGGAAGATCCCCCTGTGCATTGCCTATGGAGACGGACAGAGCCGCGCCCAGACCTGCAGCCTCTTCGAGGAACCCAAAGGCACCATCGCGCTCGAGACGAAGACCTGTCCGGCCTGGATCATGCCCAACGCCGATGGCGCCGGGTACTATCGCTTCGCCCTCGACAAAGCGCGCTGGGACGCCATTGGCATCGCGGCCAATCAGCTGAACGACAAAGAGGTCCTGGCGGTGCTCGACAGCCTCGAGGCGAACTTCGCCAACAACGAGCTGGATGCGCGCGACTACCTCACCGGCGTCAAGGCGCTGATGGCGCGAAAGGATGGCGCGACCTGGGATGCCTTGCGCGCCCTCACCTCGCGCTTGGTGTGGATCAAGGACACGCTGGTCACGGCGCGCATGCAGCCGGCGGCGCAGCAATTCATCGCCGACGTTTACGGCCCGCGCTATCAGGAACTCGGCCTCGATCCCACGACGGCGCTGGATCGCAGCAATCCGGTGCAAGCCACGCTGCTGCGCGAGCCTCTGGTCAACATGATCGCCGGGCAAGCCGGCCTGCCCGCCGCGCGCGCCGAACTTGCCCGCCGGGGCGCGGCGTACCTCGGCATCGGCGGCGACGGCAAATTCCATTCTGAAGTGATCGATGCCAATCTCATCGACGAAGCACTTGATGTGGCGGTGCAGGACGGCGGCGCGCCGGTGGTCGAGGCCATCCTCGCGCGTCTTGCGACCGAGCGCGACGGCACGCAGCGCTCGCGCCTCTTGGGTGCGCTCAATCGCACGACCAATCCGGCCCTCGCCGCGCGCGCGCGTGCGCTCGCGCTGTCACCCGACCTACGTGTGAACGAAGTGCCGGGCATCGTCTTCGGCAGCATGGACGAGCGCGAGAACAAGGCTGACGCCTGGGCCTGGTTCAAGAGCAACTATGACGCCATCAAGGCGCGCATGCCGAGTTTCACACAAGGCGGCCTCGCCGGTATTGGTGGGCGCTTCTGCACGCTGGAGGAACGCGACGACTACAAGCGCTTCTTCGAACGGCGCGTGAATGAACTGAGCGGCGCGCCACGCATCTATGCGACAACGTTGGAAGCCATCGACCACTGCATCGCGCTGGTCGAAAGCCAACGCCCTGCGGCGGAGCGCTTTTTCGCGGACCGATAGTGATTTCACGCGCGTAAAAGTGAACGAAGCTACGGAACTTTCCTTGGTTTTCCGCATTACATTCAGTCACGCCGGGAGGACTTGGGAACGCGGTTGCGCGCCACGAGGCCTGGTGGACCTCTGACAAAGTCAACGCATGGACAACCCGAGCGGGCAACCGCCGTTCATTGATGACAGTCGGTATCGTCTCCTCGTCGAGGCGGTGACCGACTACGCCATCTATATGCTCGACCCCGACGGCATTGTCGTCAGCTGGAACCCCGGCGCCGAGCGGTTCAAGGGCTACAAAGCGATCGAGATCATCGGCCAGTCCTATGGGCGCTTTTACGACGTCGAGGACCGGCGCCAAGGTATCCCCAAACGCAACCTCGAAATAACCGCGCGCGAAGGGCGTTTCGAGTCCGAAGGCTGGCGCGTACGCAAGGACGGCACGCGCTTTTGGGCGCACGTTGTCATGGACCCGATCCGCGAGGCGAACGGCACGCTGATCGGCTTCGCCAAGATCACGCGCGATCTGACCGAGCGTATGCAGGCGCGCGAAGCGCTGCGTCTGGCCGAGGAACGCTTCCGCTTGCTCGTTCAGGGCGTCACCGACTACGCCATTTACATGCTCGACGAACGCGGCTTCGTCACCAACTGGAACCCTGGCGCCGAGCGCATCAAGGGCTATAAGGAAAGCGAGATCGTCGGTTCGCACTTCTCGCGCTTTTACACCGAGGAGGATCGCCTCGCCGGCGAACCCGAGCGCGCGCTGCGCACCGCCGCCGAGGAGGGTCGCTTCGAGAAAGAAGGCCGGCGCGTCCGCAAGGACGGCACGCGCTTTTGGGCCAACGTCATCATCGATCCCATCTGGGGCGACGACGGCAAGATCATCGGCTTTGCCAAGGTCACGCGCGACATCACCGAGAAGCGGCACGCGCAGAAGGCCCTCGATGACGCGCGCGAAGCCTTGTTCCAGTCGCAGAAGATCGAAGCGGTCGGTCAACTCACGGGCGGGGTCGCGCACGACTTCAACAACGTGCTGATGGCGATCATGAGCAGCCTCGAACTCATGCGCAAACGCCTGCCGCGCGACGCCAAGATTCTCACCCTTCTCGAAAACGCCATGCAGGGCGCCGAACGCGGCGCGGCGCTGACCAAGCGCATGCTGGCCTTCGCGCGCCGCCAGGACCTGGATCTCAAAGCCGTCGATGTGCCCGACCTGGTGCGCGGCATGACCGACCTGTTGCAGAGCTCCCTCGGACCAGGCGTGGTCATCGAGACGCGTTTCCCGCTGGCGCTGAAGCCGGTGCTCAGCGATTTCAATCAGCTCGAACTCGCGCTCATTAATCTCGCGGTGAATGCGCGAGACGCCATGCCGAACGGCGGCCCGCTGATCATCGCCGCCCGCGAGGAGAATGTCGGCGACGAGCACCAAAGCCGGCTGCCGCCCGGGCCATACATTTGCCTATCGGTAACCGATATCGGCACCGGCATGAGCGAGGCGACACTCACGCGTGCCACGGAACCGTTCTTCACCACCAAGGGCGCCGGCAAAGGCACTGGCCTCGGCCTTTCGATGGTGCACGGTGTGACCGAGCAGTCGGGAGGACGTTTCATCCTGAAGAGCGTCAAAGGCCAGGGCACCATCGCCGAGATGTGGTTGCCGGTGGCCCACACGGCCCCCGAAGCCAAAGCGGCGCCAAGGCAATCCGCACCAGTCGAGAAGTCGGATGCGAGGCTGAAGATCCTGGCGGTCGATGACGACGCGCTGGTACTGATGAACACCGAAGCCATGCTCGAAGACATGAAGCACACGGTTCTGATCGCCAGTTCCGGGGCTCAGGCCCTTGAGATTCTGCACGCCGAAAATGACGTCGATCTCGTTATCACCGATCAGGCCATGCCCGAGATGTCTGGGCACGAGTTGGTCGAGGCGATCAAGAAGCAGTGGCCTGAGATGCCCATCGTGCTTGCTTCGGGCTACGCCGAACTTCCCGAAGGCGCGACGACAACGATGTACCGGATCGCCAAGCCGTTCTGGCAGGACGACCTCGCCCGCATCATCAACGATGCGATCGCCGGCAAGCGCGCCGCCCTGCGAACCGCGGGCGGCGCCGCCTAAGTCCACGTCTTCCCGCGGCGGTTCCCCCTCTTCCAGCCGGAGCCCCGGAGAAGGCTTTTCTATTTCTCTACTAATTCTATAGGCAATACGTAAAATATATCGACCGGGCGGCGGTCGGGGCGCGAAGATGCCACCACCACAGAGTGAGGTGTGCCATGACAGATACACTCAGTTTCACTGGAACAATCCGCAGCCGGCCCCGTTTCGAAACCGGCCGTTTGATTCCAGTAACGTTAAAAATAGCCTCCGCATCTATTCGATGTATTGGCTGACATGTTCCCGGAAGTGCTGCGCTGAGAGTTCCCTCCCCCCCCCCTCCCAAAGACCTCTCCCCCGCGGCACTTCCGGTGACGCTTGCTGGCTGGTGCGAACATCGACACGCGGAGATTTTATGTGACTGAAGGTACTGGATACGTGATCGAGTTGGGCGGCGAAGCTGCCGGCTTGGTCGTTAAAGAAGGCAATCGTTTCAGGTTTTATGCGTCGGCCAAAAGCTTCGCAGCACTTGAGCGCAACCTCTACCGCTCGCCGGCCGAGGCCGAGGACGCCTGCCGCCGCGTCGCTTTCCCGGGCCGCGCGCCGCGCCCGCAGCCGGCCGCTCAGGCCGTATCGGACCGCACGGTCGCGGCGGGTTTGTTCACCTATTCCCGCCGCGTCGCGGCTACGTAACAACGTTTTCTGTCCAAGCTGGCGCTCGGCGCCGGCTCCCTTGGCGCCCTGGCAACACCTGTCAGGGCGCTTTTTTCTTTGGGTTTGAGTGCATTGGCAGGGGGTCAATCCTCGCCTAATATTGCCGCGCCGGGCATCGCGTCACCGTGTCCTGCGAGAAATCTGGAGGGAGATTTCGATGCGCATCGTCTCGCACGTGTTGGGTCTGGCTTTGGCCACGCTTGTTTCCGGAACCGCTTGGGCCGCCGAGAGCAGCCCGCCCGCCGACCGGGGCGAGTACGTCGCGCGGCTGGGCAACTGCGTCGCCTGCCACTCCGTGCCCGATGCGCCGGCCTTCTCGGGCGGGCTGAAGATGATGACGCCGCTGGGCGCCATCTACACCACCAACATCACGCCCGATAAGACCCACGGCATCGGCAACTACACCTATGAGGAGTTCGACAGCGCGATGCGCAAAGGCGTCGCCAAGGACGGTCACTACCTCTATCCGGCCATGCCCTACCCCTCCTATGCCAAGATGAACGAAGAGGATATGCGGGCGCTCTACGACTTCTTCATGAAGCAAGTGCCGGCCGCGAACGTCGAGAACAAGCCGAGCGAGATTCCCTCGCCGCTCAATATCCGCTGGCCCCTGGCTATCTGGAACTTCGTCTTCGCCGACGACGACCGCTATGAGGCCGATGCCAGCAAGGACGCCGCCTGGAATCGCGGCGCCTATCTCGTGCAGGGCCTGGGCCACTGCGGGGCGTGCCACACCCCGCGCGGGCTGGCCTTCAACGAACAAGGCTACGACCACGAGGACAGCGACTTCCTGGTGGGCGCGCCGCTCGACAACTGGTCGGCCTCGAACCTGCGCCAAGACGTCAACACCGGCCTTGGCCGTTGGACCCAGGAAGACATGACGGCCTTCCTGAAATCCGGCCACAACAAGTACGGCACCGCCTTCGGCACCATGACCGAGGTCATCAACAACTCGACTCAGTACATGACCGACGCCGACATCACGGCCATGGCCACCTACCTGCGCTCGATCCCGGGCGCGCGCGAGAAGGACGCCAACCCGTACAAGGTCGATGATACGGCCACCAAGAACCTGCAGGCGCGCGAATACGATTCACCCGGCGCGCTCACCTACGCCCAGCAGTGCATGAGCTGCCACCTGGCCAACGGCCAGGGCCATGCGCCCTACCTGCCGCCGCTCGCGGGCAATCCGATCATTGTCGATCCCCATCCGGAATCGCTGATCAACATCGTGCTCAACGGCACGCCGCGCATCGTCGTCAACGGCATGCCCGACGCCTACCGCATGCCGCAGTACCGCGTGCTGCTCTCCGACCAGGAGATCGCCGACGCGGTGACGTTCATCCGCAACAGCTGGGGCAACAAGTCCGACGCGGTGACCGCGGAGAAAGTGCGCGAGCTGCGCGAACTCACCGACCCGGCCAGCGACCAGATACATATCCTCAGGATGAAGTGACACAAAACCCCGGACCAAGGTCCGGGGGTATAGTGACATCCGGGGCTAATAAATGTTCAACATCTGGCCAGAATGCGATGGCGCATCGGGCTTGAAGTGTCCCTTCCGGCTAGACAGTATGGTGTTGGCCATTGACGGCGTAATAAGCGGCAGTCGTCTGGTTTAGATATTGAGTTGCCAAATCGCAACATTGAGGGCGGCAGCGAAGGCCACCCAAGCCGCGAGCGGCGCCAAGCACCAAGCCGCCAACTTATCCAGGCGATAGAACGCAACTATACTGGCGGCAACAAGTGCGAGCTGCGGAACTATATTGATCACTCCAAGCATAGGACTGTGAGAGCCAAAGAACATCCACGACCAGGCGCCGTTGAGAACAAGCTGCACAAAAAATAGGACCAGAGCTCGGCTCCGGCCAGCTGACTTTGAGGGCAGGCGTAAAATTCGCCATACAGCGAAGACCATTAACGCATAAAGCGCTGTCCAGACCGGCCCAAAGACCCAGTTGGGCGGATTGAATGTTGGCTTAATCAGCTCCGCGTACCAGGGAGCTAAATTTGGAAACGTGGCGAATTGACCCATGAGTAAGGCAGCGACCGGGCCGACGATTGCTAGCGCGACAAGTCTAAGGTTCTGACGCGTTGTGAGTTCCATCAGCGACTTTATTGATTGCAATTGCCTTCACCGATGCAGGCGCAGCAGCACAATTACAGTTACACTTCGGCTGCTTTTACGCGGCCGCGTAAGTTTTTGCGCCTATGGGGAGCGTGATTAGAAAACGGGTTCCAGCTGTCGAGGGAACAGTAGCAATCGTGCCGTGCAGACCAGAAATCAAGCTCTTAACCACTTGCATTCCGACGCCTGAGGCGTTTTCCAAGGAAAATCCTAATGGTAAACCCGGTCCATCATCGGAGATGGCGAGTTCGAGGATGCCAGACCTTTCTGAAGCGACAATCGAACATGCTGGGCTTAGGCCAGCGTGCTTAGCGGAATTTGTGAGCAATTCCGTCACGATTAGCGCGATATGAGTTGCTCTCCCGGCCTCGACATATATCGGCACAATGCTCTGGTATTTGAAGGTGATTTTGGCGCCGGTCCCGCCAAATGTTGTGACCTGACCGATTTTCTGTACCATTCGTGATGTTAGTCTACTGCATGTTTTGGCTCTGTTCGATTGGTACTGGAATCGGGCTATAGGTCACCGGCGCCGGCGGCCTATAGCCGAGCGCCGAATGGGGCCGCTTGGTGTT
>CAISTS010000085.1 GCA_903888485.1 uncultured bacterium | reverse complement strand
CGACGCTTGCAGCACATCAAATCTGCCGCTTAAACTGAAACCCCAGATGAGCCAGAGCCTCCGTTACGAAACACACCGCCGTGTCTCAAATATTCTGATGACGGACATTCCTGGGTGCGGAATTCAGCTATTCAACTGCCACACTACTGGACTCGGCTGGCGCAAAGATCACTGCCTGTGAAACTGACTTTGTTGCTCTATTCAGCCGAGGTGAAAAAGTTGAGGTGGTCGTAGGCGAGTGCAAAACTCGCAAGACGATCTCCGCAGACGACGTCGAAAACCTAACAAAGGTAGCGAACGCGTTTCCGCCGGATAGGTTCGTGCCTTATATATTATTCGCCAAGCTGGGTGAGTTCACTGCTAGCGAAATAGACCTCCTAAGGTCAATTAACACTGATTTTCATCCACGGCTGATTATGCTCAGTGTACGTGAATTGGAGCGCTATCGGCCATATGAGACAGCACGGGATGAAACCGGGAGAAAACTTTCCGTCGGGAGCTTCGCTGACATGGTTCGGGCCACACAAGCGATCTTCCTAAAGCCTCCCACAGCACAAGAGCCTCCCAGTTAGCATCAACGTTGCTAACGAAGCTCATTCATTTTCTTGTGACCAATTCCAGATAGGCGGCCCCCGTCCGGAAACGGGGGCCGTATTTATTTCTGGCGGAGATCACTATACCCCCCGGGTCGCTCGGGCGGGATATTTCTAAGTGCGCTTGCTCCTCCCAGTTCCAACTCTAGAGTACATGGCACTGTTTCGCAGTCGCTCAGTCGCTTGAAACGAGATCAACCCATGGCCGGACCAAGCAGGACACTTGAGGAAATTCGATCGGACGTCTGCAATGTAGTCCTGGTCTGGTTGCTGGGCACGGGCCTGATCGCCCTGTGTTTTAGCCTTCTGCGAATCGCGCAGTCCGGGTGGATGCCCTTGATGGCCTTGCATATTCAGAAGCGGAGCGTTAAGAGGTGGGTTCGTGGGTTCGGGGGTGGGCTCGACCAGTTCCCTTCAACCGCTCCACCTGGCCTCCGTTAGCGAGCGTAGCGCGCACACGAAAGCTGGTGCCGCTTCGAGCATCGCGGAGCGATGCGAGGACGGCCGGTTCAATTTCGCTCGGTCTTTGAGGATCATGACGTCCGGGGATTCACAGCCAGCCAACGAGCCTGTTCCTCGCGGCCTGCGCAATACGCACTTCGACTTTCAAGCCAAAGTCTTTCAAGCGCCGGGCGCGCACTTCGAGCTGCGCGGCCATCCCAAGAAGGCGATGTTCGCCGTCGATATGGGCGCGGGCCAAGGCTACATCTCGCTCAGCGACCTGCGGCGCACATTTTTCATCGCCCAAGGCAGCCATGACGACCGCCTCATCGACCGCGCCGAAGCTGGCCTGCATTTTGTGCCCGACATTCGTCCCGGCGACGAAATACCTAACGAAGTGCTCGACGGCACGGCGTCATGGACCGTGGCGCGCAAGCACAAGCAGATCGCCCGCGACCGGCTGCAGGTGCAGCTGATCTCGTGGGTGTCGGGCAAACCCATCACCTATGCGAGCCAGGACGAGCTCAAGAACATCATGGCCGACGAGGCCAACAAAAAAGGCCTGAAGGAAGCTTTCCAGAAGGCCGCGGTGGCGCTCGGCATCGATCCTTCGCAATCGGACAAGGTGCTCGACCGCATCGAGACGCTGGCGCGCGAGATTTGCTACATCGAAGCGCTGCGCGACCGGTCCCTCGAACTCAAGAAGATCCGCGCCAACGTCGAGACGCTGATCAAGGTCTGCTCGACCGATCAGCGTATGGTTGCCGATCTGGGCCGTATTAAATTGCTCATGGCCAAAGCCACAGCCGAGGCGGACGACATTTTTGCCAACATCGACGCCGAGACCGCCGATGTGCTGAGCGCGCTCATGTCCATCGATGACATCATCCGCGCCGTGCGCAAGACGCGCGACGACATGCACTTCATCATGATGGAGTGGGACCCGATCGTGGCGCGCTGGCAGAAGCTCGAAATGGTGCGCAGCAAGCCGATCGACGCCGCGCTGTCCGAAACCTATCAGTTCCTCGCCAAGCGCTTCTCGACCGGCAAGAGCATCATGAAGAAGAGGGGCAAGGAGCCGGGCAGGGCGTCCTAGCTGCTGGGCGCGCCAAATCCGGCGAGCGCTTCACGCAAAACATCGGTGCCGAAGGGCTTTTGCAGAACCTGCGTGGCGCCTGACACCATGGCCAGCTTGCGCACGGTCGCCGCGTCGGCGCTGGCGAGGATGAACGGGACCGTCTTGAAACGCGAATCGGCGCGCACGGCGCGCAGGAATTCGAGGCCGTCCACGGGTTCCATGTTCCAATCAGAGATGACGAGCGCCGTATCGGGATTGGCGCGCAAGAGGTAAAGGCCCTCTTCGCCGTTCTCGCCTTCGAGGATGTTGGCGTATCCGAGTTGTGCAAGCGCGCGGCGCAGACTCACAAGCATCGCCAGGGTGTCATCGACGATGAGGATCTTGGCGCCGGGCTGTAGCATCTAATGCGCCATATAACGCACGAGGTCGTGCAGAAAACGCGTGCCGGCATCGACCTGCTGCACCGAGATGAATTCGTTGGGCTGATGGGCCTGGCTGATGGAGCCGGGGCCGCAGATCACCACCGACAGGCCGCTTTGCTGGAACTGGCCGGCTTCGGCGGCGAAGGCAACGGCGCGGGTGACGTTGTCGCCCGTCAGCATGCGGCAAATGCGCTCGGCCTCGGAATTGGGCTCGGGCTTCAGGGGCGGCGTGGGTTCGCGCGCGAACATCTCGATGTTGCAGTCCTGCGAGACGGCGCGCATGCGCGGCAGCACCACATCGTTGCAATAGGCGCGGAAGCGCGAAAGGTAACGCTCCGGGTTGTCCTCGGGCAGCACGCGGATGTCCCAGTGGAACGTGCAGTGCCGCGCCATGATGTTGAGCGCTGTGCCGCCTTCGATCATGTTCACCGTGATCGTGCTGTGAGGCGGCTCGAAGAGTCCGTCGAGAGGGCCCTTGGCCGCGGCTTCATCCGACAGTGACTTCAGGAACTGGATCAGCTCGGCGGCGATCATGACAGCGCTCACGCCGCGGTGGGTCTGCGACGAATGCGACTCATGCCCGGTCACCATCGTGCGCATGCCGGTGATGCCCTTGTGCGCGCTCACGACCTTCATCTCCGTCGGCTCGCCGACGATGACCGCGCGCGGCTTGGGCAGCTCGCGGTTGAGCAGGCGGATCAAGGAGGGCGCGCCCAGGCAACCGACTTCCTCGTCATAGGTGAACGCAAGGTGGATCGGTGTCTTGAGCGGCGCGGTCGTCAGCGTGTCCAGCGATCCCAGGATGATCGCCAGGAACGTCTTCATGTCGGCGGTGCCGCGGCCGTACAGCAGGCCGTCTTTCTCGACGACGTCGAAAGGATTGGTGTGCCACTCCTGGTCATCGACAGGCACGACGTCGGTGTGACCCGACAGCACGATGCCGCCTTCGACGCGGGGGCCAATGGTGGCCAGGAGATTGGCCTTGGTACGGTCGTCGTTGTGCACCAGCCGGCTTTCAACGCCGTGCTGCTTGAGCAGCGCGATCACGAAGTCCATGAAAGCGAGATTGGAATTGCGCGAGACCGTGTCGAAACTCACCAGTTTCTCCAGCATGGCGATCGAGCGCGCGGTCGCGGGTGAGACATTTGCCATGATCATTCCGCCATTCGCCATTTGGTGGTGCCGTCGGGCCGGTCTTCGATCACCACGCCGATGGCGGCGATGGCGGTGCGCAGCCGGTCGGCTTCCTTGAAGTCGCGCGCCTTGCGCGCCGCATTGCGGTCGGCGATCAGCGCCTCGATTTGGGCGCCGTCCACCGCTTTCGTCTGGTCCGCGAACCAGTCTGCTGGATTTTGCTGAAGCACGCCAAGCAACGCGCCGGCGGCCAGCAACTCTCCTTTGAGCCGCGCCTTCTCGCCGGCATCGCTGGCGCTGTTCAGCGCCTTCACCGAAGCAGCGATCTCTGCCATGGCGCGGGGCGTGTTGAGGTCGTCGTCGAGCGCTTCCAGCATGGCTGCCGGTGCTTGCGTGGCTTTCGCATTGATGGACGCAACGGCCTCGAGGGCACGATAAGCACCATCAAGCGTGCGCTTCGCTTGCGTTACCGTCTCGTCCGACCAATCCAGCGGCTGGCGGTAGTGGGCGCTGAGCAGGGCCCAGCGCAGTGCTTCGCCGGGCGCGTCCGCGAGCAACTCGTGCACGGTTTTGATGTTGCCGAGGGACTTCGACATCTTCTCGCGCGACATGGTCAAAAAGCCGTTGTGCATCCAGACGCGCGCATAGGGCGCGCCGCCGTGCGCGCAGGTGCCTTGCGCAAGTTCGTTCTCATGATGCGGGAAGATCAAGTCGTGTCCGCCGCCGTGAATGTCGATGGTCTCGCCGAGATGTTTCTCGATCATCGCCGAGCATTCGATATGCCAGCCGGGCCGGCCGCGGCCCCACGGACTGTCCCAGCCCGGCAGATCGGGCGTCGACGGCTTCCACAAGACGAAGTCGGCAGGGTCTTTCTTGTAAGGGGCCACTTCAACGCGCGCGCCGGCGATCATGTCGTCGCGGTTGCGGCCCGAGAGCTGGCCGTAGCCTTCGAACGACGGGACGTTGAACAACACGTGGCCCTCGGCTTCATAGGCATGGCCCTTGGCGACCAGCGCTTCGATCATGGCGACCATCTCAGCGATGTGATGCGTCGCGCACGGCTCGACCGTGGGCGTGAGCACGCCAAGCGCCGCCATGTCTTCCTGATAGACGGCCATGAACTTGCGCGTGATCACCTCGATGGCGATATTCTGCTCCTTCGCCGCGGCGTTGATCTTGTCGTCGACGTCGGTGTAGTTGCGCGCGTAAACGACCTTTGGATAGCGCGCTTGCAGCAAACGAAAGAGCACATCGAAGACCACCGCCGGGCGGGCGTTGCCGATATGGGCGTAGTTGTAGACCGTCGGTCCGCACACATACATCGTCACGCGCGCCGGGTCCGCGGGCGTGAACGCTTCCTTGGTCCGTGTCAAAGTATTGTATAAAATCAAGGACATAGACGCGGTTTCCGGCTCCAGCCGACTCGCCCCAAACGGGCAGGATATGCCCCGCGTGATAGCGCATCGTCACGGGGATTGCAAAACGGGTGATTAACGGCGATATCGTCCGCCAAAGGCCGGGTCGCCGGCCATTCGAGGAGTTAAGCGATGAGCGATCCCGCGTTCGGTAAACGCATCAGCATCGAACAGGTGGAAGAGGGCAAAACCCTCGCGCCGAAGTTCGACCAGAACGGCCTTATTCCGGTGGTGACAACCGACGCCACCTCCGGCGAGCTGCTCATGCACGGTTACATGAACGCCGAAGCGCTCGCCAAGACCATCGAGACCGCCGAGGCGCACTACTATAGCCGCAGCCGCAAAGCGATCTGGCACAAGGGCGCGACCAGCGGCCTCGTTCAGAGAGTGGTCGAGATGCGCATCGACGACGACCAGGACGCGGTCTGGCTGCGCGTCCAGGTCGCGGGCTCTGGTGCGAGCTGCCACGTCGGTTACCGCTCGTGCTTCTACCGCTCCATTCCCATGGGCGACGTGGCCAAGGCGGTCGAGAATCTTCACTACGAAGAAACGGAAAAGACCTTCGATCCGAAGAAGGTCTACGGCGACGCGCCGAACCCGACGCAGCTCTAATCTGAAGCTTTAGCGGCGCATCCGCCGGCCGCCGCGCGAGGGGCCGTTCTCGGGGCCCGTGCGCTCGCCTTCCGGCGGCGCTGGCGGAATCCATACTTTGCGTTCCCAGCTGACGGCGCGTTTGGCGCCGCGCGCGCGGTCTTCGGCGCTGAGCGCCTTTTCAATGGACGCAACGTCGGCGGCGGCCATGGCCGTATAGCCGACGCGCGCCTTTGTTGGATTGGTTTGATAGAGCGCGAGCCAGTAGCCCGCTTCCTCGCCGTTGCGCACAGTCGGCGGCCCGAAGGTGTAAGCTTGCGCGAGCGCGGCTTGCGCCTCGGGCCAGCCGGCATCGGCTGCACGTTTGAGCCAAGTGAGGCCTTCGTCGTAGTCGGGCGCCGGCGGGTTTGCTTTGGCGCCGATGTCGAGCAGGCAGGCACCCAGGGCGGTCTGTGCGTTCTCGTAACCGGGTCCGATGCCTGCCACGGGTTTCAGTTTCACGACCGCCGCGGGGCAATTGCCCTGGGTCTTGAAATCGACGCCTTCCGTATAGGCCGTGTTGGGATCGCGCCCGGGGCGGATGATCATCACGCGGCCGTCGATGCCGGTGATCTCGACGCCGCCCTCGTTGCGGCGCGGCCGTTCGCCCGGCCCACCCCCACCGCAACCCGCCAGCGCAAGGAGCGCGACGGCTGCCAGCGAGAGCGCAGGCACCCGGCGCATCAGAAGCGGAACCGCGCAGTGATCGCCGCCTTGTGGGCGAGGTAGCCCTTGGCGTATTCGGCGTCGTAGTCGATGCTGACCGAAGAGTAGCTGTCCTTGTGGGCGAAGCCGATGCCGACGTTGGCGCGGTTCGGGCTGCGCGGCGAGCTGAAGTTGACAAACTCGGGGCCGGTGGCGAAGCGCGCGCGCACGGCATAAGGATCGTTCATGAAATCGCGCGTGTAGTTGGCGCGGAACTCGGCCTCGATATAGGAATCGTAGAACACCGGGAAATCGCGGTCGATCGTCAGGCCCGCTGAGCCGCGTCCGATCTGGGCATTGCGCGGGGCCACGCTAAGGTCGATACCCGCGCCGCCCGACGTTTCGGTGTAACCGTTCTCGTGGTTCTTCAAGTAAGAAGCACGCAGGAACGGGGTGACCTCGGTATTGCCGATGCGCGTGAAGAAGCCGCCTTCGATGGTGCCGCCGTATTCGTAGCCCTTCCACTTGCCGATGGCCAATCGGCTGACGCTGCCGATAACGACGCTGCGTTCCTGGTTGTAGCTGTTGTAGCCGCCGCCGGCGAAGGTCTGCAGATAGAAGTCGTTGCCGGTGTAGCGCGAATAGAAATTGAGCTGCGTGTTGTAGAACTCGACCGGTGAGCGCGCGGAAACTTTCAGGTTCGCCGAGTGCCAGGTCTCGGTGAAGGCAATGCCGACGTTGGTGGAGTTGTCGAAGATCGGCGTATCGGCGCCGAAGGCGATGCCGAGCCCCCAGATGTCGAAACCGTTCTGTTCGCCGTGCGCGCTCTGGTCGCTGTAGTCGCCGATAGCCTGGGCCCAGAAGCTGGGGATGTCGCCGGCGGCGTGGTCGGGCATGCCGTTCTTGGCGACGCCGACAAGACGGCGGCGGATGGCGCCCGCGGCCATTTCCTGGTTGTTGAGCGCGGCCTGCTGCAGGGCGCCGCTGCTGTCGGGCATCAGCTTGCGCAGGCTGCTTTCGAATTCGCTCTGCGTCTGGAGCCCCGACACCGCCGTTACCAGCGGCACATCGCTATTGAGGGCGGTGGTGAAGCCGTCGTAGATCGCGGTCATGTTCTGGCCGAGCCCAAGCTGGGCGGCGGATTTGCGCGACACCGTCAGCAACAGGGTATTGGGATCGGTCGGGCTCACGCTGAAGCTGGTCGCATTGATGTAGGAATTCGGCGAAGACGCGAGGGTGCTAAGCGGCGCGCCCAGCACAAGAGAATTGGCGCGGATCACCGGAATGACCTTCGTGCCCTCGATGAGGCCCGTGATCGCGGCCGTCACGCGGGACGTCGAGGCGAAGTTGACGGCTCCGGTGGACCGAAGGATGCCGCCGGTCTGGGTCGCTGCGCTGTTGTCGATGTTGAAGGTCAGGGTCGACGCGCCGGTAAAGTTCGCGGTCGACGCCGTCAGCGGCTGGCTGCTGAGGATGGTCATGTTCGACGCATCGACCGAAAGCGCCACCGTGCCGGTGCCCTGGCCGATGCCGCCCGTGGCCTTCGCGCCATTGCGCAAAGTTACGGTGTGTGTGCCGTTGCCGAGATTGACGACCCCGGTGACGAGACCGCCGTCCATGGTCAGCGTGCTGGTGCCCGATTTCGCCGCGCCGTTCTGGAAGGTGACGTTGCCAACGATGCTGGCGTCGGTGCCGACCAGCGCCACGCTGGAGCGGCCTGCGCCCAGCAGCACGTCGCCGACGATGGTCCCGGTGTTGTGCACGGTCACGCCGCTGGTGTTGCGGCTGACATCGATGGCGATGGCCTTGCCGATGCTGCCGGGCTGAACGGCGATGTTCATGAAGCCGAAGTTGACGATGTTGGTCAGCGAGCCTGAAAGGTCGAGCACGCCGTAGGCATTGGTGGTCGGGCCTTGCGCCGAGACGAAGAACCGGCCGCTGTTGCCGAAGGCGTCCAGCTTCGCCGCGCTGTCGACCAGGACGCCGTAAGCAGGGCCGCCCTTGGTGCCGGCCGCGCCGGTTAGGGCGTTGGTGGTGCTGTCCACTGAATTGACCAGGAACTCGCCGTCGTTCTGGATGCGCGAGACCAGACCATAGGCGCCGATGTTGACGCCGATCGCGGTTGCATCTTGGGCCGCGATCTCGATGTTGCCGCGGTCGTTCCAGATGCCGCCGGGCAAGTGCGTCGTGAATATCTGGCTGCCCACGGCCATGCCGTGAATGTCGATGGCGGTCGCCGATAGACCCTTGACCGTTCCGTCGCCGAGGATGTTGCCCTGGTTCTTGATCGAAAAGCTGTCTTGCCCCGCGCCGATGACGATGTTGCGCAGGGTGGGGTTGAGCCCGCCTTGCGTGATGAGCAGCGGCGTCGCGCCGACGACGGCGATGCTGGCGTCGGCAGGGGTTGCCGCGTTGGCCGCCGTGGGATTGGCGGTCTCTTCGGCACGCGTCAAGCGGTTGCCGGTCAGCAGCATGCCGCCGTCGATGTTGGACGCGATCCAGACGCCGGCCTTTGCGGGCTTGGCCGGGATGTTGATGACGGTCACGCCGTTGGTGGAGGTCTGCTGCGCGGTCGTGCCGGCGGTGACCGAGCCATTGAAAACGGCCGGTCCACCGACGCCGCTGCCGAGGTAAACGCCGACGGAGTCCGCGCCGCTGACGGTCATGACGCCGCCTTGCGTGAACACACCCGAGATATTGTTGGTCGCGGCGATGCCGTAGGAGGTGTCGCCGTCGATGATGATCGAACCCTTGTTGATCACGCTGCCGATGATATCGGCGCCGAGGCGCATGCCGAAGGAGCCGTTACCGCCGACCAGGATCGCGCCGCTGGTGACGGTCGGGTTTTCGGTGGTGCCGCCGGTAGTGCTCTCGTTAATGATGTCGCCGGTGAAGGTGCCGAGACCTTCGAGGCGCAGGCCGGTGTTGAAACCGTCGGGCGTGGTCAGGACGTCATTGTCCTGCGGCCCCAGCACGTTGACGCCGTTGTTGTTGAGAAAGCGGCCGGTGATGTTGTTGGCCACACCGTTCTGGGTCGTCGTGATCAGCACGCCCACGGCATTGGTGGTCTGCTGGTTCGTGACGGTGCCGCTGTTGGTCAGCGTGTTGCTGCTGTTGACCGTAACCACCGCCGGCGCGGTCACACTGAGCGTCGCGCCGGGTTGAATCACTACGTTGCCCGGGCCGTTGCCGTCGGCGTTATTGGTCTGGATTACGGTGGTGCGCTCACCGGTAACCGACAGGTCCCCGGCGTAGGCATACGGGGCACCGGAGGCGGCGGAGGCAAGCAGCAGCAGACGTGTAACAGTTCCAATCCTGTAGCGGCCGCCCATTTACGAAAATCCCCATCAAGAAAACACACCACACCTCGCGGCCGCACGTGAGGCGGAGCCGGTCGAATTGGGCGCGCTGTTATAGCAACAACCGCTGCCGTTGCGACAACTCGTATCGTGCCGCAGCGCCCCTTTAAGGCCCCTCGCATTATCTCGGTCTTTGCGCCGAGAAGATGGCAGCGGGTCGTTCGTGACGCCGGCCTGAAAATCCACGCGAATCGCGGGTCTTAGGCGACCACGTCCCCGCCGGAGGGGGACGGCCCGGCCCGGCCCGATCCTGCGCGGGCCTGCTCGGAGATACGCTAGTTAATGGATTTGCGCGGGCTAAAAATCAACCAAAGATTTTAAAACAACGGCTTATCCCCCCTGGCCATGCCGCATTGACCAATTCTTAGGTATCCTCTTGTAGATAAAGGGGTCTCGTCCTCGCGGAAGACCAAGAGGTACGTGACGGGCGATGGTGGGGAAAGGTCGATGGCGCAGCCGCAGCAAGCGCGAAACATTTTTGTCGCATTCGAACTGTTCCGTCCGGAACGGGGCGACGAACGCATTTTGCAGACCATTGAGGCGTTCGGCGTGGCGTGGGCGCGCGTGAACAAGAACGTGTTCTATCTGCACGGCGACCTCGACGCGCAATACGTCGGCAACAAGGTCTGGGCGGCCATGAACATGGACGACAAGCTGGTCGTCGTCGACACCACCAAGAACGACGCCCGCTGGTTCAACATCAAGCCGGAAGTCTCGGACTTCCTGGTCTCGAACTGGCACGCCTAGAGCATTTTCCGGCCAGCGGAAATCGCTTCGCCGACGAGAAAATGCGACCCAAGAAAAAATCAAATTCGGAAAAGCGTCCGGCCTAATTGGCGCGCATGGCGAAGGCGGCAACGTCGACGTCCGGCTCGACCATGCCCGGCTGTGCCGGCGGCTTCATGGCCATCTTGAAGGCCATGGTGACCTTACGGATCAGGTCGACCTCCTTGGTGGTCGGCTCTTCGTAGTGATCGGCGATCTGGTCGACGTTGTCGGCCAGCGAGACGCACAGGCCCGAGAGCTGCTCGTCCTTCAGGCGCACAGCAACGCCCGAAGCATCGCGTAGCACGTTGGCGAGCGCATGCAGGTCGTTCTGCACTTCCTCGTTGATGGCGCCCAGGTCGTAGGCCTGCACCAGGCGCTCGCAGACCTCGCCCAGGCGGAAGCTCTGGGAATCTAGTTGCGCCTGCAGCACCTTATGCAGCGAACCTTCGACGGCAGCGCGCAGGGCGAACTTGTCCATCTCGCGGCCATGCGCCTTCTCGAACAAGGTGTTGAGCACGGGAATGCGTTTCAGACCGGCGGTGTCCTCGCCCTTACGTTCGGGGCCGACATAACCTTCGGTGGCGACGAAGGGGCGGCGATGGAACGTGACCAGGCGCAGGCGCTCCTGCACCCGCTCCGCCGAGACCGGCTTGATGATGATGTCGTCGACGCCGGCTTCGATGGCGCGGTCCAGCACATCGCGCCGCGAGGGGCTGACCAGCATGCTGATCAGCATGAACGGATTGTCGCCGAGCTGTTGGAAGCGGATCTGACGGACGAGATCGAAGATGCCTGGGTCGAAATCGTCGCCCAGGACGAGCAGATCGGGCGGTAAGGTGGCAACGACGTCGCGCATGCTCGCGAGATTGGAATGGCAGACGATCTGCTTGAGGCCCTGGGCCAAGAACAGGTCGCGCAGCTGCTGGCGCTGGCCATAGTTTTTTTCACCGATATAGACGGTGGCCTTCTTGAGCATTGCTGGATCAAGACGCGGCATGGCGGCTGATACGAACCGGTTGTCCCAGTGTGCCGAGCCACACGGCCCCGTACACACCCCGAAATTAACCCGTTAGTTTCGGGGATCCATCTTCTGCCATCGCGCGTACCCGCGCAAGCCATGCGCCCCTGACGCCTATATGACGGCCATATCCTCAAGTTGAAGAATGGTGACGGTTCTTTGTCGGCTGACGATGGGCGGCTAGGCGGTGGCGGCTTGCGGTCCTGGGGGCACGGCAGGCTGCGCGGCTGCCTTGCTGCTCTTGGCCATCTCGAAGGCCTTGGTGAGCTTGCGGATCGTGCCGACCTGGGCATCGGTCGGGTTCTCGTAACTCTCGGCCATTTCCTCGACCTGACGCGCCATCTGCGTACAGATGTTGGCCAGTTCGGGCTCGCCAATGGCGCGTGACGTGCGCGAGGCATCCTCGAGCACGCTGACGAGGACCAGGATCTTGTCCTCGAGTTCTTTGTCGATACGCTTGTCCTCGTAGGCTTTGAGGATGAGGTTGCAGACCCAACCGAGCTTGAGCCCATGGCTGTCCAGTCGCGCCGCCATGACCTCGTTCATGCAATTTTCGACGGCGCGGCCCAAATCCGCCTGCGACATGCGATTGCCTTCGACCTTGGCCTTCAGCGTATTGACGACTTCGAGCAGTTTGATTTTCGACGGGCGGTCGGGGGCGCCAGCGCGCCGGCGTTCCGGGCCTACGTAATCGGTGGTGACGATGAACGGCAGACGATTCATGGTCATGTGCGCGACGCGCTCGAGCATCTTGCCCGGCGAGACCGGCTTGATCATGACGTCGTCGGCGCCGGCGAGGATCGCCTTCTTCACGGCCTCATCGTTCTCCGGGCGCACCATGAGGGTAATCATGATGAACGGGTTGCGGCCGAGCTTGAAATGGCGGATGTCGCGGATGACGTCAAACAACTTGGGGTCGATGTCATCGGCGGCGACCAGAAGGTCGGGGGGCGCCTCTTTCAGCGCGTTTATCATGTCGTCGATACGGGCGAACGTGCGCGTGCGGCGCAGGCCTTCGCCGCGCATCATGGCGCGCAAACTTTCGCGCACTTGTTCGTTCGGCTCACCCAGGTAGATATCGACGTCGGTGAGCTTGTCTTTGTCGAACTTCTTCATAACAACACTTTGCCCGCACGACCGGCCCAAGGCCTAGCTCGTACGCCCCACAGCGGCCCTAAATCCGGTACTTCGGTTTCTTCAACTTAGACAAGCGCATGCGGGGGAGGCAAAGCAACCACGCCGCGAGAGCTAACCTAGCACTCATCGGCGCAAGTTACAGCGCTAATCAGCACCTTTGGCGGGCCAATTTAGAGGCAGTATTCCCCGTCGAATCAAGCGCCTTGAGCGAATTTTACGCCCGCTTCGGCGAGTGTGGCCCCGCTGGCGCGAGGCCGGGGACCCTGGAAACCCCGGGGAAGGGGAAGCGGCTCCAGGGCGGGTGGCGGCGGGCGCGGACTTGCCTTTAGAGGCGGTCGAGCGCCGGGCCTTTCTCGCGCCAGCGAGGGTCTTCGCCATCGAGGATTTTCTCCAACGTGCCGATACGTCCCTCCATGCGCTCAAGCATCGAGGTCATGTCGTTGAGAATGTGCTGATGGTCGGCCGAGAGCGTATTGGCCTCGCGCCGGCGCGTGCCGTAGTAGAGCAGCAGCCAGATCGGCGCGACGATCACCAGGAAGACGATGATCGGCGCCATGATGATTGCGACGATTCCGGTCACGGCATGTGCTCCACGTGAGTTTAGATGGGGCGGCTGTTCAGACGGGGCCGGTGCCGCGGAGCTCGCGGTCCATCTGGAAGCCGCGCGAGGTCACGACACTTTCCATGGTCCGCAGTCGCGCTTCCAGCCGGTCGAAACGGGTCTTTACGTGCATAAAGCGCACGCGCGGCGACATGGGATCGTCGCGTACCGAGGTTTCCGTGGGATTGCGCATGCCATAGCCCATGGACGGTTTGGCATCGAGCAGCCAGGCCATGACGATGTAGGCCGTGATCAGAATCGGCGGCCAGATGATTGTCGCGATCACCCACAGGATGCGCACGGTCTTGATCTTCCAGCCGAAGTAATCGGCCACGCCTGCGCAGACGCCGGCCAGCTTGGCTTCGTCCTTGTTGAGGTACATACGTTTGGCGGCGGTCATGGTGCGCGGTCCTTCCATTTTGGATCTTCTGCCTCAAGAATTTTCTCTAGCGCATCGACGCGCTTCTCCAAGCGTTCGGCGATCCGCGACAGATCGCCGGCGAAGGCTTCATCTTCACGGCTGAGTGAGCGGTCGGGCTCGCGCCACCCATGGCGCCGCGAACGCCCGCCCATCTTGCTGATGAAGATGATGCCCAGCACAAAGGCAAATATCGTCACCAACTTCAGAAAGCTGAACAACCCAGCAAAAAACGGCGCGTGCTCCACAGGCCGACCCCTTCATTCCCCCGCAACGACCGGCGGCTTAGTCCTTCGTAGCGCCGAGGCCCATGCCCGCCTTCAGCTTGGCGAGTTCGTCTTCGATCTGGCTTTCGGCCTCGAGGTCGGCGATTTCGTCGGCCAAGGTCTTGGCCTTGCCCCCCAAGTCAAAAGCTTCCACCCGGCCTTCCATTTCGTCCAGCTTCTTTTCGACGAAGTCGAAGCGCGCCATGGCGTTGTCGACGCGCCCGTCATAAAGCTGCTCGCGCACGTTTAAGCGTGCGTTGGCGGTGTGCGCGCGCGCCATGAGGCTGGCTTGTTTGGCCTTGGCTTCGGCGAGCTTGGCCTGCAGGCGCATGATGTCTTCGTCCAGATGCGACATGCGCTCGGCGAGCGCGCCGTCGTCCTCTTCCATCGTCTTGATAAGATCGGCGAGCTTGGCGCGTTCGATCAGCGCGGCGCGCGCCAGGTCCTCGCGGCCCTTCTGCACGGCGAGCTCGGCGCGCTTCTGCCATTCCATCTGGCCGTCGGCGAGGCGCTTCAGGCGGCGCTTGATCTCCTTGCGGTCGGCGATCAGGCGCGCGGCGTCCGAGCGCACTTCGACCAGGGTGTCCTCCATCTCCTGGACGATCAGGCGGATCATCTTGGTGGGATCCTCGGCCCGGTCGAGCAGGGCCGTGATGTTGGAGTTCACGATGTCGGTGAGGCGCGAAAAAATACCCATGGTGGGATCTCCGATAAGTGAGGCTGCATTTCCCCGTGCTCTCACCTAGAGCAAGTGCTGTGCCAAGCGGCCTGTCCACCTAATCCATTGAAAACCAAAGAAAATATTTGGAGCCTTCGATAACTCCGTTGCGGTTTTCGTCAACAAATGTACATTTCACACAAGGATTAGCGGATTTGGGGGTTTTGAATGGCCGACCTGCCGGCGCCGATGGGGGAATCGCCCGCCTTCCTAGCCCATCTCGACCACTTATCGCGCGTTGCGCCCCTGGACCGGCCGGTCCTGATCATCGGGGAACGTGGCACCGGCAAGGAGCTGTCCGCGGCCCGGGTGCACTTCCTGTCCAAGCGCTGGGCCGCGCCCATCGTCAAGTTCAACTGCGCAGCCCTACCGGAATCACTGCTGGAGGCCGAGCTGTTCGGCGTGGAGCCCGGTGCCTTCACGGGCGCGGCCAAGCGCCGCCTCGGGCGCTTCGAGCTGGCGGATGGAGGAACGCTGTTCCTCGACGAGGTCGGCAACGCCGGCCTTCCGGTGCAGGAAAAAATCTTGCGTGTCATCGAATACGGCGAGTTCGAGCGCCTCGGCGGAAGCGAAACGCTGACCGTGTCGGTGCGCGTGGTGGCCGCCACCAACCTCGACCTGCCGGCTGCGGCTGCTGCCGGCCGCTTCCGTGAGGATCTGCTCGACCGCTTGGCCTTCGACGTGATGACGCTGCCGCCCCTGCGCGCGCGCAGTGGCGACGTCGCGCTGCTGTCCGATCACTTCGGCCGCGCCATGGCGAAGGATATTGGCTGGCCGGCCTTCCCGGGTTTTTCAAAAAGCGTGCAGACTGCGCTGGAAGCCTATGCGTGGCCTGGCAACGTGCGCGAGCTGAAGAACGTGGTGGAGCGCGCGGTGGCCTTCTGGGGCAATCCGTCATCGCCCATCGATGCGGTGACGTTCGATCCCTTCGCCTCGCCCTATCGGCCCGCGCGCGTCGCGGGCCCAGCGCAGTCGCCGCGCGACGAGCCCGTGGCGGCACCGACGCAACCGCTGCCCGCCGATTTCAAATCGGCGGTCGCGGCGTTCGAAACCGAATTGCTGACTCGCGCGCTCACCGAGGCGCGCCACAACCAGCGCGTCGCGGCGAAACGTTTGGGGCTAGGCTATCACCAGTTTCGTAATACGTTGCGCAAGCACGGCCTTCTGCCGTCGCGCGCCGGTTAGTTGTCTGCTTTGCGGCGCAGGCCGGCGAGATAACTGACGATATTGTCGACGTCTTTCTCGGCGATCAGCACGTTGGCCATCTCGCCATGGGGCAGGCGCAAGATCTCGCGGATCTTGTCCGGTGTCATGGCGGGATCGAAGGCGATCGACTTGAAGTGACGCGCCACACCCGGACCCTTCGCGGGCAATTCAGCCAGCGTTCTACGCGGTTCCGGATCAATGACGTGACAGCTGGCGCATTCGGCCTGGGCATTCTTGTAGCCCTGAACCGGATCGGTGATGCCCGCGTTATTGGCACTCGCGAAGGGCAGCGCAGCCAGCGCAACAGCTGCAATGATCGATGTCTTGTACATAACAGCACCTCATAAGCGTTATGCAACCTATCAGGATATAACGGACCTCGCGGGGCGTTCGGTCCATTAAATTAGGCGCATAAAGAATTACGTGGCGGCTAGTGAGCGCCGCAATTTAAGCGCGGCTGATTACCCCATTTATTACCAGGGAACTTCGCGGCCGTCGTAGTTGAGGAATGCGCCGCTCTTGTTCATGGGCAGCCGTGCGATGAGCTGGCGCATGGCGGAAATACTTTCATGCGGGCGTAAGTCCTGCGCCGCCCGATCGCCCACGACCTCCCGGCGCATGTCGGTATCGACTGCGCCGGGCGCGATGATGCCGACGATGACGCCGCGTGGACGCACATCGAAGGCGAACCGGCGCATCACCATGTTCAGCGCTGCCTTGCTGGCGTTGTAGAAGTAAACTTCATTGCCGCCGCCGCCCGACGCGAGTTGCCCAGACCCGCTGGTGATGGCGACGATCTTTTTCTGCTCGCTGGCAGCGACGTTTTCGAGCAGCGCATCGCTGATCGCCAGCGGCGCGAAGGCGTTCACGCCCATGACTTGATCGAAAGTCTGGCGGCTGAGCGCGCCCATGCGTTGGTCCGCCTTGGCGCCCAGCACGCCGGCGTTGTTGATCAGCACATCGATGGGTGCGCCCTTCAAATCCTGAACGAGCGTTTTGATGCTCGCGGCATCGACAACATCTAAGGTCTTGAGCTGGATGTTCTTGTGCTTGGCCGCGAGCGCTTTGAGCTCGTCCGCCTCGGCGAGGTTGCGTGCGGTGGCAATGACCGTCCAGTTGTCGGCGGCGTACTGGCGCACGAACTCCAGACCGAGGCCGCGGTTCGAGCCCGTGACCAGCACGGTCGCGGCTTGCGCCCCATTTGCGAGGCCAAGCAACACAGCAAGACACAGGCCGGCAAGGACGGTCTTCATGGCGTGCTCCTTCGCTATTCGGGCGCGATCTGCTCGCGCGGTTGCGCCAGGCGTTCAAGTTCGATGCGCGTTTCGCTGGCTTCGATGCTGTCGAGCGGGCAGGCCTTCTGCGCGGCGCGGAATTCGCGCGCGGCGCCTTCATGATCGGCGCGCTTCAGGCGCCAGGCGCCGAGGAACAGCCCGCGCTCGCAAGGCCCCACCTTGGCCACCACGTCCGTCACTTCGTCCTCGCGCTCGATGGTCAAGAGCGCGCGCGTCATCACCCACTCGGGCTCGGGCCCAGCGTGGGCTTCGAGTTCGTCCCAGCCGAGGAAGCGCCCGGCGCGCATGCGCGCCTTGGCCAGCCACAAGGCAGCGAGGCCGTCTTCGGGCTTGAGCGCCAGCATGGCGTTGAACTGCTCGGCGGCCTCGCGCCAGCGGCCGGCGAGGTACAGCGCCGCGCCGCGCCCGAGCGCGCCGGTGTCGCTGCGGGGCACCATCTCGGTGAGCAAATCGTAGTCGGCGATGGCGTCGTCGAAACGCTCCGCGACGACTTTCAGGAATGCGCGCCGGCGCAGGAGATCGGCCGCGTTTGGCCGCATATCAAAGGCGCTGTCGAGGTCGCGGATCGCCGCATCGTACTGACCGGAGCGCTGAAATATCACCGCGCGTTCGTAGTAGCCGCGCCAGGCGTAGGGCGCGAGTTCCACCACGCGGTTCGCATCGGCCAGCGCCTTGTCATAGTCCTTCGTCGTGCCATAGACGGCGGCGCGCCGGGCGTAGTCGTTCGCGTCGATGGAGCCGTAAGCGATCACGGCGTTCAGCGCCTTGAGCGCGCCGTCGGTATCGCCGGCGACGAACAACTCCATGCCGTGTTCGGAAAGGGCCCGCGCTTCGGTGATGTCCGAGATCTTGTATTCGCGTGTGATGGTGCAGGCCGACAAGGCCAGCACCGCTGCAACCACCGATCCGACGTAACCAAGCTTCATCAACAACTCCCGCAGCGCCGGGGGCACACTAGCCGCTTCCGCCGCGCAAGGAAATCACATGCGCTTGAAACGCTTTAGTTACAGGGGATTCGCGCGCAAGACGGGAGGACGCGCCAAGGCTTCGCGAAGCTCGGTCTCCAGCACCGCCATGAGCGTGTCCGCCGGCAGCGCGCGTGCAAGGCCCGCGCCTTGACCGGCCCATTGCGCGCCATAGCCAGTCTCGCCCTTGGCCTTGGCGGCGGTGATGAGGGCTTTGCCGACATCGTAGGCCATAGGATAGGGCGCGATGTCCTCGTCGCCGAAGCGCTCGCCGAGGGCCGTGAACGCGTTGGCGAGGCAGCGTGCCGGTCGGCCCGAGATCGCCGTGGTCATGACGGTGCGCACGTTTTTGTCGAGAAGCGCTTCGCGGTAAGCGTTGTCGGCATCGGTCTCGGGGCAGGCGACGAAGGCCGTGCCGAGTTGCGCCGCGCTTGCGCCTAGGAGCAGGCTCGCGGCAATGCCGGCGCCGTCCATGATGCCGCCCGCCGCGATCACCGGGATTTTCATCTCATGGGCGAGGAGGCGCGTGAGCGCCAGCGTGCCGAGACGTTCGTCGGGCGCATCGGGGTCGAACATGCCGCGGTGCCCGCCGGCTTCAAAGCCTTGCGCGACCACCGCATCGATGCCGGCGGCTTGGACCGCGCGCGCTTCAGCCAGCGAGGTCGCCGACGCCAGCAGCACGATCCCGGCCGCGCGCAACGCTGCGAGTTTTACGGGCGACGGCAGACCGAAGTGAAAGCTGACCACGGCGGGCCGCTCAAGCAGCAGCATCGCGAACATGTCTTCGTCGTTGACGAAGGTCCTATAGATTTCGCGCAGCGCCGTCGGCGGCGCCGCGCCGAAGCGCGCGAATTCGGGCGCGAGGTTCTTGATCCAGCGCGCCTCGCGTTCCGGCGCGTGCTCGGGCGGGCGATGACAGAACAGATTGACGTTGAAGGGCTGTTTGGTGGCGGCGCGGGTCTTGGCGATGGTGGCGCGCGCGTTCTCAGGCGTCATGGCGCCGATGCCGAGCGAGCCGAGACCGCCGGCGTTCGAGACCGCCGCCGTCAAAGCGGGCGTCGATGTGCCGGCCATGGGCGCCTGAATGATCGGTAGGGAAATGCCGAGCTTGAGCAACAACGGATTCATGAAAGGGCTAGGCGCCGGGATCGACGTAGTTGGTGTTGTGCGCCGGGAAGGCTTCCTTGCCTTTCAGCATGTAATCCCAATAAAGGCGCGGCAGGAAAGTAGTCTTGATCCACCAGTTGACCAGATGCTCCTTGCGCGGATCGAGCGGCAGCGTCGGTGTCGGCTTGCCGCCGTAAATGAACTCGGCCATCAGCACCTTTCCGTAACCGGTGGTCAGCGGGCAGGCACCGTAGCCGTCGTAGGCCTCTTCGATGGCGCCGCCCTTGATCAGATGCAGAAGGTTGCGCACCACCACCGGCGCCTGCTTGCGCACGGCGGCGGCGGTCTTGGAGTTGGCGGTGCCGGCGGCATCGCCCAGGCTGAAGACATTCTTGTACTTCACGTGCTGCAGGCTGTTGGCGTGCACGTCCGCAAAACCGGTGGCGTTGGCGAGCGGGCTGTTCTTGAGGAAGTCCGGTGCGCTTTGTGGCGGGGTGACATGCAGCATGTCGTAGTCGAGAACGACCTTTTGCCCTTGTTTGTCGCCGGCGGTGACATCGAAAATCGCCTTGCGTCCGCGCCCATCGATCTCGACGAGGTTGTGGTTGTAGCTGACCTCGATGTTGTGGCGCGCGGCGATCTTTACCAACTCCTTGGCATAGAACGGCACGCCGAAGATCGCAGGCGTTGCAGTCAGGAAGCGCACTTCGCAGTGCTCGCGGATGCCGCCCTTCCTCAGATAGTCGGAGGCGAGGTAGGCGGCCTTCTGCGGTGCACCCGGGCACTTGATCGGCATCGGCGCCTGGGTGAACACCGCTTTGGCGCCGGGCTTCAGACTCTTCTGCAGCTGGAACGTGTACTCCACCGTGTTGGGCGAGTAGTTGCTGCACACGCCGTAGCGGCCGATGTACTCCTTCAGCCCCTTGATGCCGCCCCAGTTGATTTGCAGGCCCGGGCAGACGACGAGGTAAGTGTAGGTGACGGTGGTGCCGTCGGCGAGGGTGACGGAATTGGCGTCGGGCGAAAAGCTCGCCACCGCATCCTTGATCCAGGTGACGTCGGGGGGGATGATGTCGGCTTCGTTGCGCCGCGTATCCGCAAGCTCAAAGGCGCCGCCGCCCACCAGCGTGAACGCCGCTTGGTAGTAGTGCGCCTCGGCCGGGTCGACGATGGCGATGTCCAGCGGGATCTCGTGCTCGGCCTTGCGCAAGCGCGCCGCGACCGTGATGCCCGCGGCGCCGCCGCCGACGATGAGGATCTGGTGGTGTCTCGCGGCCATGGGCCTCTCCCTCGCTGTGGTGGCCTTATCTCAGCATCTCGCGCGCGGGCTCACAAGGCCCGGGATAGGTCCTTCCCGCGTACAAGGCCGCCGCAGAGGGTTCTTCTCTTAGGGTGCCGGCGGATAGGCGTGCGGGTTTCCCTGGGGATCGCGCACGATGAAGGTGCCATCGCCCTCCGGCGAGAGGTATTCACCGGCCGGCACCTTGCCCGCGCCTCCCGGGATGTCGAGCATATAGGTCGGCAGGGCTAGGCCCGAGACGCGCCCGCGCAGCGCCCGCACCAGGGCGAGGCCTTGTTCCAGCGGTACGCGGAAGTGGCTGGTGCCGGGCGCGTAGTCGAGCTGGTGCAGGTAGTAGGGCTTGATGCGTGCGGCGGCGAGGGCGCGGAACAGATTTTCGAGAGCGTCGGCGGTGTCGTTGACGCTGGCGAGCAGCACGCTCTGCGACAGCAGCGGAATGCCCGCATCGGCCATGCGCGCGCAGCCGGCGATCACCTCCGGTGTGAGTTCGGTGGCGTGATTGCAGTGAACCGCTACGTAGAGCGCCTTGCGCGTGGTCTTCAGCGCCGCGACCAGCGTGTCGTCAATGCGCGCGGGATCGGCCACCGGCACGCGGCTGTGGATGCGGATCACCTTAACATGGTCGATGGTATCCAGCGCCGCGATCAACGCGCCGATGCGTCGCGGCGACAGCACGAGTGGATCGCCGCCGGTCAGGATCACTTCCCAGATCGCAGGTGTATTGCGGATGTAGCCCAGCGCCGCGTCGAGATCGGCCGGCGACATGGCTTCGCTGCTGCCCACGGTTTCGCGGCGGAAGCAGAAGCGGCAATAGACCGCGCAGGTCAGCGTCGGCATCAGGAGCACGCGGTCAGGGTAGCGGTGCACGATGCCTTTCACGGGCGAATGGCGCGCGTCCCCAATCGGATCTGCACGCTCGGCGGGATGCACGTCGAGTTCGCGGGCATCGGGCACGAACTGGCGGACGAGCGGCGCGCCGGCTGTGAGGATAGTGCGCGCCAAGGGCGAGGGGACCGCCACGGCATAGCGTGCGGCAACCGCTTCCAGCGCCGCGAGGGCGGCCGGCGCGGCAAGGCCGGCGGCAATTAAGTCCTTGGGCGTCCTCAGGGTTCCGAGGGGGTTTTCCATGGCCGGGTGGTCGGCCAAATCGGCGGGCGAGTCAAGGGAAGCGCCATAATTCCCTTGCGTGCGACCGGTGCTTGGTATTTCCTTTTGTGAAATATTCACTAGAAACCGCCCCAGAGAACCAAGGCGACATGAACAAACCGCTGCCTTCCGAGCGCGACAAGCTGGCCGACCAGGCGGCCCAGTATTTGCGCCTCATGCAGCAGTTGCACCAGGGCCTCGCGCGCCAGCTCGAGCCCATCCTGGCCGAGCAGCACGGCATCGATTTCCGCCTCTACTTCATCCTGCGCAACATCGAGAACGGCGCGGTGCACCCAGGCGCGATCTCGAAGTTGTTGCGGTTGCCGAACAGCGTGGTCACGCGCCATCTCGACCAGATCGCCGCGCGCGGGTTGCTCGAACGCAGCCTCGATCCCGATGACTCGCGCCGCATCAAGCTCACGCTCACCAAGGAAGGTCAGCGCGTCTCGAAAGAGGCCAACCGCACCATCTGCGGTATCGTCGGCGCACGTCTCGAGCGTATTGCACCGGCGCGGCGCGGCGCGTTCCTCGCCGCTATGTCGGCGCTCTCGAGCGACGACGACCAAGCCTGATCAGCGTTTGAAATAGCGGGCCAGGCGCGCCAGCGCCTCTTCGAGCGTCGCATCCTCTTTGCAAAAGGCGAAGCGCACGAAAGTATTCGGCGCGCGCGGGCCTTCGAAGAAGGCGCTCACCGGAATCGCCGTGACGCCGGCTTCGGTCGTCATGGTGCGGCAGAAGGCGGCATCGTCGCCGTTGTAGCCGAAAGCCGAAAAATCAGCCGAAAGGAAATAGGTGCCGTCCGGCTGCGGCACCTTGAAGCCGATCTTGCGCAGACCTTCAGCCATGAGGTCGCGTTTGCGTTCGAGGTCCGCCGCAAGCGACTTGAAGTAAGCATCGTCCTTACCCAATCCGTACGCGACCGCGCGCTGCAGGTTGGGCGGCGTGGCGAAGGTGAGGAACTGATGCGCCTTGGACGCAGGGCCCAGCATCACGGGCGGCGCGGTGACGTAGCCCACCTTCCAGCCGGTGAGCGCGAAGGTTTTGCCCGCGGAGCCGATGCGCGCGCAACGGTGGCGCATATGGGGCAGGGTCATCAGCGGGATGTGCTTCGCGCCGCCAAAAATCAGATGTTCGTAGACCTCGTCGCAGACCGCATAAGCGTCATAGCGCTCCAGGAGGCCGGCGATGAAACCGAGTTCGCCTTCGGTGAACACTTTTCCAGCGGGATTCATGGGCGAGTTCAGCAGGATCAGCTTGGTCTTTTCGGTAAAGGCGAAAGCCAGTTCAGCGTGCGGCAAATCCCAATCGGGCGGTGCGAGGCGCACGATCTTCGGGATGCCGCCGGCGAGACGCACCATGGGCAGATAGCTGTCGTAGAGCGGCTCCAGCATCACGACTTCGTCGCCGGGTTCGATGAGGCCGAAGAGGCAGGCGGCGAGGGCTTCCGTCGCGCCGGAGGTGACCATCACCTCCTGCTGCCAATCGACATCGAGGCCGTAGAAGCGCTTGTTGTGCGCGGCCACGGCCTGGCGCAACTCGGGCGCGCCCATCATCGGCGGATATTGATTGGGCCGGTCGTTCAGGAATTCGCCGGCCTTGGCACGCACGTCGTCGGGGCCGTTGCCGTCGGGAAACCCCTGGCCAAGGTTCACCGCGCCATGCTGGACGGCCAATTGCGACATCACCGTAAACACGGTTGTGCCGAGGGCCGAAAAAATGCTGTTGCCGGGTTTCATGCGCGACAGTGCCTTTAACAACGCACAGAGCTCCTCTATCCTTTTTGCATGCACCCACAGCAAATTCAAATGCAGTTCCAACAGGCCCTCGCTTTCCATGGCGCGGGGCAATTGCAGCAGGCGCAGGCCCTCTGTGAAGGCATCGTCAAGAAGGCCCCGCGCCATTCGGACGCCTTCCATCTGCTCGGAATCATGGCCTACCAGACCGGCAACCACGCCAAGGCCGTTGCCTTCATCGACAAGGCCATCAAGATCCTGCCGACCAACGCGGGCTTCCATTCCAACCGTGGCCTCCCGCTGCAAGCGCTCGGCAAGTTCGATGCCGCGCTGGCCAGCTACGACAAGGCGCTGGCGCTGAAGCCCGACTATCCCGAGGCGCACTGCAACCGCGCCAATGCCTACCAGGAAATGCACAAGTTCGAGGCGGCGCTCGCCGGCTACGACCGCGCCATCGCGCTCCGGCCCAATTTCGCCGATGCCTACTATAGTCGCGGTGTCACGTTTCAGCTCCTGGGTCGCGCGGAGGAAGCGCTCGCAAACTACGACCGCGCCCTGGGCTTGCGCTTCGAGCATGGCGACCTTCACTACAATCGCGGACGCGCCCTGAGAGACCTCGGGCGTTATCACGACGCCATCGCAAGCTACGACCGGGCCCTGGCCTTCCAGCCGCGCAATCCGGAGATTCACTGCAATCGCGGCAACGTCTTCAGCGAGCTTGGCCAGCACAGCACCGCCATTGCCTGCTACGACCGCGCCATCGCCATCGCCCCCGCCGCAACGTACTTCCACAACCGCGGCAACGCCCAACAGAAAGCCCGTGATCTCGAAGGCGCCGTCACCAGTTACGATAAAGCCATCGCACTGGAGGACAAGGACCCCGAAACGCACTTCAACCGCGCCATAGCCCTGCAGAAGCTCGGCAAGCACGCGGAGGCTCTCGCGGGTTACGAGGCGGCGATCGCACTGGGCGCGACGCAAGCCGACATTCATTTCAACCGCGCGGTGGTGCTCAAGGATCTCGGACGAACCGACGAGGCGTTGGCCGCCCACGAGCGGGCCCTCGAACAGCGGCCAGATTATCCCGAGGCACGCACGAGCATCTTCTGGATACGCTTCGCCGAACTCAAGGACGCGGCCCTGGTCGAGCGTCTCGCGGGCGAGATCATGCAGACCAAGGCCGCGCGCGAGATTGAGACGCTGGAGAAGCTGGGCTCCATTTCGGATTTCCGCGCGCTGCACGATCTGGAGCAGACCGGCTATCTCATCGCCAAGGGCTACGACCTGGACGGGTTGCACGCCGCCCACGGCCGATTGCAGGAGATCAACGCGCGCCATACGCCGAGCGCCGATCCGTCCGCTCTTATCCAGCATGTGCCTCTCGGCGACGCCGAGATCGCCGATCTCGCCCGCTGGCGCCGGCAGCTTTTCCGCTATCAGCCGCAGGTTCCGCAGGCGTGCCTGAACCCGGACAACGACTGGGCGGCCATCGAAGACCAATACTTCGCCAGCACGCCCGAGATCATTCACATCGACAACCTGCTGGCGCCGGATGCGCTCAAGGCTTTGCGCGAATTCTGTCTGGCTTCGGCCGTGTGGCGTACGGAATACAAGAACCAATACCTCGGCGCTTTCGCGGAAGAAGGCTTCGTCAGCCCCTTGCACTTCCGCATTGCCGAGGAATTCAAGGCCAAGATGCCGCGCGTCTTCGGCCCGCACCGGCTGGAGCATCTGTGGGGCTTCAAATACTCATCGCGCATGGACAAGGGCATCAACGTGCACGCCGATTTCGCGCGCGTGAACCTGAACTTCTGGGTAACCCCGGACGAGGCCAACCTCGATCCCGAGAGCGGCGGGCTTGTGGTCTACGACGTGCCCGCGCCCTTGTCGTGGAGCTTCGACGACTACAACACGAATGAAGAGCCGATCTATGCGTTCCTGGCGCAGAGCAAGGCAGGCAGCCGCCGCGTGCCCTACCGCTGCAACCGCGCGGTCTTGTTCAACTCGTCACTCTTCCATGAAACCGACGCGCTGCACTTCAAGCCGGGCTTTGAGAACCGGCGCGTCAACATCACCTATCTCTTCGGCAAAGGCCTCAGGACCTATTAGGTCACCAGGCGATGGGTTTGCCGTCGTAGCTGAAGAAACGGCCCGATTGTTCGAGCGACAGCCCCGCGAAAATCTTCTGCTGGCCATCGACGCTTTGTTCGACCGAGATGTCGGCGCTGGGGCCGCCCATGTCGGTGCGCACCCAGCCCGGGTGCAGCGTGACAACCGTGATGCCGCGCGCCTTGAGATCGACGGCCATCGTGCTCGCGATCTTGTTGAGCGCCGCTTTCGACGCCCGGTAGGCGTAGTAGTGAGGTGACGCCGAATCAGCGTTCGAGCCCATGATGCTCGACTGGAAGGCGATGACTTTCTTCTCCGACGCCGCGACGGCATCGAGCAAGGCGCTCGCCAGCAGCAGGGGCGCGACGGTGTTGACCTGCAGCGTCTCGGCAAAATCGTCCGCTGCGATGTCGCCCAGCTTCTGGTGGTCGCCGCCGATCACGCCGGCATTGGCGAACAGAAGGTCGAGTGGCGCGCCACCGACCGCATTTCTGGCGTTTGCCGCCGCATCGGCCCTGCGGGCATCGTAGGTAAAGACCACGACCTTGCCTGATGAGTTCTTTGCCAAGGCTTGGAGTTCATCCGCCTTGCCGGGATCGCGCACGCCGGCGTAAACCGTCGCGCCGCTGGCGGCAAACCTGCGCGCGTGTTCAAGGCCAAGGCCGCGGTTGGCGCCGGTGATAAGGACGGTCTTCATGAATGAATCTCCCGCGACGGTGTGGGTCTTGAAGCTGGGAGGAATGGTGCTGCCGCGCAGGATTGAACTGCGGACCTCCCCCTTACCAAGGGGGTGCTCTACCACTGAGCTACGGCAGCGACCGGATGCGGAGAACCAAGGATTGGTTCTTTCATACAAGCGCAAAACACCCGCAAAATCAGTACTTAGAGCAACGCACCAGACCAAATTCAAATATCGAGCCTGACGCTTTCTCTGTGCCCCCAAGCCGACATTAGGTCAAGAGTTTGTGTGACCCGTTGTGACAGGGTTGTGACCGCTTTTTCACACCCCCCACCCAGGCACTTCGCCCCAGCGACCCCGCCGCGGCTGTTCAGCTTCACGCCGCCGCGCCCGAGCAACGCAATTTAATTGGCCGCTTCTTTGCCCGTCCACTTTGTCCGGTATTAGGGAGGAAGCCAGCACCCCCACCCCCACAAAGTGCTCGGGATTAGTGATCCCCATATGCGCACGCGGCGTTCGGAAAATACAAAAAAGGGGTTTATATTTGCACTTATGAGCCATGCAGGTGCTGACGTAACCGCGATAGTTCCCGCGCTAAAAAAGAAGCGGCGTTCGCCGATGCCTCATAAGCCGTGCGCTCAATCCTTAGAACAGGTCCGCCAGCTTGCAATCGCCGGCCTGAGCCAGGAGCAGGTCGCAGCGCAGATCGGCAT
>CAISTS010000084.1 GCA_903888485.1 uncultured bacterium | reverse complement strand
TCGCCGCCGGCGCGGTGCAGGGCTATTTCGGTGGGCGGATCGATCTTTTCTTCCAGCGCTTCATAGAGATCTGGGGCGGGCTGCCGCAACTGTTCATTCTGATCATCGTGTCGTCGATCATTGCGCCAGGTTTTTGGACGCTTCTGTTGGTGCTGCTGCTTTTCAGTTGGACGTCGCTGGTGTCTGTCGTCCGCGCCGAATTCCTGCGCGCGCGCAACCTCGATTACGTGCGCGCCGCCAAGGCGCTTGGCATGGAGGATATCTCCGTCATGACCAAGCACATCCTGCCCAACGCCATGGTGGCCACGGTCACGTTCCTGCCCTTCATCCTTTCCGGCGCCGTCGTCGCGCTCACCTCGCTCGATTTCTTGGGCCTCGGCATGCCGCCGGGCTCGCCGTCGCTGGGGGAACTCCTGCGCCAGGGCAAGGAGAACCTGCAGGCGCCGTGGCTGGGCTTCACCGGCTTCTTCACCATTGCCGGCATGCTGAGCTTGCTCGTCTTCGTCGGCGAGGCCGTGCGTGACGCGCTCGATCCCCGCAAGACCTTCGCGTGATGCATGGCTGAGCAAATCCTGAAAGTCACCGACCTTGGTGTCGTCTTCGGTAAAGGCGCCTCTGCCGTTACGGCGGTAAAGGGCGTCTCCTTCACGCTCAATAAAGGCGAGACGCTGGCCCTCGTCGGCGAGAGCGGCAGCGGCAAGACCGTCACCGCCCTTTCGATCCTTGGCCTGCTGCCTTATCCCCTGGCCAAGCACCCGTCAGGCAGCATCCTCTTCCGCGGCGAGGAACTCCTGAACGCGCCGGAAGAGAAGCTTCGCAAGGTGCGCGGTAACCGCATCGGCATGGTGTTCCAGGAACCCATGACCTCGCTCAATCCGCTGCACAATATTGAGAAGCAGGTGGGCGAAGTGCTCGAGGTCCATGCCAATATGTCCGGCGAGGCCAGGCGCGCCCGCGTGCTCGAACTCTTGCGTCTCGTCGGCCTACCCGATGTGGAAAGCCGCCTCGGCGCGCTGCCCCACGAATTGTCGGGCGGTCAGCGCCAGCGCGTCATGATCGCCATGTCACTGGCGGTCAATCCAGACATTCTTGTCGCCGACGAACCCACCACCGCGCTCGACGTTACCATTCAAGCGCAGATTCTCGAGCTGCTCGCCGACCTCAAGGCGCGCCTCGGCATGGCGCTGTTGTTCATCACTCACGATCTTTCCATCGTGCGGCGCATTGCCGACCGCGTGTGCGTGATGAAGGACGGGGCCATTGTCGAACAGGGCGCGGTCGCCGACATCTTCGCCGCGCCCAATCACGACTACACCCAACGCCTGTTGGCGGCCCAGCCCAAGCCTAAGGGCGAGATCCTGCCCGCCGGAGAAGAGATCATCGCCGCCGAGAACGTCAAAGTCTGGTTCCCCATCAAACGCGGCGTCATCCGCAAGGTCGTCGGCCACATCAAGGCCGTCGACGGCGTCTCGCTGTCCGTGGCTGCAGGCCGCACTATCGGTGTCGTCGGCGAGAGCGGTTCGGGCAAGACCACGCTCGGCCTCGCCTTGCTGCGCCTGATCTCCAGCGAAGGCGAGATTCGCTTCCAGGGCCAGCGCATCGACGGCCAATCGCCGCGCGCGCTCCGCCCCTTACGCCGCCATATGCAGGTGGTCTTCCAGGATCCCTTCGGCTCCTTGAGTCCGCGCCTGTCCATCGAACAGATCATCGCGGAGGGCCTGGCGGTCCACGACATCGGCACGCCAGCCGAGCGCACCGATCGCGTGGCCGAAGCCATGCACGACGTCGGCCTCGATCCGGCCATGCGCGACCGCTACCCCCACGAGTTCTCGGGCGGCCAGCGCCAGCGCATCGCTATTGCTCGCGCCATGGTCCTGCGCCCGCGGTTCCTCATGCTCGACGAGCCTACCAGCGCGCTCGATGTTTCGGTCCAGGCGCAGATCGTCGATCTCCTGCGCGACCTGCAGGTGAAGTACAGCCTCGCCTATATGTTCATCAGCCACGATCTGCGCGTGGTCCGGGCGTTGGCCGACAGTCTGGTTGTCATGAAAGACGGCGCCGTGCGTGAATCGGGGCCCGCCGAAGAGGTCTTCAACGCGCCGAAAGACCCCTATACCCGCGCCCTGATGGATGCGGCACTCAACCTCAGGGTTACCCGTTCTTAACCATTCTTCTCGTAAGTTTTAACCTGGACGGGACCGCTTGCCCGGCACCGGCCTCGCGGCGCATAGTGAAAGCGCATTTCGGATAGGGTCATGGCCAAACGCGACGACGACGACGAGAAGAGCAAACAAGCCGTTTACGGCGTCGATGTCGATATATCCGTCGTCCTCGGTCAAGCGTCTTTGCGGGTCAACCAGCTGCTCAGACTGGGCCGCGGCGCCGTCGTCGAGCTTGAGCAGAAAACCTCCGATCCTGTTGAGATTTTCGCCAATGAAGTGCTGATCGCGCGCGGCGAAGTCGTCATCACCTCGGGTGATAAGATTGGCGTCACCCTCACTGAACTCGTCAAGTCGATCTACAACCAGGGCGACTAGTGTTGAAGATCGCGGCCTGATCTTCTAAACACGCGGGCGGATGCGCACTCTTTATCATCACACGCTGCTTCCCACCGCGCGCAAAGTGCGTCTTGCGCTGCATGAGAAGCGCCTGGAGTTCACCGAGCAGAGCCTGGATCCTTGGGTTCCGAGCGACGACCTGCTCGAGCTCAATCCTGCAGGCGAGATGCCGGTCCTGGTGGACGAGAACGACACCGTCATCTGCGGCCACGCAATCATCTGCGAATATCTCGACGAGATGTATCCGGAGACCACACTGCACGGCCGCCATCCCATCGAGCGCGCCGAGGCGCGGCGCTTGGCGGCCTGGTTCGATGACAAATTCAACCGCGAGGTCACCCAGCATTTGGCTGGAGAGAAGCTCACCCGCCGCGTCTCCACCGGCGGCGCACCCGACAGCCGCGCGCTGAAGGCCGGCCGCGAGAACATCCACACGCATCTTCAGTACATCGCCTGGCTCACCGAACGGCGCAGTTGGCTCGCCGGCGATCAGCTGAGCGTCGCCGATCTCGCGGCTGCTGCAAATCTGTCCCTTGTCGACTACTGCGGGGATGTTCCGTGGAACGACCACCCGCTCACCAAGGAGTGGTACGTCCGCGTTAAGTCGCGGCTGAGCTTCCGTTGCCTGTTGCGCGATGTCGTGCAGGGCGTGACGCCCGCACCGGTCTACGCGGATTTGGACTTCTAATCCTTAACGTCGGCGCGCGTATCGACGTCGATGCGCGCAATATTGGCGCGGGCGGCATCGGCCTCGGCCGAGTCTGGCTCGAGCTCAAGGATGCGTAACCAATCGCGCCGCGCGTCGTCGACGCGCTTTTCCATCCGATACATGTTACCGCGCTCGAGCAGCGCGGTAACGTTGCCCGGCGCCGCCGCGACGGCGCGCTCAGATTCCTTCATCGCCGCGTCGAGATCGCCCTTCAGGCGGTAGGCACTGGCCCGGAAAGCGATGACCTGCGGATTGTTGGGCTCCATGCGCAGCGCGGTATTGATATCGGCCAGCGCATCGTCCAGCTGATCGGCCTCGACCAGCGTCGTTGCGCGGTCCAATAGGAGTTGAAGATGCTGCGGAGAGCCCTGCGCAATCATGATCAGCGCCGTGGTCTGCGCGGCATAGGCGCGCGACAGCTCGCCTTGCAGCATCCACGCCTGCGCGGCCTGCGCCAGCATGTTGACGCGCACGTTGTTCGGTTGCTTGGAGACCGCCGCCAGCTCCTCCAGCCGCGTGGCGCCCTCGCCCCACTCGTCGAGTCCGACCAGCGCCAACGCCTGGCAATGTTTTGCCGGCTCGCCGCCGCCGAGCCCGACCCACTTGCCGGCCATCTCGAGCGCCTTATCGGGCTGCTTGCGCGAGAGCTGCAGGCACTCCTGATAGGTCCAGGCAGGGTTTCTGAGATCGGGATCCGGCGCGAACTCCAACTTGGGTGTCTCTGTTGCCAGCGGCGGCTCTGGCGACGTCTGCAGCGGCAGCGGCAGTTCAGCGGCCTCGGCACCGAACGCCATCAGCAAAGCAATCGCTGCATACCTCATGCGGCCACCTGCGCAAGTTCATCGACCG
>CAISTS010000083.1 GCA_903888485.1 uncultured bacterium | reverse complement strand
GTCGCGCACATGTTGTTCGGCCGTCTCAGTCGGCCCGGGTTTCTGTCTCATCTTCGCTCCTCCTTCGGGGGCTACGATGAACCAGAAATCCTCCGCTATCAAATCACGCCACTTTGTCTAACGAACGCTGACGGCGGACAGCGGAACACCAGCACAACTAGCGGACGTCGGGCGCTCGCCCGCGTCAGGGCGGCCTGGCCAGCCAGCGGCCGTTCTCCTTTAGGGCAAGGCCATCGCGACGAGTTCGCCTCCCATATCCTCCCAGCCGACGGCGACGACGATGTACTGCTTACCGTTGGCCATGTAGGTCATCGGCGCGCCCGAGGTCCCGCCCGGCAGGTCGATCTCCCAGAGCACCCTGCCATCCTTCTTGTCGAAGGCACGGAACTTCTTGCCCCCGCCCCACGCCGGAATGCGCGTCGGTCCGCTCGGACCGCGCTGGCCCTCGCCGAGGAACAGCATGGTCTTGGTCAAGAGCGGCGAGGCGCGGTTGGGCGTGCCCAACGGCGGCAGGTTCAGGTACTTCAGCGCCGGGTGGTTGCGCGGACCATCGCCATTGGGTACGCGCCAGGCGATCTCACCCTTATTGAGGTCCATGGCGATCAGGCTGCCGTACGGCGGCTTGGTCAGCGGCAAACGTGACAGAAGATCGTCGCCGACCGGCTTGGTTGGATCGATGTCCTGATAGGGCAGCTCCAGATTGGTTTGTAAATACGGCTCGTTCTTGCGATCGAGCGGAAACGGCGAGCTCGCGTTTCGCGGTTTGGCTACTGTCGTGCGGATCGGGAGGCGCATCGCCGAGATGTAGAGCATGCCGGTTTCAGGATCGAAGGCGCCGCCCTGCCAGTCTGCGCCGCCCGTCGTGCCGGCGGCCATCACGATCTCCTGACTGGTCGTAGCGGGTGAAAAGAGGGGCCCGGCTTTGTATTGCTTGAAGATCTCCAGCGCCGCGGCCTTCAGCTCGGGCGTAAAGTCGATCAGGTTATCGGGCGTCAACGCCTGAATTTCGAACGGCGCCGGCTTCGTCGGGATCGGCTGTGTCGGTGCATAGTACTCGCCCGGGATGTCGCCCTTGGGTACGGGCTTCTCTTCAATCGGCCACACCGGCTTGCCGGTAATGCGGTCGAAGACAAACGCGTAATTTTGCTTGGTGAGCTGCACTACCGCCTTGATCTTCTTTCCATCGACCGTGATGTCGGTGAGGATCGGCCCGCTCGGATTGTCGTAATCCCACAGATCGTGGTGAATGGTCTGATAGTGCCAGACACGCTTGCCGGTCTTGGCGTCGAGGCAGAGGACGGAGTTGGCGAAGAGATTGTCGCCAGGCCGCAAGGCGCCGTAGAAGTCGTTGGTCGATGCTTGCGTCGGAATGTAAACGTAGCCGAGCTCCTGATCGGCGGTGAGCCACGACCACGCGCCGGCGCTGCCGTTCATGTCGGCCGAGCCGTTGTGCCAAGTGTCGTAGCCGAACTCGCCCTTACGCGGCACGACGTGGAACGTCCACAGCAGCTTGCCGGTGCGCACATCGTAGCCGCGGATATCGCCCGGCACGTCGTAGGCTGGTGTGGTACCCACCGGCACTTTCGACTTGTCGATGAGCGGTACGCCCCCGATCACGATGACGTCGCCAACGACAACCGGGAACGATGACCAGCTGTAACTGCCGACAGGCGAGTTGGGACGCGCATCGGGATAGACGGTGAGATCGACGCGCCCGCCTTCTCCAAACGAAGTGTAGCGCGCGCCGGTCTTGGCGTTGAGCGCGACCAGGTCCGATCCATCAAGCGCGATGATGCGCGCATCGTTGCCGTCCTCCCAGTAGGAGATCCCGCGGCTGCGCCCCACCCCCTCGGCCTTGGCATCCACCCAGACGACCTTGCCGGTCGTGGGATCAAGCGCCGTCACGGGACCGGTTTCGCTGCGCATGAAAAGCAGTCCGCCGATCATGAGTGGCGTGCCTTGGAAGTTACCGGCCATCGGCGGCTCATTGCCGAGCAGCGCTTCCGGCGGCGCGGTCTTCTGGCGCCAGACAATGCGCAAGTTTTTGACGTTGCTGGCATTGATCTGGTCTAGCGTCGAATACTTGCCGCCGCCTGAATTGCCCCCGTAATAGCGCCACTCACCAGCCGTGTCGGCGCCGGACACGGCCGCCGATGAAAACAAAGCCGCCAGAAGTCCCGTAAAAACGATGCGCTTGATCATCACGATCCCCCCTCTTAAGCCGCACAACGGTCGAATGTAGTCGACGGCGCTGAAAATCGCAAAACAGCACTTGTGTCATCGTCAACGCGCATTTCACGCCGTACGGCGTGGCGCTCAAACAAAAAAACGGCGCGTTCCACCGAATCAGAGCAATTCGAAGCCAAGCAGCGCAAGCGGGCCCTATGCGAAATCAGCGCTTGCGCACGAACTCGGTGCGCAGAACCAGGCCTTTGATCGCATCGTGGCGGCAGTCGATTTCTTCCGGGTTGTCCGTGAGCCGGATCGATCTGATGACTGTTCCTTGCTTGAGCGTTTGGCCGGCCCCTTTGACCTTAAGATCTTTGATCAGGATGACGGAGTCTCCGTCCGCAAGAACGTTGCCGGATGCATCGCGGACCAGGACGGCTTCGGCGGCCTTGCCTTTCTCGGCCGCGAGCTCGGAGGCGGGCCGCCACTCGCCGGTTGCCTCGTCATAAACGTAGTCGTCATTCTGACCGTTCATAGCCATTGCGCTTTCCTGCCTGCTTTTCGCGTCGCTGCACACAGGCCGGCGAACACGTACCCCACACTAAAACCTTATCAGTTCCCCATCCATTGGTGTATGCCCAAGGTCCGAGGCCGTTGAATGGTCCGTCCGGGAAAGGCTTGGCGAAAGGCGACAATGAGTTCGAATAGCGACACAGGGTCGGGCGGACGAGGCCTGCGTTCGGACCGCCTAAGTGTGCTGGCGCGCGGACTTCTCGGCCACTGCCCCCAATGCGGTCAGGGGCGCCTTCTCCGCCGCTATCTTAAGGTCAATCCAAATTGCTCGCACTGCGGTGAAGGGTTCGCGCACCTCAATGCCGACGATATGCCTCCCTGGCTAACGATCCTGATCGTCGGTCATCTCTTGGCGCCGGAAGTCTGGTACGTCCAGCGGAACTTTGATCTTCCTGTCTGGGTCGAGCAGGTTTTGTGGGTCAGTCTGGCGCTGATCCTGACCCTGACATTGCTTCCACGTAGCAAGGGGTTTGTTCTGGCCCTCCTATGGGTTCTTCAGCGCGACGCAAAGGAAAAAGCGGTGCTCGCCGGACAGCCCCCGGTGGTCCCTAGTCCGGACGAGAGCATTCTTGACCAAGTAAGTGACGCCCGCGTTGAAAAACCGAGCGCCCCCTAAAACGACGGCCAAGTCCCCTCAGTCGGCACTTGTCCCACACTCGCAACGGAAAAGTCGCACACGCCGCCCGGTCAATAAGTCGTACCTGGTACGATTTATCGTTCCAAGGCGTCCCTTTGGTTCACGCGTTCGTCATCGCGGCACGCCAATTTTCCTTAGCGGGCGAAGCGAGCTTGGATAGACTGGGGGCGACTTTGCACACACCCTAGGGGAGACATCCATGGAACATGAAAACGGACGGAAGAAGCTACCGGTTGAAGCGGTCGATCTTTATTCGCAGTTCATCCACGGCGAGATCGCCCGGCGTGATTTCCTTGATGGGCTAAAGCGGTTCGCAGTCGGCGGGTTGACCGTCGGGGCGATGGTCAAAGCCTTGATGCCGAATTACGCGCTGGGGCAGCAGATCCGTAAAGACGACGAGCGCATCAGGGCCAGCTATCAGACCATCCCCTCGCCCAACGGACATGGCTACATCAAGGGCTATCTGGTCCGCCCCTTCAGCGCCGATTCACGCACCGCGACGCCGGCAAAGCTGCCCGGCGTCATCGTCATTCACGAGAACCGCGGCCTCAACCCGCACACGGAAGACGTCGCGCGCCGTTTCGCGCTCGAGAACTTCATGGCCTTCGCGCCGGACGCCATTTCCTCCGTCGGCGGCTATCCCGGCGACGACTTCAGGGGCGGCGAGCTGTTCAGCAAGCTCGACCCTGAAAAGCGAATCCAGGATTTCCTGGCGGCCGCGCAGTGGCTGAAGGCGCGCCCCGATTGCACGGGCAAAATCTGCGCGACGGGCTTTTGTTACGGCGGCGGCGTGTCCAACACGCTGGCCGGTTTGATGGGGCCGGATCTGGCGGCCGCGGCGCCGTTCTACGGCACCGCGACCAAACCGGAAGACGTGCCGAAGATCAAGGCGGCCATTCTCATCAATCACGGCGCGCTCGATAAGAACCTGATCGCGGCCTATCCCGCGCAGGAAGCCGAGCTGAAGAAGAACAAGATCAAGTACGAGGGGCGCATATATCCCGACTCGGTCCACGGCTTCTTCAACGATTCGACGCCGGAGCGCTACAACAAAGTCACCGCCCAGGAGGCTTGGACGCGCACCATTGCCTGGTTCAACCAACACAGCCGGGATGCGGCGTAGGCATAGGCGAACGGATTGGGAGTACACATCGTGCAGGATTTTTCTTCGAGAATGTCGCGCAGGCACGCGCTTGGCGTGGCGGGCGCACTGTCGCTCACCGCGACTTTCGCGAAATTCAGCTTTGCCGCCGAAACAGCGAAGTTGAAGATCGGGATTATCGGCGCCGGGCGCATGGGTGGGGCCGTGGGAACAGCCTTGGCAAAAGCCGGACACCCGGTGATGTGGTCGTCGCGCAACCCGGAAGAGCTGAAGGATTTGGTCAAGGCTGCAGGCGCCAATGCGCAAGCAGGCACCGTCGAGCAGGCCGCCGCGTTTGGGGATGTGGTGCTGACGGTGGTGCCCTACAGCGCCATGCCCGCCATCGCCAAGCAGGTGGGCCCGGTGCTCGCACGCAAGCCGCTGTTGCTGGACATCAGCAATCCGATCCCACAGCGTGACGGCGATGAGGCGACAAAAGCGATGGAAGAAGGCCCGGCGGAGTATCTTGCCCGGCTGATGCCCGGCGTGAAGATCGTGCGCGGGTTCAACGCCATTGGTTTCACGCGCTTTCCCAACCCCGTGCTCGCCAACGGCCAGAAGCTGGGCGTTGCCATGGTCGGCGAAGACAAGGTGGCCATAGACCTCGCAACCGGGCTCGCGCGCGAGATCGGGTTTGAGCCGGTGATCATCGGCCCCTTGAAGCTCGGCAAGTATCTCTACCGCCCGAGCACCTACTTCAACGGCAACCAGAGCGCGGACGACATCCGTGCGATCGCCAAGAGCGTGGGGCAGTAAAGCGGCTGCTGTAGCGCGGCTGCGACCGCCGCCCGCGGGAATCCCATGACTTTGCACCCGCCTTGCTATGTCATTTCACTGGCACGCGAGGTCCAGAAGCGGCGCGACTTTCTCGAGCGCAACCGGCTTACGGGATTGGATTTCGAGGTCTTCGAAGCCATCGACGGCAACACTCTCACCGGCGCGGAAAGTGTGCGCCGCGGCCTGATCGTGGCCGAGGCCGAGGGTTACACACCGGGCGCAATCGGCGTGGCTGCGTCGCACCGCGATCTTTGGTCCAAGGCCATCGCGAGCGAACGTTCGCTCATGGTCTTTGAGGACGACGCGTACATCCGCCGCGACATCCTGCGTCAACTCCGCCGCCTTTTAAGCACAGTTCCGGCGTGGGACATCATCATGCTTGGATTCAACACCGATGCGGTGCTCGACATCAGATTGTCGGCGAACATCAATCTCGTGGGGTCCTCGCCCAATAGGTATCCGACGGCAGACGACCTGGAGATATTTTCACGTGAGACTGGCCCCGTCGTTCCTGTGCCGTTGAACAACGCGATGGGGGCCGGCGGCTATTTGATCGCGCCGTCAGGGGCCAGGAAATTGATGTCCATCTTCCCCTTGGACAATCGGACGGTGGTGATCCCCGGCAACTTGAGT
>CAISTS010000082.1 GCA_903888485.1 uncultured bacterium | reverse complement strand
CACTCAATGGATTGACCGACGCCAGGGTTCGCCGGTTCGGTGACGCTCTGGGCACCCTACTGCGAGACGGCGATACCAAGTTCCGTCAAGCCTACCTCCGGCTGTTCATCGAGCGGATCGAAGCCAAGGATGGCGAATTAACAATCAGCGGCTCCCCGGAGGCATTAGCCGGGGCCGCATCCAATGACAACGACGGCCCTGAAAGCGGAGTTCACGCTTTCATGGTTAGGTGGCGTCCCCACGGGGATTCGAACCCCGGTTTACGCCGTGAGAGGGCGTCGTCCTAGGCCTCTAGACGATGGGGACCTGGAGCGGGTGGCAGTCTATACCGGATCGGGGCCGGCGCAAATGGCGCCCGGTGCGGTGGGGGCGTCAAGGAAACATCGCGGCCATCAGTTTCCGCACCGCTGCGGCCCATGAAAAGGCGTTGGCCACGTAACGGACGGCAAACGACTTGTCGATGTGGGGCGCGCGGCCTTCCACCAACATGGTGATTTTATCCATCAGGTCTTCGATGTCCGCTTCGAGCATCGTGATGTTGTCGGTGGTGAACCGGTGCGAGGCGACCGTCAGCGCAAAGGACGGGTGCACGTAATCGTCGGTGGATCCGCCCTTCGTGACGACAACCGGCAAGCCGCACGCGGCCGCCTCAAGCGGAGGCACATTGAACCCTTCGGCGCGGTAAGGCGAAACGTAAGCGTCGCAGGAACCATAGAGGAGGCCGAGCTGCATGAGCTCCAAGTTCATGGAGAAGTGGATGATCGACGCGCGCAACTCGGCGGTGATGAGATCCGGACGATGCGGCGCCAGCTTGTCGAGAATGTCCACCCCGGTTTTGGCGTACAAACCGCTGGCGTCCTTGAGCACCAGCCGCAGTTGCGGATAGCGCTGGCGCAGGAGAGCGTAAGCAATAATGAGCAGATCGATGCCCTTGTTGTCGGTCATGGCGCCGACCGACAGCAGCGCGAACTCGTCTTCGCGCAGGCCCATGGCGCGGCGCATCTGCGCGCGCAAGCCGGGGTCGGGCGGGCCGAAGATCGCGGGATTGACGCCGTGCGGGACGACCAGCACGCGCGCCGGATCGAAGCCGGCGCCGACGAAGCCCTCCTTGGACCATTCCGACGGCGTCACCACCGTCACGTTGGGATCGCGCAAGGCCCCTTCGAGCTGCCCTTCGGTGACCTTGCCCTCGATGGTGCGCTGTTCCGATGTGCCGAAGACGAACAGCCGCTTGCTGGCGTAGTCGGCGAAGCGCAGCGGATAGTCGATGCGATAGATCACATCGGGCTTCAAACCCGGCGGCGGCGGCGGGATGGCCGCAAGGCGCGCGCGGCGCTCGGGGTCGAAGCCGTCCGAGGTCCGCTCGGCGTTCCAGCCGCTGATGTAGTACGGCCGGTCGGCATGAAAGAGCGCGATGTCATGGGTTATCAGCTCGAGCAACTGATACTGGTTGACCATGGCATAGGATTGGCTGATACCGCGCCAGCCTTCGACGACAAGTGATCGCATGGAGATTCGGTCTAGCCGCCCATCCTGATGTAGCCCACGCCCGTGGCGTCGGGACCGGTCGAGAGAAAGAAGTCGAGCAGCAGGGGCTGACCCGGCGTAACGGCGTAACGCGAGAGATCGGTGACGCCTTCGGATGCCAGAACTTCGTCGTCGATGAAGAAGTTGCCGGTGCACGTGCGTGCATCGCGCGTCAGGATGATGTGGGCGACATCCGAAATGATGTCGGGCTTGCGGCAGTGGCGGGCGGCGGCATCGCCGCCCAGCTCGTTGCGGATGGCCGCCGTATCGATGCCCGTGCGCGGCCACAGCGCGTTGACCGCGACGCCCTCTTTCTTGAACTCCGCCGCCATGCCCAGCACGCACATGCTCATGCCGTACTTGGCCATGGTGTAGGCGAGGTTGGGCGCGAACCACTTCGGATTCATGTCGAGCGGCGGCGACAGGGTGAGGATGTGCGGGTTCTTCGCCTTCATCAAATAGGGAAGGCACTTCTGGCTGCACAGGAAGGTGCCGCGGGCGTTGACCTGATGCATCAGGTCGTAGCGCTTGATGGGCGTATCCAGCGTGCCGGTGACGCGAACGGCGCTGGCGTTGTTGATGAGGATATCAATGCCGCCGAAGCGCTCGGCCGCAGCCTTCGCGGCGGCTTCGACCTGGTCTTCCTCGCGGATGTCGACTTGCAGGGCAAGCGCCTGGCCGCCGGCGGCTTCGATCTCGGCGGCGGCAGTGTGAATGGTGCCCGGCAGCTTCGGATGCGGCTCGGTGGTCTTGGCGGCGATGACGATGTTGGCGCCATCGGCGGCGGCGCGCTTGGCAATGGCTAGTCCGATCCCCCGGCTGCCGCCGGTGATGAAAATCGTCTTGCCCCTCAGCGATCGCGGCTCCGTCATGCTGCCCTCATTCATTGGACGGGTGCACTATAGGACGCGCCGGGGCAAAAGATGCAATATAATGACGGCATGCTTGTGGGAGGGAGGCCTGCAATGACGCGCAAACTGAGTCACATGGCGGTGGCCATGATCCTGCTTTGGGGCGGGAGCGCCTGGGCCCATGCCCGGCTGACCCTGGCCGTGCCCGCCGCCGATAGCGTTATCGCCGCCGGGCCGGCCATGGTGTCCCTGACCTTCAACGAGGCGGTAATGGTGATCGCCTGCAAGGTGATCGATGCCGCCGGCCAGGAGGTCGGTGGGCCAGCGAAGGCCGAAGGCAAGACAGTGCAAGTGCAGCTCAAGGCCGGGCTCGGCCCAGGACACTACACCGTCAACTATCGCGTCGCCGGCGACGACGGGCACGCCATGAGCGGCGCCCTGTCTTTCACCGTGCAGGCGACCAAGCCCTGATCGAGACGGTCGAACCCTGGAGCCTCGTTGCAGCCGGCGGGCGTGGGCTGCTTTACGGCGCATTGTTGCTGGCGGTCGGTTCGGCGCTTTTTATCCTGGTGGTCGCAGAGTCGGGCGTCGCCACGCGCGTCGGCAGAGCTGCGGCGGCCTCGGCTCTTGCCTTCTTTGTCCTCAGCGTTGGTCTGGGCGGGGCCGCGATGGTCGGTGGCGGCGCTGACGTTTTGTTCTTCGCCGCGACGTGGCGCTTTGGATTGAGCTCCAGCATCGGGGTCAGCGCGCTCCTCGGCGTGCCGGCGATGTTGGTGCTGATGACAGGCCTCGTGCGCGTGAACCGCACGGCGCTGGCGACCGGTGCGGTTGTTGGCATCTGCAGCTTTCTCGTCACCGGACACGCGGCGACCGCGACGCCGGCCGGGCTGATGATTCCGGCCGTAGGGCTCCATCTCGTGTGCGCGGCCTATTGGCTGGGCGCGCTCTTACCGTTGTTTGCGAGGGCAGATCAACCGGACGCGCCGGCGGTCTTCGCGCGCTTCTCGGCCCGCGCGATCTATGCGGCGGCGCTGGTGGTGCTCAGCGGCGCGGCGATTGCGGCGGTTCAGCTCACCAGTTTCGTGGCGCTGGCGACCACGGACTATGGTCGGCTTTTCATGCTCAAAATCGCACTGGTTTCGGCCTTGATGGGCTTGGCGGCCGTGAACCGTTTCGTCCTCACGCCGCGGCTGGCGGAAGGGGCCGGCGCGATGCGCCGGTCGATCGCCATAGAGCTCGTCCTCTTCGCGCTTATCCTGGCAGCCGCGGCGAGCCTCACCTCTGTGCCGCCGCCGCGCGCGCTTTAAAGATCAAGCACTTGCGGCAAGCTTTCGCAAATTTTGCAGGCATGCTGCATTCTATTCTATAGCGGCATTTTTCCGAGGTTCGGTTAGATTTGCCGCGTCCCTCATACAAGGAAGCGACCATGACTTACCGCTCGCCGATCACGCGGCGCACCGCCTTGCTCACTACGGCCGCCGCTGCGGTCGGATCGCAGCAGCTCTTCGCGGGCGAGGCCCCGGCCCGTCCGAATATCGTGTTCATCATGGCCGACGACCTCGGCTACGGCGATCTGTCATGTTACGGCCATCCGACCTTTAAGACGCCGCGCCTCGATCAGTTGGCCGCGCGCGGGGTGCGATTTGCGCAGTCCTACGCTAACTCGCCGGTGTGTTCGGCGACGCGCACGGCGCTTATCACGGGGCGCTATCAGTATCGCCTGCGGCTCGGCCTTGAAGAGCCCTTGCTCAACCCGCGCGAGGACGTGGGCCTTCCCGCCGATGTGCCGACGCTGCCGTCGATCCTGAAGAATGCCGGTTATGCCACCATGCTGATCGGCAAGTGGCACCTCGGCATGCTGCCCAACTATGGCCCGCATCAGAACGGTTACGAGCGGTTCTATGGCGTGCGCGGCGGCGCAGTCGACTACTACACGCATCTCGCCTCGACGCGCAAACCCGACCTCTGGGATGACGACAAGCCCGCCACCGAGACCGGCTATCTCACCGATCTCCTCGCGCAGCGCGCCGTCGAAGCGATTGACGGTTACGCAAAGGGCAAGAAGCCATTCTTCCTCAGCCTGCACTTCACCGCGCCGCATTGGCCGTGGGAAGCGCCGGGCGATACCGCCGAGTCCGAGCGCTTGCGCACGCGCTCATTGTTCCACTTCGACGGCGGCACCCTCGAGACCTACCGCAAGATGGTTGAAGGGCTGGATGCCCAGATCGGCCGTGTGCTCGATGCGCTCGCGGCCAACAAGATCGACCAGAACACCATCGTCGTGTTCACCAGCGACAACGGCGGCGAACGCTTCTCCTACACTTATCCCTTCACCGGGCGCAAAACGGAGCTCCTGGAAGGCGGTCTGCGCGTGCCGGCTATTGTCGCCTGGCCGCGCGCCATTCGCCCCAGCGTGAGCGAGCAGGTTGTGACGTCCATGGACTGGATGCCGACCCTGTTGGCGGCGGCGGGTGCGTCGCCCGACGCCAAATCACCGCCCGACGGCATGAACCTCTTGCCGCAGCTCACGGGCGCGCACGGACCCGTCGTCCGCAAGCTGTTCTGGCGCTACAAGACCAACGCGCAGCGCGCGGTCCGCGACGGGGATTTCAAGTTCCTCAAGATCCAGAACAACACGTTCCTGTTCAATCTCGCCGACGACCCGATGGAACGCGCCAATCTCAAGGACCGGCAGAAGGACGTTTTCGACCGCCTGCTGGCCGACTGGCGCGCATGGAACAAGGACATGCTGCCGGAGGTGGACGAAAGCTACGTCGAGAGCTTCACCGCCGACCAGCTGGCCGATCACATCGGCTCAGGCGCGCCCAGCAAGACGGCAAACCCGCCCGACTAAGCGGCCTGCTGTTTGCGCTGGGGCGTGCCGACCACGGCTTCGTCGCCCACGGCCTCCGCGGCATCGCGCGCGAACAAGTCTTCGAGTTCCTTGGCCGAAGCTTTGGCGAGGCTGCGCATCTTCTCTTCGTCGGTGTAGTGCGTGTAGTGCTCGTAGAGGCGGCGTTGGTCGTGGTCGCGGAAGGTCGCAACAGTGCGCGACGCCTCGATCGGCCCAAAGCCGATCCCAAGCAGCACTTCGCGCGCGAGATCAAGCGATGACAAGAAGGTTTCGCGCTGAAGCATGGTCACGCCGAGATCCATGAGTTGGTGTGCGTGCTGGCGGTTGCGGGCGCGGGCATAGATTTTTAGATGCGGGAAGTGCGTCACCACCGTTTCGGCGGTGCGCAAGGACGCTTCTACATCGTCGATGGCAAGCACGAAGACTTTCGCCGTATCCGCCTTGGCGGCGCGCAGCAGCTCGAGCCGCGAAGCATCGCCGTAGTAGATCTCGCCGCCGAATTTGCGCACGAAGTCGACCTGCTCCGCGCTGCTGTCAAGCGCCACGAAGGGAATGCGCCGCGCGGCGAGAATACGCCCGACGATCTGGCCGAAGCGTCCAAAGCCCGCGATGACCACCTGGCTTTCCTCCGGCGGCGCGACGTTATAGGCCTCGGCCACCTCCGGCACGAAGCCGCGCGTCATCCAGTCACGTGCGAGCTGCAGCGCGGGCGTCGCCGCCATGGACAAGCTGACCACCAGCACCAGGCGTTCCTGGGTGTCCTGCGTCATCACACCCGCGGCAACGGCCGCGGTGAAGATCACGAAGGCGAATTCGCCGCCCTGTGGGATCGCCATGGCAAGGCTGCGCGCAGAGGCGTGATTGAGGCCCCACAGCCGCCCAAGGCCGTAAACCACGACGACTTTGACCACGATCAGGCCGGCGACCATCAGGCCGACAGCGCCGGCGGACTCGCGCAAGAGGCCCAAATTCAGGGCCATGCCGACGGAAATGAAGAACAGCCCGAGCAAAAGGCCCTTGAAGGGCTCGATGTCGGCTTCGAGTTGGTGGCGGTATTCGGAATTGGCCAGCAGCATGCCGGCCAGAAATGCGCCCAGCGCCATGGAGATGCCGATGGCGTTCATGAGGAGTGCGGTGCCGCTGACGATCAAGAGGGCCGAGGCGGTGAACAGCTCGGGCGTACGTGTTGCCGCGACGGCGCGGAGTAAAGGCCGCAGCAGGTAGTTGCCGCCGACCACGACGACGGCGAGCGCGCCGCCGACCTTCAAGAGGGTCAACGGCACCGAAGCACCGCTCGCGACCGCGGCGCCAGCGCCGAGCAGCGGCACCACGGCGAGCAGCGGGATGGCGGCGATGTCCTGGAACAGGAGGATGGCGAAGGCGACGCGACCGTGGCGGTCCTTGAGTTCGCCGCGCTCGGCCAACGTCTGCAGCACAAAGGCCGTCGATGACAGTGCAAGGCTGAGCCCGATCACGACGGCCGCAGCGGTGCCGAAGCCGAGCGCAAAGGCAATGCCGCCGAGGATGAGGCCCGAAATCAGCACCTGCGCTCCGCCGAGGCCAAAGACGGTGTTGCGGAAGGTCCACAGACGCGCCGGCTGCAGTTCGAGGCCGATGATGAACAGCAGCAGCACCACGCCGAACTCGGCGAAGTGCATGATGGCCGGGGCGTCGTTGATGAGCTTGAGGCCGAAGGGTCCGATCAGCGCGCCGGCGGCGAGGTAGCCCAGCACCGCGCCGAGACCAAGCTTGCGGAAGATCGGCACCACGATTACGGCGGCGGCGAAGAACACCGCCGCTTGCGTCAGCATATCCATGGCCAGGCGCTCCAAAGCAGGTGAAGAGTTCCAGCCGGGAGATAAGCGGCCGATCCCAGCAAGCAACCCCGATGTCACCGGCACTATGAAAGGCGCGGCGTGCGCTGCCTAGTGCGCTCGCGGGTCCATCTCGGAAAAATGAAGTGGGGAGAATAAAAAACCGCCGGCCCAGAGGACGGCGGTTGTGGGAAATGAGGCAGGTTTAGCTTTCGGCGCGGGCGCGGTGGGCTGTGCTGCCTTGCCATTGGCGGGCCGTGGCCTCGCTGTCGGTCTGGCTCGCCTCCAGCTCGGTGATACGCCGGCGGAGCGCACTGACCTCATTGAGCAAGCCGCAGAGCGCGCGCTGCGTCGGGTCTGTCAGGTCGTCGCAAGGCGAGCCGTAAGGCACGAAGTCGGCCTTGGGCACGGCGCGTCCGGTTACCACCTGCGCCGGGATGCCGACAACGGTGACGCCCGAGGGCACATCCTTGACCACCACGGCGTTGGCGCCGACGCGTGCGCCTTTTGCAACCGTGATGCCGCCCAGCACTTGCGCGCCGGCGCCGATGATGACGTTGTCCTCGATGATGGGGTGGCGGCGGCCCTGCGGCAGGCTACCGGGCGCGATGCCGCCCAAGGTAACGCCGTGGTACAGGGTCACGTCATCGCCGATGATCGCGGTCTCGCCGATGACCACGCCGGTGCCGTGGTCGATGAACAGGCGCTTGCCGATCTGCGCGCCCGGATGGATCTCGATGCCGGACAGCCAGCGGCCGATCTCCGAGACGAGACGGCCGAGGAACAGCAGGCCGCTACTCCACAGCGCGTGGGCGATGCGGTGGAAGAACAGCGCGCGCAGGCCGGGGTACAGCAGCGCGACTTCCAGAAGGGAACGCGCCGCGGGGTCGCGGGCTTTGATGGATTCAAGAGTGGCGCGAAAGGAATCAGGACGCGTGGTCTCGGCGCGCGGGGGCGCCGCATCCTGCGAAGTATCCGGTGACATTGACGTCACTCCAACAAAAAGCCGCGCTGCTTAAGGACCTTACGGAAGGCGGTCCGGCGAGGGACCCCGATCTAAGGTGCGCGCGGGCGTAAATCGAGTCCCATGCCCTATAGCATCGGTGCTGCAAAGCTGGGAAATAAAAATCTTCCAACAGGCGCTGGGCGAGCCACAAACAGATTATTATTCTATCTGTGCCCGGGTGAGGCAGAACTTATTTCCGACTCGGGATGTCGTCACGCCAATCGGCGGCTGGCGCCGTGGCGATGTCCGCCGCCTTGGCCTATGTGCACCCGTTCCCGACCCGGAGAAACGCCCCATGGATCCCATCGACCGCAAAATCCTCGCCCTTCTGCAGAGCAACGCTGGCCTTTCGATCGCCGAGATCGCCACGAAGGTAGGCCTGTCGCAGACGCCGTGCTGGAAGCGCATCCAGAAGATGGAGCAGGCAGGCGTCATCAAGGCGCGCGTAGCCCTGCTCGACGCCAAGCGCCTGAACCTGGGTCTCACGGTCTTCGTCATCATCCGCACCAATCAGCACGACGATGTCTGGCTGCAGAAGTTCGCGCGCGCGGTGAAGGAGATGAACGAGATCACCGCCATCTGGCGCATGGCCGGCGACATCGACTACCTCTTACGCGTAGTGGTCAAGGACATGGACGCCTACGACGCCTTCTACAAGCGCTTGATCAAGCGCGTCTCGCTCTCGGACGTCAGCTCGACCTTCGTGATGGAAGAGATCAAGTACACCACAGCCCTGCCGCTCGAGCCTTCCGCGCAGATGCAGGTTCCGACAACCTAACATCGTGGCGAAATCAGGGCCGCACTCCGGCGCGCGCGAGGCGCGCCGGAGTGCGCGCTATACAGATTTGTATCTAGGGAAAAGCGCGCGCAGAGCGCTAGAAGTTTCGCGGCCAACAAAACCCCGCGAGAGCGTTATGTCACGTATGAACTCATTCCTTGGACTATCCGCAGCACTTGCGCTGGCGGGCGCCGTATCGAGCGCCCCGGCCCTGGCCGCTGAGGACGACGCCGGACTTTATGGCACCCTGCGCCTTGGCGGATCATTGCTGCAGGACATGGACTTTGCGGATGCCGCTATTGCCAACCTTAGCCTCAACCCTGCGGCGGGCTGGGGTGTGAACGGCGCACTCGGCTATAGCTTCGGCAACGGTCTGCGTACCGAGCTTGAGCTGGGCTATGGACGCAACTCCCTATCCGGCCGGTTCCAGGAGAACGTGCAGCTCGCCGTTCCCTGCGGCACCGTGCCGTCCAGCCCGTGCCTTTCGCCCGATGTCGACGGCCGCGCGGCGATGCTCAGCGGCTTTGGCATGCTGCTCTACGACCTACCGGTGCAAGGCCCACTCAGACCCTATGCCGGTCTCGGCGTTGGCCTGGTCAACGTCGATATTGACGTCGGCACGCGCGCGACCATGAACAACGGCACCGTCAGCCGCCACGCCATCTTGAACACGTCGGACACGGTCTTCGGCTATCGCGGCACCTTCGGCGTGAGTTACGGCCTCGGCAGCACAGACCTGATGTTCGGCTACACCTACAGCTCGACGGCGCGCATGAACGTGCCGGGCCGCGGCGCTTTCGTGGCCTTCGACTTCAACCGCCACTACGCCGCGCATACCTTGAGTGCCGGTGTAAGACTGAAATTCTGACGTTGAGTTTAAACGCCGGCCTCCCCCTCCACCGGCGTGTTGGAAAAGGCGCTTTCTAAAGGGAAGGCGCCTTTTTCAATTTCCGCCAGAGTTTGAACAGCTCCGGCTCGGCGTCGTTCGCGGCCTTTTTGTGCCAGGCGCCGACGGTATTCCCGCCCGCGCTGATCTGACGGCGCGCAGCACCGCTGCCGGCGCCGTTGACCAGCGTACCGATGGTGCGCTCGGCGACATCGATGTCGTTGAGGTGGCCGAGGTTGTCCTGCAGCTCTTTCAGGATTCCAGACAAGCGATGCACGCGCTTGGCGGGCAGAAGGTCGTGGAAGAATTCGATGGCATAGCGCACCTTCTTCACGGCGATGCGCAGCTCGTGGCGTTCGTCCACCGACAGCTTTTCGACATCGTCGTATTTCTCGCGCATCTTGCGCAGGCGCCGATTGAGGAAGCGGCGCGCAAAATCATCGGCCGGCGTGGTCTTGCCGTTGTGCTCGGCATCGCCCGACCGCCAGCCCCGGCCGCTGACCCAGGCTTCAAGTCGCGTGCCTAAACGCCGCGCCCGCGCGCTCTGCAGCGCCTTGGCGGCTTCGCCGTGCGCTGTGCCCTGAGCCTCGCGCGCGGCGCGCATGAGCTGAACGAGATCGGCGTCGTCTGCGAGGCGGCCCGACAGCGGCGCCGCCAGATCCTGGACGAAAACATCGAGATCGCGCACAGGGCCCAGCTGCGACAGCAGCCATTTGGCTTCCTGATTGAGTTGGGTGCGCTGCGTGGGCGGAATGAAGTCCTTGAAGGCGGCGAGACCCGAGCGCAGACGGCGCAGCGAAACGCGCACCTGGTGCAAGCCCTCCGGCAGGCCGGCGATGGCGGCAGCGACGTTCTTTTGCCAATGCGTCCGGCTGGCGGCCACCACCACGGCGATGACGTCGTCCATCATCGCGCCCTCTTTGAGGACGATGGGCATGGACCTGCTCCACACCGGCACCTTTGTCTTCGCGGCGCGCTTTTTCGCGGCGCGCGTGAGGGCGCGGGACTTGCCGCGCGGCTGCTTCTTACCTGCACGAATGGCAGCGGGCATGGTGCGCGTATGTCCTGTCTCTGCGGTCAAGCGCGCCATCGGTGTGCTCTCAGCCCCCAACGAAAACGCAAATGTGCAAAGGGACTGTGGCAAATATCCACAGCTCCCGCATGCGCATTTTCGCAACAAAAAAGCCGGGTGAAATGAAGGATTTATGACAATGAGATGTCAGTAATCCTGTGGATAAGTTGTGGATAAACCCGATCCCACCGACTCCGGCGGTGAATCAGCTGCACTTTGAGTAGCCGCAGCTTGTGCAGCTATCGCAGCCTTCCTGGCGTACCAGCGCATAGGTGCCGCACTTCGGGCACGCGCGCAGCCGCTTGTCGCGTGTGTTTGCAGTTCCGGCCGCGGGGCCGCCCTTGATGCTGACGACTTTGCCGCCGTCGGCGGTGCGTGCGGTCGGGGCGGCGAGGAAGCCGATGGCGACCATGTGCTGCTCGATGACGTCGCCGATGGCGGCAAGCAGCGAGGGTACGTAGCGCCCGTTCATCCATTGACCGCCGCGCGGATCGAACACTGCCTTCAATTCCTCGACAACGAAGCCGACATCGCCGCCGCGACGGAACACCGCCGAGATCATGCGGGTCAACGCAACCGTCCAGGCGTAGTGCTCCATGTTCTTGGAGTTGATGAACACCTCGAAGGGGCGGCGCGCCTGCCGGCCTTTGCCTTCATCGGCCATGATGTCGTTGACGGTGATGTAAATGGCGTGGTCGCTCTCGGGCCAGCGCAGCTTGTAGGTCAGGCCCGGCAGCATCTCGGGCCGATCCATTGGCGCTTCGTCCGTCGCGGACTTCTTGTCCCGCTTCACTTCCAGCACCGCGCCGCGCACGGGGCTCGGGCGATAGGTCGTGCAGCCTTTGCAGCCCATGTCATAGGCTTGCATGTAGACATCGGCGAAAGGCGTGAAGGCAAAATCCTCGGGAACATTGATGGTCTTGGAGATCGAGCTGTCGATGTAATCTTGCGCCGCCGCCTGCATCACCAGGTGATCGCCGGGCATAAGGCCCTGCGCGTCGACAAAATAATCGGGCAAGGGCGTGTACTCGCCCTTCAGTTCCTTGAACAGGCGATAGGCGTAATCCGAAACCTCTTCGGCGCGCTTAGTGCCGTCGCGCTGCGTCACGTGGCGCGTGGTGTTGAAGCTGAACACCGGCTCAAGGCCCGAGGAGACGTTGCCGGCCAACAGCGAGATGGTGCCCGTCGGCGCGATCGAGGTGACGAGGGCATTGCGGATGCCGTGCTTGGCGATACCGTTACGTAGATTTTGCGGCAGGGAGCGGATGGTCTCGCCGGCAAGATACTTCTCGCGCTCGAACAGCGGGAAGGGCCCTTTTTCCTTGGCCAGATCGATGGAGGCGCCGTAAGCAGCGTCGCGGAAGGCGGTCATCCAGGTACGCGTGATGGCCACGGCTTCCGGACTGCCGTACCGCAGACCGCACATGATGAGAGCGTCGGCGAGACCGGTGATGCCAAGCCCGATGCGGCGCTTCTGTTCGGCCTCGCGCCGCTGGGCTTCGACCGGGTACTGCGAAACGTCCACGACGTTGTCCATCATACGCACGGCAGTGGTGACGAGATCGGCGAGCGCCCGCAGGTCGAGTTGCGCTTCGTTCGTGAACGGCGCCTTCACCAGGCGCGCTAGATTGATCGAACCCAGCAGGCAGGTGCCATAGGGCGGCAGCGGCTGCTCGCCGCAAGGGTTCGTCGCGGCGATGGTCTCGCAGTAGGAGAGGTTGTTCCGCGCGTTGATGCGGTCGATGAAGATCACGCCTGGCTCGGCGTATTCGTAGGTCGCGCGCATGATCTTGTCCCAGAGCGCGCGCGCCTTGACGGTGCGCGTGACTTTGCCGCCGAACTTAAGATCCCAATCCTGGTCGTTCTTGACCGCCGCCATGAAGGCGTCGGTCGCCAGCACCGAGACGTTGAACATGGTCAGCCGGCCAGGGGTCTGCTTGGCGGCGATGAATTCTTCGATGTCGGGATGGTCGCAGCGCAGCGTCGCCATCATCGCGCCGCGGCGCGAGCCCGCGCTCATGATGGTGCGGCACATGGAATCCCAGACATCCATGAACGAGAGCGGACCCGAAGCGTCGGCGCCCACGCCTTTGACCGGCGCGCCTTTGGGCCGCAGGGTCGAGAAGTCGTAACCGATGCCGCCGCCCTGCTGCATGGTCAGCGCGGCCTCGCGCAAGTGCGCGAAGATCGAACCCATATCGTCGCCGATGGTGCCCATGACGAAGCAGTTGTGCAGCGTCACGGTGCGCCCCGTACCCGCGCCGGCGAGGATGCGGCCGGCCGGCAGGAAGCGGAAATCTTCCATGGCGGCTTGGAAGCGCGCCGCCCAGGCCGTCGGATCACGCTCCGGCGCGGCAAGTGCTTTGGCCACTCGTGTCCAAGTGTCGGCGACGCTCGCATCCACGGGCGCGCCGTCCGCGGTCTTGAAGCGGTACTTCATGTCCCAGATTTGCTGGGCGATGGGCGCCAAGTCTGTCAGTGCGTTGGTCATGAATATTCTTGTTTTGTTCTCGCCCAGCTTAGCATGCCGTGGCAAAGAAAGTCTAAAGTCCCGCGCCTTCGAGCCGGGCCTTTAATGTGGCGAGAAGTTCGTCTTTTTCCAGCCCCTTAGGCACGGCCGGCAGGAAGCGGAAGACGATGACCCCCGGCATCTTGAGAATCCGGGTCTTGCCCCAATAGATCCCGGAATTCAGCGCCATGGGGATCACCGGCACATCGCAGTGGGCGTAAAGGGCCGCGATCCCTGGGCGGTAGGGGCGGCTCTCGCCGTACTTTACCCGCGTGCCTTCGGGGAAGACCACAATCTGATGGCCGGCCGCGAGGGCGGCCTGCGCGCCGCGGAGCATCTTCTTCATGGCGCCGGCGCCGGCCCCCCGGTCGATGCTGATGAAGCCCGCGCGCTGCATGTACCAGCCGATGACCGGAATCCAGGTCAGCTCCCGCTTGAGGATGAAGACCGGATGCTCGAGCGCGGTGAACAGGTGGTAGGTCTCAAATGAAGACTGATGCTGTGCGGCGATGATACAGGCGCCGGGCGGCACGTGCGCGAGTCCCTCGATGCGAGAGTCGATGCCAACGACCGCACGCGCGAGCACAGCGACGCCGCGCGTCCACATCCGAACGGCCGAGAGCGCCCAGGCCCGCGACAGCAAGGTCGGCAGACACACAATCGCCGAACCGATGGTCCAGACGAGAAAGACGCCGAGATAAATCCAGGACCGCAGCCAGGTCATGGGCCCGGCTGCGGGAACGGTGGCTGCTGTCATGAGGTGGTCCGCGCCGCCATGGTCAGGCGCGACGCCGGCGCCGTGCTGAAGCCGCTGCGTTGGATAGCCCAGGTCAGAATGTATTTGGTGTACTCACGCGCGATCAGGCTCGCGGTGCCGGGCCAGCGCCACCAATCGGTCTTGACGTTAGGCGGAAACACCGCGTGCGGCACGATCATCACGCCCGGCATGGCGGCGTGGAATTCGAGCAAGCTGCGGCGCATGTGATAGGCGGCGGTGACGAGGCGGATGGAGTGCACGTTCATGCTGCGCGCCCACGCCGCGGTCTCGAGCGCGTTGCCGGGCGTGTTGCCCGCCGTTTTACCGACAGTGACGTTGTCGCGCAGTTCGTTGGGCAAGTTCTTCGCTTGCGGAAGGAAGTCGCCGGTTTTGACTTGTTCGCCGACGCCGGAGACGAACAAGCGTTCGGCAAGGCCGTCGCCCAGCAATTGCAGGCCGGTTTCGATGCGCTCGCTGCCGCCGGTCAGCACGACGATGGCGTCGGTGTGGGTGGCGCGGTCCTCGACGTCCGTGGGAATGGTCGATGCAAACCACAAAAGGCCGCCCGCCCAGGCGCATATGGCGCAGGCGGCGATAGTGATAGCGGCGCTCAACAACAGCTTTCTCATGGCGGGCCGATTATACCAACTCACACTTTTTGCGCCAAAGCGCGGCGCACCGTGATGTGGGCCGTCAGCATGGCGAGCAGGCCGGCTGCGAGCGGCAGCCCCGCCAGTGCGAGCCAATGGCCGAGCGGCAAGCTGACCTGCGGCAACACCTCGGGATCGACGCGCGCGGCGAGGTAAGCGACGAGGCCCAACGCGGGTGCATAGAGGACGAGCCCGGCGAGGCCGCCCGTGACAGCCTGCATCAGCGCGCGCCAGGCGAACTGGCGCGCGACATAGCCGTCCTTTGCGCCGACCACGTGCAGGACGTCGATGACCTGCGCGAATTCGGCAAGGCTTGCACGGGTCGCGAAAACGATCGTGAGGCCCAGCGCACTGGCCACGAGCACCATGATGGTCAGCGCGATGGCGGCGAACCCTTGCGCAAGGCCGATGACGCGCCCGAGCCAGACGCGGTGATCGTCGATCAGCGCATTGGGCGCAGCGGTCTTGACGGACGCGCTCACGGCGGCCACTGCCTCGCCGGTTTCGGTGAACAGCGCGACGTCGATCAAGGCCGGCAGGGGCAAATCGGCGATGATGTCGTCCTGGCCAAGCCAGGGCTTGAGGAGCTCATTGACCTTGGCGCGCGGCACCAATTCCGCGCTGGCCACGGCGGGATGGCGCTTCAATACGTCGAGGACTTTGTTGGCGCTCGCGCCCGTGACGGCTTCGTTCCCCGCAGTGAGCGGGATCTGCACGGTCAACGTGCCGCTGACGCTTTGATTCCAGTCAGTGAGCAACTCGCCGACGTAAGAGTTCACCGTCACGGCCAGCGAAGCCATGAACACCAGAACCATTACCAGCCACAGCACGAAGCGGCTGGCGGTGTCGCGCCGCAAAGGCAGGTCGGAGCGGAAGGCGGTAAAGCGCATCACATACCCACTGCAAGCGGCGTCGCCGGTGCCGCGGCCGGCAGCACTTGCACCGCGCCGCCGTCGATATGGATGCGCGGGAATGTAAAGCGCGACACCAGCGCCTCGTTGTGCGTGGCGATGATCACGCTGGTTCCCGTCTTGTGCAGCTCGACGAACAGCTGCATCAAGCGCACGGCGATGGCGTCGTCGACGTTGCCCGTGGGTTCGTCGGCAAGGATGAGTTTCGGTCGCCCCACGACGGCCCGAGCGATGGCGACACGCTGCTTCTGGCCGCCCGACAGACGCGCCGGCAGTATTTCGGTGTAATCGCCGAGGCCGACCCACTTCAGGAGCTCGCCGACATTACGCTGGATGACGGCCTCGCCGAGCCCGGCGATGCGCAAGGGCAGCGCGACGTTATCGAACGTCGTCATATGGTCGAGCAGGCGAAAATCCTGAAACACCACGCCCAGCTTGCGCCGAAAGGCTGCGAGCCGTCCGCGCGAGGCCGCCGTGACGTCTTCGCCGAACAAGGTCACAAGGCCCCGCGTCGGACGCTGGGCGAGGTACATCAGGCTGAGGAGCGAAGTCTTGCCTGCGCCCGAGGGTCCGGTGAGGAAGTAAAACGAGCGCTGCGGAATGGCGAGCGATACGTCCGAAAGGATGTCAGGCCCGCTGTCATAACTCAGGCTGACGCCGGTCATGGTGACGGTGTCGCCGGTGAAGCCCTCATCTTTCTTGCGCAACAGAGACATGCAGACCGTTATTAATATTTACTCGAAACGGCTTGTTACACGCGGGGGCCGTCCGCGGCGGCATTTCAGCACGGTTCGGCGCGGGATTCAGCGTCCTTTTTACCCCTTCGCCAGGTGCGTCCGGGTCCGTTTAGTTCCTATTAACACCGTGGCCGGTATTATAAAAATTCGCCGAGGTGTATGGCTAACGTATACCCGGCGCACGAAGAACTTGCCCGGAAGGGGTCCGGGCGCCAGTGGGTCGATAAATGCGGATCACTTGTCCGAATTGCGCATCTCACTTTGAGATTCCGACCGAATTGCTCGGCAAGAAAGGCCGCGCGCTGAAGTGCGCGTCGTGCGGCCATTCTTGGTACCAATCGGCGCAGGTCGACAATCTCGACCTGGCGGCGATCATGGGCGAGGAATATGCGGAGAAGGCCCAGGCTGCCGCCGGCGCTGGTAAGATCCGCAACGAGATGTCTTCCCAGGCGCAGGTCGCGTCGAAACGTGCGGCAGGAGCCGCGCCGCAGCAAGGGCGCGTGCAGACCGCCGCTCTCGGCGCTTCGAACACAAATACGCAACCGCGCGTTCAGGCGGCGGCCCTCGGTGCGCCGCGTGCGCCCGGTCCGCAGCCGCAGGTCGCGCCGATCGGCGGAGGCGCGCAAGGTGCGCCTGGAGCGCCGCCCCTGCCGCAAGGCGCAGTGTCGATGATGTCGCGCAATCAGCCCGCGCAAAATCGCCCGCCCGGCATGCAGCAGTCTTGGATGCAAAAAAACCCGCCGCCGGGGCAGCAGCAACCACAGCCCGGTGCACCCGGCGCCCAAGGTGGCCCGCAAGCGGCAGCGCTGCCCGGTCAGTCGATGCGCGGCCAGGCCGGTGCGCAAGGCGCCCCGGGCCAAGCCGCGGTCTCGTGGATGCAGAATCAACCGCCCGGCGCGGCGCCGGCCGGTGCGAACATGGGGGCTAACATGGGCCCTGGCGCGGCCGGTGGTCCGCGCCAGCGGCAAATGCCTGGCCAGCCGATGCAGGCTCCCGGAATGCAAGCGGGCGCGCAAGGTGGTCCGCAGGCGGCCGCGCTTGCCGGCCAGTCGATGCGCGGCCAAGCGGGCGCGCAGGCCGGTCCCGGTCAGGCCGGCGTACCGTGGATGCACAATCAGCCGCCCGGCGCACAAGGCGCGCCCGGTGGCGCCGCTCCGGGCATGGGCGCGGGCGCCGCGGGTGCTCCTGGCCAAGCGCCGATGCCGGGTCAGCCGATGCAAGCCGGTGCGCAAGGTGGCCCGCAAGCTGCGGCGCTCGGCGGGCAATCGATGAAGGGTCAGGCCGGCGCTCATGGCGCTCCGGGCCAGGGCGCGGTTTCGTGGATGCAGAATCAACCCGGTGCGGCCGGTGCGCCCGGCCAAGCGCCGGTGCCCGGTCAACCGATGCAAGCCGGCGCGCAAGGTGGCCCGCAGGCCGCTGCGCTCGGCGGTCAGTCGATGAAGGGTCAAGCCGGCGTGCAAGGCGCTCCCGGCCAGGGCGCGGTTTCGTGGATGCAAAGTGGCGGGGCGCAGCAAGCGCCCGGCGCTCCGGGTCAATCCGTCATGGGCGGTGCGCAAGCCGGCCCCGGGGGGGCTGCGGTGTCCCAGCTCAGCGGCCAGGTTGCCAAGGGTCCCGGCGGGCCCGCGGTGTCGCAACTCAGCGGTCAGGTTGCCAGCGGCCCCGGCGCGCCCGCGGTGTCGCAACTTAGCGGCCAGATCGCCGCGCCGGGCGAAGGCTCCAAATCAATGCTCGACGGTTCGACCCAGGGCGGTGCGCCCGGTCAGTCGATGAAGGCCGACAAAGGCGCAAGCGGTGCGCCCGGTCAGTCGATGAAGGCCGACCAAGGCGGCGCAAGCGGCGCGCCGGGTCAGTCGGTGAAGGGTGAACAAGGCGGCGCAAGCGGCGCGCCCGGCCAATCGATGCAAGGCGATACGGGCTCAAGCGGCGGCCCCGGCCAGTCCATGAAGGGCGAAGCCGGAGGACCGGGCCAGCCGGGCGTCTCGCAAGTCGAAGGCGGTGCTACGGGCGGTCCCGGACAGGCGGCGGCCGGTGATAAGGAAGCGCAAGCGGGCGGCGCGAGCGGCGGCCCCGGCGCAGGCAAAAAAGGCGAGCCCGAGCTCAAAGCGGGCGAAAGCGGTAAGACCAAAGCTGAAGTTCAGCTCAAGGAAGGCGAACGCAAGGAAAAACCCGACGCCGGCGCGTCCGGCGGCCCCGGCGCATCGGGCAAGCCCGGCGCGGCTGACGGCGCCGCGGGTGGTCCCGGCGCTTCCGGCGGTCCTGGGGCCAAGGCCGGTGCGAAGAAAGATGACGATGACGAACTCGTCGATCCTGACGCTGACCGTCCGAACTTCGGCGGCGGCGGAATCGGCGGCGATGCTGCCGAGGACGAAGACGAGGATGAAGCCGCCGCCGCTGGCGCGGCGCGCGCGAAGGGCGGCGCCAAGATAGGGCGGCGCGAGCGCAGCAAGCCGGTGGACCCGGCCTATGTCACCGTCGCGGTCATGGGCCTAGCCGTACTGTCGCTCGCCGGCATGCTGTGGCTCGGCCGCAGCATCGTGATAGAAGCAATGCCGAGCATTGCGGGCTTCTACAAGAGCATGGGCGCCGAAGAAGTGCTTCCTGGCGATGGTCTCAGAATCGCCGAATCCTCCAAGCGCCTGCAGCGTATCGGCGGCCTCGAAACGCTCGTGGTGCGCGGGTTCATTTCGAACATCTCCGATGTGCCCAAGGCCGTGCCCAATCTTTCGCTCCAGCTCTATAACGAGAAGCGCGAAGTCATCCAGGATTCCGGCACGCCCGCGCCGAAAGGGCTGCTCGATCCCGGCGCGTCCGTCGAGTTCGAAGTGCGCATGGAACTGCCGCAGCTCGCCGCCGCCAAAGGCGGCTACGGCGTGGTCTGGGCGGAATAATCTAGGTCTTCGCAGTAAACAGCTGTCATTGCCCGGCTGGTCCGGGCAATCCACGACGCCTCACGCGCGTTGATAAGCGGATCACCCGCACTCGCAAAGATGCTCGGCGGGTGATGACAAAAGCGGAGCTGCGGTTAGAACTGCTTCTGCAGACGGCGCAGGTATTCCTGCTCGGTCTCCGGACGCGTACGGTCGGCGGCGCGCTTGCGGATTTCGTCCAGGATCACGCGCACACGCTGGGCTATGCCTTTGGTATCGGCTTCGGTAGGGATAGTGACCTTTTCGCCGCCGCGCCGTCCGTCGCGCGCGCCAAGCGGCGAGAACTTCACGGTCGAGGGTTCGGACTTCTCGATCGCGCCGCCGAGGCCCTTGTCGAGCAGCGCCTGCATGATCTGGTCTTTGGCTTCTTCGATGCCCTGCTGCAGCTTGTTCGCAGCCTTGCCCTGGCCTTCGGCGCCTTCTTTCCACTGGCCGCTGCGCAGCGCATCGCGCGCATCCTGCATGGCCTGATCGGCGTCACCCATGCTCTCGGGCGACTTGCCGGTCATGTCTTGGAGGTTCTTCATCATCTCGTTGAGCTGCTGGCGAAGCGCTTCCTGCTTGCCGGCGGCTGATTGCGCGTTGGCGCTGTTGGAGGAGCTGCCGTTTTGATTTTTCTTCTGGTCGGCGTTGTTGGGACCGCCGCCCATGCCTTCGCCGTGCTTCTCGCCTTCGGGCTTCTCGTTCTCTTTGGCCATCTCCTGGCGCTGCTTCTCGAAGCTCTCGTTGAGCAGGTTGGACTGCTGCTCGGCCATGTCCTGCATCTGCTCCATCATCTTCTGAGCCTTCTGGACATCCGGATTGTCGCTGTCCGGCTGGTCCTGGCCTTCGCGCAGGGCTTGGAGCTGTTCCTGGAGCTGGGCGAGCGCCTGCTTGGCGGCTTCCTCGGCGCCCACTTCGGTCATCTCCGAGATGTCCTGCATCGACTTGTCGATTGCGTCGTGCTTCTGCTTGTCGGCCTTGGTGAAGCCCTTCTGATTGTCGGGATCTTTCTCGGCCAGGGCCTTCGAGTATTCCGCGACGGCCTGCTTCAGTTCATTGAGCAGGCGGTTGATCTCTTCGGGCGGCGCGCCGCGCTCGAGCGCATCGCGCAGGGCTTTCTCCGCATCGGCCAGGCGCTGCTCGGCGTTGACGAGGTTGCCGTCCTCGATGCGTACGGCGGCCTGCCAAAGCAGCTCCGGAACGCTCTGCGCGACATCCGCCGGCGTTTCGTTGGTCAGGCGATAGCGCGCGACGTTCAGGGTCAGCGCGACCACCGGCTCACCGCCGAAGCTCGCGCGGTTGTTCAGGAATTTGTTCACGCTCTCGCGCGCTTTGGGGATTGTCGCGCCGGGGCGGCGCGCGAGGTCCTTGCGGAAGCTGGCCAGCTCCTTGGACACCGGGTGCTTGAAGACGCGCTCGGGCAGCTTGCCCTCAAGCACTTCGCTTTTGCCTTCATGGCCGGCGCCGTCGACGGCGATCAACTGAATTTCGATGTTTTCGCCGGCCCAGAGGTGCGAGGCGAAGTCGTGCATCGAGGCGTGCACGAATGTATTACCGCCGCTGGCGGGCAGCTGCAGCGGGAACTCGAGCGGCGGCACCATGCCGTCGTTCGGGCGCGTGATGCGCGCGGTGACGGACTTCACGCCGTAATCGTCGCGGACCATGTAGTCGATACGCGTGCGCCAGCGGGCCGCTTCCTGCGGGCCGGCAGGCATTGAGACTTCCGGGTTCATGTCCGGAATCCACTCCATCTCCCAGCCGACCAGCGTGCGCGAGCCCTGGTGGATTTCAAGCCGCGGCGCGGGCTTAAGATCGACCTCGACGCGCTGCGTCTGATCAGCGAGCTTTTCGAGCTTGGTCTCGTTCTCGCCGAACTTGAGCGATGTCTCGCGCGAGGTGCCGGTGATGATGGCCAACGCCTTGCTGCCCGAGGGAACCTGAATCTTGGACGGCGGCGTCGTGCCTTCCGGCGACGGCAGCTCGATATAGGTCGGCGACAGACTGGTGTATTCGGGCGGTGTGATCCACAACTTGATATTGGCGAGCGAGGCATCGCCTCCGAACATCGGCACAGCGCCGCGCCACAAGCGGTTGCCCATGTCTTTCCAGCCGCCGATGATCGCAACGAACAGCGCAAGCACGACGGCGGCGCGCAAGGCAAAGCGGTCACGCGATGCGACGCCCGGCGCCGGGCCCTTCACGCGCAGGCGGTCGAGTTCCTCATGCGCGCGCGCCTGATGCAAACGCCACATCCACTGCTGGATGGCGGTCGCGCCAGCAACGAGGGTGTCTTCGACGGTAGTAAGCGGGCGGTGCTCGACGGGCGATTGCGTTTCGAGGCGCGCGCGGGCTTCGCCACGCGTGGGCCAGACGAAGTCGTGCAAGCGGCGCCAGACCGTGTAACCGATGCCGCCGGCCACCGCGAGCACGATGACCGCGTGCACCGCCCAGTGGAAGGTCGGCAGTACGTCGGTGAGCACGACGGTGGCGAACACGCCGAGCATGGCGCCGACGACCCAGAGGCGCACCCAGATGCGCTCCCAGGCGAGGGCGAGCCAGGCGAGCACCAAGCGGCGCTGCACATTGAGGCCGGGCTTGCCGATATCGGCGGTTTCGGGCGGGGTTTGGGGTGCGTTTTTCTGGGTCATGGGGGCGCAGTCTAGGGCCTTCAGGGGTGGCCTTCAATCGACGGAGCGCCCCCTTTTTAGGGTGCCATTTGGCGGGACGGCGCGCCCCAATGGTTATTCAATCCAGGGGGGTAGGGCCTCGAGGGCGACCATCTCCTCGAAGGTCGGGCGACGGCGGACGATGGCATATTGCTCGCCCGACACCATGACCTCCGGGATCAGGGGGCGGGCGTTGTAGGTCGAGGACATAGCCGCGCCGTAAGCTCCCGCGGTGAGGAAGGCGACAAGATCGCCGGCCTTGAGGGGCGGCAAATTCACGCCCTTGGCGAAGCAGTCGGTGGTCTCGCAGACCGGCCCAACCACATCGGCGCTGGTCAGCTCGGCGCCGGAAGGGGTTTCCTTGACGGGGATGATGTCGTGGCGCGCGCCGTACATGGCGGGACGCACGAGGTCGTTCATGCCGGCATCGACAATGACAAACCGCCGCGTCGTGCTGTCTTTGATCGACACCACTTCGGAAACCATGATGCCGGCGTTGCCGACGATCAAACGGCCCGGCTCGAACACCAATTTGCAATCCAAGTCGCCGACGGAGCGCTTGACCATCTGGCCGTAGGCCTCGGGCGAGGGCGGTGTGATGTTGCTGGCGTGGTCGTAGGGCACGCCGAGACCGCCGCCGAGGTCGAGGTGGTCGATGGCAAAACCGTCCGCGCGCAGCATGAGCACGAGGTCGCGCACACGCAGGAACGCCGCCTCGAAGGGCGCGAGCGAAGTGATCTGCGAGCCGATGTGCACGGCCACGGCCACGGGCGCGATGCCCGGCAACGTGCGCGCTTTGCGATAGAGCTCGGGCGCAAGCGTCCACTCGATGCCGAATTTATCTTCCTTGCGGCCTGTCGTGATCTTGTCGTGGCCGCCGGAATCCACGTCCGGGTTGACGCGCAGCGCGATGCGCGCGGTCTTGCCCAGGCCGGCGGCGATTTTGGACAGCGTATGAAGCTCGGCTTCGGACTCGACGTTGATCTGCCCCACATCGCAGGCGAGCGCGAGGCGCAGCTCGGCTTCGGTCTTGCCGACGCCGGAGAATACGATCTTTTCCGGCGGGCAGCCGGCTTTCAGCGCGATCTTGAGCTCGCCCCCCGAGACCACATCGCAGCCGGCGCCCAGGCCGACCAGCGTGCGGATGACGGCGAGGTTGGTGTTGGCTTTGACTGCGAAGCACACACTGGCGTCGAGGCCCTTCAGCGCATCGGTGAAGACGCGATAGTGGCGGGTCAGCGTGGCGGTCGAATAGCAATAGAACGGTGTCCCCACTTCGGCGGCGATGTGGGGAATGGCGACGCCTTCAGCGTGCAGAACGCCGGCGCGATAACTGAAGTGATGCATGGCGGGCTGCTACTGGGGCTTCGGATATTGGCGCGGATAACGCGAGTCTTCCGGTGGTGTCGGCGCCACTTTCTTACCGCACGCGGCAACGCTCGCGCCAAGGCAAAGCGTCATGAGTGCGACAAAGACGATTTTGGGGAGCTTCATGGCGTCGGACCCCGCGTGAGGAAACGTTTGCGTGCCGCTTCGGCTTGCTGGCGCACATTATCGGGCGCGGTGCCGCCGAAGCTGGTGCGGCTCGCGGCCGAAGCCTCGGGCGTCAGCACCTTGAAGACGTCTTCGGTAATACGCGGCTCGGCCATTTGCATCTCGGCGAGGCTGAGCGCGCCGAGCGCCACGCCCTTGCCTTCGGCGAGTTTGACGATCTTGCCGGTGATGTGATGGGCCTCGCGGAACGGAATGTTCAGCTTCTGCGTCACCCAGTCGGCGAGATCGGTGGCGGTGATCAGGCCGTCGGTATCGGCGGCGGCGCGCATGCGCGCGGCGTTCGGCTTCATATCGACCACCATGCCGGTGGTCGCGGCGAGGCACAGCTCAATGCTGTCGAACACGGCGAACACCGTCTCCTTGTCCTCCTGCATGTCCTTCGAATAGGTCAGCGGCAGGCCCTTCATCACCGTCAACAGCGCGACCAAGCCGCCGAAGATGCGGCCCGACTTGCCGCGCACCAGCTCGGCGGCGTCGGGGTTGCGCTTCTGCGGCATCATGGAGCTGCCGGTGGAGAAGGCATCGGTGAAGCGGATGAATCCGAACTGCGGGCTCGACCAGTTGACCATCTCCTCGGCCAGGCGCGACATGTGCACGGCCAGGATGCCGGCGGCGGCGAGGAAATCGAGCGCGAAGTCGCGGTCCGAGACGGCGTCCATGGAATTGGCCATGGGCCGGTCGAAATTCAGTTTCTCCGCGGTGAGCGCGCGGTCGATGGGGAACGACGTGCCGGCGATGGCGCCTGCGCCGAGCGGGCACTCGTTCAAGCGCTTGCGGGCGTCGACGAAGCGCGAGCGGTCGCGGCCGAACATTTCGACATATGCAAGCAAGTGGTGGCCGAAGGTGACAGGCTGCGCCGGCTGCAGATGCGTGAAGCCGGGCATGATGGTGGCGGCGTGCTGCTCGGCCGTGTCGATCAGGACCGATTGTAACTTGCGGATCTCGTCATCAACCGTATCGCACGCGGCGCGCACCCACATACGGAAGTCGGTGGCGACCTGGTCGTTGCGCGACCTGGCCGTGTGCAGGCGTCCCGCCGGCGCACCGATCAGATCGGCCAGGCGGCTTTCGATGTTCATATGAACGTCTTCCAGCGCGCGCTTGAAATGGAAGGCGCCGCTGGAGATTTCTTTCTCGATGCGGGTCAGCCCCTCCTGGATGGCGTCGCCGTCTTCGGCGCTCACAATCCCGCGAGCGACCAGCATCGAGCAATGCGCGCGGCTTCCCAGCAGATCTTGCTTGGCAAGACGCTGGTCAAAACCGACGGAGACGTTAATCTCCTCCATGATGGAGGCGGGGCCTGACGAGAACCTTCCGCCCCAAATCTTACTGGTCATATGCTAGCCTTGGGCTCGTTGAGGCCACTATATCATGCCGCGCGGGCAACACGCGCGAAGGGAGTATGAAATGCAGCAGGATCAACCCAAAAGCCAGATCTCCATGGGGACCGTCGGCATTGTGGCTGCGGTGATTATCATTGTGGGTGTCGTGGTGGCAAGCCAGATGGGCGGCGGCGATCCGGCGCCCGAGCAGGCTGCCGCGCCCGCGGCTGCGCCCACCCCGCAAGCCGCCGCGCCGGCCGAGCCCGAGCCGCTGCCGATCGTATTTTTCGACAAGCCCGAGGCAGCGCCGCAAACGGTGTTCAAGGACGCGGCGGATGCCGACCAGACCCTGGCCAACTTCAAGGGCAAGGTGCTGCTGGTGAACTTCTGGGCGACCTGGTGCGCGCCATGCGTGAAGGAAATGCCGACGCTGGACGCCTTGCAGGTGAAGCTGGGCGGGGCCGACTTCCAGGTCGTGGCCATCGCCCAGGACCGCGAAGGCGCCCGTATCGCGAAGCCCTTCCACGAGAAGCAGGGCTGGACGAACCTCGCCTTCTTCGCCGAAGCCCCCGGCAAGTTCATGCGTGACGCCAAGCTGCAGGGCCTGCCGACGACGCTCTTGATCGACAAGGCCGGCAACGAAGTCGCGCGCGTCGAGGGCGAAGCCGACTGGAGCAGCCCCGAGGTCGAGAAGATCATCCGCGACCAGATCGCCAAACCCTAAGCGGCGGCGGTCATTGGCGGGCGAGCTGGACGGTGATGCCGTCCTTCTCGAACCAACGTTTCCACAGGAACGCGGCGAAGAACGCGATGTAGAGGCTCGCCATCACGTCGCCGGCGTAGTGCGCGCCGATGATGATGCGGCTCGCGCTGATCGCTATAGCCACGGCAATGAATAGTGGGCGGGCGGGCGGATAGATGAACGACAGGCACAGCATCGCCGTCCAGATGGATTGTGTGTGGCCCGAGGGAAATCCACAATCGGTGAGGTTCAGGTTGAACGGGTGAAAGCCCGTGGTGCCGTCACGGAACAGAAGGCGCGGGCGCTCCCGCCCGACGGCGAACTTCAGCGCATTCACAAAAGTCCCTGACGTGAACATCGTGGTGATCATGAAGATCCACGCGCGGGCTTCCTTGCGGAACGCGGCTTCGTTGGGCGCGCGCTTCTTGTGGCGCACATAGGCGGCGATCAGGCCGATGACCGCGACCGGATACCAGATGGCGCCGTTGGCGAAGTCGGTGATGAAGTTGAAACTCTCGGCCCACCAGGTCGCGCGGTAGCCGTTGAAGTACAGCGCCAGCGGCACGTCGACCCAGGTGATGAGCGCGGCGCATATGAGGGCGGTGACGATGCCGCCGATCAGAAGGCGGCGATGAAGGACGTCGGTCATGGCGCGGTGATGACGGCGAGGCGCACCCAGTCGCCGCGCGAATAGTTGTATCCGATGACTTCCTCGATCTGGCGCATGGTTCGTCCTTGTGCCGTTACCACGCCGCGTGTGTTCTCGAGGTCGGTCTCGGGAATCACCGCCAGCGCGCCGGGCCGCGCCAGGATATGCGCGGTCGCGCCCGCCGTATCGGTCAAAATTGTATCGGTGCCGAGCAGGAACACGACGGAGGGCTCATGGTAACCGGCGAGGGCCACGGGCTTGTCGTGTGTGCCTGCGAGCGCGGCGATACGCGGGCTGATGGCAAGCTGGTGCAGGTGCGGCACGATGCCGGAGGTGAGGGACAAACTAAATAGCAGTCCTGCCGCGACAAGTCCGGCGACGGCGGCGCTCGCGCTATAACGCGCGAAGCCCACCAGCGCCACGAGGGCGGCGAACATCGTGGCGGCCACGGCCAGGGTTGCGCCGGCACTGGCGCCGTCGCCGTAGAGCACGTTGGCATAGGACGCGCCGATGCCGAGCGCCACCGCCAGCACCGCCCAGAGAATGCGGTAGATCACGGCGCCGCGGCTACCGACCCAACGCGAAAAGTCGGCGATATGCGTCAGCGCCCAGCCGATCAAAAGCGTGAGCGCCGGCAACAGCGGAAGCGTGTAATGCGGCAGCTTGGTCGGTACGAGTTCGAAGATGATCCAGGCCGGAATCAGCCAGGCGAGGCAGAAGCGCACGGCGGGGAGGTTGCGTTCTTTCCTCGCGGCGATCAGCACAAACGGGGCCAGCAGGGACCAAGGCCAAGCCGTCAGCAGGCCGGCGGCGATGTAGGTTCCGGGCGGCGCGCCGTGGCTCTCCTGACCGCCGATGAGTTTGGGCAGTAGGTCCTGCGTTACGGCGTCGCCGACGAAACTTGCCTGACCGCTAATCGAGATGGCGAAGAGCCAGGGCAACACGATGATCAGCGCCAGCGGAATGCCGCTGATGCTGTGCAGGCGCTTGAGCCATGCGATGTCGCGGTCAGCGATGCAGAGGGCGGCGATAGTTGCGCCGGCGACCAGAAGGACAAGCGGGCCCTTGATGAGGATTCCGAGGCCGATGCCCACCCAGAACAGCAGAGCCGGCAGCAAGGACTTGCCGCGCGCGACGTAAATCTCAGCCACCATCGTCAGCGCCAGCGTCGTGCAGGCCAGGAGGGCGGCGTCGGTCTTGGCGATATGCGCCTCGACGACCGTGATGAAGGTGGTGGTCAGCACTGCGCCGGCGTAAAGGCCGGCCGTGGGATTGAACAGCTTGCGCCCGGCGCGGCAGACCAAGAGCACCGCGATCCACGCGGCGAGGGCCGAAGGCAGGCGATAGGGCCACGTTGCCGTCAGCTCGGGTCCGAAGGCGGACACGCTCGCCGCCTGCAGCCAGTAGATGCCGGCGGGCTTCTTATTGCGCGGCTCGTCCTGGAATTTGATCTGCACCCAGTCGCCGGTCTCGATCATCTGCTTCGAAGCCTGCATGAAGCGCGCCTCGTCGCGGTCGGTGGGCGGAATAGCGGCGAGTCCCGGCAAGAACAGCCCGGCGCACAATACTGTAAGGGCGATGTAGGAATTCAGCCCGCGCGTGAGCGCCAAAAGCAAACGGCCCCCTTGGGAGGGGGCCGCCGCAGGTTCTGCGTCACTGATGGCCAAGCGCGCTCCGTTACCGGGTCGGGACGGGCTCGGGGCCGCTGTAGTCGTAGAAGCCCTTGCCGGTCTTGCGTCCGAGCCAGCCGGCTTCGACGTATTTCACCAGCAGCGGGCAGGGCCGGTACTTGGTGTCGGCAAGGCCGTCGTGCAGCGTCGTCATGATGGCCAGGCACGTATCGAGGCCGATGAAGTCGGCGAGTTCGAGGGGGCCCATGGGATGATTGACGCCGAGCTTCATGCCGACGTCGATGGCGCGCACGTTGGCGACGCCCTCATACAGCGTGTAGATCGCCTCATTCAACATCGGGATCAGGATGCGGTTGACGATGAACGCCGGGAAGTCTTCCGAGGTGACGGTGTTCTTGCCGAGCTTTTCGGCGAAGGTGCGCACCGCCGAGAAGGTCATCTCGCTGGTGGCAATGCCGCGAATGAGCTCGACCAGCTTCATCACCGGCACCGGGTTCATGAAGTGCATGCCCATGAAGCGCTCGGGGCGGTCGGTGACCGCGGCAAGGCGCGTGATCGAGATCGACGACGTGTTCGAGCACAGCAGGGCGTCGGCCTTCAGGTGCGGGCAGAGGTCTCTGAATATTTTCTTCTTCAGTTCTTCGTTTTCGGTCGCCGCTTCGATGACAACGTCGCGGTCGCCGAGCACGCTCATGGAGCTTCCGGTCTTGATGCGTGCCAGGGCCGCCTGCTTGTCGGCCTCCGCCACGAAGCCCTTGTTGACCTGGCGGCCGATGTTCTTGTCGATGTTGGTGACGGCCTTCTTCAGCTGCTCGTCACTGATGTCGTAGATCACCACGTCGAACCCCGACAGGGCGCAGACGTGAGCGATGCCCGAGCCCATCTGGCCAGCGCCGATCACGCCCACCTTGGAAATTGTGACCAGCGCCTTGGCAGCTTCATTCATGAGTATCGATCCATTGAAAATGACGAGGGTGCGCCGGTGATGTGCTGGCGGCGCGGGGTCCCTGGACTAACGTTAAAGCGACTTGGTGAGTTCCGGCACGACGGTGAAGAGGTCGCCCACCAAACCATAATCGGCGACCTGGAAAATCGGCGCTTCGGGATCCTTGTTGATCGCCACGATCACCTTGGAGTCCTTCATGCCGGCCAGGTGCTGGATGGCGCCTGAAATACCAACGGCAATGTAGAGCTCGGGTGCCACGATCTTGCCGGTCTGGCCGACCTGGTAGTCGTTGGGCACGAAGCCGGCGTCGACGGCGGCGCGCGAGGCGCCCACGCCGGCGCCCAGCTTGTCGGCCAGGGCTTCGATGATCTTGAAGTTCTCGCCCGAACCCATGCCGCGTCCACCCGAGACGACGATGCGGGCGGATGTGAGTTCCGGGCGCTCGGACTTCGAAAGTTCGGCGCTGACGAAGGTCGACAGACCCGGGTCGGCGGCGGCGGAGACATTCTCGACGGCGGCGGAACCGCCATCGGCTTTGGCTTTGTCGAAGGTCGAGCCGCGCACGGTGATGACCTTCTTCGCGTCCTTGCTCTGGACGGTGGCTAGCGCATTACCCGCGTAAATCGGACGGATGAAAGTATCAGCGGACACGACCGCCGAGATGTCGGAGATCTGCGCGACGTCCAGCAGCGCCGCGACGCGCGGCATGACGTTCTTGCCGGACGTGGTGGCGGGCGCCAGCAGGTGCGAATAATCGCCGGCGAGGCCGACGATCAGCGCGGCCAGCGGCTCGGCGAGCCCTTGTGCGTATTGATCGGCGTCGGCGACGCGGACCTTGGCAACACCCGCGATTTTCGCGGCGGCCTGCGCCACCGCACCGCAGCCTTTGCCGGCCACGAGGATATGGATGTCGCCGCCGACTTTTTGCGCGGCGGTGATGGCGGCCAGCGTCGCGGCCTTGAGGCTCGCGTTGTCGTGTTCGGCAAGAACCAGAGAGGTCATGCGATCACCTTTGCTTCGTTGCGGAGTTTGTCGATGAGCGCGGCCACGTCGGCGACCTTGGCGCCGCCCTGGCGCTTCGCGGGCTCCTCGACCTTCAGCGTCGTCAAGCGCGGCGCGATATCGACGCCGAGGCTGTCAGGGGCCACCGTCTCGATCGGCTTCTTTTTAGCCTTCATGATATTCGGCAGCGAGGCGTAGCGCGGCTCGTTCAAGCGCAGGTCGGTGGTCACCACCGCCGGCAGCTTCAGCGCGACGGTCTCAAGGCCGCCATCGACTTCGCGCGTCACGGTGACTTTGTCCGTGTCCAGCGCGACCTTCGAAGCGAAGGTGCCTTGCGGCCAGTTCATGAGCGCGCCCAGCATCTGACCGACCTGGTTGGAATCGTCATCGATGGCCTGTTTGCCGAGAATGACGAGGTTGGGGCTTTCCTTGGCGATCAGCGCCTTCAGCACCTTGGCGACCGCCAACGGCTGCACTTCGGCGTCGGTCTGCACCAGGATGCCGCGGTCCGCGCCCATGGCCAGTGCCGTGCGGATGGTCTCCTGCGCGCCGGTGGGGCCGATGCTGACGACCACGATCTCGGTGGCCTTGCCGCCTTCCTTCAGGCGCACGGCCTCTTCGACGGCGATTTCGTCGAAGGGATTCATGGACATCTTGACGTTGGCGAGTTCGACCCCGGTCTTGTCCGCTTTTACCCGGACCTTGACGTTGTAATCGACCACGCGTTTGACGGCGACGAGGACCTTCATGCGATCAACCTTGGCTTGAGAAATCCCTCGCGGGAACCAGTCCCGCCGCCGGCGTGTAACGCCGGCCCCCCACTTCGGTTTATCTGAAAACGGGGGGTCACCGATAGTCCGTCATGCCGGGCGAGTCAACGAAATTATGTTGCGCTGCAGCATAAGCGCGCAGCCTTTTATTGCTGTGCGGTGACGCGCCTCAGCGATTGCCGCCCGGGGTCCACAGCACGTCGCCTCCCGAGCCCGCGTTGACGTGGCGGGCCAGGACGAACAGGTGGTCCGACAGCCGGTTGGCGTAGATCAGCGCCAGCGTGTTGATGGGTTCCTGTTCGGCCAGCGCGGTGATCTCGCGCTCGGCACGGCGCACGACCGTGCGGGCAAGATGCAAGTACGCGCCGGCGGGGCTGCCGCCCGGCAGGATGAAGGATGTCAGCGGACCCAGCTTTTCGTTCATGGTGTCGATCTCGCGTTCCAAGCGATCGATCTGCGCCTGTACGACGCGCAGCACCATCTTGGGGTCTTCGTCGGCGGCGTTCGGCGTACAGAGATCGGCGCCCACATCGAACAGGTCGTTCTGGATGCGCGCCAGCATGGCGTCGGCATCGGGCAGCTTGGCCGTGTGCAGGCGCGCGATCCCGACGACCGAATTGGCTTCGTCGAGCGTGCCGTAAGCAGCCACGCGGATGGAATACTTGCGCACGCGGCTGCCGTCGCCGAGCGATGTGTCGCCCTTGTCGCCGCCGCGTGTGTAGATTTTCGTCAGTTTGACCATGGCTTGCATTCTACTGAGGGAAATTGGGCGGCGCTACCGGCGGCTTTTGGACTATGATTGCAGCGATTTGGCCCTTTGAGGACCGCTCGGTTTGAATCGCGTCCATCCCACGCTTGCGCTCTACCTCGGCCGGCACTTCATCGTGTCATTCTTTGCGCTGCTCGCGATCATTGTCGCGCTCGTGCTGCTGTTCGACACGGTCGAACTCCTGCGCCGTTCGGTCGGCGCAACCGCGCTCGAATTCGGCACAGTCTTCCAGATGGCCGTGCTGAAACTGCCGCACACCGCCCAGGCGACGCTGCCCTTCGTGGCCATGCTCGCCATGCTGTTTGTGCTCTTCCGTCTCACGCGCAACCACGAGCTGGTCGTGATTCGCTCGGCCGGCGTGTCGGTGTGGCAGTTCCTGGCTCCCCCCTTGATCCTCACCGCGGTGTTAGGCCTGCTCAACCTCGCGCTCGTCGATCCCTTGGCGTCGATGATGTACGACAGCTATCAGCGCATGGACGACCGCTTGATCCGCGGCCAGAGCACAACCCTCGACATCGGCGAAAACGGGCTGTGGCTGCGCGAAGCGACGGACGGTGTCGGCACCGTGGTGCACGCTGCGACCGTGCACCAGGACGCGGACACGCTGCAGCTTGCGAACGTCTCGATCTTTCAGACCGACAACAAGGAGAGCCTTGCGCGTCGGCTGGAGGCAACCGCAGGCCGGCTCGCCGGCGGCGCTTTTGAACTGAACGGGGTCTGGGACATGCAGCCCGGACGCGCGGCGATCTTCCACGACGCGCTGAAGCTGCCCACGTCGATCACCATGGATACGGTGCAGGACAGCTTCGCCGCGCCCGAGACCATGTCCTTCTGGGAGATCCCGAGCTTCATCCGCTTCTCGGAAGAGTCCGGCTTCTCGGCGCTGCCCCACCGGCTCTATTGGTATTCGCAGCTCGCGTCGCCCTGGCTGCTCTGCGCCATGGTGCTGATCGCGGCGGCGTTCAACCTCACTGCCAGCGTGCGGCTCGTGGGCTGGACAGGACGCGGCGTGGCTGCCCTGGGCGTGGGCTTCCTTCTCTACTTCTTCAGCCGCTTCCTCTACGCGCTCGGCCTGTCGTCGTCCTTGCCGGCGCTCCTTGCGGCGTGGACGCCGGCGGTGGTCGCCAGCATGCTGGGGCTCGCTTACCTCTTCCACCGCGAAGACGGTTGACGATGCTCCCGCGCCTGGCCGTGAACCTGCGCGAACACCCGAGCCGTTGGGCGGCGGGCTTTTTGCTTTTGCTGTTTGTGTTCTGGCGCGTCGACATCGACGTCAGCCGCGCTTACTACATTCCCGGCACCGGCTTCACCTGGAGCGCCGACGGGCTGCTCGAGTTCGTGCGCGTGGCCGTGCCCGACGTGATCATCGGCAGCTACGTCGTCTGTGTGCTGCTGTGGGTTGCGGGACTGGTAAAGCGCGATTTGGTTTGGCGCGTCACGCCGCCGGTCATCCTCTATCTCACGCTGACGCTACTCCTCGGCCCGGGGCTGATCGTCGAAGCATTGCTGAAACCCAACTGGGGACGCGCGCGCCCGAAAGACATCGCCGAATTCGGCGGTGCGGCGGCATACACGCCGCCGTGGCAAGTCGCGAATGAGTGCGAGCACAACTGTTCCTTCGTGTCCGGTCATGCCGCGGTCGCTTTTTGGGTGGCGGCGTACGCGATGCTGCTGCCGGCGCGTTTGCGCGCACCCGGTCTTTTCGCGGGCGTGCTGTTCGGCCTTGCAGTCGGCATGGTGCGCGTGATGCAAGGCGCGCACTTTTTCAGTGACGTTGTCGGCGCGGGGCTGATCGTGATCCTGGTGAATGCGCTCCTCGCGCGGCTCATCCTCGAACGCAAGGCCGCGCCATGAAGCGCGCGACTTTCAGCAAAGTGATCGGCGGACTGCGGGCGCTGCAGCAGCCGTCCTGGCTTCCGGCGGATCAAAATTATCCGCGGCTGCTGGCTTTAGGGGCGGCGGCCCCGGCCAAGGAAGGCGTCTATGCCATCTGGCACCTGGGCGTGCGGCCGCAGTGGCTGCGCATCGGCGCGACGGCCAATCTGGCGGCAGCCTTGACCGCCTTGGCGAGACTGCCCTGGGGTCTGGTCCACCAAAGCAACGGCGGCCTCTTCGTGGCCTGGGCCCATCCGCCCAAGGAGCAGCAGCCCGGCATCGCGCGCTTTCTGGCCGAGACCCTGAAACCGGCCTTTCAAGACATGAACTTTGCGCTCGATATGGCGTTCTCTCCTGAGATCGTTCCCCTCCCATTCCCCTTGCCCCCAGGAACGCGGTCATGACCGCCGTCGCCGTCCACGCCGTCGCCACCGCCTATCCACCCTTCTGCCTGAAGCAGGAGGAGGTCATGGCCAAGGCGAGCGAAGTCTTCGGCCACAGGCCGGAACTCATGCAGCGCATGGCCAAGAGCTATGGCAATGCCGGCGTGCGGCAGCGGAATTCCTGTGTGCCGCTGGAGTGGTACGCCAAGCCGCACGGCTGGCCCGAGCGTGCGCGGCTGTTCGAGGAGCATGCCACCAAGCTGCTGGCCGATGCGGCGCGGCGCGCCATGGCCGACGCCATGATCGAAGGACGCGATATTGCGGCGACGGTCACCGTGTCCTCCACGGGCATCTCCACGCCGTCGCTCGACTCGCTGCTGCAAGAACCTCTCGGCCTTCTGCCCACCACGCAGCGTTTGCCGATCTTCGGCCTCGGCTGCGCCGGCGGCGTCATCGGCCTGGCGCGCGCCGCCGCCATGGCGCGGGCCATGCCCGAGCAATGGGTGTTGTTCCTGTGCACCGAACTGTGCGGGCTGACCTTCCGTGGCTCCGACGACAGCAAGGCCAACATCATCGGCACGACGATCTTCGGCGACGGCGCGGCGGCGGTCCTTTTGCGCACCGCCGATCCCGGCAAACCGGCGCTCGCGCATATCCACGCCTGGGGCGAACACACCTGGCCCGGCACGCGCGACGTCATGGGCTGGCGCGTCGAGGATGACGGCCTCGGCGTCGTTTTCTCGCAAAGCATCCCGGTGCTGGTGCGCGACAAGATGCGCGGCGTCACCGATGCATTCCTCACGGCGCAAGGACTGAAGCAAAGCGACCTCGACGGACTGATCGTGCATCCCGGCGGCGAGAAGGTGCTGGCGGCGCTGGAGCAGTGTTACGGCTTTGAAGGCGATGAATTGGCCGACGCCCGCGCGGTCTTGGCCGAACACGGCAACATGTCGGCGGTCACGGTGCTGGCGGTGTTCGAGCGCGCGCTGGCGCGCGGCGCGTCGGGGCGGCACCTGATGACCGCGCTGGGTCCTGGCTTCTCCGTCGGCATGTGCCTCGTCGATCTGCAGCCATGACCGAATTCCTGCTCGTCTATGTCGTCCTTGAGCGGCTGCTGGAGCTCGTGATCTCCAACCGCAATACCGCACGGCTGCGCGCCCAGGGCGCGGTCGAGGCCGGCGCGAAGCATTATCCGATCATGGTGCTGCTGCATGTAAGCTGGCTCGCGGCCATCGCCCTCTGGGTGGCGACGCGCCATCCTGAGCCGAATGCTTTCTACGCCGGCGTCTACGTGCTGCTGCAGGCCTTCCGCTTCTGGGTGATGCTGAGTCTGGGCCGCTTCTGGACGACGCGTATCATCACATTGCCGGGCGCGCCGCTGGTCATGCGCGGGCCTTATAAATTTCTGCGCCATCCCAACTATGTCGTCGTCGCGCTCGAGATCGCCATCCTACCGCTGGTGTGGAGCGCGCTGTCGCTGGCCGTGGCCTTCAGCATCCTCAATGGCTGGATGCTGAGCGTGCGTATCCGTGCCGAAGAGCAGGCCCTCAGCGCGCGGCGCTAGGCTTTCGCATCAACGGCACTGCCAACAGCGATAGGGCGATAATGCCGCCCAGCAGCAGCCATGCGTCATTGAGGCTGGCCACCGTCGCGGCGCGGCGCACTAACGGCTCCGCAAAAGCGCGCGCGCCCTCTTCCAGCTCACCCAACGGAACGCCGGTAAAGCGCTCCAGGGGCAACCCCACGAAAGCCGCAGTAGCGCGGTCACCGGCCTGAAGCTTTTCGGCGATTTGCGTCACATGTTGCGGGCCACGGTGTTCCAGCACGATATCGATGAACGCGAGCCCCACCGCGCCACCGATGTTGCGCATCAGGTTGAACAGCGCCGAACCGTTGGGCACCTGCGCCGGTGGAAGCTGGCCCAGGGCCAGGCGCGTGACCGGCAGCAAGCAGACCATGAAGCCAACGCCGCGCAGCACCTGCGGGCCGAAGAGTTCGCCGAATTCCCAGTGGTAGGTGGCGGCGGCATTCCACAGAAGCCCGCCCGCCAGCAGCGCATAGCCGGCAAAGGTCATGGCGCGCGGCGGCAGGCGCGGTTCGGCAAAAGCTGCGACCGGCGCGGTCAGAAGCTGCGCGATGCCGGTGACGATCATCACGCTGCCGATCTCAAGCGGGCCAAGGCCGCGTACGAGGCCGAGGAACAGCGGCAGGAGATAGATCGAGCCGAACAGCGCTATGCCGAGCACAAAGCTGAACCACGCACCGATGACGAACGTGCGGTCGCGGAACACAGCAAGGTCGAGCAGGGGCTCGGCGCGGCGCAGACAACGCAGCGCCAAGGCAACGCCGCTGCCAAAACAGAGCACCGCAAGGGCGAGGGGTTCGAGATTGTCGGAGGTGAGCTTCGCCGCCTGCTTTAGCGCGAGCTCAAGTGAGGCGAGGAAAATCACCAGCAGCAACACCGCTAGGAGGTCGACCTTGCGGAAGTGGCGCCAGTCGGGCGCATCTATCGTGACCCACTTTGACGCAATCGCCGCGGCGATCACGCCGGGGATGATGTTGACCAGGAACAGCCAGTGCCAGGAATAATGCTCGGTCAGCCAGCCGCCGATGTAGGGGCCGACGCTCGGGGCCAGCATGGCGAAGCCGCCGCCAATGACGGTGGCTAGCGTCTGGCGTTCCGGCGGGAACATGAGGAAGGCGGCGGAGAACACGAGCGGAATGATCGCCCCGCCAAATAGTCCCTGGATGAACCGGAAGACGTAAAGGGCTTGGTAGCTCGTAGACGCCGCACAGGCGGCGCTGGCGAGCACGAATCCCAGCATGGCGGCGACGAACAGCCAGCGCGTCGACATCACGCGCGTCAGGTAACCGCTCAGCGCAATGGCGATGACTTCGGCGATCAGATAGGTGGTTTGCAGGTAGGAGAGGCGTGCCGCGGGGATGCCGAGGCTCAGCTGAATGTCGATCAGCGAACTCGCGACGATTTGGATATCCAGGATGGCGAGGAACATGCCCGCCGTCATGGCCGAGAAGCCGAGCCAATGACGCGCGGCTATATTCACGCGAGGTCCTCGGCCGATGCCGCATGTGCGATGCGCTTGGCGATGGCGTAGGAGAATCCGGCGCGCCCGAGGGCCGAGAGATCCTTGGATGCCTTCTTGCGCTTGGCGTCCTTGTCGCTCTCCGGCGCGCCGAACGGACCCAGACGCCGGCGTCTGGCATAGGCGATGGCGGCGACGAGCGCCGCATCCTCGCCGGCATCATTCTCTGCGGTTGCTTCCAGCGCGGCCTTGACCAGCGCGCGGTCGACGCCTTTGGCGATCAAGAGGCTGCGGATCTTCTCCGGCCCCTTGCCGAGGCGGCGCAATGACGCGGTGCGGTCGAAAGCGTAGCGCCGGTCGTCGATGGCCCCGGCCTTGACCAGTTTCGCCACGGTCTCCTCGATCCAGCCGGCGACCTCGGCTTTGTCGCCGCCGTGCACGCGCAGCGCGCGTTCGGCCCGGCGCATCAAGACTCGCTTCAGGTTGGCGGCGGTCGTCGCGAAGCGCTCGATGTGATACTTCGCGATATTCTCGACCCGCCGCTGGGTCATGCGTTTCGGGCCGGTTTTGGCTGCTGCTTTCGTGGAAGTGGGAGACGCCATGAAACTGCGCTATCCTTGCCGAAGCGAAACCCACCTTATCTGAAAACCCCGCCGCCATGCACGACCGCTCGATTCCGCCGCCCGATCTGTCTTTCCGCCCGCCGCGCGTCATGGGCGCAGTCAACTGGCGCGGCATGTGGGAGTTGTACCTGAAAGAGGTGCGCCGCTTCTGGAAGGTGCTCTTCCAGACCGTCGCCGCACCGGTCATGACGACGCTGATGTTCCTTTTGATGATGGTCTTTGCCTTCGGGCGAGGGACCAGCCAGATCGCCGGCGTGCCGTTCGAGGACTTCTTGCTGCCGGGCCTGGTGATCATGACCATGATCCAGAACGCCTTTGCCAACACCTCGTCTTCGATCCTGGTGTCGAAGGTCCAGGGCAACATCGTCGATGTGCTGATGCCCCCCCTCAGCGCATTGGAGCTGACCGTGGCCTGGACGCTGGGCGGTCTCACGCGCGGAATCGTTGTGGGCATCGCCTGCACCGCGGCGCTGGGCATTTTCGCGGGCGTGCACTTCTACAGCCCCGGCATGATTCTGTTTCATACCGTCGCCGGCTGCCTGTTCATGTCCATGGCCGGCATTCTGGCGGCCGTCTGGGCCGACAAGTTCGACCACATGGCGGCGGTCACCAACTTCATTGTCACACCGCTGACATTCTTGTCCGGTACCTTCTACACCATCGACCGCCTGCCGCCCTGGGCGCAGTTCCTCGCCCATTACAATCCGTTCTTCTACAACATCGACGGTTTCCGTTACGGTTTCCTCGGCCACGAAGCCCGCCCGGTGACCGGCATCGTGGTGCTCACCCTGCTCAACGTTGTCATGTTTGCCTGGACCTTTGCCGTCATCAAAAGCGGCTACAAGCTCAAGGCTTAGCGCCGCGCGGGCCGTTGACAAAATTGCGGTTTGGCGTATGAATCGCGGCCCTGGGCGGTCTGGAGACCGCCCCTATTTTTTTCCGGCTCGAGAGGTTCAAGGTTCAAAACCTTGGACGAGAAAATTCGCCAGACGAGGGCGACGGCTATGACTATTTCCGCAGTGATGCCGACCTACGCCCGCACCGACCTCGTTTTCGAACGCGGTCAGGGCGCGATGCTGTACACCGTCGACGGCCGCAGCTTCCTCGACTTCGGCGCGGGCGTGGCTGTGAATGCGCTTGGCCATGCGCACCCGCATCTCGTGCAGGCCTTGAAGGCGCAGGCCGAAAAGGTCTGGCACACGTCGAACCTCTACCGTGTCGCCGGCCAGGAAAAGTTGGCCGGGCGTCTGGTCGCCAATTCCTTCGCCGACAGTGTCTTCTTCTGCAACTCCGGTGCGGAAGCCATGGAGTGTGCGCTGAAAATGGCGCGCAAGTTTCATCAGGCGCAAGGCAACAAGGACAAGTTCCGCGTCATCACCGTGCGCGGCGCTTTCCACGGCCGCACGCTCGCGACCATTTCCGCCGGCGGCCAGGCCAAGCACCTCGACGGCTTCGCGCCCAACGTCGAAGGCTTCGACCAGGTGGCCTACGGCAACCTCAACGAAGCGCGCGCGGCCATCACGCCGCAGACCGCGGCCGTCGCCGTGGAGTTGATCCAGGGTGAAGGCGGCATCATGCCCCTCGATCCCGATTACGTGCGCGGTTTGCGCGCCATGGCTGACGAGTTCGGCCTGCTGCTGATTTTCGATGAAGTGCAAACCGGCATGGGCCGTACCGGCAAACTCTTTGCTTACGAGTGGACCGGAGTCACGCCCGACATCATGGCTCTGGCCAAGGGTTTGGGCGGCGGTTTCCCCGTCGGCGCTTGCCTCGCGACCGAACGCGCCGCCAAATATTTGAGCGCGGGCACGCACGGCTCGACCTTCGGCGGCAATCCGCTCGCCATGGCGGCGGCCAATGCGGTGATGGATGTCATGCTCGATCCCGGATTCCTTCCGCACGTGCAGAAGGTCTCCGCTTATCTGTGGCCCAAGCTGACGGCGATCGTCGCCAAATATCCCAAAGTGTTCGAGGTCGTGCGCGGCAAAGGCCTGATGATCGGGCTCAAGTGCCGCGTGCCCAACGGCGAGGTTGTGACCCGCTTCATGAACGAAGGCCTGCTGACGGTCGGCGCCGGCGACAACGTCGTGCGCCTGGTGCCGCCGCTCATCATCACCGAAGCCGAGGTCGATGCCGCCGTTGGCATGATCGACCGCGCCGCCGCGTTGTTCGCGGCTTAATTTTCCCGAGGCCGAACGTCATGTCCGCCCCGCCCAAACACTTTCTCGATCTCCATCTTTTGCCGGCTGCGACCGTCCGGTCGATTCTGACCTCGGCGGCGGCGCTGAAAGCCAAGCGCAAGGCGGGCGATACGTCCGACAAGCCGCTTGCCGGACGCACGCTCGCCATGTTGTTCGAGAAGCCCTCGACGCGCACGCGCGTGTCTTTTCAGGTCGGCATGCAGCAGTTGGGCGGTAACGCCGTGACGCTCTCGCCGCAGGACACCCAGCTCGGGCGTGGCGAGTCCATCGCCGACACCGCCCGGGTGCTGTCGCGCTATTGCGACGTCCTGATGCTGCGCACCTCGGCGCCGGAGAAACTGCACGAGCTTGCCAAGTATGCGACGGTTCCCGTCATCAACGGCCTCACGGACGAATCTCACCCGTGCCAGATCATGGCCGACGTCATGACCTTCGAGGAACACCGCGGACCCATCAAAGGCCGCACTGTCGCCTGGTCGGGCGACGGCAATAACGTCGCCGCGAGTTTCATCCATGCCGCCGCGCAATTCGAGTTCGAGCTGCGACTGGCTTGTCCCATTGGCCTCGAACCCTCGAGTACCGTGGTCGATTGGGCGCTGGGGCAGGGCGCGAAGATCACCGTCACCAGCGATCCGCGCGAGGCCGTGAAGGGCGCCGATCTCGTCGTCACGGACACCTGGGTCTCCATGGGCGATGAAGCCTCGAACCGCCACAACCAGCTCCAGCCCTTCCAGGTCAACGAAGCCCTGATGGCATTCGCGAAACCAGATGCGCTGTTCATGCACTGCCTGCCGGCGCACCGCGGCGAAGAAGTCACGGGAGGCATCATCGACGGCAAGCAGTCGGTGATCTGGGACGAGGCCGAGAATCGTCTGCACGCGCAAAAAGGCGTGCTGCTGTGGTGCCTCACCTGATGGCCGCCGATCAGGCGGCGGTCGATCCAAACGACGTCTGTTTGCCGTTCATCGTGAATGGGGGCGCTTTTCGCGGGCGGCTCGTCCGCCTGACTGGAACCGTCACCGAAATTCTCGCGCGTCACAAAGACCCCGAGCCGGTATCGGTCTTGCTCGCCGAAGCCATGGCTGCTGCCGTCGCCCTTGCCGGCGGCCTCAAATACACCGGTGTCTTTACGCTGCAAGTCCAGGCCAAAGGTCCGGTGAACATGCTGGTGACCGATGTCACCAGCGAGGGCGACCTGCGCGGTTGCGCCAAATTCGATCCCGAGGCGGTGGCGGCGGAGATGGAGCGCGTGCGCGCCGGGGGCAAGATGCCGCACCTGATCGGCGCCGGCGGGCACCTCGCTTTCACCGTCGACCAGGGGCCGGACACAGAGCGGTACCAGGGCATCGTGGAGCTCTCGGGTGAGAGGCTGGCCGATGCCGTGCATCACTACTTCCGCCAGTCCGAGCAGCTTGAATCGGCCCTTAAACTGGCCGTCGCGCCGCCCAAGGCTCCCGGCGAGTCCTGGCGGGCGGGGGCTTTGCTCCTGCAGCGCATGCCCGAGGAGGGCGGCCTTAAGCTCCTCAGCCGCGACGAGCTCGACGACGCCTGGCGCACGGCCGTCATCCTCATGGGCAGCGTCAAAGACGCGGAATTGCTGGATTTGTCCCTGACACCCGAAAGATTGTTAACGCGACTTTTCATAACCGTGGGCGTTGTACCGTTGCCGCGGCGCCCGATCCGTTTCAAATGCCGTTGTTCGCAAGAGCGCAGCGAACGCATTCTTGCCTCATTTCCGGTAGAAGAAGTGACGAGTTACGCTGAAGACGGAAAGATCAACATGACCTGCGAATACTGCCGCGCGGAGTATGTGTTCACCGCCGCGCATATCGAGGACATCGCCCGCCGGCACCAAACAGAAACCGAGAAAGGCTCACCAACATGACCCGTTTTCAGACCGTTACCCGCCGCTTCGCCTTGGCCGCCGTGCTGGTTGTCGCAGGCACCTTAGGTGTTGCAACCGCCGCGCCGCAGGCGTTCGCCGGCGCGCAGACCTTGATGTTCAAAAACCGTGCCGCGCTGCAGGTTGATGCCACCGCCATCGAGTTCGTCAACGACGGCATCCCGCCGCGCGATTATCCGCACGTCAATCATCGCTCGCAGCTGCGTTTCGAAGATGCGGCACGCGAATGGGCGGGCGGGCGCTTTCAGCTTACCGGCAACAGCGTCAACAAGCTGCGCATCACCATCAAGGGCAGCGATCTGACCGAAAAGCTTCTGCCCGTGAAGAAGGGCATCAAGGGCTGGTTCACCAAGGATCAGTCGGCTGAGTACGAAGCCTCGTTGCAGGTCGAGCTCGCTATCATCGATCCCAACGGCCAAGTGCTGTCCAGCGCCTCAGGCGCCTCCAACAACACCATGACCGTGCGCGAAGATGCGACCGAAGCCGACAAGCAGCAGGTCTGGACCGGCATGATCATCGCCGCCTTCGACTTGCTGGATAACCAGCTTGAGCCGCAGGTCCGCCAAGTCATGGCGAAGTACATCCGCTAACCTACTCACGTTACCCCGGACAAGCGGCGCGCTGGCGCCGCGCGATCCGAGGTCCAGGGTTGCGAAGCTCGATTTCAGAAACGACGTACGAATGTGCCGCATGTTGCGGCGCCTGCCACCCTGGACCCTCGGGTCAAGCCCGAGGGTGACGATTGGGGTGGGGTGGTGTCGTGCCCTGAACTTACTTCCCGATAATCGCCAGGAACTCGCGCCGCGTTGAGGCGTCTTCGCGGAAGGCGCCCAGCATCGTCGAGGTCACCATGGCGACGCCCGGCTTGTGTACGCCGCGCGTGGTCATGCATTGGTGCTCGCCCTCGACCACCACCGCCACGCCCTTTGGGTGCAGCGTGTCGTTGATGGCGTTAGCGATCTGCGCGGTCATCTTCTCCTGGATCTGAAGCCGCTTGGCGTAGGCTTCGACCACACGCACCAGCTTAGAAATGCCGACGACGCGCTTGTCGGGCAGGTAGGCGACGAAGGCCTTCCCGATCACCGGCACCATGTGGTGCTCGCAATGGCTCTCGAAGGTGATGTCTTTGAGCACCACCATCTCGTCGTAGCCTTCGGTCTCCTCGAAGGTCGTGCGCAGAATCTCGACCGGGTCCTGCTGATAGCCCTGGAAGAACTCCTCGTAGGAGCGCACGACGCGCTCAGGCGTTTTTTCCAGCCCTTCGCGGTCGGGATTGTCGCCGGCCCAGAGGATGAGCTTGCGCACCGCTTCTTCAGCCTCGGCGCGCGACGGACGCGCCGCACTGGCGCCGTTGGCGGACTTGGAGGGCTTCTCAGGAACGAAAGTCATGGTGCACCTGCTCTACATGCGCGCGAAGGATCAGTTTACGCGCGACTTGTCGTAGGGGCTATCGAGAGAAAACGCGGGTATTTCAATATCGAAGCGCTCCCCGCCGGTAGTGGTCATATGGTAGGTGCCCGCCATGATGCCCGACGGCGTCGTCAGCGGGCAGCCGCTGGTGTACTCGAAGGACTCGCCGGGCTTCAGAACGGGCTGCTCGCCGATCACACCCGGGCCTTCCACCTCTTTCAGGTGGCCGTACTTGTCGGTGATGCGCCAATGGCGGCGCAATAGTTGCACCGTCTCGTCGCTGCGGTTCTCGATGTTCACCTTATAGGCCCAGACGAATTTGTCGTCGTCCGGCGACGACTGTTCGTCCAGATAAAAGGGTTTCACCGAAACGCAAATATTACGCGTGGTCTTTTCGTACATACGCACTCGAGCCTGTTTTCCATCACCCAGGGCGAGAGCATATAAGCATCCGGCTCAGGCGGCAAAGGCCTGCGAAAGGTCGGCGATCAGGTCGTTGACGTCCTCGAGTCCCACGGACAGGCGTATGAAGCCCTCCGTAATCCCGACATGCGCCCGCTGCTCGGGTGTGAGGCGCTGATGGGTCGTCGTCGCCGGATGGCAGATAAGGCTTTTCGCATCGCCGAGATTGTTCGAGATGTCGATGATCTTAAGGGCGTTGAGAATCCGGAAAGCGCGCTCCTTGCCGCCCTGGACCTCGAAGGAAATCACCGAGCCGCCGGCGCTCATCTGCGCCTTGGCGAGCGTATGTTGGGGGTGGCTCGCGAGCCACGGATAGAGCAGGCGCGTGATGCCTTTCTGCTTCTCCAAAGCCTTGGCGATGGTGAGCGCATTCTCGCAGTGGCGCTGCACGCGCAGATCGAGGGTCTCGAGCCCCTTGAGCAACACCCAGGCGTTGAAGGGCGAAAGGCTGGGCCCGGTGTGGCGCATGAAGGGCGTCACTTTTTCCGTGATGAACTGCTTGCTACCCAGCACCGCGCCGCCGAGGCATCGGCCCTGGCCGTCGATGTGCTTGGTCGCCGAATACACCACCACGTCAGCGCCCATCTGCAGCGGCTTCTGCAGGAGCGGCGTTGCGAAGACGTTGTCCACCACAACCAGCGCGCCGGCTTTGTGCGCGAGCTCGCAGACGGCTTTGATGTCGATCATCTCTAGGCCGGGGTTGGAGGGCGATTCCAAAAACACGGCCTGCGCAGGAGTCGCAAGCGCCGCCTTCCATTGGTTCATGTCGGAGCCGTCGACGAATTCGGTCTTAATGCCGAAGCGCGGTAGGAGATCGGCGCAGATGTACTGGCAAGACCCAAAGATGGCGCGGGAGGCGACAAGCCGGTCGCCGGCGGACAAATGGGCGGCAAGGGCTGCGTAGACGGCGGCCATGCCGGTCGCCATGGCGCGGCATTCCTCGGCGCCTTCGATCAGGATCAGGCGCTTTTCGAACATGCGCACCGTGGGATTGCCGAAGCGCGAATAGACAAAGCGGTCGATGGTCTGCTTGAAGGCCTGTTCGGCTTCCTCGGCGCTGTCGTAGACGTAACCCGAAGTGAGGTAGATGGCCTCGCTGGTTTCGTCGAATTCGCTCCGGTCCGTGGCGCCGCGCACTAGGCGTGTCTGCAGGCCCCACTTGCGTTGGTCTTCGGTGTTGGTGGTCATGGCGTCGTCCTTACGTTCGGGCATAGAAAAAGCCCCCGACCGGAACTGGCACGGGGGCTGAAGCCCTCGACCTTTTAGCGGTTTTTAACGTGGCCGCAATCCGGTCTCAAATCACCACGGTCTTTGTCGTACCCCGGGCCACGCGGGCGGTCAAGAGGCCCGGAACATTCATCCCGCGCGACGTCCAAAAACCACGCGGTTCTTCTGCCGCAGGTCCTTGGCGACCACGGCTTCGTAACTGATGTGGGGATAGTCGTCCGCGACCGCGCGGAACACCGCCATCCACCACGGCGCTTCCTCGACGGTGCAGTGCGCGTTTTCGCCGTTGGGCAGGGTCTTGGCGGCGGCATAAGACGCAATGTTCACGAACACGCCTTTAGCCGCCTTGCTGAACAGTTCGCGCACGATCCACGGCAGGTCCTGCCGGTCGCAGTGCTCAAGGGCATCGATGCAGGTCACAAGATCAAAGCGTTCGTCCGGCAGCGCGCTGTCGGTGCCGGGGTCGTAGCAGGCGACGCGCGCAACGCCGAGATAGGCGAGGGGATCGGCAAAGGTCTCTGCGTCGATGGTGATCGCGCCCAAGCGGTACTGATTGCCTCGCCCGCCGCCGTAGTCGAGCAGCGACGTCGCGCCGATGCTGCGCGCGAAGCGGCGGATGTAAGGGGCCATGATGGAGAAGCCGACAAAGCCCTCGAAGGTCTTGGCGCCCGGCGTCGCGGCCTCGGCCTGGCCAGCGCGATGCATGAGTTCGTACTGCGTCACCAGCTCGCCGTAGCGCGGGCTCGGCGCAGCGCGGGTGAAGGGGCTGCTTTGCGCCCAGGCCGCCGATGCTGCGGTGTTATCGAGAACGGTTTGGGGCTGGCGCGCCGCGGCGGCATCGTAAGCCGCGATGGCGCGCTCGCGTTCGCCGATTTGCGTGAACAGCTGGCCGAAGCACATCAGCAGATCGTAGCCGGCTTGGCCGCGCACCTGCTCGAACAGGCCCGCGGCTTCCTGCTGGCGGCCGGCCGCGACCAGCGCGCGCGCAAATTGGGTCGTCGCTTTGCTGGACGCGTCCGCAAGCATGGCTTGTGCGGCGGCTTGGAGCGCGGCGAGGTCGGACATCGCTCAGCCGAAGCCCGAGTAGCGAAAGCCGTTCTGCTTGTACCAGGCGATAATGCTCGGCAGTTCAGACATCACGCTTTTCTTCGGCGCCCATCCGAGGCTCTTGATGCGATCGAGCGTCACGCCGTAACGGATGTCGTTGTAGGGCCGGTCGGGTACGTGATCGATCCATTCCTTGGGGTCGTATCCAAGGGCGGCGCAGATCATGTGCGCGATTTCGAGGTTGGAGTATTCCTCCTCCGAGCCGAAGTTGTAGGTGCTCATGACTTCGCCCTTCGCGACGACGGTCATGATCGCCGCCGCCGCGTCGGACGCGGCGATGTAGTGGCGCCGGTGCTTGCCGTCGCCGTGCACGGGTAACTTCTGCCCGTTGAGCAGTTTCATGATGAAGATTGGGATGATCTTCTCCGGGTACTGCCGCGTGCCGAAGATGTTGTTGCCGCGCACCATGGTGATCGGCGCCTTGTAGGACTTCCAGTAGCCGCTGACGATCATCTCCGCCGCGGCCTTGCTGGCCGAATAGGGATTGCTTGGAGCGATCCGCGAGCTCTCGTTGGCCACGCCCACGGGGATCTCGCCGTACACTTCATCCGTCGAGACGTGCAGGATGCGCGGCACGTTTTCATAGCGGCAAGCTTCCAGCAGGACGTGTGTGCCGAGCACATTCGTCATGGTGAATTCGAGCGAATTGCCGAAGGAGTTGTCGACGTGACTCTCGGCGGCGGTGTGAATCAGAAGTTCGGCCTTCGATAGTGTGCGCCGGCACAGGCTCTGGTCGCAGATGTCGCCGATGACCACGTCGATCTTGGTCTTCTTCTCCGCGTCCTCGACGTTGCGCAGGTCGCCTGCGTAGGTGAGTTTGTCGAACACGACGATCTGCGCCCCCGGGTGCGTTTCCACCAGCAGGTCCACAAGGTGCGAGCCGAGGAAGCCGGCGCCGCCGGTGACTACGATTTTCACGTGAGTTTCCGTTCGCAGAGTTCAAGGGTGCGTGTCACGTCGGCCGAGAAATTGAGATCGGCCCGATCGACGCCCCGCTTTCTAGCCTTGTTGAGGAAGGAATCCAATGCGGCGCCCAGCGGATTTTCGGGCCCGCCCGCGAGAACTCTGGGACTTTCCCCGCGCCCGGCCAGGATTTGGGATGTGACGGCAGGGGCTGGCCGGTCGGTGTACACGAGCACGTCGTCGCCCCATTGCACCGAAAAGTGGCGCGTTTTGCGTGGCAGGCGCTGGGAGAACTTGAGGCGCACCGGCACGCCGCCCCATCTGAGGGCGAGGCGCACGCTGTCGAAGGCCCCGGCCTTGGGCCAGGTGCGCGCGTCGTTCAGCACGACTTCGCCCGCGCCAAGGCAGGCGCGGATCATGGCCACATCGTGTGCGCCCCAGTCCCAGAGCACGCTGCAGTTGCGCGGGGCGGGCGTCGGGTTGCCGGCAAGCGCGGCGATCTTGCTGGGACGACCGCGCCGCTGCACCTCGGCGCGCAAAT
>CAISTS010000081.1 GCA_903888485.1 uncultured bacterium | reverse complement strand
GATGAAACCCACCGGCAGCGGACCGCCGGCGGCCAAGGCCGTGCCGTTGCTGTTCAGGAACAGATCAAAAAGCGGCAGGCCCACGGTAACCGCCGCCCCGCCCATCATGCCCTTCAGTACACGTCTACGATTAAGCGTCATGTAGCTCTTACTCCTCAAAATATTCAAAAGCGGGGCGGCAACTAGATGCCGCCCTCAGGCGCTGTGACACGGAAGAACTCAGGGCTCGTAGCGATGCGCTTCAAGAGATCGGGGAAGCGATAGCCGTTTTGCGCGAAGCTCGTCTCGAGGGCCTTCGCCCAGTCGGCTTCCGCGGCTGTAGTCGGGCGGCCAAGTGCATAGGACGCCGCACGCTTGACCAGGCACTGCGTCGCCGCCGGGCTGTCATGGATCGCCTGGCCAAGGCCGGGCGCGTCCTTGAACGTGGCCGCATTGAGAGAACCGGAAGTGTCGAGCACCGCGCCGTTCTCGCTCGTGCGGAAACCGCCGGCCGAATCAAAGTTCTCAAGACCAAGGCCCAGCGGGTCGGTGATCTTGTGGCAGCCTGTGCACATGGCTTCGGTGGCGTGGGCGTTCAGACGCTCGCGCGCGGTCTTATAGAGCGGGTTCGTGGTGTCTTGCACGACGGTGAAGTTCACGTTGCCCGGCGGATCGGGGACCTTCTGGCACAGGATCATCTCGCGCATGGCCTTGCCGCGGATCGTCGGCGACGTGCGGCCCGGATGCGAATGCAGCGCAACGAAGCTGACATGCGTGAGGATGCCCGCACGCGGATCGCCATCCGGATAGCTGACCGGGATCCAGGTCTGCGGATAGCCGTTCGGCTTGTTCTGCACGACCGGCACGCCGTAAACCGAGCCCAGCAGCGGAGTCAGAAACGTTTTGCGCGTGGTGAACAGATCGCGGTAGTCGCCTTTATTGTTGATCAGAAGATCGGTGATCGTGCGCAGCGTCTGTTCCTGGGCATCGTCCGAGACGTAGCCGGTGAACTTGGGATAGATCGAGCCATCCTTGGCCAGCGAGGCGAAGTAGTCAAAGCCCAGCATGTCGGCGAAGTAGGCGCGCACGCCGGCTTCAAGGCGCGGGCTGGCAATCAAGCGATTGATCTCGGCATCGAGGCCCTTGGCGGTGTGCAGCTTGCCGCTCTCGGCCGCCGCCAGCAGCTGGTGGTCGGGGGTGGTGTTCCAGAACAGGAACGACAGGCGCGAGGCCTTCGAATAGGCATCGAGACGAAATTGACCACGGTTGTCCGGATCGGCTTCGACGATTTCCTGGCGGAACAGGAACTGCGGCGCCACCAGCATCGAAGCGAGGCTGAGTTCGACGCCTGAGTAGAAGTTCTTCAAGTTGTTGGCGACATTGCGCGCGGCGGTCACTTGCAACGTGAGCTCGGCCTGCGTCAGCGGACGGCGATAAAGCGCGCGGCCCGCCTGTGAGAGGAACTGGGTCGCGCAAGCATCGTCAGCCGCCGTGGCCGAAGCCGGCTTGCAAGGAATGAGAACGTCGCGGTGATTGGGGTCGATGACCTGCGCGGCGATGGTGCGCGACATGCCATCGTACTGCTCGAATCCCGACGATGTCAGGCCGACGCGGCCGGCGCCGACTTGGAGCAACCCTTCCTGGCGCGGGATCGGCTCGAAGCGGCCACCGATCTTGATGCCCGGTCCGAAGACGTCGGTGATGATCTGCTCGTACTGTTTCTGAGTCAGGCGGCGAATGACAACGCCGTTGCTGGGCCCGGCCGGGGCGGATGCGGATTCCGCGGCGGTGACCTTGTCGGAGGCGGTCATCGTCACCGAAGTGATGGCGCCGCACGCCAGAACGGCCGTCAGCACGGAGGCGGTTGAGCGGCGCAGCCGCTTGTTCAGATTGATCATCGGTTCTCTCCTATACGCTGCACGCTCGTCCGCGTGCTTTCGAATTGATCTACGAAAAAGCCGTGTCTGTTAACGCTTGCGTCAGTCTTCGCCGGCCGCGACCGTAATGGCATAGGCCGGCACGCCCACGATCCGGAACGAAGTCGAAATCGCCGTATTCTCGCCGGTCTTCGGATCGGGATAAGCATCGGCATGGCGGCGCAAGGCGTACCAGGCGCCCGGCAGGTCCGTGCCGATCATGGATTCGGAGCTGTAGCCCGAGCTGCCGTAGACGTAATAGACGCGCAGCCACGGGATGTACCCGCCGAGCACGCCCTCGGTGGTGCCGTCTTCATTCAGCTTCAGGCGCAGCTTGGCCTGCGACATATCGAGCTCGGTCAGCATGTACGGATCGCCCGACAAATGAATCTCGCCGGGTTGGTCCACGGTGATCATGCCGTTCTTGAGCGTGCCCTTCAGCGGCGTGTTCTTCCACCGCGGATCGGGATCGACGCGGAACGTGGAGTCAGCGCGCACATAACCGTTGGCATCGCGCGTGATGCGCTCGAGCGCCTTCTGGAAAGTGACCTCGACCGGACCGTCCTTGCTGAAATCTTCGGTGGTGATGGTGAACAGCCACGCCGGCATCTTGTCGCGGTTATTGTCCCAGTGCAGATCCCATTCGGTGGGGCGCTGCTCCTTGCTGCCGCGGTGATTGAGGTTGCAGCCCATGGCGCGCCAATAGCCGTTGTCGACACCCTTCTCGCCAGTGTCGGGATCTTCGTAGTCCTTGCCCGAGAATTTTCCGTCGAGGTTGAAGCCGTAGGCAAACTTGCCCTTCACTTCATGGAAGCCAACGTCGGGCACGGACGTGGGATAATTGTAGGCGTTGACCGGTTTGCCATCGACGCGGCCGCGGTTGATGATGGCGTTGCGCGTCTCGGGCGTGGAACTGCCGCCCATGAAGCCGGCCATGATCTTCTCGATCTCTTCTTGGGGGACGCCGACGCCCTTCAGCTCCTCGCGGAACATCTCTTCCGGCAAGGGATTAATGCCCTCGGGACAATCGCCTTCGTAGGAGTGCGCGGCCTGAAGGAACCAGCCCACGACAAAGCTCTTACTTTGCGCGGCCATGGCCGCCGGCGCGAACAAACCGAGAAAAACCGTTCCAGCAGCCGAAACTAGCAGCCGCGCAGCCAGCGAGCGGGACGTCATGACGGGTGTCTCCTCCCAGAGGATTCTATGTCAGATTAATATAATACACGCTGCCTCAGAGACAATAGAGGCAAGCTTGGCAATGACTGCGCTCATGCAACAATCTATGCATTTCCGCAGTGTTATCGCTTTGACGAAAGTCAAGGCAACGCCCCCGAAAAGCAAACCGCCGGCCTTCAAGAGGCCAGCGGATGCCATATCAGAATTATATGCCCTGGATCAGTTTTTGATATCCTGCCGCAAGCGCAGGGGCTCCTGGGCGGCCTTCTTCTTGGCTTCCCAATCCGGGTCCACGTCCATGACGAAGTTGACCTCGAAAGCGCCCTTCTTCGCGCGGCGCGGGGTGCGGTCAAGCTTGCGGATAAACTTGTAGCCATCGCGGGCGACCGACAGCGTGAAGTTCGCGGTATCCACCTCGTACCCCAGGTCGACAATGGCGCGGCCCGCATCGAGGGTGCGGAAACGGCCGATGATGTCGGTGTAGGCGACGTAGGTCAGCGGCGGCTCGGACACGTTGAGGGTCACCTCGACGGCGTCGAGGTAATTGCCCTTCGGATCCTTAACAGAACCAAAGTAGACGAACTCGGTCGCGCCGGGGATTTCCTCGGCGCCGAAGAACTCATCGCCGTTAGCGAGGGCGCTTTGGCTGCCGAAAGCCGCCAGGCCAACCGCAACACCCGCAGCCATAGCGGTTTGCATCAAAAGCTTTTTCATAGTCCAGGCCTCACCAAAAGAAGGGGCTATTGCGCGGCGGCGGTCTCGAAGAACCAGTGCTTTTCGACCCACAGCATCCAGATAACGACGCCGAGCGGGATCATCCAAGAAAGATAAGCACCGGCCTTTTCGCCGACGTTCTTGGGGACAATATAGGCCACCACTGCCGCAATTGCACCCGACATGGAGCCGATCACAATCCAAGTGTACCAACCCATGGCAGGGCCGGCGGTACGGGGCAGGTCAGCGGTAGTGATGTCGTAATTGAGCGGGTAAAAGCGCACGGGCGTGATCGAAAAAACAAAGCAGGCGTAATAGATGACGGTGAAAACTGCGGCGAACACGCCGAGCGGGAAAAGGCGGCTCATTACATCACTCCCTTGATATTATTGAGGATGTGGCCGACGACAAAGGTCGTCCAGACCATGGCACAAATCAGGGTGGTATTGAGCTGGCGCGAACGGCGGAACTCGGTCGCCGGCACCTTCTTCCACAGATACCAATAGGACGGCAGCATCGCCAACCCAACGATGGCGAAGTGCTCCTTGAGTTCGAAGGCGCCCACGGCTTCGTTCATCTGGGCATCGGTCAAGCTGCCCTTCACGTCGAGGACGTAGAAGGGATAGACGACGCCGCCGAGGATCGCCGTGATGCAGTAGAGAATGACGATGGCATTGACGTAGGTCATGCCGCGCACGTTGACGAGGCTCTGGAAGAACGTGCCCGAAGGAACGGGCTTGGTCTTCCACACGCCGATCGCTTGGTGCGTGATGGCGCCCACCAGGAACACGGCCATCATGCCGTGCAGGATCATCATAGTGAAAATCATTGTGTTCAGTCCCCCCGCATCAATTCAAGGCGCACACACTGCAGCACCTGATTACGTCGATAATCTAAGGGTTCCAGCGCACTGCCGTCAAATGCGGAAGCTGCGGCATTGTGCAACACGATGTAACGTTAGCGCCGCATTAAAAGCGGATTAACTGCGCATCGAATTCGAGGGAATAACGCTGCCACACCGATCGTCTTAGAGCGGAGAACTGGGGCCATTGGGGTGGATAGAATGTTCTCGCATTGCAGCAACACGCCTAAACGGGGACTTTTCCGCAGACCTGCACCCAATTGGCCCGAGAATCCGATCGGTTCGTGATATAGTCCATATTATGAGGAAAGGCCTCACTTTCGCCGACTTCTTGGACTACCCATGAAGGGTGAAAATCGCGGCAGAAGGAGAAACACATGTCAAAATTCGTACCGGATATCGCTTTCGCCGCCGTAGCGGCGGTGGGTTTGGGTTTGCTGAGCAGCGCCGCGGCGAGCGCCGCCGACGCGCAGGGCGAGCGCTGCATCCGCCTCCGGCAGATCGACGAAAGCCCGATCATCGACGACCGCACCATTCTCGTGAAATTGAACGGCAAGTCCGGCTTCAGACGCATGGATCTGTCCGGCACCTGCTCGGGCATCTCATGGGACGGCTACGCGCGTGTCAGTCCCGAGAGTTCGATCTGCACGACGGATACGCTGCACGTGCTTGGACCAACGGGCGCGGCCTGCCAGATCGAGCGGATCGTCACAATCGACGCTAAGGAAGCGGGCGAACTCCAAGCGCGCAAGCGCTAGCTCGCCTCAGACGAATTAGCCTTCAACCCGCCGGGGCGACTGCGCCCGGCGGGTTTTGCTTTGTCTCAGGGCATCACGACGTATTTGCCCGTGCCATCGTACTTGAGCCAAACGCCAGCTTGCGCCGTCTGACCCACGCCGGGCTTCGACCAATCGCAGACGCCCTCCGGGAATGCGGCCTTCAGGCGGTTCATCAGCGCGCCCGACATGGACGGATAGTCCGCGGCGTCGATCGGCTTCAGCTGGCACTTCAGCACATCGTTCTTGATGGGGCTGCCGGCGACCATGCGTGCATCGCCATGCGGCGAATAAAGCGTGTTGCACTTGTTCGCAACGCCGTAAGCCATTTCCTCTTCGATCTTGGCGCCCTCTTCGTCGAAGCAGCCTTCCTTTAGGTCGGCCGGCTTGCTGCGGATGACGCGTTCGCGCACGCTAGCCGCGGTTTTGTCGGCGGAGATGCGCGTCAGCCATTCGGTCATCTTATCGACCGCGAGACCGTCGTAGGGCGAGTTGGGCGCAATCGATTCCTCGTAGGAGTAGAGGAGAGCGACTCGATTGCCGAGGTCACCATTCGTGGCTTTCATGCGCTCCTTGGTGACAAGCGCACGCACGCGATCGTGGAAGTCGAATGTGTCGGTATAGCGGCGTAGATCGATGATCGGCAGCGTGGCGAGTCCGCCGCCGCCTTGATTCACGCGGCCCGTTTCGTAAGCGATGCGCAACGCATCGGCATCGGCTTGCGTACGCGCAGGCTGCCAATTTGCATCGATGTCCCAGCCGCCGATCTTCTCGTTGATCTCGACGAACTGCGCGGCGGTGATTTTGCCTTCCTTGAAAGCCTGCAAGCCGTACTGCACGCCGACGCTGTCGATCGGCCGGCGAGCCCTGCCCTGCTCGTCGCGTCCAAAGACATTGGCGAGATCGTCGTGGGCCGTACAGCGCGCGCCTTTTGGATTGTTGGTCGCATGATAGCGCTTTTCTTCCGGCACGGCGTCAGCGCAGAACTTGGGATCGATCCAGCCCGGCGAATAGCCGCTCTTCATCCAGGCCGCGCCCTTATAGTCTTCACCGCCGGTGCAGACTTTAAAAGTCGAGAAGCCCGACACCGCCGTCTTCTGATCGTCGGTCCATTTGGAACCCGACGTTTCGAAGAAGCGGTTGAGCAGCGAGCAATCGGTAACCCAGCCGACGCGCGTGATGGAATCGGGCGAGGCCGACGCCGGAATGATGCCGTCGAGCAGGCCCGGGTAGTTCTGGGCAATGTGATGCTGTTGCATCGCGCCGCCCGAAGAGCCCCAGCCGACGGTGAATTCAACCGGGCCGAAGGTCTCGATGAATTTCTCTCGCACCATCATCGTGGTCTCGGCCGAGATCACGTCGCTGGCGCTGTTGCCACCGACGTTAAGCGTGGACGACGCCACCGCATAACCGCGTGAGAGCAAGAGATCGGAGTTGCGATAGCCTTGCGTCAGCACGCCGCCATTGCTTTCGCCCTGATTGAAAGCCGCGCCGTAACCGCCGCCGTAGGTATAGGCGAGCTTGCCGTTCCAGCCGGCGGGGCGCGTCCAGATATTGGGCGCGGCATCGGTATTCGGATCGTGCAGGATAGCAATCTGATAGATCGCGCGGTTGGCGACGCCGGTCTCGACACGCACGATGTACTTCACGGTCTTCTTGTCCGGCGTGGTGAGCGTCGCCACGTCCGCGGGAAGATTTTTCGGATCGGCGAGCGGCATGAATTTGCCCTCGGTCGAACGGTACACGTAATCAACACGCGTCGGCGCGTTGCAGTCGGCGTCGGTGGCTTTGCCGAGCGCGACGTCGGTGACGGGTGTCTTCCAGGTTTCCGTCGTGCAGAAGAAGGGGCTTTGATGCGGGCCCGAGAACACCGGCCCGGCCGCCGGGAAGTTCTCGACTGTCACCGCCCCGGCTTCCTTGCCGCGATAGAGCGCCGTGATCTTGTTGGTGCCGTCCTTGAGCCCTGGGACTTTCGCAACGAGGGCATTGCCCGCGCCCGGCTTGATCTCGGTTTTCACATCCGCGCCGTTGACGCTGAGGCTGACACGGTCAGCGGACGCGCCTTCCGGCAGCGCAATCCTGATGACGGCATCGCCACCGGTCGCGATGTTCTTGGGCGCGGCCACGCTCGACACATCCAGCGCCGGCGGGGGGCCGTTGTCGCAAGCGGCTAATCCGGCCGCGAGGGCAAACATCGAGACGAAGCCGGCACGCATGTGAAGCGCCTTCATGTTGGTCTCCTCCCGTTGAGCAGTGCGCAAAAGCAAACCGCCGACGCTCGATGTGAGCGCCGGCGGTGGATTTTAGTCTACGGCATCGTGGTGTAGCCGCCCTTGCCGTCGTATTGCAGCCAAATCCCGACTTGCGCGGTCTGCCCGACACCGGGCTGCGACCAGTCGCAGACGCCGTCGGGCAGCGCTTTCTTCAGGCGGCTCAGCAACGCCGGAGTCAAGGAGGCCGGATAGTCTGCCGCGTCGATGGGCTTCAGCTGGCACTTCATGATGTCGTTGGCGACTGGGCTTCCCGCGACCATGCGGGAGTCCCCGTGCGGCGGGAATAGCGTGTTGCACTTGTTTTCGACGCCGTAGGCCGGCTCCTCGTCGGTCTTGGTGCCTTCTTCATCGTAACAGCCGTCCTTAAGATCGGCGGGTTTGCTGCGGATGACTTTCTCGCGGTAGGTGCCCGCACCGGTGTCGGCCGAGATCTTCGCAAGCCACTCTTCCATCTTGGCGAGGCCGATCTCGTGATACTTGTCCGGCGGCAGCGGGCTGTCGCCCGGGAACAGCAGCCAGACGCGGTTGTTCACGTCGCCATTGGTCTTCATCATGCGCAGGCGTGTTTCGATCGAACGCACGCGGTCGTGGAAGTCCCACGGATCGGTGTAAGTGCGCAGATCGATGGTCGGCGTGTAGGCAAGACCGCCGCCGCCCTGGTTGATGCGCCCCGTCTCGTACATCAGTTTGAGCCCTCCGGCATCGCCGACCATGCGGCCCGGCTGCCAATTGGCGTCGATGTCGAAGCCGCCGATCTTCTCGTTGAGATCGACAAACTGCGCGGCCGTGATCTTGCCGTCTTTATAAGCCTGTAAGCCGTACTGCAGGCCGACGCTATCGATGCCGCGGCGGGCTTTGCCGTCGGGCGTACGTCCGACGACATTCACCATGTCCTCATAGGTCGTGCAGCGCGCGCCCTTGGGATTGTTAACCGCGTCGTAGCGTTCCGACATCGGCACGCCTTCGGCGCAGAACTTGGGATCGACCCAACCCGGCGAGAAACCGCTCTTGATCCAGGCCGAACCCTTGAAGTCCGAACCACCGGTGCAGGCCTTCCAGTTGGCGAATCCGACGATGGCGGTTTTCTGCTCTTCGGTGTACTTGCCGGTCGCGCTGTCGAAGTAGCGGTTGAGCAGCGAGCAGTCGGTCACGAAGCCGATGCGGGTCGTCGCGTCCGGAGAAGCCGCCGACGGCAGGATGCCGTCGAGCATGCCCGGATAGTTCTGGGTGATGTGATGCTGCTGCATCGCGCCGCCCGAAGCGCCCCAGCCAATGGTGTGTACCGGCGGACCATAGGTCTCCATGAACTTCTCGCGCACGACCAAAGTGGTTTCCGCGGAGATGATGTCATTGCCATTGTTGCGGCCGACATTGAGCGTCGATGACGCGAGCGCATAGCCTTTCTTCAGCAGAAGATCGTTGTGCACACCGCCGGTTGTCGCACCCTGATTGAAGGCCGCGCCGTAACCGCCGCCGTACGTGTAGATAAGACGGCCGTTCCAGCCCGCGGGGCGGTTCCAGAGGTCGATGGGCTTGTCGACGTTCGGATCATGCAGGATAGCGATCTGATAGATCGCCCGGTTCGCCGTGCCGCTCTCGATGCGCACGATGTATTTGACGGTCTTGTTCTCGGTCGTGGTGGTGCTCGCCACATCCGCCGGCAGGTTCTTCGGATCCGGCAGCGGTTTGAATTTTCCTTCCGTGGAGCGATAGACATAATCGACGCGCGTCGGCGCGTTGCAATCGGCGTCGACCGCTTTGCCGAGCGTGGCTTCCGTTACAGGCTGCTTCCAGGTGTCGGTGGTGCAGAAGAACGGCGTCTGGTGGGGACCCGAGAAGATCGGCCCGGCGGCGGAGTAGTTCGCCACCGTCACGGAGCCCGCTTCCTTGTCGCGATAGAGCGCGGTGATGGTATTGGCGCCATCCTTGAGGCCAGAGACCTTGGCGATCAGCCCGCCGGCGCCGGCCTTGAGTGTGGCTTGCGCGGGCGCGCCGTTGACGTTCAGCGTTACGCGGTCGGCCGAAGCGCCTTCCGGCAGCACGACCTTGATGAGGGCGTCACCGCCGGTGGCGATATTGCGCGGCGCGGCGATGCTGCTGACCTGAAGGGCTGGCGGCGGTCCGCTGTCGCAGGCCGCGAGCAACGCTACTGTCGATGCCGCGGTGATGAGTGTGATGTGGCGAGTCTTCATGCTCTCCTCCCGAAATACGAATTAGAGTCCAGTACCGGTATCGGTAAAATCTTTCTCGCGGGCTTTGACCAGGGCAACCACCGTATCGTTCACCGGTGTCGGCACGCCCACTTTGCGGCCCTCCCGCGGTATCGAACCATTGATCACGTTGATCTCAGAACGGCGACGCACCATGTGATCGAGCAACATCGAAGGGCGGGCGTTGGGAATCTGGCTTCCAATGCTGCGGATGTGCGCGATGGGGTCGCTGAAGCCGAATTTTATACCTTTTGCCTTGGCCACCGCCACCGCCTCTTCGGCGCAGCCTTTGGCCACTTGCCAGGCATCCGGGTCCTCGAGGACCTGGCCAATGGTCATGCCGGTCAGCGTGCAGGAGCCCGAGAAACACACATTCATGATGAGTTTTTCCCAGACCATGCGGTCGGTATCCTCATATAACTCCACGTCGAATCCGGCTGAGCGCCAGACTTCGGCCGAGGCGTCCAAATCCTTGCGCGGCAGTTTGCCGTAAGCGCCGAAGTGTACGATCACCATGCCGTTGTGGTGGGCATGGCCGGGCCCGCGCATGGAAGCGCCAAAGCCCCCGACGATCCCTACAACGGTGCGGTCTGCGCCGACGATCGCCGCGATCTTCTCGGCCGAGCCGAGGCCGTTCTGGATGGCCTGCACCGGCGTGCTGGGGCCGAGCAAAGGCAGCGCGGACTTGGCGGCGGCCTCGACGTCGGGCGCCTTGGTGGTGATCATCACCAGATCGCACACCGGAATGCCCGCGGTCGTGGTCGAGGCATGAACCTTCACGGTTCGATCCCCGCTGATACCTTCGACCCGCAGCCCGTTCTTCTGCATCGCCGCGGCGTGATCAGGCCACGCCGTTACCGCATATACCTCATGCCCCGCTGAGGCCATCAGCCCCGCGTAGACCGAACCCATCGCTCCCGCACCAATAATCGCAACGCGCGCCACTTACAAAATCTCCTTGTCTAAAACTACGGTCTTACGGCGACCGCGCCTTCGAGCGTCTCGAGGCTTCGGCCGGTTGTGTTCGGTCCCATGGTCGCGACCACGACCGCCATCAGCACATAAAACCCGCCAACCAAGGTCACGATGACCAGCGGGTTCTCGACGAGCGGCAGGACTGCCGCCACGATGAACGGGCTCGCCGCCGACGCAAGGCGGCCCACTAGGAACGATGAACCCACACCGCGCAGACGCACGCCCGTGGGCAAAATCTCGGGGATGTAGGTCGCGAGCGCCACCGCCGAGATGAAATTCACCGCACAGGCGAGGATGAAACCGACGATCATGAGACCGGTGGGCGTGTCCTGGGTGGCGTAGATCAATCCGGTCACCGCCGCCACCAACGCCGCGCCCACGAGCATCCAGCGCCGCTCGAACCGGTTGCCGATCAGAACCGCCAGCAAGGGCCCAAAGATAGAGCCCGAGAACGTCACCGCCGAGAAAATGAATCCCGAAAGGAAACTGAGGCCTGAGGCGATCAGGATGGTCGGCAGCCATGTCACCAATATGTAAAGGCCCGTGAGATGAAAGACGGCGAGCAAGATCGCCATGATGAAACGCGTGCGCACGGCCCCGGAAATCAGAGCCGCCCATCCGAGATTACGATGCGGCGTCAGCGTGGCGGTCGGCACCGGCAATAGTTCGCCGCGTTCTTTCTCCACGACCGCTTCGATGCGGCGCACGATCTCGTCGGCTTCCTCGGTACGACCCACGGACGCAAGCCAGCGCGGCGATTCCGGCAGCACTTCTTTGCTCAGAAACAAGAAATAGATCGGGATGATCGAGATCAGGAACAGGAGACGCCAGCCGACCTCGGGCGCGAGCAGCGGCACCACCAGCGCGGCGAAGATCGCGCCGGCCGGCAGTCCGCCGTTGACGATCATCGCCATGGACGCCTGGAAACGGCCGCGCATCGTGCTGTTCGTCATTTCATTCATGTAGGAGTAACCAGTGACGATCTGCATGCCGAGACCAAAGCCGGTGATCGTACGGAAGAGAATGAGCGCCTCGGTATTGGGTGCGATACCGCACAGGAGACTGCCGAAGGTAAATATGGCGACGTTGATCTTCATGAGCTTGCGGCGCCCGAACCGGTCGCCGAAGTACCCCGAGACGAAGGACCCGGCGGCGGCGGCGGCGAGCGGCAAGGAGACGAAGAAAGTCGTCGTCGTACCGTCCAGCCATCCAACCTGGCGCAGTGAGGGGATCACGAGGCCAGCGACAAGCAGGTCGTAGCCGTCGAAGAACATCGCGATGCCGAGAAGCGTGAACAGCTTCCAGTGAAAACCTGAGATCGGCAGACGTTCCAGGCGTCCCCCGATGTTGACGGCGGCCTGTTGCAAGTTCCCCTCCCCGCTTGTGCCCCGCGCGTGCCGCGGGACGGCGTCATTCTAGTGGGAAAGGACTGATAAAGGAGGCTTTTTTTACCCTAGTGGGTCATGGGCCGGGCGTGGCGCATGAGGTCGTTCACGTCCTTGAAGCCATCGACTTTTAGGATCGCCTCGGCCAGCGCCTCGGCCCCGCCGGCCCCCATGGAGGGTTCGGCCAGCCGCATGAATTTGCCCTTCAGTTCGGACGCGCCGAAGAAGTTGCTGGGCTCGCCCTTGGGCACAACGACCTTCTTTGTGAAGGTTTTGCCGCGCGCTTTCAGTGTAATCTTGCCAGACATATTGGTGGGGTACTCGGCTTCGATCTCCGGGTCGAACTCGCAGCGCACTTTGGGCAAAAGCCCGCGGATCGTCGGATCCTGGATGAGGCCGTAACTGTCCCAGGCCATTTCGCCCGTGGCCAAAGCGACCGAGAGCACAAACGGTCCGCTGAACTGGCCGTCGACAGTGTTCTGTGGGTTCGCCTTCTTTTCTGCAGGCGCACCCACGAGCAGCATGCCGGAATTGGACAAACCATACGTGATGGAGTCGACCTCCGCGGGTTTAAGATTGTGTTCGCTGCGCAATGCAAGCACGGCATCGATGCCGGCGTGACCGTAGCGGCACGAAGGATAGGGCTTCACGCCCGTCATCATCAATTCGAACACCTTGCCGAGATCTTGGACGGCGCGTTCGGGATTCGGCTTGGGCGCATAGGCGCGCAAGAAACCGTGTTTGCCCTCGATGGCTTCGGAAGCGCCCTTGAATCCTTCGCGCGCGAAGATGGCGGCGGAAAGTCCCGCCATGCACGACCAGCCCACCTGGAAGCGCTTGGTCCACGCGCCGTTGACCAGAAACTGCAAGCTGCCCGCGCTTTGGCTAAGGGCGATGCCGAGCGCTGAAGAAATGCCCGCTGCATCCATACCAAAGATGCGTCCCGCCGCAGCAGCGGCACCGAAGACACCGCAGGTGGCTGTCGGGTGATAGCCGCGTTGGTAGTGATCGCCCGCCGGCAGCGCGAGCGCCGTACGGCACGTGACTTCGTAACCCGCGACAATACCCGCGAGCACGTCGGCGCCCGAGGCTTTGACCATCTCGCCGGCCGCAAGCGCCGCCGGGATCACCGGAGCGCCCGGATGCAAAGTGCCGGCGGCGTGCGTGTCGTCGAAATCGAGCGAGTGCGCAAGCGTGCTGTTGATCAACGCCGCGCCCGCCGGCCCGTAGGTTGACGCATCGCCGAAGACGCGCGCCGTACCAGTGGTCAAACCGAGCGCCTTGGCCGACGATAGCAGCGCGGGCGTACTGTCGGACTCATGACGTGCGCGCACGATGTTGCCGACAAGATCGAGGATCAGCTCGCGCGTGCGCTGGATGACGTCGGCAGGCAGATTGCTCACTGATGCCTTGGCCGAAAATTCCGACAGCTGTTGTGTCACGTTCATGGTCACTCTCCCGATCAGCGCAGATTATATTCAAGTTTAGCAGAGGCGCTCACCTGACCGTCGCGCCTAGCGGACCAGAGCTCGGCGCCGCCGCTGGCCTCATTGAGGCATACTTCGAACGGTTCGGTATCGAACAAAGGCGCCTGCAAGCGGATATCGAACTTGCTGATGCGTGCACTGGGCCTTTGGCGCAGGAAGTGGTCGGCCAGCAGCGTGGCGATGAGCGGCCCGTGCACGACAAGACCCGGATAGCCCTCTTCCGCAGCATACTCGCGGTCGTAGTGGATGCGGTGGCCATTGAAGGTCAGGGCCGAGTAGCGGAACAGCATGACGGAGTCGGGCTTTATCGTGCGCTTGATTTGCGGCACCAGCAGGTCCGCGGCGGGAGCCGCGGGCGGCGGGGAGACACCTGGCTTCGCCGCCTCCCGATAGACGACGTCCTGCTCCTCGGTAATGGCGAGCACATCGTGCGCAAAAATCTCGTGGCGCAACTTGAGGAACACGAGTTGACCGGTGGAGCCGCTCTTGGGCACGACATCCAGGATACGCGACTGCCGCTCGATGGCATCGCCGATGCGAATCGGCGCGTGAAACACCAGGCGCGAGCCCGCCCACATGCGCCGCGGCAATTCAATCGGCGGCAGGAAACCGCCGCGCCGCGCGTGGCCGTCGTGATCGATCTCGGACTGGCGCGCCTGGGGCAGGAAATATAACCAATGACCGAGCGGCGGGATCTCGTCGCCCCAAGGCGGACCGGCGTAATCGAGCAAGGCGGCAAGGCCGCTGACCGGCGCGGCGGTTGCCACGTCGGTCTTTGTCTCGGTGCGACCGACCCAGGCCTTGAAGGTCGCTGGATCCATCACGCGAACTCCTTGCGTATAGCGGCGTCATGCGCACCCAGCGCCGGCGACGGCCGCGGGACGATGTTCTCGCCGCGCCAGCGCCAGGGCGCAGCCGGCAGCGAGACCGGGCCGCTCGGCGTGCCAATCTCCATGCGCCGCAGCTGCGGATGGATCGACAGCTCGGCCACAGTGTTGACCGAGCCGAAGGCCACATCGGCGTCGTAGAGGCGCTTCTTGAACTCGTCGCCGGTGAGGTCTTTGATCACAGCATTGATCTCGACGTCGAGCGCCGGGCGATTGGCGACACGTTGGACGTTGGAATTGAAGCGTGGATCGACGGCCATGTCCGCTTTCAGGAACACTTTGTCGCAGAGCACCTTCCACTCGCGCTCGTTCTGGATGGCGATGACGACCTGCTTGCCGTCGCCGCAGGTGTACATGCCATAGGGCGCGATGGAAGGATGGTTGAGCCCGATACGTTTGGGCTGCGCGCCGGTGCCCTCGAACTGCATCAAGGGGACCGTCATCCAGTCTGCCATGGCCTCAAACAGCGATGTGGCGACGCCCTTCCCCTTACCCGTGCGCTCTCGTTCATAAAGCGCTTGCAGTACGGCTGCGTGGGCGTTCATACCGCAACAGAGATCGGCGATGGAGACACCGACACGGCCCGGCGATTCCGGCGCACCGGTGACCGACGCAAGACCCGTCTCGCACTGGATAAGCAGGTCGTAGGCCTTCATGTCGTTGAGCGGGCCTTCGTCGCCGTAACCGGTGATATCGACGGTGATCAGGCGTGGATTCTTGGCGCGCAGCTGGGTGGTGCCAAAACCTGCGCGCTCGGCCGCACCGGGCGCGAGGTTCTGGATGAACACATCGGCCTTGGCAATGACGCGATGAAGCAGCGCTGCATCGTCGGGGTTCTTGATGTCCGCGATCAGCGATTCCTTGCCGCGGTTGAGCCAGATGAAGTAGGCGCTCTCGCCGCGCACAAACTTGTCGTAGCCGCGCGCAAAATCGCCCTCTTTGCGCTCGATCTTGATGACGCGGGCGCCTGCGTCGGCCAGGCGCGACGAACAGAACGGCGCCGCCACCGCTTGCTCCAGCGAGACGACCAGAAGACCTTCGAGGGATTTGTTGACGGTAGTCATCAGAAGGACTTCGGCAGGCCAAGGGCATGGGTCGCAACATGCGACAGGATCAGGTTGGTCGAGATCGGGGCAACCTGATACAGGCGCGTTTCGCGGAACTTGCGTTCGATGTCGTATTCTTCGGCGAAGCCGAAGCCGCCGTGGGTCTGCAGGCACATGTCGGCGGCATACCACGAGGCTTCCGAGGCCAGCATCTTGGCCATGTTGGCTTCGGTGCCGCAGGGCTTGCCGCCGTCGAACAGAGCGGCGGCGTTGTCGACCATGGCGGCGGCAGCCGAAGTCTGCACGTAAGCCCGCGCGATCGGGAACTGGATGCCCTGGTTGCGGCCGATGGGCGCGCCGAACACCTGGCGCTCGCTCGCGTATTTAGAGGCGCGGTCGATGAAGAAGCGCCCGTCGCCAATGCACTCGGCCGCGATGAGGATGCGCTCGGCGTTCATGCCGTCGAGGATGTACTTGAAGCCCTTGCCCTCCTCGCCGATCAGATTCTCCACCGGCACTTTGAGATCGTCGAAGAACAATTCGGTGGTGGCGTGGTTGAGCATGGTGCGGATTGGGCGAATGGTCAGCCCCTTGCCCACGGCCTCGCGCATGTCGACGAGAAGCACGCTCATCCCGTCGCTGGGCTTGGCCGCTTGCTCGCGCGCTGTCGTGCGTACGAGGAGGACCATCAGGTCCGAATACTCGGCCCGGCTGATCCAAATCTTCTGGCCGGTGACGACGTAATGATCGCCGTCCTTGCGCGCGAATGTGCGGATGCGCGTGGTGTCGGTGCCGCTGTTGGGCTCCGTCACACCAAAAGCCTGCAGTCTGAGGGCGCCCGAAGCGACCCCGGGCAGGTACTTCTTTTTCTGCGCGGGGCTGCCGTGCTTGAGCACCGCGCCCATGGTGTACATCTGGGCGTGACACGCGCCGCCGTTGCAGCCGGAACGGTGAATTTCCTCGAGCACCGCGATGGCCGCACCGAGGCCAAGGCCCGAACCGCCGTATTCCTCGGGGATCAGGATGGACAGAAAGCCCGCTTCGGTGAGCGCGTTGACGAATTCGGTCGGATAGATTCGGTCGCGGTCCTTGGCTTGCCAGTAAGGGCCCGGGAATTCGGCGCACAATCGGCGGACGGACTCGCGAATTTCGGGAAAAGACTGATCTTGTGAAGCCTGCATGCGGGCCACCTTATTTCAGAGAACACGGCGCCGCATGGCACCTGGGGAATGGAATGGGGGCAAGTATATCCGCCTCCCGACGGGCCGGGCAACGCCCCGGGTGCGGAGAAATTTCATAGCTGCTTGGCGGCGGCGATGTCCAACTGCGGTGGGACGGCCAGACGGCGGCGGAGCTCGGCGCGCTCCACGTCCTTGGTCCAGACCGCGATAACACAAACCGCCACGGCGTTGCCGATGAGGTTGGCCAAACCGCGCAGGCGAGACATGAAAGGATCGATGCCAAGGATCAGCGCCAGCCCGGCGACCGGGACGGTTGGCAATACGGATAGCGTCGCGGCTAGGACGATAAAACCGGCGTTGGCGAAGCCGGTGGCGGCTTTCGAGGTCAGGAATGCAACCAGCACTACCGTGATCTGTTGCTCGATCGTAAGCGGAATATTCACAGCCTGGGCGATGAACACGATAGCGAAGGTCATGTAGATATTTGTGCCCTGCAAATTGAACGAGTACCCGGCCGGAACGACGAGGCCGACGACGGCCTTGGACATACCAAGGCGCTCATACTTCTCCATCAGCCGCGGCATCACCACTTCGGAGCTCGCGACGCTCATCTGGATCAGTATTTCCTCGAAGATGTAGCGGCACAGGCGCAGCACACTGACACCCGCCCAGAGCGCCATGGGCACGAGGATGATGAGAATAAACAGCGCGCAGCTGGCGATGAACGTGACCAGGAACTTCAGCAGCGGCAGAAGCGTCTGCAACCCGAAAGCGCCAATGGTAAAGGCCATGGCGCCGAACGCGCCGATGGGTGACAGCACGACCAGGAACTCGACGATGACGAAGAGCACTTTGGTGATGCGATCGATCAGTTCCTTCACGGTATCGGCGCGTTCCCCGAGGGTGCGCAGCGCGAAGCCGAACAGGATGGCGACGAGCAGCACTTGCAGCACCGAGCCTTGCGTGAACGCGCCGACGAAATTCTCTGGGATGATGCCGAGGATGAACGGGATTATGCCTTGCGCGTGCGCGGCGTTGGCGTAGGTCGCAACGGCGGCAGGATCAAGCGCGGCGGGATCGACATTCATCCCCGCGCCGGGCTGAAATGCATCGGCTGCAATCAGTCCGACGACCAGCGCCAACGTGGAGAAGAACAGGAAGTAGGCCAGCGTCTTCGCGCCGACGGTGCCGACCGCCTTCATACTGCCCATGCCGGCAATACCCGAGACGATGATGCAGAACACAATCGGCGCGATCAGCATCTTGACGATTTTGATGTAGCCGTCGCCGAGGGGCTTCATCGCCACGGCGGTTTCAGGCGCAGTCGCGCCCAGCAAAATGCCGAACGCCGCAGCCAGCAGAACCTGGTTGTGGAGCTTGCGGTAGAAGGGACGTTTTTTAGCGCTCATGGATGCGGCCCCCTTCTCCCTACGCGTTGTTGCGCCCGAGACCGACAGTCGCCGGTATATCAGTGCAGCTGGTTCACGATGGCAGCGTAGAGCACATTGTCGTCGCTGGAGACCTGCGGCCCCCACTTCACGATGACCACGTTCTCCGCGGGATTGACCAGGATCGCCTGCCCGTTACTACCGCGCGCAAAGTATGCGCCGTCGCTGCCCTGCATCTCGCCCGGCGCATACGTCGGCCGCCACCAGTAGTAGCCGTAGGGTTGCTTGCTCTCGATGGACGGCTGCGACGGCTTGATCGCATCAGCGACCCAGCCATCGGGCAGAACTTTTTCGCCGCTCGGCAGCACGCCGCCCCTCAGCATGAAAAGTCCGACACGGGCGTAGTCGCGTAAGGCCGCACCGAAACCCGAACCGCCAATGGTCGCGCCGTCGAGAGATTCGACATTCCAGTAGCCGTCGCGCTCCATGCCGAAGGGCTGCCAGACGCGCTTGGACATGTAATCCGACATGGTCATTTTGGTGGCGCGCTCAACGACGATGCCCATCATCGTGGTGTCGGCCGTCGAGTAATAGAACGCGGTGCCCGGCGGCTTCGCGCCGGGCCGGCTGCCGAGTTCCTTCAGGACGGTAATGAAACAGCCCTTTTGGTTCTTGTGGACGCAGCCGACGAGTCTGTTGACGTCGGAGTTGGGGTCAGCCGCATTCTCGACGTACGGCACCCCGGACAGCATGGAGAGAACGGTGCGCAAGGACTGGCTGCCGTAGGCGGTGCCCTTCATCTCCGGCACGTAGGCCTCGACCTTTTCATCGAGGCTCTTGATGTGGCCGTCTTTGATCGCGGCCCCAACCAGGATCGAGGTCATCGATTTGGCCATCGAGCGCGATGTACCGACGGTCTGGCCGGAATAGCCGTTGCCGTAACGCTCCAGCACGATACTGCCGTTCTTGACGACCAGGAGGCCCGAAGCCTTGGAACGTTGGAAGTAATCGTTCAGCGAATAGGACACGTTGTCGATCTTATAAGTCGGCGCGATATCGGCGCCCCGCGGCAGCGCAAACACCTTGCCGCCGGCTTCAATGGCGCGGGTCGGGTACATGACGTGCATGTTCCGGTGACCGATGATCTTCTGCTCGAGCGTCCAGCGCAGATGCGAATCTCCGGGTGGGAAATGCGCGCGGTCTTCGGCCGACGCGGGCGGCAACGCGGTGAGGTCGCCGCTGCCGGCCGCAATCGCCATCCAAGACGCGGAAACGCCGAAGCTGATCAGCAGTGCGGCGAGCAAACCCCGAGAAGACTTGTGCATGGTATTCTCCCTAAAGTGAAAACGGGCGGAGCAGCCTCCGCCCGTTCCATCGGCATATCGTTACGGCTTACGGCATCGTCGCCGGGACCTTCTCGCGCTCGATGGGGACGCCGAAGGTGTTGATGGCCATAGCCACCATGCGGTAACCGCCCGCGGCCAGCGCGATGTCGATGATCTCCGGTGGCTTGAAGTGCGCGGAGAGCTCCGTCCACGTCTTTTCGGAGATGCGGTCGTTGTCGAATATCTCATCAACCGCACGCGCCGTCGCCGCGTCGGCTGGTGAGAGGCCATCGTAGCCCGGCATGGCAACACGCGGGAGGTCAGCCTCGGCAAACCCTGCCGCTTTTAATGCGCCCATATGGCCGGCCCACTCGGCATGGCCTTTGGTGCGCGCGAGGATGCGCGAGATCGCAAACTCACGTACGCGCGGCGGAATGACTGAACCCGACCGGATCTGATCGGAGATCGTCTGACGCTTGATGTACATTGCCGTGTGGTTGACGAAGGCCGCGAGCACAACGAAGACCGGCTTCTTCATGCCTTTCGGATCGACCAGCTTGGCCTGCTCTTCCGTCCACTGATCGGGCTGCAGGATCGGCACGCGCGGCGTCGCTAAGGGCTCCCAGCCGCGCTTGGCCGGCTTCTTGTGCGTCACCTTCGGCAACTTGGCAAAGCCCGCATCGGGTTCGATGCCGATGCTATTGATGGTGGTGGCGAGGGTCGTGAACTCGGCCACCGTGAAGGTCGCATCGATCAGCTGGTTGGTGTTGTAAGTCTTGGCCAGGGCATCCCAGGTGGGCGTGCTGATGAAAGAGTTGTCGTGCAGCTCGTCGGCCGCGCGCAGCAGCGTCGCCTCGAATTCCGCCCACTTCGCATCGGGACCATCGGCAACCCGCTGCAATTCGGCGGCGGACAGACCTGAGTCCGTCGCATACTTGGCGTACTTACCCCAAACATAGGGCGAGTTGGCCAAAGCCGCGGCGCGCATGACCAGGAGGGCACGGTGGCGCGACGGCAGCGTCGATTCATTGAGGATGTAATCGGCGAAGGGCGCGATGCCTTTCACCAACGTCGGATGATTGATGAAGGTGCGCACATCGTTGCCGACGGGCCCCTTCCAGTAGGCCGCGACCATGGCCTGCTGCTCCGGCGACCACGCGCTCTCGGCCAGCGGCGCGATCTGCGGCTTGGCCATCGCGGCGCCGGCGCTGAGCGCCATGGCCGCACACAATATAAGGAACCGCCTCATGAGCCCTCCCAACTGCTAAAGACGTAGGGCCAGATTATCGGGTTGTCCCGCCCTAAGCCAGGGCCGCCAGATGCCTGATGGGCCGCCCCCTCACCAGATTCTGCGCTGCGGTAGCAATGGCTTTGCTGTCGATACCGTAGTGGCGATAGAGCTCGGCGAGCGAGCCGGTCTGGCCGAACTGATCGACGCCCAGCGCCCGCACGCGGTGCCCCGCGACCGCGCCCAGCCAGCTCAGCGTGGCCGGATGACCATCGATCACGGTTACAATGCCGCTGGCGTTGGGCACAGCGTCCAACAACCGTTCGATGTGCGAGCGTGCGTGCACCAGCCCGCTTTCGCGCGCGCGTTGCGCCGCCGTCCAGGACGCATAAAGGCGGTCCACCGAGGTGATGGCGAGCAGGCCGACGTCGCGGCGGTCTTCGGCCATTAGGCCGACGGCGTTGAGCGCTTCGGGCGCAACCACGCCGGTGTAAGCGACAACCACTTCGCAGTTGGGACCCGGCGGGCGCAGCCAATAAGCACCGTCGATGATGCCGCGGCGCAGTTCATCGGTCATGGTGCGCTTGGGCTGTTCGAGCGGACGAGTGGACAGTCGGAAATAAACCGACCCGCCCTTGTCGTCTTCGAGCCAGTTAGCGCCGAGCGCCGTGCCCTTGCCGTGTTTCTGAATGTGTTCGAAAGCCCACAGCATCATCGCCTGCAACTCGTCGACGTAGGCCGGTTCGAATGACGTGAGCCCCGGCTGCGAGAGACCGATGAGCGGTGTGCCGATAGACTGGTGCGCGCCGCCTTCGGGCGCAAGGCTGATGCCCGATGGCGTGGCCACCAAAATGAAGCGTGCGTCTTGGTAGCAGGCATAGTTCATGGCATCGAGGCCGCGCGCGATGAAGGGATCGTAGAGCGTGCCGATAGGCAGCAGGCGTTGGCCGTTGATGCTGTGCGACAGGCCCAGCGCCGAGAGCAGAATGAACAGATTCGATTCCGCGATGCCGAGTTCGATGTGCTGCCCCTTGGGCGAGGCCGTCCACGTGAAGGTCGAGGGCAAACGCTCGTCCTTGAAGGTGTCGCTGCGCGTCTCGTGGCTGAACACGGTACGGCGGTTCACCCAGGGCCCCAAGTTAGTCGAGACCGTCACATCGGGCGACGTGGTGACAACGCGCCCGGCGAAGTCCGTGTCATGACGGCCGATCTCATTGAGGATCGCGCCAAAGCCCTGCTGCGTCGAAATAAGGTCCGGAATACTCACCGCCAGCTCCGCCGGCGGCGCGAACGTCTCCGCTGCCTGCTGCTCCTGGCGCTTCGCAAACGGCGTGCGCGCGAGATAAGCCTGCAGGCGATCCGCCGGCACGGACATGCCTTCCAAGGGGTCCCACTCGTGCCCCCGGCGAACGTTCATGGAATTGCGGAACGTGTCCATTTGGCCCAGCGTCATCAGGCCGGCGTGGTTGTCCTTGTGGCCCGCCAGCGGCAAACCAAAGCCTTTGATGGTGTAGCAGATGAAGCACACCGGCCGGTCGTGATCGACGGCACTGAAGGCGCCGAGCAGCGTCGGCAGATCATGGCCGGCGAGATTTGTCATCAGGCGCGCGAGATCATCGTCGGAATAGCTATTGACCAGCTTGCCGGTATCGCTGTCCGCGCCGAAATCGGCGAGGAGACGCTTGCGCCAAGCCGCCCCGCCTTGGAACACGAGGGCCGAGTAGAGCTGGTTGAGGCATCGGTCGATCCAGTCACGCAGCGGCGCGCCGCCCGGTTTCGTGAAGGCCTCCTCCAGCAGTACGCCGTACTTCAGCACGACGACGTCCCAGCCGAAGTCTTTGAACAGAGCTTCGTAGCGCGCCCAGAGACCTTCGCGCACGACGGCATCCAGGCTCTGGCGGTTGTAGTCGATCACCCACCAGCAATTCTTGAGGTTCTGTTTCCAGCCTTCGAGGATGGCTTCGAAGATGTTACCTTCATCGAGCTCTGCGTCGCCGACCAGGGCAATCATGCGGCCCTTGGCGCGCTCCCCGGCCCAGCCGTGGGCGTGCACGTAATCTTGCACCAGCGACGAGAACAGTGTCTGCGCCACACCAAGACCCACTGAGCCGGTGGAGAAGTCGACGTCGTCGATGTCCTTGGTGCGCGAGGGATAGCTCTGTGCGCCCTTGAAGCCGCGAAAGTTCTCCATCTTCTCGCGCGTCTGGCGTCCGAGCAGATATTGGATGGCGTGAAAATTGGGACTGGCGTGCGGCTTGACCGCGACGCGGTCCTCGGGCCGCAGGATACGGAAGTACAGCGCCGTCATAATGGCGGCCAGCGATGCCGATGACGCCTGATGGCCGCCGACCTTCACGCCGTCGCTGCTGTCGCGCAGGTGGTTTGCGTTGTGGATCATCCAGCTCGCCAGCCACAGCACCTTCTTTTCCAATGCTTGCAGGCATTCGAGCTGCTGAGAGTCGATAACGGACGCCATGACAGATACCTCCCCGGGACGGTGTGGCACTATCGCGCGGAGACGCTGGAATTGGCTGCCGATTTATGCGAATGTGGCCCTTCCTATTGGCATATTATGCCAATAATATGAACATCAGCGCAAACGATATGCAAAAGCTCGACGCCATCGACCGCAAAATCCTCGCCCTCCTGCAAAAGGACGGACGCATGAGTCTGGCCGTCATCTCGGCCGAAGTTGGCTTATCGCCCTCGCCCTGCTTGCGGCGCATCCGCATCCTTGAGAAGGCCGGCGTGATCGCGCGCTATGTCGCCGTGCTCGACCAGGATGTTGTAGGCCTGCCGGTCAGCGTGTTTGTTTCGGTGAAGCTGGAGCGCCAACGCGAGGAAGCGCTCGAGCAATTCTCCAAGGCGGTGGCGCACTGGCCCGAGGTGCTGGAGTGTTATCTGATGACCGGCTCGCGCGACTACCTCTTGCGCGTCGTTGCCGCGGATCTTGCCGCCTACGAACGGTTCCTGCGCGACCGGCTGACCCGCATCGACGCCGTCGCCTCAATTGAGTCGAGCTTCGCGCTCAAGCAGGTGAAGTACACCAACGTGCTTCCGCTCACCTGAAAAGAAAAACGGCGCGGGATTGCTCCCGCGCCGTCTGCTTTGTCTATCGGCTCTTAGTGCGCGAGCGGATCCGGGCGCATCTGGAACTTCACCAGCTGCGGGCCCGACAGACCGTCATCGCCGCCTTCCTGGTGCCAGACCGGCTGCGAGGCGTAGGTTGCGAACACGCCGCGGCCTTTCCAGCCACCGTCCTTGTTGTCGAGGCGGCCGTCCATGCCGCGCGTATGGAAGCTACGCGGATAGGGCACACGCAGGATGTTGAACTTCTCGGTCTTGCTGTCGAACGCCAGTAGCGAGTCCGAGTTCGAGCCCGCGACGATCGGCACGTCCTTGCCGAGGCCGAGCGTGTCGTGCAGGTCGACCCACATCAGATAATGGAAGTCGGCCGAACCCGTCGTCACGCCCGCCATCTTCGGGCCGGGGGTGTCGTAGTAGTTCCAGCCTTCGGGGCAGTGTTGGCCGTCTTTTACGGTCGGGCCACTCAGCACTTTGCACTTGGTGCGGTCGAGCTTGCCGAGACGCCCTTGTGCGAAGGCCACCCAGGCAACGCCCTTGGAATCGACGCTCATGCCGCGGCCATTGAAGCCCTCATAGTCCTTCCCGTTAGGAAGCTTGGTGGCTTCGAACATTTCGGTGCGGCAGGTTTGCGGCGGATTGGCGCCGCGATTGAAGCGCACGATCTGGCTCGGGAACGGGCTGGTCTTCACGGACCACATGCTGCCATCGGAGATGTCGGCATCGATGCCGTAGAGGCCGCCGTTGACGCGCGTGTCCTTCGCCGGATCGAACGGCTTCGGCGGATCGGCGGCGGCGCGTTGCGCAGCACCCGCCCCACGCTCGCCGCCGCCTTCCGGATCGTTGCCGCCGCCGCGCGGGGGCTCGTTCCATTGGGTGTTGTCGGGCGTGATCGCGACTTCGGTGAGAGCCGCCGCTTTGGCCGGTGTCTTCGAGTTCGTGTCGAGCACCATCGGACACCAGCCGATGGCTTTGGCGCCGTCCTTGGTGGAATTCCAGACGTCGATGTCGATCCAGCTCTGGACGCTGTTGCCGCCCGAGCTCCCGCCGCCGCTGAAGTACAGCGTTTTGCGGTCAGAGGCGAACATCAGGTGGTGCATGCCATTACACATGGACGCGCCTTCGATCTTCTTGGTCTTGGTGTCGTAGTGCACGATCGTGTTGCGCGCCTTGCCCGGCTGCGGGAAGTACTTGGCGTAGGGGTTGGCGGGATCCGTGCAATAGGCCGGCAGCGCCGGCGGCTCGGGCGTGCCGGGCTTCGGGCCGCCGTAACGGCCGAGGTCGGTGATCCAGAGATTGCCATGGCGATCGACCATCGGGTTGTGCGGGAACGCATCCGGTACCTGCTCCGGCGGCAACACCTCGACGTTCTTGTTGAGGTTAACTTTGTAGCCGAATTCCTCGTTGCTATGGGTCGTCGGGTTGAGGATTTCGACGTAGCCATACATCCCGATGATGCCGTAGATCGGGCCGTTGGCGTTCACGGTCGGGTCATGGCGATCGGTCGAGACGTTGTCGTGATTGTAGCGGCCGTTGGACCAGTCCCACGACGTCAGCACGACGTTACGCTCGATGCCTTGCGGGCGCGGCGGCGCTTCGGTGGGCAAGGCGCCGGCGGCGATCTTCGTCGTCCAGTCAGAGAACATCTTTAGGCCGCGCGCGCGTCCATACTGCGTCATGCGGTTGTTCATGGTGTCGGCGAAGTCCTGGCCGTGGTCGCCGATTGCCTGGTCGCCCAGCGCGCGCGCCTTGCTGATGCGGTCGGCCCAGCCTTCAGGCGACGGATCTGTGATCAGGCGCGTCGGCGCGTCACCAATCTGGTGGCACTGATGGCAGCCGTTCTTGACGTGGTGCAGCCATTGTTGCTGCGTCTGCATGGTCGGCGAAATGCCGTTGCCCTTGGGGCCCGTGCCGGGGAACTCGCTGGCCGCCGGGATTTCCATCAAAGCTTCCCAGTAGTTGGCCGGGTAGTAGTCCGCCGCGGCCTTGGCGTTCGGCGCGATGACGGCGGTCAGATTGACGTTCTTGCCGGGTGAAGCCTGGACATGCTTAGAGTCGACGAGGCCGTAGCCGCGCACCCACACGTCGTACTTGCCCTTGGGCAGTTCCGGCAGCATGTAGCGGCCCTGGTCGTCGGTGACGACGATCTTGATGAAGCGCGTCGGCAGGTCGCGCGTCTCGGCGACAACCCAGACGCCCGCTTCCGGACCCTTGCTGCTGGTGACGACGCCGCCGATGCCGTCGACAACGACTGGCACCGCCGCACCCGCGGCGGCTTGGGCCTGCATCACAGCGCCGCTGGCGGCCATCAGGCACGTCGATGCGAATAGCGCTTTCACGAATTGCTTAGTCATCTGTATCTCCCTCTCCAATTTTCTTCGAAATGATGTTGTCCGGCTTACGGCTCGACGTAAGACCAGAAGAGCGCCGCAGAGTCTGTGATGTTGACGGGCCCACCGGGCGCGTAGACATCGACCGCATGATCTTCGGTCACGACGATGTCGTAGATGTCGTTGCCCGTCTTGTCGCCGGGCTTTTTGTCGCCCGTATAGGTGTAGAGCGCGAAGCCCTTGTAGGCCCACTGCTTCGTACCGTCGCCGCGGGAAACGATATCCCAATAGCCGGAGGGCTGCGCGCCGGCGGCCGGCACGAACGGCTTCCACTGCACCAGGCAATCATCGACGCATGACTTGGTTCCCATGGCGTGTCCGACCATGGGCGAGCCAGGCGTTGAGCCGGGCAGACCGTGACCGTCGGGCTGGTGGAAGCTGGTATCGCGGCGGTACAGCGTCATGCCGTCAGCGGTTGCGATGATGGCGCCGCGCGCGGGATCGTCGCGGATCACCGCCTGCTTTGGAATGAAGTGCTTGGCCAGCACCGCCACCTGATACTTCTTATCGACCCCTGCCCCGGTGGTGTCGCCGGATTTGACATCGCCGCTGTAGGTGTAGAGTGGCTTGCCCTTGAAGACCCATTGCTTGCCGCCTTCGGCGCTCGCGATGATGCTGAAGTCGCCCTTGGGATTGGCGAGCTGCGCGGCCACGACCGGTTGCCAGTGGTTCGGGCACGACGACGTGGCGCAGGCTTGCGTATTGCGCGCCGGGTTGCCGTCGAAGGTGTAGATCGTCAAACGGCGGCTATCGACCAGCACGTACCCGTTGGCATAGTCGGATTCAGCGACATTGATGCCGAAGGGCGGCTGCAGCCCTTCGACGCCTTCAAAGCGCGCGGTGGTCCAGGCTTTCTCGGCAAGCCCGTCGCCTTTGCGTTCGCCGGGGACCGTGTCCTTGACGAAGGCGTAGAGCGGTTTGCCTTCATAGGCCCACTGTTTGATTCCATCGGTGCGGGTGATGATCGTCCATTCACCGAAGGCCTTAGCGCCGGCGGGCACAACGGCCGGTGGCCAAGCCTTCGCACAGTCGCCGTAACAGGCGGACTTTCCGGCTTCGGTATCCTTAGCGTAGGTATACAGAGTCATGCCGCGGTCGTTGGCGAAGGTGTGACGTTCGCCGCGGCGCGGACTGCCTTGAGCAAAGAACGGGAACGGGCTCGGCAATTCGCGGCCCGCCGCGTCTTTTTCCGGCGGCGGCGACTTGTAGCGCTCGCCCGAGCCGTGCAGCTCTTGGATGGTGATCCCCAGCGGCGTTGTCAGCGACGCCTCCAGCGGCGCCGCACTCGCGCCGCCACTCAAAATCACCGCCAAACCTAGGCCAAGCAGGACCTTCACCTTACGCATTGCGATTTCTCCCTTCGCAAAACGATTGCTTCAACGAACGCTTAGGCCAACACCTCGGTGAAGGTCTTGGACGTACGGTTCGACTCCGTGCCCCACGTACCGATCGGTACGCCAATCGACTGCATCACCGTCAAACCAAAGCGCGACGCGGTGTCGCCCTTGGCCGAGATATGCAGGCCGGTCTTCACACGGCCGCCCGCCTTACCGATGGTCATCATCGGGATGTTTTCCGTCGAGTGCGTGCGGGCATAGCCGCCGTCGGTCGAATACATGATCAACATACGGTCGAGCAGGTTGCCGTCGCCTTCCTTTACGGCTTCGAAAGTCTTGCAGAAGCTGAACAGCGACTTGGCGACCTCGTTGCTGAACCACTCGACTTCTTTTTGGTAGCCGAGTTGCGGATCGATCATTTCCTCATGGGTGTACATGTGGAAGGTCTGCTGCGCGCCGGGACGGCGCAGGTTCGATAGCGAGCCGCCGAAGTTGAGCGACGCGACCAGGGTCTGGCCGCAGGCAATCGCGTGCGCGATCAGCTTGGCGTGCAGATCGTGGTTGATCTGAGCGTCGCCGATGACCAAACCGAGCGCGCCTTCCTCGCTCAGCTTGTTGGGGATCGTGCACGACGGCAGCGGCGATGGCTTCTGCAGGTCGAGCTCAAGGCGCTTCTCGAGCTCACGCAGCGACGTGAAGTATTCGTCCAGGCGCGCTTTATCGGTGGCGCCCAACTGCTTGACCAGCGTATCGCGCTGGTCTTTCACCATCGACAGCACTGAAGCGCGCGCCATCACGGTCGGATCGGGCTGGAAATCGGCGGCGTTCGGATCTTTGAACTCGGGCCCGAAGATGCGGCCATAGAGCGCAAGCGGCGAAGGCTCGGACGGGTTCTGCGCGGTGGCGCTGCGTCGGCTGAAGCCGTCCTGCGTGCCTTCGCAGGAGACTTCCAGCGAGCGGAAGCGCGTGCGTGTACCGATGGCGTCGGCGATGATTTGGTCGATCGAGGGCAGTGAGGGATCGGCGATGCCGCCTTGCATGATGCACTGCGGACCCGAGCCGTGAGCGCCGGCCGCATGGCCGTCGAGATAGACTTTCATGCCGCTATAGATGTTGGTTTTGTCGCGCAGGCCCTTCATGGCACGCAGGCAGTAACCGAACTCGTAGTTCGCGCCGAGGGTTTTGGGTTCCCAGAAACCCGGCGCGAAGCCCAAGCCCTGGAACCAGTTGACGTAGCCCACCGGCAGCGGCGCACCGCTGGCCAGGGCATTGCCGTTGGTGTTGAGATAGCGATCAAGCAGCGGCAAGCCGACTGTCATTGCCGCGCCGCCGAACATGCCGCGCAGAACGCGTCTACGATCCAACATTTCCTTCATCGTCGCTTCTCCCAATGCCCAGGGGGCGCTGCCCCATGAAATTTCACGTGGAATAGATCAAACGCAGATACTGACGTGTCCCTCGGTAGTTCAACTGTTCTGATGCGGACGCGGTGGACCCATAGGTCCTGACTGTCCGTACGTGGAAATATAGCCGTTTTGCATCCCTTCAGCCAGAACACCGGCTGCCGTTAACGCTTTGAATTGATTTAGTCACTTTCGCCTTCGGCCGGAATGGCGAACGCCGGCACCAGCGCCAAGCGCCAGGCTGTGGAGATCGCCGTATTCTGGCCGGTCTTCGGATCCGGGTAGGCGTCGGCGTGCTTCCGAAGCGCGTAATAGACGCCCGGAATATCCGTGCCGATCATGGTTTCGGAATTGTAGCCCGAGCTGCCGTAGACAAAGAAAATACGGATCCAAGGCATATAGCCGCCGAGAATGCCTTCGGCCGTGCCGTCGGCATTCAGTGTAAGGCGCAAACGCGACTGACGGAGGTCGAGTTCGGTCAGGCCATAGGGATCGCCCGAGAGGTGAATCTCCCCAGGCTCGGTCACGTTGATCACGCCGCCCTTGAGTTCGCCTTTCAGCGACGCTTGCCACCGCGGATCGGGATCCACGCGGAAAGTGGAGTCCGAACGCACGTAGCCGTTGGCATCGCGCGAGACGTGCTCGAGCGCTTTGCGGAACTGCACGGTGACCGGGCCATCTTTGCTGAGATCGGCGCCTTTGATCGTCACCAGCCACGCCGGCATCTTGTCGCGCTCGTTGTCCCAATGCAGAGCCCATTCCGTCGGGATTTCCTTGGCCGAGCCGCGATGATTGATGTTGCAGCCGATGGCGCGCCAATAGCCGTTATCGACACCCTTCTCGCCGGTCTCCGGGTCCTCGTAGCTCTTCTCGTCCGCTTTGCCGTCGAGATTGAAGCCGTAAGCAAACTTGCCTTTGACTTCATGGAAGCCGACGTCGGGCACCGCCATCGGGTAGGTGTAGGCGTTCACCGGCTTGCCGTTGATGCGGCCACGATTGACGATCTGCGATTTGGTGTAGGCGTCGGAGTTGCCGCCCTTCAGTCCGCCGAGAATTTTTTCTATCTGTTCGTCGGGCATGCCGATGCCGCGGAACTGCTCGCGGAACATTTCCTCGGGCAGTGGATTGTGGCCATCGGGACAATCGCCCTCATAGGAATGAGCGGCCTGGATGAACCAACCGACGGCGAAGCTGCGCGATTGCTCGGCCATGGCCGCACCGCTCGCGAAAACCGCGGCAGCGCCAAGACCTGCCAACCAAGCAAACCGCTTCACGTTCCCTGTGGGCATGCGCGAGGTCCTCCTCCCTTTTGCGTACCTTTCATTCTAATCCCTTTCGGCCTTTTGATTCAGTCCATTCTGGCGTCAGAGGTCAAAATTCAGCAGGCGGAATGCGGACGCACGCACCCGCAAACCCGGCAGCGAGGTGATTTGAGGGGCGTCCCATATTCAATTATAATCCAGCCACTTACGTGGCGTACCGTATAGCGGGACGCGAATGTGCTGACGGCGAACATTTTGTTGCCAAAGTGCAGGGCTATAGGACTGGGAGATTGGCGTTTTGAATGGGGAGTTCGCGTGACTGCATATAAGCAAGTTTTCACTGCGCTCATCGGGTTGAGCGCGATGGCCGCCTTTTCGGGCACTACCGTTGCGGCGGATGCAAAGAAGGGCAAAGAGGTGTTCGAGCGCATCTGCGCCGAATGCCATGGCCCCATGGGCGAAGGCGACAAAGGCCCGCCGCTGGTACCGCTGTTACATCAGCCGGACGGCATGATTGCCATCGCGCGCGCCGGCAAAGGCGAAATGCCGCCATGGCCGCGCGCGACCGTCAGCGACGACGAGATCAGGAGCGTCGCCGCCTATCTGAAGTCGCTCGGCGACGGCAGCTAGCCGCGCGTAAAGACGAGAAAAGAAAGCCGGCCGCTGGTTGTCCAGCGGCCGGCTTCGCGTTTCAGCCGAAACTCGATTTATTCTTCGAGCGGGTTAGAGCGCAGTTGGAAGTGAACGAACTGCGGGCCCTTGCCTTCGTCGCCGCCTTCCTGGTGGAACGCAGGAGTCATAGCGTAAGCGCCCCATAGGCCCTTACCTTTCCAGCCGGCTTTCGGATCGTCGATACGGCCGTCAAGGCCACGACCGAAGAAGCCGCGCGGATACGGCACGCGGAAGTGCAGCCACTTGCCGGTGTCGGGCATCAGCGCGACGATCGAGTCCGAGTTGGAACCCGGCGCCATCGGGATGTCCTTGCCGAGGCCGAAGGTGTCATAGAGATCG
>CAISTS010000080.1 GCA_903888485.1 uncultured bacterium | reverse complement strand
GTTCGCGGTCCTGACCACGTCACAACTCGGCAGCCTGACCAGCACGCAGGTGAAGGGCATCACCACGCAAGAGTTCGGCGTGCTGACGACCCTTCAGCTCAGCGGCTTCACCAGCAGCTCGCTCAGCGGTTTGGCTTCGACCCAGATCAACGGGCTATCGACCACGACGATCTCGCACATCTCGACCACGCAGGTGACCGGCTTCACCAGTGCCCAGATCGGTCAGATGAGCTCGACGTTCCTCAATGCGCTGAGCACAGTCACCGTGGGCGCGTTGACGACGACCCAGCTCGATGGCCTCGGCTCGGCTCAGCTTACGACCCTGAACACGACGCAGTTCGCTTCGCTCACGACGCTGCAGCTCGGCAGCCTCACCGTGACGCAGGTGAAGGGCTTCAGCACCACCGATCTGGCGATCCTGACGACGGTACAGCTCACCGGCATCAGTTCGACCCAGCTGGGTGCCTTGACCGGGCCGCAGATCGCAAGCCTCAGCTCGACGGACGTGAACAACCTCACCACCACACAGCTGGGCGGGTTGCTCTCGTCGCAGATCGGTGCGCTCACCACCTCGCAGATCGCGGTGCTCACCACCATCCAGCTCGGCGGCTTGAGCACGACGCAGGTGAAGGGTCTGGAGACGACCGACATCGCGTTCCTGACGACGTCGCAGATCACCGGCTTGACCACAATCCAGCTCGGCGCTCTGATCACGACCCAGGTCACCGCGTTCACGTCGACCCAGATCCAGAGCATGACGACGGCCCAGTTCGCCGCGCTGCTCTAAACTTACCGGCCCTCGCGGGTAGGGCAGGGGCCAGACCCGCAAGGGTCTGGCCCTTTTCCTTTTTTTAAGAAACGGCTGGGTAATGTGGCGCCATGATGCTTGCCGAACGCTATGCCGACGCCCTCAAACGCGCCCAAGAACGCCAACTCCCTGTCGGCGAACTCATTGGTATTGCTGACCAAATTACCAAATCCGGGGACACCGCCCAGACCATTGCCCTGTACCGGGCGTGGATCGAGAACAACAGCGATAGCGGATTGCTCCACGCGATCTATTTTAACTATGGCGTGGTGCTGACGGCTGCCAATGAACTGACGGCCGCGCGCGCCGCGCACGCCGAAGCCATCCGGCTGAAACCCGACTTCTATCCGCCGTACATCAATTTAGGCCACGTCCTCGACCGCATGGGCGCGGGCGGCGATGCGGTGCTGCAATGGCAGCAAGTGGTCAATCGGCTAGCCGTCGTGAGCGGCGAGAACATCAATTTCCGCCAGGTGGCCCTCAAGCAGATCGGCCGTGTGCTCGAACGCGGCTTTCTTGACGCCAACGCCGAGGAGGCCTTGCGCCTGGGGCTCGATGTCAACCCCGAGCAGAACGACGTCATTCAGCACTACGTCAGCCTGCGCCAGCGCCAGTGCAAATGGCCGGTGATCGCGCCGTTCGGGTTGGCGACGCGCGAGAAACTCCTGGGCGGCATTTCCGCGCTGTCGCTTGCGGCCTATACCGACGATCCGTTCCTGCAGCTCGCCAACGGTTACAGATACTGCAAGAACGTCATCGGCAAAGCGAAGGCGACCTTCGACGGTGTCCACCCGGCGCGCCTCAAGAGCCGCAAGCCCGGCGGTCGCCTGAAGATTGGATACCTGTCGTCCGACCTGCGCGAACACGCCATCGGCTTCCTGATGAGCGAAGTATTCGAGCTGCATGATCGGAGCAAGGTCGAGATCTACCTCTACTACTGCGGTATCCCGCAGGACGACGAGGTCAAGGCCCGCATCAAGCCGACCGGCGATCATTGGATCGACGTCGGTCCCATGAGCGACGAGGCCGCGGCGCAGCGCATGGTCGACGACGAAATCGACATCCTCATCGACGTCAACGGCTACACCAACGGCGCGCGTATGAAGGTGCTCGCCATGCGCCCGGCGCCCATCATCGTCAACTGGCTGGGTTTCCCGGGATCCATGGGTAGCCCGCATCACCACTACATCATTTCCGACGACTTCATCATTCCCAAGGAATCCGAGATCTTCTATTCGGAAAAGGTGATGCGTCTGCCGTGCTATCAGCCGAACGACCGCCGCCGCGTCGTGGCAAAGAACGTGCCGACGCGCACGGATGTCGGACTGCCCGAAGACGCCATGGTCTTTTGCTGTTTCAACGGCGTGCACAAGATCACGTCGTTCACTTGGAAGCGCTGGATGTCGATCCTGGCCGCGGTCCCGAATAGCGTGCTGTGGCTGCTCGACAGCATCCAAACCACAAACGAGCGCCTCAAGGAACTGGCCAAACAGCACGGCATCGCGTCGGAACGCATCATCTTCGCAGGTAAACGGCGCAATGCGGACCATCTCGCGCGCTATGTGCTGGCCGATCTATTCCTCGATACCGTGCCTTACGGTGCGCACACCACATCCTCCGACGCGCTGTGGATGGGAGTCCCCGTACTTACATTGGTGGGGCGCTCATTTGCCTCGCGCGTCTGCGGCAGTCTCGTCAAGTCCGCCGGCATGGAAGAGATGATCTGCGCAACGCCTGAAGAATACGTGGCCAAGGCCATCGCGCTTGGCAAGGCTGCGGAGCAGCGCGCGGCGTTGCGGCGCAGGCTCCAGGCGAATCGCGATACGTGCGTGCTTTTCAACACGCCGCTTCTCGTATCCAAGCTCGAGGGGCTATATGCCGAGATGTGGAAGGACTACACGGACGGCAAGCTGCCGCGCGCGGATCTAGCAAACCTCGACGTGTACAACGACATCGGAAGCGCCATCGACCGCGACGACATCGAGACGATGCTTGTGCCCAATTACCTCGATCTCTACCGCGAGAGGCTTGCGGCGCAAGATCGCTACGCTATGCTGCCGCGCGACCCGCGTCTGTGGACGCGATAACTCCCGAAAAAGGGCGCCGAGCTGTCATGCCTCACAATGCGGAAGAGGCGGCCTTCATCGAGAAGGTCAAAACTTCATTCCCGGCTTCGTTGCGCGACTTCCTCGGCGTACCTTGTCCGATCAAGATCGTCGATGTCGGCGCCAACCCCGTCGATGGGCCGGCGCCTTACGCGCCTCTGATGACCAGCCCCCAGACACAAGTCGTCGGCTTCGAGCCCAATCTGAACGCGCTTGCCAAACTGAACGAGAAAAAGGGCCCGCAGGAAGTGTACCTGCCGTATGCCGTCGGTGACGGTACGCGCCACACGCTGCATCATTGCCGTATGCCCGGCATGACCTCGCTGCTCGAGCCCAATCTCGCGATGCTGGGGCTGTTCGAGCGCTTCGGCGAGTGGGCGGAAGTGATTGAGCGCGAAGAGATCGACACCAAGCGCCTCGATGACATCGCCGAAACGGCCCAGCTCGATCTTCTTAAGATCGACATCCAGGGCGGCGAGCTGATGGTGTTCCAGAACGCCACCGAGCGCCTGCGCGCTGCCCTTGTGATCCACACCGAAGTGGAATTTCTGGAGATGTATCACGGACAGCCGCTGTTCGCGGACGTCGATAGGTTCCTGCGTGCCCAAGGCTACGTTCTGCACCAGTTCGCGCCCCTGGTGACGCGCGATTTCCGCCCCGTTCTGCTGGGCAGCGATCCCTATGCCGGGCACAGCCAGGCGATGTGGGCTGACGCCATCTTCGTGCGCGACTTCACCAAGCTGGACCGGCTGAGCGCCGAACAACTTTTGCGCATGGCGGTCATCCTGCACGACTGCTATCGCTCGTTCGATCTCGTGCTATTGCTCCTGCGCGAGCACGACCGGCGCACCCGTCAGGGTCTTGGCGCGCGCTATCTCGACATGGTGCGCCCGATCATGAACTTTCCGAGCGATACCTGAAGCGGGCTGGAGATACGCGCGGTGCTGAAGATTTTTGATGTTGTCGGCGACCGCGACTCCTGCGTTTTGGCCCAAAAAGTCGATGCGGCGCTGCGGGCAGCC
>CAISTS010000079.1 GCA_903888485.1 uncultured bacterium | reverse complement strand
CATGAGCTTGGCCATGAAGGGCAGGGGGCCGGTCATGGTCCACAGCACTAGTGTACCGTCGGCCTCGGGTGAGAAGGCGAAAGCGACCTTATTGCTCGCCCGGAACGGCTTGATGAAGTCCAGGTCGAGATTGATGAGAGTGTTTTCAGCCGCTTTCGTGATCTCCATGCGGCCGGCGCCCGCTTTGCTGTTGTTGCTGTCCCAGGCATAGACCGCTCCAACGCCATGATCGGCGCCGCTATAGGTGCGCCTCAAATTAGGGTCGATCCTTTCCCAGGGCGACCACTGGGTCCACTTGCGGAAATCGGCGATATATCCGTAGATCACCGCCGGCGGGGCGCCGATCATCGCACTGCGCTGGATCTGGAAATGCCCAGGTTTAAGGGCAGCGACAATCAGGACGACCACGATGACCGTGGCAATGGCCGCACCAATGTACCCCCACATGTCTTTTCCCCTTGAAGCGGTTAAGGATTTGGTGGTGAAGAATACTCTATAACCGGGCCGAGTAGACCAGGAAGAAATGATGAATCGCAAGCAGCGTCGCGCGTCGGGATCGGCCGGAAACGGTCCGCCAGGCGAAGCTCCGTTCGTACAGGCTTTCAATACGGCGCTTAAGCTGCACCAGGCCGGCGAAATCGACAAAGCCGTGGTGGCTTACCAGCAGGCCTTGAGACTCAATCCGAACGTCGCGCTGGCGCACAACAACTACGGTGTCGCGCTGTACGATCAGGGAAAGCTGGACGAAGCGCTGCGCCACCAGCGCAAGGCGACCGAACTCGATCCGATGCTCGGTATCGCTCACAACAATTCGGGCGTCACGCTCAACGCCATGGAGAAGCACGAAGACGCCATCGTATGCTTCACGAAAGCCATCGAGATCGAGCCCGCTAACGCCAAGGCCATCAACAATCTCGGCGACTCGTTCGTGAAACTCAGCCGCTTCGACGAAGGCCTGGTTCACTTGCGCAAAGCATTGGAAATCGCGCCCGACTACCACGAAGCCTACAGTAATCTCGGCGTCGGCTTGTGGGGGCAGGGCAAGTTCGACGAGGCCATCGCGGCATTGGAGAAGTCGATTTCACTTCAGCCCAATCTGCCCATGGCGCGCAAGAACATCGGCATCATTCAGTTGCTGCGCGGCAAGTATGCTGAAGGCTGGGAGCAATACGATTGGCGGTTTGCCGCCGACAAATTCGCCATCCCGGACTACGGCATTCCGTTGTGGCGCGGGCCATCGCTCGGCGACAAGACCTTGTTCGTTTGGGGTGAGCAGGGCGTCGGCGACGAGATCCTGCATGCGAGCATGATGGGTGATCTCGTCAAACACGGCTTCCACGTCATGTGGGAGACCGACAAGCGCCTCGCCCCGCTGTTTCAGCGCTCTTATCCGCAGGTCAAGGTGGTCGGGCGCGGAAAGACCCCCGCCGATACCGAGATCACGCCGGACATCGGGGCGCATATTCCGTCGGGCAGTCTCGGACGCTTTGCGCGCGGCAAGGCAGAGCACTTCCCGCTTGCCCGCAAGGCCTTTCTTACCGCGGACCAGCAGCGCGCGCAGGCGTTTCGCGCCAGTCTCAATCTTGCGCCGGGCGAAAAGCTGGTCGGCATATCTTGGGTCAGTAAGAACGTGAAGTTCGGCGACAGCAAGAGCACGCCCTTGTCCGCCTGGGCCGATATCCTGCGCACCCCGGGGGTGCGCTTCGTCAATTTGCAGTACGGCAATACGTCCGAGGAACGCGCGCGGCTGGAGCGGGAACACGGCGTGCGGCTGGAAAACATCGAAGGTCTCGATCTGCGCGAGGACATCGACGGTGTGGCCGCGCTGGCGGCGGCCTGCGACCTAGTGGTCACGGTCTCCAATACCACCGCCCATATAGCGGGCGCGCTCGGTGTGCCGGTCTGGATTCTGATCCCGGCGGGAATCGGCAAGTTCTGGTACTGGGGTTTTGAAGGGCCGACGACGCCCTGGTATCCCGCCGCCACCCTCATCCGGCAGCAACACCAGTCCGACTGGGCCCCGGAACTGGCCGACGTGAAGGCGCGGTTAGCCGCACTTTTGGCCGTCTAAGCCCCTGGGATATCACAACTATTACGACATATTTTTGCAGGAACCGCACCTGCTGGTATACTGCGCCGTGGGTGCTTTGAGACGCGTGCGCCGGGCCCCGACCGGTAACGAATTAGAAAAGATTAACAAATACGTTCACTTGGGGCGGTGGGTAGCCGCTTCCGGACTTTAGTGCCTGTGTTCCAGCGCGCGGGGGTGCCGGCATTGGTCGCTGTCCGCCCTTGAGCGCGCCTGGACCCGAAGAAACGAGCTGACACGTGAATCACGTACCCGACACTCAGATGTCGCCTCACCTTACAGCTCTACGCTGCTTCTACTTGCTTGCCCTCCATCACGGCGTTCAGGTTCCGCCCGAGAAACTCGGCGCGGCCGATGTCAACGATACGGTCCGCTCCGTACTCTCGCTGATGCGCGACGTGGGCCTCTCGTCAAAGCTGCTCAAGAACCGCTCTTGGGACGACTTGATGAAGCTCGGCAGCGCCTATCCGATCATGGCCGAGCTGACGACCGGCAATTGGGTCGTCCTTGCCACCGCCATGACGACTCCCGATGGCCGCGTGGTCGCGGCCCAGCTTAATCCGCAGAACGAACAGCGCGGCGTCACGCTCATCCCGCGCGAGCAGTTCGTCGAAAGCTGGACCGGCCGAGTTATCCTGACCAAGCGCAAGTACAAGATCACCGACGAGACCCAGCCCTTCGGCCTGCTCTGGTTCATGCCGGAGATCATGAAGAATGGCCGCTATTTCCGCGATATCGCCGTTGCCGCGACGATGTCGAACCTGATCAGCTTTTCGACGCCCTTGTTGTTCCAGATCATGATCGACAAGGTCATTCCGCACCACAGCTATCAGACTCTTCTCGCCGTCGTTCTGGTCTTCGTCACCACGATGCTGTTCGATGGCCTGTTCCAATACGTGCGCCAATACCTGCTGATCTTCGCCAGCAACAAGATCGATGCCCGCCTCGCGCAGCGCACCTTCGACAAGCTTTTGCATCTGCCGATGCATTTCTTCGAGAGCCAGACCACCGGCGTCTTGATGCGCCACATGCAGCAGACCGAATCGGTGCGCATGTTCCTCACCGGCCGGCTGTTCCATACGCTGCTCGATACCGCGGCGCTGCCGATCCTCTTGGTCGGGTTGTTCCTTTATAGCGGCACGTTGACGTTCGTCGTGCTGGCATTCGCCGCGGCGATCTCTTCGTTCATCGCCATCATGATCCCGACGTTCCGCCGCTACTTGCAGCAGCTCTATCAGGCCGAGGGCGAGCGTCAGACCGATTTGGTCGAGACCATTCACGGCATGCGCGCCGTCAAGTCGCTGGCGCTGGAATCGCTGCGTGCCAAGTCGTGGGGCGTGAAGGTTTCTCAGTCGGTCCGCAAGCGCGCCACGGTCGGTTACTTCGGCGCCATCGCCACGGTTCTGACGCAGAGCATTCAAAGCGCGATGTCGATGACGATTCTCGCCGTCGGCGCGACCATGGTCTTTGACGGCACGCTCAGCATGGGAGCGCTCATCGCCTTCAATATGCTTTCGGGCCGTGTCACCGGCCCCCTGGTGCAGATCGTCAGCCTGATCAACGAGTATCAACAGACCGCGCTATCGGTGAAGATGCTCGGCAAGGTCATGGACCATCCGCCGGAGCGCGATCCCAACCAGCGCGGCATACGTCCGCTCATCACCGGCCAATTGGAATTCAGCCAGGTCAACTTCCGCTACAACAGCGGGGCGACGCCGGCGCTCAATAACGTCAGCTTCACTGTCCAGGAAGGCCAAGTCATCGGCGTCGTCGGCCGCTCGGGTTCGGGCAAGACCACGATGACCCGCATGATTCAAGGCATTCATGCGCCGCAGGAAGGCTTGATCCGCCTGAATGGCACCGACATCCGTCACATCGACCTGCCGCACCTGCGCCGCAGCATCGGCGTTGTCCTGCAGGACAACATCCTTTTCCGCGGCACGATCCGCGACAACATCGCGGCGGGCAAACCGGATGCGACGCTCGAAGAGGTCATGGAAGCGGCGCGTCTGGCGGGGGCCGATGAATTCATCGATCGTCTGCCGTTGTCCTATGAGACCTTCGTCGAGGAAAGCGCATCCAATTTCTCGGGCGGCCAGCGCCAGCGTCTGGCCATTGCACGCTCGCTTCTGCTGCGTCCGCGCCTGTTGCTCTTTGATGAAGCCACTAGCGCGCTCGATCCCGAGAGCGAAACGATCATTCAGAACAATCTTGCCGAGATCGCGGCGGGCCGCACCATGATCATCGTCTCGCACCGGCTGTCCTCGTTGGTGGGCGCCGACGCTATCTTGGTGCTCGATAAAGGCGCGGTGGTCGATTTTGCGCCCCACTCGGTCCTGGTCGAGCGATGCGATATCTATCGCCACTTGTGGGACCAACAAACCAAGCATGTACAGGCGGGTTAGGTGAACGTGGTGCTGAAACAGCTCTCGCCCATGAAACAAATCGCCAAGACCGCCCGCGGTCTTGCGCGGCGGGCGGAGAATCATCCCTGGCTGGTCGGTTCCTCATCGGTGATCGACGACGCCATTCCGTTTCAAGATCCGATCGACGAGATCGGCGAGGAACATCCGCCGCGCCTGATGCGCGCGATGAACTACTTCGTCGCCAGCATGTTCCTGACTCTTTTGCTCATCGCCGCTTTGGTGCGGGTGGAGATCGTCGTTGTCGGATCGGGCCGTCTGGCCACGGTTTCGCCGCCGATCATGCTGCAGCCGCTCGACCGCGCCATCATCCGCGAGCTCAATGTCAAAGAAGGCGATGAGGTCAAGAAAGGCCAAGTGCTCGCCACGCTCGATCCGACATTTGCGCAGGCCGATCTCGCCTCGCTCACGGTTCAGCAACGTTCCTTGCTCTCGCAAATTCGCCGGCTCGACGCTGAGCTCAATAATACGCCTTTCGTGCCGGAGAATGGGGCGAACACCGACGAGATGCTCCAGGCAAGCCTCTATGCCGGCCGCAAGGCGCAGTACGAATCCCAGATCCGCGTGTTCGATGAAGAGGTCCAGCGCCGCCGCGCCAATATCCGCACCACCGAGGATGAACACTCCTCGATGGACAAGCAGCTCGTGATCGCCAAGGACATCGAGGGCATGCGCTCCCAGATGTTGCAAAAACAGGTGGGCTCGCGGCTGAATTTCCTCGATGCCCAAAGCAACCGGATGCGGATCGAGCAGAGCTTGCAGTCGGCCACCAACCGGTTGTCCGAGCAGAGCCACGACTTGCAGTCCAAGGAAGCCGAGCGCCAGGCCTTTATCGATCAGTGGCGGCACCAGGTCCTCGACTCACTGGTGGCGGCCCGCAACGAGGCGGCCAAAGTCGGCGAGGGCATCTCCAAAGCCTCGTTGGTCAATGACCTTGTCGTCGTGACCGCGCCCGAGGACGGTGTGGTGCTCAATGTGGCCAAGCGTTCGGTGGGCTCGATCCTGAATGGGGCCGAGCCGCTGATCACTATGATCAAGGACGGCTCGCCCCTGGTCGCCGAGGTCATGATCCAATCGAGCGATATCGGTTACATTAAAGGTGGCGACGACGTGGTCGTGAAGGTGGATGCCTTCCCGTACCAGCGTCACGGTCTCATGAAAGGCAGATTGCTGACGGTGAGCGAGGAGTCCTACGGCTCCGGCACGCCGGCGCGCGACAACGGCCTGGAGGCGCCATCGAGCGGCCTTGGCGCCTATCACCGTGGCCTGGTCGAACTCGTCGACACGCGGCTTGAGAACCTGCCGGGCGGATCGAAGATCATTCCCGGCATGACGCTCGCGGCCGAGATCAAGGTGGGGTCACGCAGTATTCTTTCGTATTTCTTGAATCCCATCACCCGCGGCCTGAAGGAAAGCATCCGAGAGCCCTAGTTAGGCGTTCGTGGACGGACGTATTGATCCAAGTTTGATTCGAGTGCGTACTGAAGGAATACAGCTATTACGGACTGTGGGTATCTTTCCCCACAATTGTTCTGGGGACACTGCCTATATCTAACGAGCATCAGAGCACACGCAACATATTGATTTTTCGGGACGAGCTGGCATGACGCGGGCGTTCTTAAGGTTTTATGAAGTTGTTCTCGGGCATGGTGTGGGGTCGCAGGGTTTCTCTTGTGGGTCGGGGACAGATGAGCTACAACGATTACGAGTGGCAGTGGGATGAAACGCCCATTTTTGACGCTGTGTGATCTCTAGAACGGAGATTGGTGATGCCTGAAAAACTATATTCCGCGTACGCGCGGACCAGCTGCTCTAGGCTGCTGCCAATCTCATATTTATTTTGTTTTTCGCGTCGCGAAGCACTGAGCTTCACGCGCACGCTTGGGGTGTAGGCCATGCCTGATCAAACAACGATGCAGGATTTGACGTCGACGCAACTTCAGTCGTTCTCGACGTCTCAGATCAGCGGCTTCTCCGCAACCGAACTTGGTTATCTAACCTCGACGCAGTTCACGTTCCTCACGACGTCGCAGATCGGCGCGATCACGACCACGCAAATCAAAGGGCTCACAACCGCGCAGTTCAGCGCGATTACCACGCTGCAGATGCAGGGCGTCTCGACCACGCAGCTCGGCTCGCTGGCTTCGACGCAGCTCAACAACATTTCGACGACGACGATCGGCGCGATCTCCACCGTCCAGATCACGGGATTCACCAACACCCAAGTCGGGCAGATGAGCTCGACGTTCCTCAACGCCATCGCGACGACTTCGGTCGGCTCGCTGACCACCACGGAGCTCGACGGCCTGACCTCCGGCCAGCTCACGGCGCTGAACTTGACGCAGTTCCAGTCGCTGACAACTGTGCAGATCGCGAGCTTGACCGCGACACAGGTGAAGGGCTTCAACACCACCGATCTCGCGGTCCTGACCACGGTCCAGCTCCAGGGGCTGACCTCCAGCGCCCTCGGCGCTTTGGCGAGCTCGCAGCTCCAGGCCCTCTCGACGACGGTTGTGGCGAACATCACCACCGTGCAGCTTGACGGCCTGACCTCCGGTCAGCTCGGCCAGTTGACGACGACGCAGTTCGCGGTCCTGACCACGTCACAACTCGGCAGCCTGACCAGCACGCAGGTGAAGGGCATCACCACGCAAGAGTTCGGCGTGCTGACGACCCTTCAGCTCAGCGGCTTCACCAGCAGCTCGCTCAGCGGTTTG
>CAISTS010000078.1 GCA_903888485.1 uncultured bacterium | reverse complement strand
TAAACCTCCACGACATACATCCCTTCGGCTTCCCTTCGTCCCGAGGACAAAGGAATGCCTTACCACTGGCTGGATTTTACTCCGCCGCAGCCGCAAATCGCCGCCGCTCCAGTGGAAGACTTTGTCACCGCCGCCTCCACTCCGCCGAGCCTGAAGCAAAAGCAAGCGTTTAGCGGGCATCCATTGCTGCATAGCTGGTATGCAGCAACCCGGCGGGGGGCCAAATCGTTTCTGTCGGGTATGCGGACCACGCGGCCCGCACACAATCAGTGGAGGGCATAATGGCCACCACCGAATCCGCCAAGGAATATACGAAAGCCTCGGCGGCCAAGACTCTCAAGGATGATGCACGGGAAGAAACCGTCGCCGCGCCGCAACCAAACCAAAAGTTTCTGCCGACAGGCTTGTCGCGGGCACTTGTGCTGGCATCGATCATCATGAGCATCACAATCAGCGCGACGCTGCTGTTCGCCAATCGCTACGATTTGGTGCCCGCCCCCAATTCGGTCAACGGATTCATGTATCGCATCGACCGTCTGTCCGGCGGGGTGCAGTTCTGCGGACCGCAAGGGTGCTCGCCGCTGCCACACGCGGCCGAGTGATTAGGCTTCCAATAGCCGCTTGAGCGCCGCAAGCTCTTCGTCGATGTGGCGCATCACCTGTGCAAACTGCGCATCGGCTAATTGCGCGGGCTTGATAAAAGTGAGAATCACCACCGAGCCCGCACCCACAGCCACCACGCGCCCTGGCACATGCCACGTGGCGCCGCTGTCATCGACAAAACTGTGATCGATCACGCCGCTGGCGGCATCGCTCTTGGTTGTGATCTGGCCGCCTCTCGTGACGTGGGTCGCCCATTTCGGCCAGGTGGATTGGTCAGCAAGAAATGTGAAGGCCTTGGTGGGCGGGCATGCGATGGCGGTGGTCTTGGTTTTGGTCGTCGCCTGCGGCACGGCCGCTCCGGCCCCGATGCGCTGTGTCGGCACGCCTTCGCCCGGGTGATAGTTCTCGCGGATGTCATAGCGCATCATGGCGTCGTCGACGCTCTTGCTCGTAATGCCGCGCCAGAAACCCAGCGCCTCTTCCCACTTGTCGAAGGGTCCGTACACCTCGAGCTGCTTGCCTGCCTGCAACCGGGTGAACGAGATGTCGGCATATTCGCCGCCCACCACCCAAAACGTCTTGGCGCCCAGCTCGTCCTCGGACTTGAGGAAGTAGCGCACCATGGCGTTGTCGACGGTCTTGCTGGTGAGATCGCGCCAGCACACCTTGGCTTCGCGCTCGCCAAACGGTCCATGCACCTCCAGCGTCGAGCCCGCCGCCGGGGCCGTGAAGGACGTATCGGCATACTCACCGCCGACCACGTAATAGTTCTGACTCATGGACCTTTAAGTGCTCCTGACACAGCTTTAAGGGGGCGGAACATACAACAGTCGCCGGGTCCGAGCATCATTGAAGTTCGCCTGGGAATCCCTATGGTTAGACCATGAACAGCACCCCTATCCATATCATTGGCGGCGGATTGGCCGGCAGCGAGGCCGCCTGGCAGATCGCCGAGGCTGGTTTGCCCGTGGTGATCCATGAGATGCGCCCGCACCGCGCGACCGAAGCGCACAAGACGGCCGGGCTTGCGGAACTGGTGTGCTCTAACTCCTTCCGTTCCGACGACCCCGACTACAACGCCGTGGGCCTCCTGCACGCCGAGATGCGCCGTGCGGGATCGCTGATCCTGAAAGCCGCCGACGCACACCGTGTCCCGGCCGGTTCGGCGCTGGCCGTCGATCGCGATGGTTTCTCGGCAACCGTCGAACAGGCCCTCACCGCTCATCCGCGCATCAACATCGACCGCGCCGAAGTCGCGGGCCTGCCGCCGGAGGCGTGGGACTCGGTCATCGTCGCCACGGGACCGCTCACGTCACCCGCGCTCAGCAGCGCCCTGCGCGCGCTCACGGGCGAGGATGCGCTGGCCTTTTTCGATGCTATCGCGCCCATCGTGCACCGCGAGTCCATCAACATGGATATCGCCTGGTTCCAGTCGCGCTACGACAAGGGCGCGGAAGTGGAAGGCGGCGGCGCGGACTACATCAACTGTCCCATGGACAAGGCCCAGTACGAATCCTTCATCGCCGCGCTGATTGCCGGCGAGAAGACTCAGTTCAAGGACTGGGAAAAGGACACGCCCTACTTCGAGGGCTGTCTGCCCATCGAAGTGATGGCCGAACGCGGCGTAGAGACCCTGGCCCATGGCCCCATGAAGCCTGTTGGCCTCACCAATCCCCGCACGGGCGGCCGTTCTCATGCCATCGTGCAACTCCGCCAGGACAACGCCCTTGGCACGCTGTTCAACATGGTGGGCTTCCAGACCAAACTGAAACACGGCGAACAAGTGCGCATCTTCAAGATGATCCCGGGTTTGGAGAATGCCGAGTTCGCGCGGCTGGGCGGCATTCACCGCAACACCTTCATCAATTCGCCGAAGCTGCTCGATGGAACGCTGCGCCTGAAAGCCATGCCGCGCCTGCGTTTCGCCGGCCAGATCACGGGCTGCGAAGGTTATGTCGAAAGCGCCGCCGTCGGGCTCATGGCCGGGCGCTTCGCCGCCGCCGAGCGCGCGGGCCGCACGCAGGCCCCGCCACCGAATACCACGGCGCTGGGTGCCATCCTCGGCCACATCACTGGCGGCGCCGACGCGACGACGTTCCAGCCGATGAATGTGAACTTCGGCCTCTTCCCCGAGATCGACGCCCGCGACGGCAAAGGCCGCCCCATCCGCGGCCGCGATCGCAAGAAAGCCCTGTCGGAACGCGCCCTGGCGGATATCGACCGCTGGCTCGGAAAGACACCGCTCGCAGCAGAGTAGCGCGGGTTAGTACACACCCCGCATCGCATTCCATGTCAGCCTGAGTGCGGCGGGACGTTGCAACGCATGGCGCGGATCGAATACATCGAAGCGCCGTTGCTGCAATCCCTTGAGATAGGCCTCGGCCAACGTCGCGGGTAGTAGCGCCGGCAAAGCCTTGCGATCGACATCGCGACGCCGCTCGCGCGCCTTGTCCAAATGCGCACGGGCCCGTGCGGCGATCTTCTCGACCACCTGGGCGATCCGCGCCGCGTTGCGTTTTTCCTGCACGTCGTGGGCCGTCAGATTTGCCTCGGTCATCAGGTCCGCCGGCAATAGGAAGCGGTTGGCGCGCGCATGGAACAGCACCGCGCGCAACATGCCGGTCAGCGCCCAGGCGATACCCACGTGCCGCCCCGCCGCTTGGCTCGCGGGATCGCGCGCGTCCAGAACTTCGAGCATCAGCGCCGTCAGGCTGGCGGATGTTCCTTCGGCATAGACTTCCAGCGCCTCCACATCCGTGGGCGCCTCATCGGCCATATCGGCTTCACGCGCCTCCAGCAGCCGCTCGAAATGCGCGCGCGAAAGGCCGAAGTCGCGGATGAGCTGCTCCAGCGCCTGCACTACGGGGTTGCCCTGGGGCACCTTACCGTTCTCATAGATGGCCGCGATCACATCGCGCCACCATTGCAGCTTCATGCGTCCGATCAGCGATTCCGAGACGCTTTCGCGAACCTTGGCGACTTCGATGTTGAAGGCCAGCAGCGCCATGAGCCCGCCGCGCGCCGGCTCCGGCGCCAGAACCGCCGTGAGATAGCGGTCGCGGTCGTCCTTCTGCACCTGTTCGGAAAGATATTCCCCGCTCGGCATCACGCGCGTCATCGTCCCTTAACGTTATGAGCGAATAGAGGTTTTCTATACTTGCCGGGATTGTACCAGCGCCGGATTGGAGTAACATACCGCCCGTTGGTCGGGGATGACCGAGTAAATTTCAAAGGGGGGTAGCCCATGGGCGCAATTCTTTCCTCACTACGCAATACCGTGATCGCCAGCATCGTGCTCGCGCTGGTGCTGTTCGGTTTGATGGTCTCGCTCGGGATCACCAACACCGAATTCGGCATGGCCTTCTGGGCCTATGCCTTCCGTCTCCTGCACGTGGCGGCCGGCGTCATGTGGATCGGCCTGTTGTGGTACTTCAACTTTGTGCAGATCCCCAATATGGGGAAGATCCCCGATGAGCAGAAACCGGCCATCGGCAAGGTGATCGCGCCGGCGGCGCTGTTCTACTTCCGCTGGGCGGCCATGGTCACGCTGATCTCAGGCCTGATCGTCGCCTACCTCCAAGGCTACCTGGTCGATGCGCTCTTGCTCGGCTCGCAGACCGGCGCCGCGCCGGTTATCGGCATCGGCATGTGGATCGCCATCATCATGTGGTTCAACGTCTGGTTCGTGATCTGGCCGAATCAGAAGAAGGCCCTGGGCATCGTCGTGGTTGAAGCCGACGTCAAAGCCAAGGCCGCGCGCACCGCGATGCTGTTCTCGCGCACCAACACCCTGCTCTCGATCCCCATGCTGCTTTGCATGGTCGGTCAGTCGCATATGGGATAATTCAGCAAGATCGCTGAAACGGAAAACGGGGCCGAGAGGCTCCGTTTTTTATTGGTTAAACGGCGATCAACGCCGCCGCCACGGCTCGGCCCTCGCCCATGAGGACGTTGTAGGTGCGGCAGGCCGCGCCGGTGTCCATGGGGTCGATGGCAAGGCCGGAGATCTTCAGCGCCTCGCGCACCTCGCGGGGGATCGGCAGCATGCCGACGCCGCAACCGAGCAGGCAGACGTCGAGGTCCTTGACGCGCGATACCAGCGGTATGAAATCGGCGAGTTTCACGGTTTCGAGCGCCGTCACCGGCCAGGCCAGCGTCTCCCCGGGAAGAACGATCACCGAGCCTTTGAACTCAACGCCCGACACGCGAAACCCACCGCCACCGTAACGCTGCACGAGCTGGCGGTCGGCCGACGATTGACGCGTGAGCTTCAAGTTATTCCGCCGGTTTGCGCTCGTATTCGGGCTGCGCGACGCCGCCCAGAATGTCGTCGCGGCGCAGATCGAGATAGAGCAGCACGGGCATGCCGACGCGGATCGAGGAGAATGTGCCGACTAGAAGGCCCCACAACATCGCTATCGCGAAGCCGTGCAGGGTCTCGCCGCCGAACACCAGGATCGCGACCACGGTCAGGAACACCGTGAACACCGTCAACAGGGTTCGCGGCATGACGCGGTTGACCGCGAGATTGAGCAGCTCGGGCAGCGGCATTTTTTTGTATTTGCGCAGCATTTCGCGCACGCGGTCATAGACCACGATGGAATCGTTCACCGAATAGCCGGCGATGGTCAGAACCGCCGCGATGCTGACAAGGTCGAAGTTCATCTCGAAGAGCGAGAACAGCCCCAGCGTCGTGATCACGTCGCTGCACAAGGCCAGACAGGCACCCAGCGCGAATTGCCACTCGAACCGGAACCATACGTAAATCGCGATGCCGCTGACGGCCAACGCAATGGCGAGCGCGCTGTTGATGATGAGCTCCGCGCCGACCTTGGGGCCCACCACTTCGGTGCGCAGGAATTCATACCCGGGCCCCATGGTCTCTTGCACCTTTTTGAGGGCTTGGTTCTGGGCCTGATCGCCGCCTTCCTGCTGCGGCACGCGGATCGAGACGTCCTTGCCGGTATTGCCGGAGGTCGTGATGCTGACTTCACCGAGCCCAAGGCTGTTCAGGCCGCTACGCATGGAGGCGAGGTCGATGACCTTTTCCGAACGCGCTTCGAGCAGCACGCCGCCGGCGAAGTCGATACCGAGGTTGAAGCCCTTCACGCCGATGGAGAGCAGCGCGACCACCACCAGGACCATGTTGAGCCCGTACCAGAGGGAGCGCGAGCCGACCACGTCCCATTTGAATTCGGTCGGCATGTAACGGAGGATGGGTTGGAAAAAGGCCATGTGCGCTTTCCTTACACCGGCAGTGTCGTGCGTTTGCCCGCACGCCACCACAGCCACACCTGCAAGCGCGTGATCATCACCGCCGAGAACATCGAGGTTGCAATACCGACCGCCAGCGTCACGGCGAAGCCCTGCACAGGACCCGCGCCTAGGAAGTACAGGATCGCGGCGGCGATGAAGGTGGTGAGGTTGGAGTCAAAGATGGTCGCAAAGGCGTTCTGGAATCCGGACTGCAGCGAGTTGAGCAGCGTCTTGCCGGCCAACCATTCCTCGCGCATGCGTTCGTAGATCAGCACGTTGGCATCGACCGCGATGCCAAGCGACAGCACCGCGCCGGCGATACCGGGCAGCGTCAGCGTGCCGCCGACCAGCGACAGGAAGGCGAATAGCGTCAGCATGTGGAACAACTGGCCGAACACCGCGAACAACCCGAAGGTGTGATAGGCGATGATCATGAAGACCACCACGAGACCGCCGCCCACAAAAGCCGCGGTCGCGCCCGCGGCAATGGAGTCCGCGCCCAAACCAGGACCGATGGAGCGCTCTTCCAGCACGACCAGCGGTGCCGGCAGCGCGCCCGCGCGCAACAGCAGCGAAAGGTCGTTGACCTGTTCGACCGTGAACTGGCCCTGGATGATGCCGCTGCCGCCGACGATGGGGCCCAACAGCACCGGTGCGCTGATGACTTTGTTGTCCAGCACGATGGCCAGGCGCTGGCCGACGTTGGCCGACGTCACCTGACCGAAGCGCCGTCCGCCGGCGGTATCAAAGCGAAAGCTGACGACCGGTTTGCCTTCCGAGAACGACGGCTGCGAGTCCACTAGGCGCTCGCCCGACACTTCGACACGGCGGCGCACCGGGAACATCTGGCCGGCATTCTCACCGCCGCCCTCCATCAGCACCACGCCGGGTGGCAAATCGCGCGGATCGGTGGAGGAGACGTTGGGCTCGACGAGATGAAAGTTCATCTTGGCGGTCTGGCCGAGGAGTTCTTTGACGCGCTCGGGGTTGTCGACGCCCGGCAGCTCGACGCGGATGCGGTCGGCGCCCTGGCGCTGGATGTTGGGCTCGGTGGTGCCAAACTCGTCGATGCGCCGGCGCACGATCTCCAGCGACTGACTGATGGCCGCGCTCTCACGTTCGCGCTGGATACGGTCTGGTACGTTGACCTGGATGCGGTCGTCGCCCTGGGTTTGCACTTCCACGGTCGGCGTCGCGGTGACGATGGCATTACGCGCCGCAACCAGTTGGGCGGGATCGTTGATGGTGATGAACACCGACTTATCGGCGGCGCGGATGGTGCGGTAGGCGATCTTGGCATCGCGAAGTGCGGCGCGGCTGGTCTCTTCCACGTCCGCCATCAGTTCCGCGAGCACCGCCGAAGTATCGACTTCCAGCAGGAGGTACGAACCGCCGCGCAAATCGAGGCCGAGATTGAGCGGCTTCAGCCAGGTCGGGAAGTGCTCTCGCACGCCGGCCGGCACGATGTTCGGCAGCGTGAACAGGAACGACAGCAGTACGACGGCGATGACAACGGCGATCTTGGAAAAGCTGAAATTCAGCATGGCGATCCTCTCGCGGGCACTTTATGGTCGCCCAGCGTCCGGTTTACTTTTTCTCTTCGGCTTCGGCGGCTTTCTCGGCCTTGTCGCCAACCGGCTCGGTCTTGCTGAGCACTGCCGAAATGCCGTCGCGCGTGACGCGCACACGCACATTCTCGGCAATCTCGACCGTCAATTCCTTGTCGTCGGCCTTGGTGACGAGGCCGATGATGCCGCCGGTCGTCACAACGCGGTCGCCGCGGCGCACAGCCTCGAGCATGGCGCGGTGGTCCTTCAGCTTCTTCTGCTGCGGACGAATCAGCAGGAAATAGAAGACCACAAAGATCAGGATCAGCGGGACGAACTGCATCAGGTTCGATCCCATCGGCGCCGCGCTGGCGGCCTGGGCAAAGGCCGGAGAAATCAACATCCGGAAACTCCTTATTAGTTATGGCTGTAGGGCAGCCCCGGAAAGGCGGGACTATACTCACCCGGGTGCGTCTTGCAAATGTATTCACCCCTCGCCCCAGGCTCTTTGCTACCTAGGGATGCCCAGGCCGTTTCGCAAGCTGTGACAATCTGTTAGCTTCCCGACCATCATGGCCAAAAAATCTGTCAAAAAGCCCGCCAAAGCCGCCGCGAAGAAACCTGCCGGTAACGGCCAGGTCCACGCGCCCACGCATTCATTGGCGCCCCTGTTACAGCGCATCGCCGACGCCCTCGAGCGCCAGGCCCCAGCCGCCCCCGTTGCTGTCGATTTGGCCGCGGCCGACGCCTTCGTCTGGCACGCGGAAACCGACGCACTCGCCCCGGTGAAACAGGTCGCGCGGGTACCCATGCGCCTCCTGCGCGGCATCGACCGCCAGGCGGAGCTCCTGCTCAACAACACCCAGCAGCACGCCGACGGCTTTCCGGCCAACAACGCCCTCCTCTGGGGGGCGCGCGGCGCCGGCAAAAGCTCCCTGGTCAAGGCCGTCCAGGCCGAGATCAACCACGGCCGCACCGGCAACAAGCGCCTGGCGCTGGTCGAGATCCACCGCGAGGACATTTCGAGCCTGCCGCGCCTCTTGGCCAAGCTTCGCGAGTCGCCGCGTCAGTGCGTGCTCTTCTGCGACGATCTTTCGTTCGAAGGAGAAGACCAGAGCTACAAGGCGCTGAAAGCCGTGCTCGAAGGCGGCCTCGAAGGCCGTCCGGTGAACGTGGTGTTCTACGCCACGTCCAACCGTCGCCACCTGATGTCGCGCGACATGATCGAGAACGAACGCGCCACCGCCATTCACGCCTCCGAAGTCACCGAGGAGAAGGTTTCCCTCTCCGACCGCTTCGGCCTGTGGCTCGGATTCCACAACCTCGATCAGGACACGTTCCTTGCCATCGCGCAGAGCTATGCCGAGGCCTTCAAGCTGCCGATCAAGGCGGACGACTTGCGCGCCAAAGCCATCGAGTGGTCCATGACCCGCGGCGCGCGCTCGGGCCGTGTCGCCTGGCAGCTCATCCAGGCGCTCGCCGGTGATCTCAAGGTGAAGATCGATTTGACAAATATGTAGCCGTGGCCCCGTCACGATGTTCAGAAGACACACCCGATTGATTTTTGCTCTCGCCGCGATTGCGGCTTTACCGTTCGCCACTACCGCACAGGCCGCAGCGCCTGCTTCTGTATGCGGCGTACGCGAAGCTAAGCGGTCCACCACGGCTCAAGCGCAGATACAGCCCTCACAAACCGGAAATTTCTTCAACGGCCTGCGCGCTTTCGCGCAACAGTACGGCTACCGTTACACCGACAGCGGCGGCGCGAATCTGCAAAACAACGCGAATTTCTGGATCCTCTCACTCGATAAGCCGGAATACAAAGACAAGCTTTTCCTGCACATCGGCAACGCCGTCGGAAGCGATACGTACACACTCACCATCGGATGGTGCGAAGGCAATGCGGACTGGAAGCAGCACTGGGACAGGTTTCTGAGGTACGCGCAGTCGATCCCGAACTAAGGCTCATGCCCGACTTTCAGCCCACCCTCACCGGCGACAGCGTAATCATCAGACCACTACGCGCCGATGACTGGCCGGGGATGTTCGAGGCCGCGTCCGACCCCGAGATCTGGAAACTGCACCCGGCCTCTGACCGCTACCAAGAGCCGGTATTCCGGGCGTTCTTCGATACAGCGCTCGCCTCGCAGATGGCCTTCGCTTTCATCGATCACGCGAGCGGCGCCCTCATCGGCTCGAGCCGTTATCACGGCTACGATCCCGCCCTCAGCGAGATCGAGATCGGCTGGACGTTCCTCACCCGCGCCTTTTGGGGCGGCAAGACCAACGCCGAGATCAAGCGTCTCATGTTGGCTCACGCCTTCACGTTTGTTGAGACCGTGATCTTCTGGGTAGGCGAAACAAACCTGCGCTCGCGCCGCGCCATGGAGAAAATCGGAGGCGTCCTCCGCCCGGGCACCTTTAATCGCGCGATCAGCGCCCATGTGCCGCATGTGATTTTCGAGATTCGGAATAACGCTTAAACCGCTGCTTAGCGCTTCTGGCATACCCTCGTCCCGCTCACGTCCGTTGTCGGGAATGTGCCGAGGGGACAGCTCACCTGGAAATTCATGATTTCCTGGCCGCTGCCCACATTCCTGCAGACGGTTTTACCGTTAAAATGGGAATAGCGCACGGAGCCCACGGGACACGTCTCCAAGCTCGGTGCCTTGGGCGATTCCTTCGGCGTGACACTGATGCAGTTGGGCAGGCCGCTGGCGTCGACCACTTCCGCAGTGCCCTTCGGACAAGCCCCGAAAGCCACACCCGGCAGCATCAATAGACTGAGCAGAAGCGCGCGCTGCATAAGCGCATTATCGCAAAAATTGGTACCAGGTACGCAAAAATACGTACCTGGTACCAATAACCGTTAAGGCGTGAAGACGTGGATGACCTTGCGGTTGTCCTTCTCGATGATTACCGGCTTGTCGTTGATGATCACATATCGATAGTGATCCGGTTTATCGACCTTGATGGTCGCCGGCAGTTCGTACGTCGTCGTCACCGACGATGGCAGCGCTACGCCAACCTTCGCATCGAAATCCGCGACGTCGACGTCTTTGTACTGCTTGGTCTCGGTGTATTCACGGATCAGGTTGCCGTCCGCGTCGGTCCATTTATACGTGCTGGTCGTGATCGCGCCTTGCGCGAAAGCGGTGCCCGAAAGCATGGTCGCCGCGACGAACGCGGAGATGAGTGACTTATTCATTGAAAACTCCTTTTACGTTTTGAAGGCGAACTTGCCCACCTCAGCGCGGCTTTGCCGCACCGTGGTTGAGTCCAAAACGTGATGGCAATGGTGATGTTCCGTACACATCACAGACGTAAGGTTCGCACACGTGCGATGCTCGTTACTGGGCGAGATACTCCAGCGGGTTCACCGCTTGCGTGCCTTTGCGCACTTCGAAGTGGAGTTGCGGCGCATCTACGTTACCGGTATGGCCCACGGCAGCAATGACCTGTCCCTGCTGGACAACATCGCCGCGTTTGACGAGCAGCTTCTCGTTGTGCGCGTAAGCCGTGGTCCAACCATCAGCATGCTTGATGAGCAAGAGGTTGCCGAAACCCTTCAGCTCGTTGCCCGCATAAGCCACGACGCCGTTGTCGGCGGCGCGCACTTGTGTGCCGGTCGGTGCTGCGATGTTGATGCCGTCGTTGTGCAGGCCCTTGCCCGCCGCGCCGAAGTTCGCGACCAGCCGCCCGCGCAGCGGCCAGGAGAAGCGCGCGCCAGCACGCGCTGCGGGTTCGGTGAGCGGCTGCGGCGGCACCGCGACCGCGACCTCCTCTTCGGGCTGAACGACCGGCGTCGATGGCGGTGCACTCGCGACGGGCGGCGGCGTCAAGGGTTGCTCTGGCGGAGTGGAAACAACGGGTGCTGGGGCCGTTGGCGCTGGCTGCGCCGGCGGCAGGTCGGTTGCGCCGATCGGCGGACCCTGCACCGGCGCGAGACTCTCCGTACGGATCGCGCTGCGCGGCGCGCGCGCCAGCGCGGCGACGGGCGGCGGCGGCGCGAGTTCGGCCACAACCGGACCCACGGGCGCGGCGGCAGCGGAGAATGGATCGGGGATCCACAGGTCCTGCCCAACGCGAATCACATAGGGCGATGACAGGTTATTGGCCGCCGCGATCAGGCGCATCTCGACGCCGTAGGTGACAGCCAGCTGCGAGAGCGTATCGCCCGCGACGACCTTATGCGAACGCGTGGGATCGAGAATTAATTCCTGTCCCGGGGTGAGCGCATAGGGCGCGGTCAAACCATTGCGGGCGATGATCACCTGCGACGGCGCATCGTAGCGCCGCGAGATCGTGGCCAGCGTGTCGCCGGGTGCAACGGTGACGGTGCGGCTTTTGTCGGACTCCCAGAGGAAGCCGCCTTTGTAGTCTGGCGGCGGATTGAACTCCGGCGCACAGGCGGACAGCAGCAGCGCGGCTGCAATCGTCACAATACGGGAAATCATGCGCGGCTCTCCGGCGGAATGCCCTGCACCAGCGGCACGAAGCGCACGGGGAACATGCGCTCGCTCTTGAACTGCTTGCCCTCTTTGCGCACGCGAATCACTTCCTGGTGCAAACCCGCAACGTCCCCCACCGGTAGAACCATGATGCCGCCCTCGTCCGATAGCTGCGCGACCAGATCGGAGGGCACCACGCGCGCCGCCGCGGTCACGAGAATGCGGTCGAAGGGCGCCTGAGCCGGCCAGCCCTTATATCCGTCGCCCACCATTGTGGTGATATTATGAAGTCCCAGGGCTTGAAAGCGCTGTTCGGCGCTCATGAGCAAATCGCGGTGGCGCTCGATGGTGTAGACCCGGCGCGCGAGCTTGGCGAGGATCGCAGTCTGATAGCCGGAGCCGGTTCCAACCTCGAGCATTTTGTGGCGCTCCCCGAGTTCGAGCGCCTGGGTCATGAGACCCACGACCAACGGCTGGCTGATGGTCTGGCCGCAATTGATGGGCAGCGCCTGGTTGGCATAGGCCTGGTCGAGGAATGCCTCTTCGACGAAATGCTCGCGCGGGACCCGCTCAATGGCCGCCAGCACGCGCGTGTCCGTCACGCCCGCATTGCGCAGGTCCATGACGAGACGGATTTTTCGGCTTTCAATGCTCACAGGGGGAACGTGCGGCGCGCGAGGGAACGTTACAACCCCTTTTCCCACATTGCGCGTGCCAGGAGAATCTAATGTTTCGGCTGGGCGGCGTTGCTCAAACGGTGCGGCGGAACGCCGCGTGCAAGCTCCTCATACTGAGCCGCCAAAGCATCACAGGCCTGCTGGGCCGCGAGGCCGGCCACCAAACCCGCCAAGCGGCGCATGTCATCCGCCATCGCGGCATAATCTGTGGCGCCCATTTGTTCTTCCTTTTTTTTCTGCGGCTCCATGTAATCTCCAGCCGCGCCCGGCGCGGTATAGTCGCAAAGGTCCTCAATTCGTCAGCCAAATCAGGCGGTTGGACTTACTGATGTAACGCCGCCACAGCACGTCCGACGCGGACATGAACGTCGCGTAAGACGGCACCCTGCGCGAGCCCGGCCATGGCCGACCGTTACCCGGCGAACCTTTCTGACGAAACACCTCTGCCCATGGGCGAGCGCCGCCGCCGCGACGCGGTCGCCGCAGCCCAGGTCGAGCGCGATCTATCCCAGAAAATTGTCGCAGAAACGCGGCGCATGACCCTCGCGACCTTGCGCCTCACCCGCTCAGTCATCGAGTCGAGCCGGGCTTAATCCCTAACTCGGAAAAACTTCAGCCAACGCCGCCAGGGTCGGCGCATGCGTAAGATCGACGCTGAGCGGCGTCACCGCGACGAAACCATCGTAAACGGCGCGCAAGTCGGTTCCGGGCACGGAGCCGTCGGAGGCGCGTTTGGCGCCGATCCATAGATACGGCCGGCCGCGCGGATCGTGGCGCAGAAGATAGTCATCGCCCAGCTTGTGCTTGCCTTGGGTCGCCAGGCGCACGCCCTTTACTGCATCCGGCAAAAGGTCGGGGAAGTTGACGTTCATCAGCACGTTCTTGCCCCAGCCTACGGCGCAGACGCGCCGGATCACCTCGGGCCCATAGCGCAGCGCCGTGTCCCACGAAATCTTACCCTCGTCGGCCCAAACCTGCGACAGCGCAATGGAACGCACGCCCAGCAGCACGCCTTCCATGGCCGCGGCCACCGTGCCCGAATAGTGGACGTCTTCGCCCAGGTTGCCGCCGTGATTGACGCCCGAAAGCACGAGGTCGGGCGGGTTGTCCTTCATGATGTAGTTGATGGCCACCATCACCGCATCGGTGGGCGTGCCACTGACCGAGTAGCGTTTCGGCCCGCGCTCGATGGGCCGCAAGGGATCGTGGATGGTCAGCGAGTGCCCGGCCCCGCTGCGTTCCCGTGACGGCGCGACCACCCAAACATCGTCGGATAGCGTGCGCGCGATCTTTTCCAGAACCGTGAGGCCATGCGCATGCACACCGTCGTCGTTCGACAGCAGGATACGGATGTTGGAAAAGTCTTTGAGCGCTGCGAACACGGGGCTAGAGGATCTTCGCCGCGGGCGTCAGCACTTCAATGCCGCCCATGTAGGGCTTCAGCACCGCCGGAATGCGCACCGTGCCGTCCTGCTCCTGGTAGTTCTCGAGAACGGCGACCAGCGTGCGGCCCACGGCCAAGCCCGAGCCGTTCAGGGTGTGCACGAAGCGCGTGCCCTTGGTCTCGCCGGCCGGGCGGAAGCGCGCGTTCATGCGCCGCGCTTGAAACTCGCCGGTGTTCGAGCAGGAGGAGATTTCGCGGAAGGTGTTTTGCCCCGGCAGCCACACTTCGAGATCGTATGTGCGGTTTGAACCAAAGCCTACGTCGCCGGCGCACAGCGCCAAAACACGGTGCGGCAGTTCAAGTTTCTGCAAGATGCCTTCGGCGCATTTGGTCATGCGCTCGAGTTCGGCCTCTGACTCCTCGGGCGTGGTGATGCTCACCAGCTCGACCTTCTCGAACTGATGGTTGCGGATCATGCCCTTGGTGTCCTTGCCCGCCGCGCCGGCTTCGGAACGGAAACAGGGCGTGAAGGCGGTCATACGCAGCGGCAACTGTGCGCCGTCGAGGATGCGTTCGGCGGCCAAATTGGTGAGCGAGACTTCCGACGTCGGGATCAGATAGTGCCCCGCTGTCGTCTGGAACAGATCGTCACCGAACTTCGGCAGCTGACCGGTGCCCAACAACGCGGTGTCGCGCACGAGGAGCGGCGGATTGACTTCGGTATAGCCGTTCTCGCCCGTGTGGGTGTCGAGCATGAACTGCGCCAAAGCGCGTTCGAGACGCGCGAGCGCGCCTTTCAGCACAACGAAGCGCGCGCCCGACATCACTGCCGCTTGGTCGAAATCCATCAGGCCCAGGGCCGCGCCAATGTCGCCGTGCTCCTTGGGCGCGAAGTTGAACGCGCGCGGCGTGCCCCATTTGCGCACTTCGACGTTGGCGGTTTCGTCGCGCCCTTCGGGCACGCTCGCATGCAGGATATTTGGGATGGTCAGCAACAGCCCCCGCACCTGCTCGCCGAGACGTTTCTCCTCCTCTTCGAGCTCGGTCATATTGGTCTTGATGGCGGCCACTTCGTCCATCAGCGGCTGGGCGTCGCCACCCTTGCCTTTGACCTGACCGATCTGCTTGGAGACATCGTTGCGCCAGCCTTGCAGCGCCTGCAGCTCGGTGGTGACGCCGCGGTGCCGCTTGTCGAGATCGAGCACAGCCTCGGCGGCGGGCGCCGCGCCGCGCCGCGCCAGCGCCGCATCGAGCGCCTGGGGGTTTTCCCGGATCCATTTGAGATCGAGCATGGGTTTAAGGCCTAGTTGTGTTGCCCAGGCTTATAAAGTCGCGCGTCTGTTCCGTCCAGAGTAGAGGGCACGGCCATGCCCCAAACTCAAGTGGGTCAACGGATGATCCGCTCCAGGTGCGCGCGGGCGCCTTGGGAATCGGCATAATGCTGACGGGCACGTTCCAGCTTCGTGAAGACGTCTTCAATGCCAGTGATCTGGCCCTTCTCGTCCAGATAGGTATACCCGCCCGTGACGTGGAACCACGTCACCATTTCATCAACGTCGGGCGGGACGATGAGGGTATGGGTCTCGCCGGGTGGCTCCATGATGTATGAGCCTTGGGCCGCTTCCCAATCGTGTTCCTTGTAGTACCAGCGGCCCTTGAGGACGTGCGCATGCACGGTCCCTGAATGCCGATGGCAGGACAGTACACCGCTCTTCCTGACCCGGAGCAGGTTGACGTAATAGCCCTGCGTGGGCGAAAGGCACAGCGGCAGAAAGGCGACGCCCTCGGCTTGCGGGACCCACAGCGCTTCGGAAGTCGATGCTATATCGGGGATGACGATGTCGTGCGAGACACCGTGAGGCCGGTAAGCCGAAGGGAGTGCATGCCGCATAATATCCGCCCGATCCCCGCGACGTTCTAAGCCCTAGGCCGCGTTGAAGTCGGTGTCGTCGTCGGGGGTGCTGCCGTCGTTTTCGGCGGCCTCCGTGACCTTCTTGCCCACGAGCCTTGCTCCGATGATCGAGAGCTCGTAGAGGAGCAACATCGGCACCGCGAGTGCAAGTTGGCTGATGACGTCGGGCGGTGTCACGACTGCGGCGAAGATGAAGACAATGACGATGGCATAGCGGCGCTTGCTGGAGAGCGTCTCGGCGCTAATGATGCCGACCCGCGCCAACAGAACCAGCAGCACCGGCAACTGAAACGCGATGCCGAATGCCAGGATCATGGTTATGACCGTCGACAGGTACTCGCCCACGCGCGGCTCAAGCTGGATCGCCAGCGTGCTCTGGTCGGCGGTGGTCTGGAACCCCAGCAGGAACTTCCAGGCGAGCGGCATGACGACGTAATAGACCAGCGCGGCGCCCGCAATGAACAAAACCGGGCTCGCGATCAGGAACGGCAGGATGGCGGACTTTTCGTGCTTGTAAAGGCCGGGCGCCACGAACTTCCACATCTGCGTCGCGAAGATCGGGAACGTGACCACAAAAGCCGCGAATAGGGCGACCTTGACCTCGGTCATGAAGGCTTCGGTGAGCTGCGTGTAGATCATGCGGTTGGTTCCGCCCACCGATGCCATGGCGTCGGCCAAGGGCTTCACCAGGAAGCCGTAGATGTGCTCGGAGACGTACATGCAGGCGAAGAACGCCACCAGCATCGCCACTACCGCCAGCAACAGCCGCCGGCGCAGCTCGGCCAGATGGTCGAGCAGCGGCATCGTATGGTTGTCGGGATCGTCGGTCGGCGCTTTTTTGACGGGCAAGGACGCGTTCATGTGGGCGATGCTCCGGACGCGGGCAGCTTCGCGGGCTCAGCCACGGCTGCTTCAGCGGGAGTGCCATCGGGCTGCGCTTGCATCTCGGGCAGAAGTTCCGGCGTAGTCGGCGACGTCGGCGTGCCTTCCAGCATCGGCTGATTCAGCGCGCTGGTAAGCTCACCGGTTGGATCGGCGAACTTGGCGACCTCGGCCTTCAGATTGGTGGTGGAGAGTTTCTGGATCGACTGGCGCACTTCATCGAGTTCGGCTTCGCGCACGATCTCGTTCATGTGGCCCTGGAGCTCGGAGGTCAGGCTGCGCATCTTGCGCAGCATTTTCGCGACGGTGCGCATGGCGCCGGGCAGTTCCTTGGGGCCAAGCACCAGGACCGCCACCAACCCGATCACCGCTAATTCCGACCATGCGAGATCGAACATCAGATACGTCCGTTCAATTTTTGCCGGTCGAAGGGTCCGCGGGCGCTCTAACGAAGCCTGCGCGAACGCCGGAGCGGACGCGGCTTACGCGACCGGATCTTTTTCCTTGCTCGTCGCCTGGCCTTCGATGGTCTTGGACGCGGTGGTGCTCTCCGCCGTGTCCTCTTCGTCCTTCATGCCCTTCTTGAAGGACTTAATGCCCTTGGCCACGTCGCCCATGATGTTCGAAATCTTGCCGCTGCCGAACAGCAGCAACACGATGACCAGGACGATGACCCAATGCCAGATGCTGCCAAAGCCCATGCTTAGGCGCTCCCGACCTTAGTGTCGGTGTCGTCATCCTTCATATTTTTCTTGAAAGACTTAATGCCTTTGGCGACGTCGCCCATCAGGCCGGAGATCTTGCCGCTGCCGAAAAGCAGGACGACCACCGCGAGGACGATGACCCAGTGCATCAGGCTAAAGGAACCCATGGCTCAATTACTCCAATGGTTTAGCAGCGGGAGTTGAAGCGCCATCATTGCAAAAACCACCCCCCGCTGCAATGTTTAAGGACGACCTGACAACCTATTTAGGTCGTCCAAGTGCCTCTCACCAGTGGGTTATTCGGACTTATTTTCGGCGTCAGCTTCGTCGCCGGCGTCCCCATCCGCGCCTCCATCCTTCTCGCCGTCCAGCAACGGCTCGAGCGCTTCATCGGACTCTTCGGTGTCGAACAGCAGGGTTTCGCTGCCACGGGTGGCATAGGCCGACACGCCGCGCTTGCTGTCGAGAAGACCGGCGGCCTTCAGCTCATCGATGCCCGGCAGGTCTTGAATGGATTCGAGGCCGAAGTGATCGAGGAAGGCATTTGACGTACCCCACATCACGGGGCGGCCCGGCACTTGCTTACGGCCACGCGGCTTGATCCAGCCTTCTTCGAGCAAGATGTCGACGGTGCCGCCCGAGACGACCACGCCGCGGATCTCTTCGATCTCGGCGCGGGTGACCGGCTGGTGGTAGGCGATAATCGCCAGTGTCTCGATGGCGGCGCGCGACAGTTTGCGCGGCACGAGCTTTTCGAGGCGCAGGCGCTCGGTGACGTCGGGCGCGGTGCGGAACGACCAACGGCCGTTGGCCTGGAGCAATTCAACGCCCCTGCCCTGATACACGGCGCGCAGTTGCTCGAGCAGCGCCGGAACGTCGGCGCCGGGGCCAAGGCGTTCCAGGATCATGCGCTCGGTCACCGGCTCGGAGACCGCGAACAACAGCGCTTCCAGCACGCGCAAATCCTCGGACATACGCCGGGAGCGCTCGGCGTCCTGCTCGGCGACCTGTTCGGCCACCTCCGCCGGCATCTCCGGGAGCGTCTGGGGCGTCGCGGGTTCAGCGCGTTCTGATGGGTCGTTCAATGTTTCAGTCATGGGCATTAATCATTCGCTGAAGGTCGATTGGCGGGTTTCAGGTAGATCGGCGAGTAGGCGCCGCCGTCCTGGCGGATATCGGCTTTACCCTGACGCACCATCTCGAGGACGGCGATGAGCGTCGTACTCACGGCCGAGCGGCGCATCAGGGGCTGTTTGATGCCTTGCGGCAGGAAGGCCGACAATTCGGTCCAATCGGGCACGCCCGGCAGGATCTCGCGCAGGCGCGCGATGGCATCGTCGATGGAGAACAGGTCGAAGGGCTCGATCTCGAGCGCGGTGACGTTCTTCTCGTTGTGCTGGCGGCCATAGGCGCGCAGCAAGTCATACAGAGACACGTCGTAGACCGCGCGCAGCGTGACCGGCAGGCCTTCCGGCGCGCCGCGGCCGAAGAAGTTGATACCCCGGCGCGGCAGCTCGAACACCTTGCGGCCCGCCTCCTGCATCGCTTCCAGGCGCATCATCTGGAACTTCAGCGCCTCGGCCATCTCTTCGGCCGAAGGTTGGTCGTCGGACTCTTCGCGGGGCAGTAAAAGTTTGGACTTCAGGAACGCGAGCCAGGCAGCCATGACCAGATAGTCGGCGGCTAGTTCCAGGTGTGCGGAACGCGCGGTCTCGATGAACTTCAGGTACTGGTCGGCCAGCGCCAGGATCGAGATGTGCATCAGATCGACCTTCTGGTCGCGCGCGAGCACGAGCAGCACGTCGATGGGGCCTTCGAAGGCACCGAGATTCAGGACCAGCGTCGAGTTGGGGTCAGCCAAGCGCTCGGACAGGGGACGGTCGTCTTCCTCGAACTCGGGAAGCTCGGGATCGGGCAGTTGCGACATCAAAAGTTGTTATCCCGTAAGCCCCACCAACGCCGCGATGAACTGCACCACGGCATCGACGAGTGGAAGAATTGTTTGGGCGAAGATATCGAGATTGACGCCGACCTTCGAGCCCAGCCAAGGCAGCGCGATCAGCACGCCAAGCAGGACGAACATGCCGTATTTTTCCGTGCGCGCCAAGCTGCGTGCGAGCGGCAACGGGAGCAATCCAACCGCCACACGTCCGCCGTCGAGCGGCGGCAACGGAATCATGTTGAAAACCGCCAGCAGGACGTTGATCAGAAGGCTGTTTCGCAGCATTTCCGTGACAAAAGGCACGGCGCCGGCGGGGAGGAGTTCAAGGCTGTGGAAAAGTATGGCCGAGATAAATGCCAGCAGGATGTTCATGCCCGGTCCGGCGAGCGCGACCCACACCATGTCGCGGCGCGGATTGCGCAGGCGTGAGAAATCCACCGGCACGGGTTTCGCCCAACCGAAGATCGGTGCGCCCGAAAGTTTAAGCACCAAAGGCAGTAAAATCGTGCCCACGGGATCCACATGGCGAATGGGGTTAAGCGAGAGCCGCCCCTGCTCCTTAGCCGTAGGATCGCCAAACATTAGCGCGATGAAGCCGTGCGAGGCTTCGTGCAGCGTGATGGCCAGGATCGCGGGCACCGCCATGGCGATGACCTGGGCGACTGTGGATAACTCGTTATCCATGACGGAGTCCGCCCAGCACCTGCGCGGACGCGGCGGCGGCATTCAGCAGGGGCCTACGCGGTTTACCGCGCCAGGCTGAGGCAGCGGCAATCGCCCGCATCCCATTCGCCCCTAAGGGACCGGTCCCTTGGGCGACAGCTTCCATCTCCTCCATGACGCCTTCACAGTGGAGTACCGCGTCACAGCCGGCCTCCAGGGAAGCCGCCGCGCGGGCGTCGAAGGGCCCGCTTAAGGCTTTCATGCCGACGTCGTCGCTCATGAGCAATCCTTTGAAGCCGATTTCGCCGCGGATCACGTCGGCGATCACCCGTTTCGACGTCGTTGCGGGGCGGTCCGGATCAAAGGCGCGGTAGACCACATGGGCCGTCATAGCGAGGCAAGCATCCTGCAAAGGTGTGGCGCACAGCGCCTTGAAAGGCGCGAAATCGTTGGCGCGCAGGGTTGCGAGATCATCCGCAACCACCGGCAGCTCTTTGTGGCTGTCGGCGGCGGCGCGTCCGTGGCCGGGAATGTGCTTGATCACCGGCAGCACGCCGGCATCCAGCAACCCCTCGCAGGCGGGCGGCGACAACGCCGCGACCACCGCAGGATCGCGGGCAAACGCCCGGTCGCCGATGACGTCGTGGGCGCCAGGCACGGGGACATCCATGCAGGGGGCGCAGTCGACGTCGATGCCCAGGGTCGCCAGCTCCGCGCCGATCATGTGGTTGTTGAGGCGCAGCACGTCAGCGGCTTTCCCGGAGTTATGTGCGTAAAGCTCGCCGAATTCGGCCATGGCGGGCGCCAGGCGCCAGTACGGCGGTTTCAGCCGCTGCACGCGGCCGCCCTCCTGGTCGATCAGGACAAGGACGTCGAACGTCGAATCGAGGATTCGTAAATCTTGCACCAACGCAAGCACTTGCGTTGGTGTCTCAATGTTGCGCGCGAAGAGGATATAACCCAGGGGCCGGACGCGTTTGAAGAACGCGCGCTCGGCGGCGCTCAGGGTGGTCCCGGCCATCCCGAAGATGGCCGCCATCGGGGGTGCGGTCATGTGATCAGGGGCGGACGACGATGCAGCCGACGTTCACGGCCGCCAGCGAGGCGCACAGGGCGTCGGCGGCGGCCTTGTCGGCCAAGGGCCCTGCCCGCAGGCGATAGAAGACCCCGCGATCGCCCAGGTCAGCCTTGGTCACCGCGGGCTTATAGGCGCCTAGGATGTCCTTGTTCTTGCCCGACAGCCGCTTCCACTCCGCCATGGCCGCATCTTCGGACAGCACCGACGCAAGTTGGATCTGGTAGGCCCCGGCAGTGGCGGCGGCGACTTGGGGTTCCGGCGCGGCAGCCGCAGGCGCTGCGGGAGCGGGAGTCGGTTCAGCCGCCGGTGCCTCCGGCTTGGCTTCGGGCTTTACCTCGATGGGTCCGGTGGCCGAAGTGCGTCCGCCGGTGGCGGCGGCAACGGCGGCGGCCAGTGGATCGGCAGCCGGCGCGGCGGGCTTGGCCTCGGTTTTGGCCGGTGGTGGTGGTGATGCTTCAGGTTTAGCCGCTTCAGGCGCGGGTTCCGGCTTCGGCGGCTCCACTTTGGCGACTTCCGGCGCCGGCGCGGGTTCTGTCGGTTTGGCGGCTTCAACCGGCGGCGGCGCGGGTACAGCGGCGGGCACAGCCGGTTTCATGGGCGGCGCCTTGGGCTCTTCGGCCGGCGGCAACAGGTTCTCGACGCGGTTCGGTGTCTGGCCCTTAGCGACGCGGTCGTAGACCAGCTTGTCCTGGTTCTCGACCTGCATGCCGCCGGGATTGTCGGGGCGTACTTTGTAGGGTGTCGGGTCGGCTTTGATGAAACCCACCGCGCCCGGCGTGAAGGTCACGCCCGAGCCTTTGAGCAAATACCAGGCGCCGCCGCCAGCCACGGCCAGCCCCAGCACCACGCCGACGATCACGCTGTAGGAACGCCCGCCTTCGGGGCGCCCCTCGCCCGAGCGGTGGGGACGGCGGCCGTAATAGTCGTCATTGAAGACATCGTCAGTGAAGGGTGTCGCGCGCAGATCGGTGCTGCGGCCATCCCCTGGCGTCAGTGATACTTTCGAGTCCGGACGGCGAAGCTGTGGGCCATCGCCGTCGCGATCTATGGGCATCAGCGCATTTCCTCTACCGGCTCGACCCCGAACACGGCCAAGCCAGACGCTATCACCAGCCCCACGCCGCGGACAAGCGCAAGCCGCGCCAGCGACACGTTTTGATCTGCCGCTTGCAGGAAGCGCAACTCGGCGGCGTCGTTACCTTTGTTCCAGAGCCCGTGGAACGCCGACGCGAGGTCGTACATGTAAAACGCGATCCGGTGCGGCTCGTGCGCGACCGCAGCGCTCTCGATCGTGCGCGGCCAGTTGGCGATCATGCGCAGGACGCCGACCTCGTCGGAGTCTTTCAAGAGACTGAGATCCGCCTTGCCAAGGCCTTTGTCGGTGAGGTCGGCGCCCGGGAACATCTCGGCGGCGTGACGGAAAACGCTGCGCCCGCGCGCGTGGGCATATTGCACATAGAACACCGGGTTCTCGCGCGATTTCTCCATGACCTTGGCGTAGTCGAAATCAAGCGGCGCGTCGTTCTTGCGCGTCAGCATGATGAAGCGCACGACGTCCTTGCCGACTTCGTCGATGAGGTCGCGCAATGTAACGAAGGTGCCCGCACGCTTGGACATCTTCACCGGCTCACCGTTGTTGAGCACGCGCACCATCTGGGCCAGCTGCACGTCGAGCTTGCCCTTCCCAACCGTGAGCGCCTTCAGCGCCGCCTGGACGCGTTTGACGTAGCCGCCGTGGTCAGCGCCCCAGACATTGATGAGGTTGTAAAAGCCGCGATCGACCTTGTCCTTGTGATAGGCGATGTCGCCGGCGAAATAGGTCCAGCTGCCGTCGGACTTCTTCACGGGCCGGTCGACTTCATCGCCGAACTGCGTGGCCTTGAACAGAAGCTGCGGACGCGGTTCCCAGTCGTCGGGGGTCTTGCCCTTGGGCGGCTCGAGCACACCGGTATAGGTCAGGCCCTGGTCGGCGAGGTACTGGAGCGCGGCATCAACTTTACCGGCATCGACCAGCGCTTTCTCGGAGCTGAAGATGTCGTGCTGCACGCCAAGCGCTGCCAAGTCTTCTTTCACCGCTTCCATCATGTAGGCGACCGTGAAGTCGCGCAGCGGCGGGATCCAGGTTTTCTCGTCTTCGACCTTGGCCCATTTGTCGCCATCGCGCCCCGCCAGCTTCTCGGCGACGGGCATCAGGTAGGCACCGCCGTACATGATCTCCTTGCGCGCAAGCTTGCCTTGCACGTCTTCTTCGCTGAGCTTGCCAAGCACCTGGAGATAGCGCGCATGCAGGGCACGGGCGACGTGGTCCACCTGCCCGCCGGCATCGTTGATGTAATATTCCTTGGTGACCGCAAAGCCGGCCTTTGCCAAAAGGCGCGCCAGGGCATCGCCCACGACAGCACCGCGGGCATGACCCACGTGCATGGGACCGGTCGGGTTGGCCGAAACGTACTCGACGTTGACGATCTCGCCCCCGCCGATTTTGCCGTCGCCATAGGCCGGGCCGATGGCCAGCACGTCGCGTAAGGCGCCGCGCCAGATCTCGTCGTTAATCTTCAGGTTGATGAAGCCGGGTCCCGCCACTTCGGCGCCCGTCACATCCGGCAGCGCCTTCAACCGTTCGGCGATCACCGCCGCCAGCTCCTTGGGGTTTTTGCCCGCGGGCTTGGCCAGCACCATGGCGGCGTTGGTGGTGATATCGCCGTGGCCCGCTTCGCGCGGCGGTTCAGCCGCGACGCGCGTCAGATCGAGCCCCGCCGGCAAAGCGCCTTCGGCGGCCAGCGCGTTGACCACGCCGTCAATACGGGATTTGAAGTCGGCAAAGATGTTCATGGGCGGGTTATTAGGGGCAAAGCGGGTTTTCTTCAAGCATCTCGGTGCAAAAGCGCGGCTATGCGCGTTACTATCGCGTTTCCAGCGCAACCGAAGAGGCCGCCATGCTCAAAGAATTCCGCGAATTCGCCCTTAAGGGCAACGTCATCGACCTCGCCGTCGGCGTCATCATTGGCGCGTCTTTTGGCAAGATCACCAACTCGCTGGTCAACGACGTCCTCATGCCGCCCTTGGGCTTTCTCCTCGGCCGGGTCGACTTCTCCGACATGTTCATCAACCTGTCGGGTCAGCCCGTCGCCAGTATCGCCGAAGCCAAGACCGCAGGCGTGCCGGTGCTCGCTTACGGCGCCTTCATCAACACCGTGATCGAATTCACGCTCATTGCGTTCGCGATCTTCATCATGGTGCGCCAGATCAACCGCCTGCGCACGGCGCTGGGGCGCAACGACCCACCGCCGCAGCCGTCCGAGAAGTCCTGCCCCAAATGCCTGTCCACGATCCCCATCGCGGCAACCAAGTGCCGCGCGTGTACGGCGGACCTCTAAGGCTTCACCGTCGGATCGAACAGCCGGGCGTGTTCGTCGAGGGCGAACTTGTCGGTCATGCCGGCGATGTAGTCGGCGACCCGGCGCGCGGTCTTTGAGGTCTTCGGTCCATCGATGCCCATGTGCCACTCCTCGGGCAAGAGGTGCGGCTCGGCCAGAAGGAGATCAAAGAGATCGCGCACAACGCGCTTGGCTTTGCTGGTCATGCGGTTGACGCGGGTGTGGCGGTACATGTTGGCGAACAGAAATTCTTTCAGCGCTTTTTCGTCCTTGGCCATGTCCGCGGAGAAACCAATGAGCGCACGCCCAAGCTTGCGCACGTCTTCGGTGGTCTTCGGCTTCAGCTGCACACAACGCCGGTGAGCTTCGGCGATGACATCGTTGACCATGGCGGCGATCAGCGCACGCAGGGACTCATGAATTAGCCGCCCCTTCTCGATCCCGGGATAGCGCGTCTGCACGCCCTTGAAGATCGGACCTACCAGCGGCAGCTCCTGCACGGCCTCAAGCGGGAACAGTCCCGCCTTCAAACCGTCGTCAAAATCATGGGCGTTGTAGGCGATGTCGTCTGAGATCGCCGCCGCTTGCGCTTCCGGTCCGGGCCACGTGCCGAGCTGCAGATCCTGCACGGCGTTGTACTCGGTGATCGCGAGCGGGATGGATTTGCCAACGATAGGACCGTTGTGCTTGACCAGTCCTTCGAGCGTCTCCCATGTAAGATTCAGTCCATCGAACGCCGCGTAGCGGTGCTCGAGCTTGGTGACGATGCGAAGTGACTGCGCGTTGTGGTCGAAGCCGTTGTAGGGCGCCATGCATTCCTGCAGCACGTCTTCGCCGGCGTGGCCGAAGCAGGTGTGGCCAAGATCATGAGCGAGCGCGAGCGCTTCGGCGATGTCCTCGTTTAGACCCTGGAAGCGTGCAATGGAGCGCGCGATCTGCGCGACTTCCAGACTGTGTGTCAGGCGAGTGCGGTAATTCTCGCCTTCGCCGTAGACGAACACCTGCGTCTTGTATTTCAACCGGCGGAACGCGCCGCAATGGATGATGCGGTCGCGATCGCGCTGATAGACTGTACGTGTCGGCGACTCTTCTTCGGCGTGTAACCGGCCGCGGCTCGCCGCCGGATCGGTGGCGAGCGCGGCTAGGCTGCCGGCAAGTTTTGCAATCTCTTCGGTCATACCGGCGACAGTAAACAAGGCGCTTGATTCCAGCAATGTCGTGATAGGCTGAGGGCTTCCCGAAGGACCACGTCATGCGCTTTACCCTTATTGTTTCCACGCTCGCTGTGCTGACCGTCACCGCCGAGGCTTCACCGCTCTACAAGCCGGGCACCGGGTTCAAGGACTGCGCCGATTGTCCCGAGATGGTGGTCCTGCCGCAGCAGAGTTTCATGATGGGCTCGCCCTCGGACGAAGCCGGACGCTCGGCCAACGAGGCCCAGCGCAAAGTCACCATCGCCTATCCCATCGCTGTCGCGAAAACCGAAGTCACCTTCGCCCAATGGGAAGCCTGCCTGGCCGACGGCGGCTGTAATGGTCACTACCCGAGGGACGATGGCCGCGGCCGCGGGACGATGCCGGTTACCGACGTGAGTTGGTTCGAAGCGCAGTCCTACGTCGCCTGGCTCAGCGTCAAGACCGGCGAGAAGTATCGCCTGCTGACGGAAGCGGAATGGGAATACGCCGCGCGCGCCGGCGCCGGCACCGCCTACTCCTGGGGCAATACCGCCGATCACGCCAATGCCAACTACGGCTCGGATAAGTGCTGCGGCGGTTTCGCCACCGGCCGCGACAAGTGGGAGCTGGCCGCGCCGGTGGGCAGCTTCCCCGCCAATCGCTTCGGGCTGCATGATCTGTCCGGCAACCTTTGGGAGTGGGTCGCCGATTGCTGGGAAGAGACGCCCACCGGCACACCCGTCGACGGCAGCGCCCATGAGCGACCGGACTGCCAATTGCGCATCATGCGCGGGGGCTCCTGGGCCAGCATGCCGGTGAAGATCCGGGCGGCCCACCGGGACCCCAACCACCCCGCCGACCGCGGCGAATTCATCGGCTTCCGGGTTGCCAGATCAGATTGACTTGGCGGACTGACGCTCCCATATCCCGGGCATGCGCGAAAGCGAGCACATCGTCTGTCCAGCCTGCAGCAAGATCAACCGCGTGCCGACGCACCGGTTGGTTGAAGACCCCAAGTGTGGCTCCTGCGGCGGGGCATTGTTCTCCGGCAAGCCCCTGCCCGTCGATGAACACGGATTCGCCCGCCACATCTCGTCCAACACGATCCCCGTCATCACCGACGTCTGGGCGCCGTGGTGCGGCCCCTGCCGCATGATGGAGCCCATGTTCGAACGCGCGGCGGAAACCCTCGAGCCGCGCGCGCGCCTTCTCAAACTCAATCTCGATGAAGCCCAGGCCACTGCGCGCCGCTTCGGTATTCAAAGCGTGCCGACGCTGCTGCTCACCTCACAAGGTCAGCTCATCGCCCAAAGCGCCGGCGCGCGCGATTCCCGCGGCATCATCGACTGGGCGAAGTCGCAGATGCCGGCGGCTTCAATCCGCCCCTGATCTTATTTGAGCTGTTGTTCGATCCAGGCCGCGAAGGCTTCCATGATCTTCTTGAGGTACGGCGCGGCTTTTTCGTCGGCGACGGAACCGTCGGCGGCAAAGAACGTCGGCGTCACGTGGATAAAGGCTTCCGGCGACGGCATCATGGCGACGTTGAGCACCGAGACCGACTGACGCAGGTGATGATTGGCGCCGAAGCCGCCCATGGCGCCCACAGACGCGCTGATGGCCGCGGCGGGCTTCTTGTCGAGGACGTTCTTGCCCCAGGGACGCGAGGCGACATCGATGGCGTTCTTCATGGTCCCGGACATGGAGCGATTGTATTCGGGGGTTACGAACAGTACCGCATCGGCCGCTTTCACCTTTTCGCGCAAGGCCGTCCAGGCCGGCGGCGGGGTCGAGGTCTCGAGGTCGAGGTTGTAGAGCGGCATATCCATATCGACGAAGTCGAACTTCAGCGAGGCCGGCGCGAGCTTGGCAAGTCCGTGGGCGAGTTTACGGTTGATGGAATCCTTCGCGAGACTGCCGACGATCACGGCGACACTACGGGTCATGGAGATGGTCCTTAAATGGGGGAAGACGAATGCCGCATGATATAGTTCAGGTTGTGGCCGCCGCCACCTTGAACCTGGGCCCCGCAAGGCCTAAATTCACGCCATGAACAACATGGCAACTGCCCCCTCTCCCCTGGTTATGACCGAGGCCGCCGCCCAGCGGGTGCGCGTGCTCGCCGCGGACGAAGGCGACCCGAGCCTCATGCTGCGCCTGGCCGTCACCGGCGGGGGCTGTTCGGGTTTTTCCTATAACTTCAGCCTCGACGCCGATGCGACAGGCGACGACCAGATCTATGAATTCCATGGCTCGAAACTCGTAATCGATGAAGCTTCGCTCGACCTGCTCAAGGGCTGCCAGATCGATTACGTCGACGACCTGATGGCGGCGTCCTTCCGCGTCAGCAATCCCAACGCCACCGCCACCTGCGGCTGCGGGACGTCGTTCGCGGTCTAACGCGGCCCGCGCGCCTCACTGGCGCGGCACGGCGGTGTTCCAGTTTTCGCAGAGTCTTCCGATAGCTTCGTAGTTGGTGGGCGAATCCAGGGGTGCATTGCCCACGGCGACCAACTTCTGGAACTGACCCAGCATCCCCGACATGCCGTTGTCGACCGCCGCCAGCGCCTGATCCATGCCGGCTTGAGCGTCGCGGGTATACACCGGCGCTTGCGCGCGCAAGACCCTCTCGACCTCGGCGCGGAAGCGCGGCGCGAAGTCGCGCAGCACGGTCCGGTGCACGGCGACATGCTGGTTCTCGTGGTCAAGCACGCTCTTGTACTCGCAGGTGCCGGGCTCGAACTCGGCGGCGACATAGACTTCCATGCGCTTGAAGCCGAATTCCAGATCGAGCCCGGTGAGATAAACGCAATAGCCGCCACCCTTGACTGTTGTGGCGGAGGAATGCGCCTCGGCGCCGTAGGCGGTCTCGGCATAGGTCAGACCGAGCGCACGTTCGCGCGCGAGCAGCGGTTGGTCCGCGAGCGAGCGAAACATGTTGTGGATGCCCTGGATCGTCAGGCGGTTGTTGTAGCTCGGCGTCGGCGAGAGCACTTTGAAATCGATCTTGATCGGCCTGCTGTAGGGTGAACACGGCTGCGCGGCCCCCGCCGGAGCAGCGGCCATCAGCACGATCAGCGCAAAAGGGAGGAGCAACACGCGGCCAAAATTCATGGCGGCAACTTTAACACAGGTTTTCCGAGTGGCATTTGCCTTTGAGTTGCCAGCATAATGCCGCCGAACGCCAACACACGCTGGAATCGTCCGTGAACGCCGCCGCTCAACGAAAAGTGAAAGTAGCCACCTGGAACGTCAACTCGGTCAAGGCGCGCTTGCCCAACGTGCTTTCCTGGCTGAAAGAGTTCGCGCCCGACGTCGTGCTCCTGCAGGAAATCAAATGCATGGACGACGGCTTCCCGCGCCTCGAGATCGAGGACGCCGGCTATAACATCGCCACCCACGGGCAGAAGTCCTACAACGGGGTGGCCATCCTCTCGAAGTCGCCCATTGAAGACGTCGAACGCCGCCTACCCGGCGGCGACGCCGATGAGCACGCGCGCTACATGGAAGGTACGGTCTTCGGCAAGCTGCGCGTCGCGACCATATACCTGCCCAACGGCAATCCCATCGGCACGGAAAAATTCACCTACAAGCTCGCCTGGATGGACCGGCTCTACAAGCACATGGAGCGCGGCTTGGCCGACGGCGAGATGCGCCTGTATGGCGGCGACTACAACGTCATCCCGACGGATGAGGATGTCTACAACGCCCGCGCCATGCGCGACGACGCCCTGATGCAGCCTGAGAGCCGCACGCGATTCCGCGCGCTCCTGCACCTCGGCCTCACCGATTGCTTGCGCGCCTTCAACACGCTGCCGCACCAGTATTCATACTGGGACTACTTCGCGGGTTCATGGCCGAAGAACAACGGCATGCTGATCGACTTCCTGCTGGCCTCACCCGCTGCCGCCGATGCCCTGGTGAACGCCGGCATCGACCGCGAGCCGCGCGGCAAGGAAAAGGCCTCGGACCACACTCCGGTGTGGTCCGAGCTGATGGTCTAGGCCTCACACGAGGCTCGACCAAGCCTTCTTGATGTTCTCCAGCGAGAAGCGCGGCACAATCTCCTGCTGCGCCTTGCGGACGGCGGGATTGAACGCGCGCGGGTCCTTCATCATCGCCCGGAATTTTTCACTTCTGATGTCGATATAGAATTCCGAGAATTCCTTGTAACTCTCAAGATTGTCGGCGGCGGTGGGCAATCCCAAGGCAAGCGCCGTGATCAAGCGATTCGCGCTCACGCCGGATTTGTAGCGGTCCTCCGTATCGCTCGGGATGATGCAGGCGTCGCACACTTTGGCCGCCTCCAGCATCTGCGCCGGCGACCATCGATAGAGCAGCACTTCCAGGGTCGCGTTCGATTGCAGCGGTGCGGCCTTGAACATCTCAAGGCCCTTGGCGCTCGATAAAATGACCAGCTTCGCGGAATCGCCGGCCTTGAAGCCCGTGCGCACGAAATTCATGAGGTAGCGGATATTCGTCTCATGCCCGAACCAAAGCAGCGCGCGCGCCTTTTGAGGTTGATCCTTGATGGGCTGGACGGAGATATCGAGCGCGTCTTCAATGACCGCGATCTCTCCGCCGTAGGACGCTCTCAGAAGGCCAGCCATATGCAGCGAGGGCACGATCGCCACATCGGTAAATTTGATGGCCTCCTCGTAGAACGGAGCGACGAACTTGACCGTTCCAATATGATTGTCCGTGTAGTCGAGATAGACTTTTGCGCCGTTCGCTTTGTGCTGGCGCAACTGGTCCAAGTACATCGGGATCTGGCTGACGACGTCGGGACCGCCAATTTTTCCGACAAATATGTGCGACGGCTGTCCAGCGACGCGCTCGCCCAACGTAACGTTAAAGCCTTTTTCCTCCATCGCCGTGATGGCGGGAAAGGCGCGCATGCGCATGCTGGCGACGGTGACGTCCCGAAGCGCTTCCGCCGATTTCTCGCGCCCCTTGAAAACGAGATCGGGAATCACCCAATGAATCGCGTTCATCTTGGTTACTTGATTCCCGTAATGCGCATGTCCCTCGGCTCGCGCAGCTTGAACTGCGCCGGCTCTTGCTTCAGGTCCTTGAGGCCAGCTTCGTGCATGACGCGGGCGAGCGACAGCGGCGTATAGCCCCAGCGGTGGTTCATGAGCGGGTCCTTCCACGCCGGATCGCCGTAAAACACCCACATCGTTCGTTGCCCCTCGGCGCCGGGCAGCGACCCCGCGTCGGGATTTTTCAAGAATTCCTCGCAGGCCGACTGCAAGTTCGGGCACTCGAGGATCATTTTGCCGCCGGGTTTCAGCGCCCTGGTCCATTCCTTCAGGACATCGACGACTTCCCAGCGCCAAAAGTGCTCGACGACATGCACGGCCAGGATTTCATCGACCGTGTTCGAAGCCGCCGACAAGCGCCGCAAGTCGCAAATGATGTCGGGCGTGTTGCCGCGCCGCGCGGGGGCGACATCGATATTGATGTAACCGTCGAGGATCTTGTCGCCGCACCCGAGGTTCAGTTTGACGGCATCGGACATGGAACGGCTTCAAATACTTGGGCGGGGGGTTGATAAGAGCCTTCGGCGGGCGGCGAAAGCGCGGGTGAGGATAATGGAGACATCCGGCCCGGTCGATGCGGATCAGGCACGGCCCCCTAAATCCCTCCCACACCGTGTTTTTCCCACTATCGGCCTGCCGGTCCACGGGCTGGACCGACGTCCCTTGAGCCGGCCCGCGCACCGGGCGTATTCTTGCCGCGGTATTCATTCTTGGGAGGGGAAATTCAATGGCCACAGATAATGAGAAATCAGGCGTTTCGCGCCGCGGACTGTTCGGATTTGCGAGCAAGGCGGGCGCCGTGGGCGGCCTGGTCGCCTCGTTCCGTCCCTTCGGCGGCGTCGCCTGGGCGGCGCAGACCCCGAAGACTTACAAGAAGTGGGTGGTGAATACTCCCGTGGTCGACAAGAAGATCTCCGAAGCCAATTTCAAGCTCACCGAGCCTGCGATGCCGCAGATCAAGGAAGGCGAGTGCCTGACCGAGAACATCCTGTTCAACATCCACTCGGCCACGCGCGACCGCATGAGCACGACCGGCATCACAAAGCCGGGCGAGACCGACAACACCAATTACACCCTCGCCCGCGTGCTGCAGAGCCGCGACCGCACCTATAAGGAAGGCGACATCATCGCCTGCCTCGGCGGCTGGCAGGACCATCAGGTCCAAAGCGCCGAGTACGGCCCGCAGCCCGGTTACGACCTGCCGAGCGAACTGGTGAAACAGCTGAACGGCACCAACAACCCGTGGGGCTATGTGTTCCGCCCGGTCATGCTGAAGATGCATTCCTCCGACGTGCTGATGGACATCTTCGGCACCTCGGGCACCACCGCCTACTTTGGCATCCGCGAAGGCGGCCCGATCATGCCGGGCGACTGGTGTGCGGTCGCCGGCACCACCGGCTCTGTCGGCGCCATGGTCGCGCAGATACTCTCGTACAAGGGCGCCCATGTGATCGGTTTCGGCGGCGGCGCCGACCGCGCCAAGTGGGTGACCGATAACCTCGGCATCCCGGCCCTCGACTACCGCGCCGCCGACTTCGAGCAGCAACTGCAGAAGGCCTTCCCGAAGGGCATCCACTTCTTCTCGGACGGCGTCTCGGGTCCGGGCTTTTCGGAAATCATCACTAAGTACATGAATCCCGACAGCCGATACTTCAACTACGGCTCAGCCGGCGCGATCTACTCGAGCGAACTGCCCAAGCCCGGCGCAGCGAAACCCATGGCCACCAAGCCGACGCCGCAGGGCACGCGCCCGAAGCGTTCCATGGGAATGACCGAACTTACCTACAACATGTGCGCTGAGAAGAACATCAAGATCGATACCTGGCAGGCGCAAGAGCACTACCAGGACCGCATCGAAGCCGAGGACTATATGTCCAAGCTGGTGTTCATCAAGCGCCTGAAGCCCATCAACACGGTGGTCGATGGCGTCGAGAACATCCCGAAGGCCGTGGTCATGCAGTACGTGGACAACCCGTACGGCAAGCTGCAAGTGCGCATGTCGCAAAGGCCGCTGATCTAGGCGGGCACGAGACAAATCGACAGAGGGCCGCGACGATCGCCGCC
>CAISTS010000077.1 GCA_903888485.1 uncultured bacterium | reverse complement strand
GCGGGCGTGTGGTAGCCCAGCAGCTCGAGGTGTGCGCCCGCTACGGTACCCAGGCCTTCCAGAAGGACGCCGAACAGATTTTCGAAGGCTTCGTCGGACACGAATGGATGCAGTGAGCCCTTGGTCGCGACGACGATCTTCCGACCGCCGGCAACCGCCAGAATTTCAGAGACCGGCAGGGCGCCGGTATTCGCCAGCATCCTTTCAACGTCAGCCAACCCCGCCGCATTCGCCAACTCAAGACCGCACTGAAGCGCAACGGGGTCAATATCGAGATGAAGAATGCGGCCTTGAAAGCCCACGCGTCTAAGGGCGAAGCCGAGCGCGCATATCCCTGCGCCGAGATCCAATATCAAAGCGTCTGGATCGGCGAGCGCGGCGAGCTTCTGCGCAAGAAGGTGGAAGTCGCGCAAGGCCAGGTCCTTGGGATCGACCCGCGCAATTTCGGTCTGCGAGCCGTTCCACATCACAGCTAACGCGCCGGGGGGTGGCGGGCCCGAAACCCACGCATCACCGGAGCGAAAGAAGCCGTTTTGCGTCAGCGCACCGCACAAGGCCGCTGGGATGGTTTCGCTCAGCGCATCGTCGATGTCCTTGGGAAGGCGGTCACGAATGATCGCCAGCATCTTGGCGTATCTCATACGGTCGCGCGGGCTTGGTTTGTACTGGTCGCCCATCAGCAGTGTACCAAAAACTTCCCTTCCACCCGGGCATCCGCAAGGACGACTGCCCGCTGGAGGTAAGGGGCTATTGGGTCGATCCAGATAAAATCAGGATTGCGGTTGGACTACCAGAAATGATTTGTGAGACGGGAGGTCCTACGTATATGTAGAAAACATAGCGCGTGTTTTATGCTTGCTAAAAACACGCGATGTGTTTTATGCTCCCTTCGTGAAACCGCGCCCCAAAGCCTCGCAGGACATCCGTTACCACCACGGCAAGCTTGTGCTGACCGCGAAGGATATCGCGATCGCTATCGCCTTCAAGAAGGACCGGGGCGGTTTCCCCAAGGCGCTCCGCCAGGTCAAACACTGGACCGACAAGGGTCTGCTGCGCCCGATCACTGATTTGGATACGGGGAGCGGCATCGCGCGGGAATACGTGGACGAGCCCACGGTGTTGATCGCGGCGATCCTTCAAGAGCTAGTGCTGCTCGGATGCACTATCGAGCAACTGCTGCCGGTCACAGACTTGCTCTACGACGAATTCGAGAACGGCAACCCGGGACACGTCCTGTTCGCGGCGATGACGGATGAATTCAAGGGCTACGTCGCCCTGGAATACGACGTAGACGCCCGGGGACGGCTCAAACTCCAAAACGTCCGCACCTTCGGCACCGGCATGGACGGCGCGCCGCTTGAAGACACCTTGCCCCGTTCCCGCAGTTCAATCCTCATCGACCTTGGCGCGATTGCCGATCGTGTCAACGGCGGAGAGATTCCAGGCCAGCGTGGCGGAGTAAGAGCAGGCCAGATGCGAGATGTGATGCAGATATGACAAGGGGCCCGATCGGGCCCCTTGTCATATCTGCGGCGCGGACGTCTGGACGCTTACGGCTTGGTGATCTCGCCTGTCTCAGGGTCGATGTTGTCAGCGGTGGCCTGGTTTTGCGCCGCCCTGGCCGCGATGCGCCTGCGGCGGGTGGATTGTTCCAGGCGATAGCTATCGCCGTTCAACGAAAGGATGTGGACGTGATGTGTGAGCCGGTCGAGCAGCGCCCCGGTCAGGCGCTCTGATCCGAAGACCGAGGTCCATTCCTCGAACGGCAGGTTCGAGGTGACGATCGTCGAACCCCGCTCGTACCGCTGGCTGAATACCTCGAATAGCAACTCTGCGCCTGTCGACGAGAGCGGCACGTAGCCAAGTTCGTCGATGATGAGAAGCTTCACAGCCTGCAGTTCGCGCTGGAGCTTGAGGAGCCGCTTCTCGTCGCGAGCCTCCATCAACTGGTGGACCAAAGAGGCCGCGGTCATAAACGCGACGGTGAATCCCTTCTGACAGGCCGCCAGCCCCAAGGCGAGGGCGACATGCGTCTTGCCCGTGCCGGAGTTACCGAGCGCAATGATGTTCTCGCGCCGTAGAATATATTCGCAGCGTGCAAGTTCGAGCACGAGCATCTTGTTCAGGCTTGGGATGGTCGTGAAGTCAAACGTGTCGAGGCTCTTGGGTGTCGGGAACCGGGCCTGGCGGATCCGCCGTTCGACAACCCGGCGCTCCCGGTCGATGAGTTCCAGTTCAATAAGCCGCAAAAGATAACGGGGGTGATCAACCCCATCGCGGGCACACTCACGCGCCACCTTGTCGTACTCGCGCAGCACCGTCGGCAGCTTCAGCTGCTTGAGGTGGTGGACGAGAAGTACCTGCGGCGTTCCGCTCGTTGTGCCGGGTGGCATTGTATCCGCAGCAGTCATGCCGCTCTCCCATCCATGAGAACGGCGTAATCGGTCGCTGAGGTCGTCTTCACGCTCGTCTGCGGCAGATAGGGATAGGCCGCAAGATCAAGACGGGCGGGCCGTCTCTCGATGCGGGCCAAGACCATCTGCTTCACCGCATCGAAGCCGATGGCGCCGCGTTGGATGGCGTCCGTCACGGCACTGGCCACGATCTCCTTGGGGGCCGCCTCCATCAACCGCAGAACCTGGATGAACTCGCGCTTGCCGCGATTACCCATGCGGGCCTCCAGAAGATGTCGAAGGTGCTGGAATGCTTCGGGGAGATCCCAGCCTTGCAGCGGCGCGGCCTGATCGAGCGCGTTGGGCTTGGTCTCGATCAACGCCAGATAATGCAGCGGGTCGAACACGAACACGCCCTGGCCATAAGATCGTGGGTGCCGGGCAATGGCCTCCCCGCGACATTGAATCACGACCTCCGCGACAAAGCCCTTCACCATGACATCCTGGAAGCCATAGGCCGTCGGCACCGAGTAGTCATTACCGCGGTAGCGCACCAGCGCGGTGGAGGACACCCGCGCCGCCCGCTTCTCGCACGGTTCCAACGGCGTCGCTGGTAGCTCACGAATGGTTGCCAAGTCGGCCGCCAGTCGCTCGCCGATCGTCTCGGTATGACGCCCGGCACGTTCCTTCTGGCGTGTATGACACCGCTCGCTCAGCATGACATTGAACGCCTCGAAGCTTGCAGCAACAGGGATCGGCGTCATGAAGTTCGCCCGTGCGTACTTTACCAGCCCTTCGACCTTGCCCTTGTCGTTGCCTTTGCCGGGGCGCCCGAAACGATCCTTGAACAGGTAATGGCTGACCAGTTCCGTGAACGCTCGTGTGCGTTCCCGCTTGCCATCGCCGCAGATCTTCGCCACCGCGATCTTGAGATTGTCGTACAGGATCGACAGTGGCACCCCGCCGAAGAACGCAAACGCCGAGACGTGGCCGTCCAGGAACGCCTCGGTGGTCTCCGCCGGATAGCCCTTCACAAAGCACGCATCCGACTGCGGCAGATCCATGCAGAAGAAGTGGATCTTCTGCCGTACACCACCGATCACACCCACGGCCTCGCCAAAATCCACCTGTGCATGGCCGGGCGGATGGGCCAACGGCACGAACGTCTCATGCCCGCGCGCCCGTTCGAGCCGAACGTAGTCCTTAACCACCGTATAGCCGCCGGCAAACCCGTGCTCGTCGCGAAGCCGCTCAAAGATCCGCTTCGCCGTGTGCCGCTGCTTCACCGGTGCCGTTCGGTCTAACTCGAGAATCGCATCGATCACAGGGATCAACGGGCCCAGCTTGGGCTTCTCCGCTGGCCGTTGCCGCACATACCCCGGCGGCAGCGAGAACCGGCACATCTTCGACACCGTCTCGCGGCTCAACCCAAAAACCCGTGCCGCCTTACGACGGCTATTCCCCTCGACGAAAACAAACCGTCGAACGGCGGCATACACTTCCACGGTGAACATCCTCGGCCGCCCCCAAAAGGGGCCAGCCTATCCACTGGCCGGATTTTACTCCGCCGCAGCCGCAAAACGCCGCCGCTTCAGTGGCCTAGTATCGGAGCGCCGCGTACAG
>CAISTS010000076.1 GCA_903888485.1 uncultured bacterium | reverse complement strand
GACGGCTATGAAGCCCCGACGCCGCTCGCCGTCGTCGACGTCGCGGCCCTGCAGGCTGCGGGTACGTCAAATATCGCCGACTTCGTCAACACCATGCCGGTGTTCGCGGGAAGTTCGACAACATCGTCGACGACCGTGAACGTCAGCGCAGGTACGTCTGGCGTGAACGCCCTCAACCTGCGCGGTCTGGGCACAGGCCGCACGCTGGTGCTGCTTGACGGCCAGCGCTCGGTCGGCGCCTTCCTGACCGGCGCGGTCGACATCAACAGCTTTCCGCAGCAACTCGTTCAGCGCGTGGAAGTCGTCACCGGCGGTGCTTCGGCCGTGTACGGCTCGGACGCCATCGGCGGCGTCGCCAACTTCATCCTCGATAAGACCTATACCGGCGTGAAGGGCGAAATCTCCGGCGGCATGACGTCCTACTCCGATAATAAACAGTACAAGCTGGCTCTTTCCGCCGGCTTCCCGTTTGCGGGCGGTCGCGGCCACGTCCTGCTGTCGGGCGAACAGGTCGATAAAGACGGGATACTTTACGGATCTGGCGGCATCGGGAAGCGTGCTTGGAACGGCACTGGCTGGGCCGTTATGCGCACTCCCGGCTATTCCCCGACCCTTGGGGCGGGCGGCGCGCCTGAATTTCTCGTCAGAGATAAGGTCTCTCTAAGCACCACTGCGCCTGGTGGCCTCATCCGTTCCGGTCCGCTCAAGGGCCTCATCTTTGGCCCGGCCGGCAAAGCAACCCAGTTTGTGTATGGTCCGCTCGACGACGGACAGTACATGCAAGGAGGCGACTGGAAAGCGACCGAAATTCGCGAGTACTTGGGCAACTCGCTGGACGCCAAAGGATCACGCCAGAACGCGTTCCTGCGTGTCGCCTACGACATTGCCGACAGCGTCAATGTCTATGCCCAGGCTGGATGGTCGCACAACCATACCCTCGTTATCTGCTGCCCACAATTCAACATCGGGAACCTGACTCTGCGCGGCGACAACGCCTTCCTGCTAAGTCAGATTTCGGCGCAGCAGGCCGCATTGCTGACGCCCACGACGACGATGCAAGTTGGTTCCTTCCATGCCGATCTGCCGCCTGATTTCGGCGAGACGGATCGCATCATTCATCGGTATGTGCTTGGAGCGTCCGGCAACTTTGACGCCTTCGAAACCAATTGGGGATGGGATGCATATTTCCAGAAGGGGCTCAGCCGGAACGATTTGACGGCGCCAAATATTTATCGGCGGTCGAGACTAACCTTGGCGCTGGATGCGGTCCGTCACCCCACGACCGGACAAATCGTTTGCCGCTCCACAATCACCAGTCCCACCAACGGATGCGTTCCCTACAACATTTTGGGGATCGGCGTGAACGGGGCCTCTGCGCTCGAATACCTGCTCGGGGATTCACACTTGAGCCAGAGTCTCTCGCAGAACGTCTTCGGTGCATCAGTAACGGGAGAGCCTTTCGACAACTGGTCGGGCCCGGTCTCGGTCGCGCTCAGCGCCGAGCACCGCCGAGAGTCGGTGAAAGGTATTTCCGATGAATTCTCGCAACAGGGCGACTATCTGTCGGGCAACTATCGTCCGACAAACGGCAAGTACTCGGTAACGGAAGGAGCACTGGAAACCGTTGTGCCGATTGCCAAGGGAGAAGCCTGGGCCGACACCTGGGACCTTCAAGCGGCGGTGCGATTGACCGACTATAGCTTGGCTGGATTTGTCACGACGTGGAAAGTCGGCACCACCTACTCGCCGATACCCGACATCAAGCTGCGCGTTACGCGGTCGCGCGACATTCGCGCCCCCAACCTGGAAGAGCTATTCGCAGGTGGCACGTCGGGTTCGGGCGTGTTGCTTGATCCCTTCACCAACACTACGCCAACGCCTATCGGCCTTACGACCGGCGAAACCAGCCTCAAGCCGGAGAAAGCCGACACGACCGGCGTCGGCGTGGTTGTTCAGCCCTCCTTCCTGCCGGGCCTGAGCTTTTCGGCCGATTATTGGAACATCAGCATCGCCGGCGCGATCGAGGTGCTGAGTTCGCAGTCCACCGTCAACCTTTGCTTTCAAGGTGCCACCGCACTTTGTCCGCGCATTATCCGAAATGCTGCCGGCGTGATCACGCAGGTTAACCGCAAGCCATTTAACCTTGCGGTGAACCAGGCGCGCGGACTTGATTTCGAAGCCAGCTATCGCTTCTCGGCGTCGGACATCATGGAAAGCTGGGACGGCGACCTTGGGATCCACGCTACAGCCACGAATTATCTCAAGAACTATACCGACAACGGTATCGACGAGCCGACCGATACGGCGGGAGAAAACTCCGGCGGTGCACCGCCCCGCTGGCGCTATACCGTCAACATGAGCTGGGATAACGACTTCATCCGTACGTCTTTGACGGCGCGCGGCGTAAGTTCCGGCACTTACTCCAACTCCTACGTCGAGTGCACCACGGGTTGTCCGTTGTCGACGGTCGCGCATCGCACCATCGACAACAACCACATCGCGGGCGCCCTGTACTGGGATGCTTCGATGACCTACAAATTCGGCGTTGGCGACACCAATGCTGAAGCATTCTTGAACATCCAGAACATCGCCAATACCGATCCCGTTGCGGTCGCTCCGCTGACGACAGGTTCGGCCTACTGGGCTCCGGTCGCGAACGAACAATTGTATGACGTGTTCGGCCGTGTGTTCCGCGCCGGCGTGCGGTTCCGGATGTAAGGGCAAAAAGCGGAGTGTGTTTTGAACACACTCCGCTGCTACTTCTCATCGAACCTGCCCGCGGGCTCGACCCCAGGGCCGTCATGCTGGAAAGTCGCGGGCGGCGGATCTGAGGCAGGGCAAGTCATCCTGGGGTATCGGCGACCACCCCATCCGGTACCTGGCCTTGCCCCCTGAGGGGGCGTCCAGGCCGCCCCTTCATCCGGCGCTCACATTGGGCGTGTGTCTTGCGCGCAAGTTCGCTATTCTTTTTCACATAGATGTAAGGTTGCCCGTGGGAGCCACGGATCGCCTGCGTCTATGTTAACGCCTGACGCTTGGACGTTTTTTGGGACGTCCGCGGAGGGGAGGGCAGTATTTTTCTCGGGGGGCTTCCATGACGCACTACCTGCGGCGCCATAAGGCGCGTCTGTTTTTGTCTGTTTCGACCTGTGCTCTGACGCTCGTTGCCGGAGCCCTAATGGCTCAGTCAGCGTGGGCGGCGGAGGCCAGCGCGCCGCAGGCGGCGGCCGAAGACCTCGAAGAGGTCGTTATCACCGGTTCGCGCATTGTCCGCGACGGTTATGAAGCGCCGACGCCGCTGGCCGTCGTCGACGTCTCCGCGCTGAATTCATCCTCGACGTCCAATATCGCCGACTACGTCAACACTATGCCGGTGTTCGCCGGGTCGAGTACTCCTCAGTCAACCGCCGTCAACGTCAGCGCCGGCACCTCGGGCGTGAATGCCCTTAACCTGCGCGGCCTGGGTACCGGCCGTACGCTGGTGCTGCTCGACGGCCAGCGTTCGGTGGGTGCGTTCCTTACCGGCGCGGTCGACATTAACAGCTTCCCACAGCAGCTCGTTCAGCGCGTGGAAGTGGTCACCGGCGGCGCCTCGGCCGTGTACGGTTCGGATGCGGTCGGCGGTGTCGCCAACTTCATCCTCGACAAGGAATACACCGGCGTTAAGGGCGAAATCTCCGGCGGCGTGACGTCTTACTGGGACGACAAGCAGTGGAAAGTCTCGCTGGCGGCCGGCTTCCCGTTTGCCAACGGCCGCGGTCACGTCCTGCTCTCGGGCGAGCAGAACGAGAAAGACGGCATTCTTTATGGGTCGGGCGGCGTCGGCAAGCGCGCCTGGAACGAAACCGGCTGGATGGTGTTGCGCACGCCCGGTTATAGCGCCGCAAGCTTCGCGGGTCGCCCCGAGTACTTCCTGATCGACCGCGCATCCATCAGCACCACCGCGCCAGGCGGCTTGATTACCAATGGCCCGCTCAAAGGTTTGACATTCGGACCCGGCGGTTCCGTACGCAATTTCAACTACGGTCCGATCAACGACGGCGCCTACATGAGCGGCGGCGACTGGTTGACCACCCAGATCAAGGGAAACCTGGGCAACTCGCTCGATCCCACGGGCTCGCGCCAGAACGCCTTCGCGCGCGCTGCTTACGACATCACCGACAACATCAACGCCTACGTCCAGGCGGCCTGGTCGCACAACTTCACCAAGACCATGGCCTCGTCGCAGTTCAACATCGGCAACCTGACACTGCGCGGCGACAACGCATTCCTGCTCAGCCAGATTTCGCCGCAGCAGGCCGCGCTCCTGACGCCGACGACGACGATGTCGGTCGGTTCGTTCCACGCCGACTTGCCGCCGGATTTCGGCACCACCGATCGCATCATCAAGCGCTACGTCGTCGGCGCTTCGGGCAACTTCGATGCCTTCGGCACCGGCTGGGGCTGGGACGCCTACTACCAGAAAGGCATCAGCCGCAATTCGCTGGAGGCGCCGCGGATCTACAGCCGCTCGCGCATGACGCTGGCCCTTGAAGCCGTGCGTCATCCGACCACCGGCCAGATCGTCTGCCGCTCGACACTGACCAATCCGACCAACGGCTGCGTGCCTTACAACGTGCTGGGTATCGGCGTGAACGGTACGTCGGCTATCAACTACGTGCTGGGCGACTCGCACCTCAGCCAGACGTTGAAGCAGGATGTCTTCGGCGCCTCGGCCACCGGCGAGCCGTTCGACCTCTGGGCCGGCCCGGTCTCGATCGCGCTCAGCGCCGAACATCGCCGTGAATCGGTTTACGGCGCGTCCGATGCGGGTTCGCTGGTTGGAGACTACCTCTCGGGCAACTATCGCCCGACCTTCGGAAAGTATAGCGTGACGGAAGGCGCTCTTGAGGCGGTCGTTCCGCTGGCCAAGGATGCATCGTTTGCCGATACATGGGACTTGCAGCTGGCCGCGCGCGCTACGGACTACAGTCTCGCCGGCTACGTGACCACCTGGAAGGTGGGCACGACTTACACGCCGATCCCAGACATCAAACTGCGTGTGACGCGTTCGCGCGACATTCGCGCCCCGAACCTGCAGGAACTGTTCGCCGGCGGCACTTCGGGTTCGAGCGCTGCGCTCGATCCGTTCACCAACACCAACGTCTTCCCGATCGGCTTGACCACCGGCGAAACCAGCCTGCAGCCCGAAAAGGCGGATACCACCGGTATCGGCGTTGTCCTGCAGCCGGGCTTCCTGCCGGGGTTCAGCTTCTCGGCCGACTACTGGGACATCAAAATCAAAGGCGCGATCGAGGTCTTGAGTTCGCAGTCGACGATCGACCTTTGCTTCCAAGGTGCGACCAACCTGTGCCCGCGCATCACGCGCAACGCCGCCGGCGTCATCGTGCAAGTCAGCCGCAAGCCGTTTAACCTCGCGGTCAACCACGCGCGCGGTTACGACTTCGAGTCCAGCTACCGCTTCAATATCGGCGACGTCGTCGATGGTTGGGATGGCGATGTGGCCATTCATGGAACGGCCACGCATTACGTGAGGAACTTCACCGATAACGGCATCGATGCCCCGGTCGATACCGCCGGTCAGAACTCGGGCGGCTCGCCGCCGGACTGGCGCTATCAGGTCAGCGCCAGCTGGGACACCGACGTCATTCGCACCAGCCTGACCATGCGTGGCGTCAGCTCCGGCACGTACAACAACGCGTGGATCGAGTGCGACAGCGGCTGTCCCCTGTCGACGATTGCCAATCGCACCGTCGCAGTGGGTGATAACCACATCGAGGGTGCGATTTATTGGGATGCTTCGTTCACGTACAAATTCGGCATGGGCGACGACGTCAATGCCGAGGCGTTCTTGAACATCCAGAACATCGCCAACAGCGATCCAGTGGTCGTTGCGCCGCTCAGCACCGGCTCGGCTTATTGGACGCCGGTCGCCAACTCGAGCCTGTACGATACGCTCGGACGTGTGTTCCGCGCGGGCGTGCGGTTCAGAATGTAATGTAGAGGTGGAGCGCGCCTTTACCGGCGCGCTCCACGCCTTGCTAAAATATTGTTTAGTGCACCGTTCTAGGTGCAATGCGGCATCGCCGCGACGCTATCGACGGCGTCTAAAGCACCCTGACCTTCCATCATCCTGATTTAACATGCGGGCGTGTTTCGCCGCGCGGTCCAACGCGCGTGCGCGCTCTTTGAAGCACGACGCTAGTGCAGCAAACCCGCATGTCTCGCGGCGGCGACTGCGTTGTTTTCGCAAATGATTACAGGTACTTTGTACGGACCTTAAGCCTTTATGATGCTTGAAGGTTCGACATCTGAGCCGCATGAAACTCGAGGATGTGCCCGCCAAAGCCCTGATCAGCCTCGCTATGCCGCGAGAGGCGAACGTCGTGGCCAGCCAGCTCGCGACCGTCGAGCAGCTTTTTGTCTCGAACCACGGGCGTCTCGTTCAGTTCCTGTCCAAACGGTTAGGCGGAGATACCGACCGCGCCTCGGACGTCGCGCAGGAGGCCTATTTGCGCATCGTGCGATACGTCGACCAGCGTGGCGACCGGGTGCAAGCCCAAACGGTAGCCCACCCGCGGGCATTTCTGTACCGCGTTGCGCAAAACGTCCTCGCCGATGAACGCCGGCGGGACCGCGTCCGCCGAACCGAAGCCCAGGTCTGCTCAGATCAGGTCGAAATCGCCGGCCAGGAACCCAACCAGGAGATGATTTTGCAGGGCCGCCAGGAACTCGCGGCTGTCGAGGCCGCCGCCTGTGCGCTGCCGCCGCGCTGCCGTGAGGTGTTTTTCCTGAGCCGGTTCGAGGGGATGTCGAGCGCCGCGGTCGCCCAGCGCCTGGGCATATCGGTCAGCATGGTCGAACAACACATTGTCCGGGCGATGTGGGAAATTCGACAAAATGTGAAGCGATCCCGCTAGCGGCCTGGGGGCACAGCCCTCATTCCACGTCTAAAGACGTGGACCTGTCGCATCGCGAAAGCAACTGAGCCGTCGATGAACCGAAACACCGCTATGGCCGCCGAGGTCTGGTTTGAGCGTCTGCGTTCGCCAACGAGCACGGCCGACGAACGCGAGGCTTTTTCGTGCTGGTACGCGGATCCCGCCGCCGCCCGGACCTACAACGAAGTCCTAGCGGTTTGGGAGGCGGCAGGAGCGGTTGGTGAGCGACCGGGGATGGTGGCCCTGCGCCGCGAAATCCTGCAAGTCACGAGGACGCGATCGCTATGCGCCGGCGCGGCCGTTCACCGTGGTGGCCGGGGTTGGTAACGTCGTCGCGATTGGCACGACCATCGCGGTGCGGCGAGCCGCTGCGAGCGGGACGGTTACACTGGCATCGGTGCCGTCGCTGTGACGCCGCCGGCCGGCAGGGAACCCAGCGCCTCAACTTCGCGTATGAATTAAGTGCTTTATTGTGTAAACGGAGCCACATAACCTGTGGCATGCGGCAGTAGGTCTCGTCTTTAGATCGAGACGTAATTCCAAGACGAAGTCAGGCCACGAACCACCCCCGGCGGTAGCGCCTCTGGCCCTGCGAGCCGGGTTCCGCTGGACGGCACAAAGGGGGTTTGGGGGGTGGCTGGAGTTTCGGTATTTTGCTATGTTGAATTTGCACTCTCGGGAGGAATGCATGGTTTCGCGGAAGGTTTCGGGCCGATGGGCGGCAATAATGGCGGGCGCCGCTTTTGTGGCGGGTGCCCAGCCGGCGGCTGCTGAAACCAAGAGCTTCGTCGTCAGCTGGTTTCTGCAGGCGGCCCACTCCTACGAAGGTGATTGTCCGGACGGTATCAACCCGTTGCCCGAGGACCTATTCCGCATCGAGTTGCGCGGCATCGGCATGTCCGAAAAGGACATCGAAGAGATCGTCGGCGGCGTCAACGGCGGCGCGGCGACCGACGAAGTCGAGCACGCCATCGTCAATCGCGGACGCCACAATGGCAAGCCGATGAACGCCTACACTTATCCTGACACCGTGCCCGACCCGGGCTTGCACGAGGTCAAAGGCAAGTTCGCCTACGGCTTCAATCTCGATGGCAAAACGACACCTAACAACTATGAAGATCCCGAGACCGCGGAGAAGGGCGTCGACAATCAATATTGGCGCGCGCTCGGCTGCAACATCAACCATCGCGGCACGAAAACCGAGCGTCCCGCGGAGTGGTCGCTGCACTGGGAGTTGAACCGCAACAGCATGCCGGCCTGGCTGATCACGGTGGAGGCCGATGACTTCACCAAGGAAGGCAGCGACGTCACGGTGACGCTCAACAAGGCGCTCGAGCGCGTCACGCGCGATGCCAATGGCTACGTACGGGCCGACGCCACGTTCCGCGCCGATCCCGATCCGCGCTGGCAGAACACGCTGAAGGGTTCGATCAAGAACGGCATGATTGAAGTCAGAGATCCGCACGAGGTTCACCTCTCGGGCGATCCTTACATGCTGACGGATCTCGACATGACGCAGGCGCGCGTGCGCATGAAGCTGAACCCGGAAGACGGCACCATCGAAGGCATCATCGGCGGCTACATCCCGTGGCGTCGCGTGCTGTTCATCTACGGCAGCTCGGGTTGGAATTCAGAGACGATGTTGGGCACCGACATTCCGGGCGCATATCACGCGCTGAAGAAAATGGCCGACGCCTATCCCGATCCGAAGACCGGGCAGAATACCGCGATCTCGACGGCGTTCCGTATTGTTGGCGTGCCGGCGTTTATCGTGCGCATCAAAGACCAGGTGGAGTGAGAGAAATGGCGATGATGAGCATCCAGAAGCGTTTGCGGTCCACCGTGTCCTTGGCGGCGACCGTAGCCCTGTGCGGCGCATTGACGTCGACCGGGGCCGAGTCCGTCACCGCAGCGGAAGTAGCCGCGGCACCTACCGGCAACGGCGTTGTGATTCGGCGCCTCAGCCAAGAGCAATACGAAACCATCGTGCACGACATCTTCGGCCCAGGCATGAAGATCGGCGGGCGCTTTGAACCGGTGCCGCGCGAAGAGGGCCTCCTGGCCGTCGGCGCAGGGCGCGTCGGCCTGACCACGTCGGGCTTCGAGCAATACGACGCCATGGCGCGCACGATCGCCACCCAGGTGGTCGATCCTACGCACCGCAAGGTGCTGATCCCCTGCAAGCCCGCTGTCGCTACCGGTCCGGACGATACGTGCGCCAAGCAATTCATTTCTCAGGCAGGCGCGCTGCTCTACCGCCGTCCGCTCAATGAGCGCGAGCTGACGCTCCAGCTGAAGGCTGCCAATCAGGCGGCGACGTCGCTCAAGGATTTCTACGCGGGCCTCGAAAGTAGCCTGTCGCTGATGCTGGTCTCGCCGCAGTTCCTGTATCGCCAGGAAACGGTCGAAGCCGATCCGAGCAAGCCGGGCCAGTACCGTCTCGATGCTTATGCCAAGGCCTCGCGCCTGAGCTTCCTATTCTGGAACACCGGGCCCGATCCGCAGCTGCTGGCCGCCGCTCAAAGCGGGGCCTTGCATACCGATAAGGGCCTCGCCTCTGAAATCGATCGGCTGATGGCCTCGCCACGCATCGAGAAGGGCGTGCGCGCCTTTTTCTCGGACATGCTTGGCTTCGATGAGTTCGATACGCTGGCCAAGGATGGCACGATCTATCCCAAGTTCACGACGCACGTGTCGCAAGACTCCCAGGAACAGACGCTGCGAACGATCACCGAACTGCTCTTGGTCAACAAGGGCGACTACCGCGATCTGTTCACGACCCGTAAGACCTTCCTCACGCCTCTGCTGGCGTCGGTCTACGGCGTGCCGCTGTTGCAGAACAAGCCAAACGGTTACCCCGAGACGTGGCATGCCTACGAGTATCCCGAAGGCGATCCGCGTTCGGGAATCTTGACCCACGTCAGCTTCGTGTCCTTGCACTCGCACCCTGGCCGCACGTCGCCGACGATCCGCGGCAAGGCCATGCGCGAAATGATCATGTGCCAGAAGGTGCCAGATCCGCCGGGCAACGTGAACTTCACGGTGGTCCAAGACACCAACAACCCGCTGTTCAAAACGGCCCGCGAGCGCCTCACGGCACATGCGACAGAAGCGATGTGCACGGGCTGTCACAAGATCACCGATCCCATCGGTCTGGCGCTCGAGAATTTCGATTCAGCCGGCGGTTACCGCCTGCGTGAAAATGGCGCGATGCTCGATACCAGCGGCACGCTGAACGCGACGCAGTTCACCGGCGCGGCGGGCCTCGGTCAGGCCATGAGCGAGAACGCGGCGGTGACGCAATGCCTCGTGCGCCGGCTTTCGGCCTTCGCGCTCGGCCGCGCCACGACCGCGGGCGAAGCTGCCTGGGTCAAGTCGCTGAATGATGGATTTTCTGCCGATGCCTACCGCGTTCCCAATCTGATGAAGCGTATTGCGACGAGCACGGAATTTTTCCGCGTCTCGGCGCCCGCAAACGGCCATTAAGAGGAGACCACAATGTCCACAGGAATGACTCGCAGACGTGTCCTTCGCGGCATGATGGGCGGCGCGGCCGTCAGTGTCGGATTGCCGTTGCTGGATATCTTCTTGAACACGAACGGCAACGCACTGGCTGGCGGCGCACCGCTGCCCTTGTGCTTCACGTCGTGGTTCACGGGACTCGGCTACGCTCCCGGCTACTGGGAGCCTAAGGTTGTCGGCGCGGGCTACGAATTCGGTCCACACCTGCGTTCGATGGCGCCCCTCAGGGACAAGGTCAATGTCTTCTCCGGCATGAAAGCCTATCTCGACGCCCACTTCGCCGGTGCCCACGGCTCGGGCCCGCAGTGCATCCTGCAAGGCGGCGTCGCCGATAACGCGCTGCCTTCGATTGATCAGATCGTTGCCGATGCCATTGGCTCGCGGACGCGCTTCCGTTCGATCGAAGTGTCGTGCGACGGCGATCAGGACAGCCTGAGCCGCCGCAGCGCCACGGCGATCAATCCGTCCGAGCCTTCGCCGGTGAATCTCTACTCGCGCATCTTCGGACCGGACTTTAAGGACCCGAACGCGGCCGAGTTCACGCCCGATCCGAACGTCATGGTCCGTCGCAGCGCGCTGTCGCTCGTGAAGGACGAGCGCGATCATTTGGCCAAGCAACTGGGCGCATCGGACACGGCGCGTCTCGACGAATACTTCACGTCGCTGCGCGAACTGGAGAAGCGCCTGGAGCTCGAGCTGCAGAAGCCGCAGCCTCTGGCTGCCTGCAAGATCCCCGGCAAGAACGAAGAAGCCACGCCGGGCCTGGTGATCGACGATGCGATCGTCAACCACCGCCTGTTCGCCGATCTCATCGCGCACGCCATGGCCTGCGGCCAAACCCAGGTCGCGTCCGTGAAGTTCAGCAACTCGTTGTCGAACCTGCGCAAGCCGGGAAGCCAGCAGACCTTCCACATGTACACGCACGAAGAGTCGATCGACCCCAAGGCAGGTTATCAAGTCAACGTCGAGTGGTTCAGCAACCAATGCACCCTCGCGCTGGTCGACTTCGCGCGCACGCTCGAGAAGGTCAAGGAAGGCGATGGCACATTGCTCGATCGTAGCATTGTGATGTACTCGACCGACGGCGGTTATGCCCGCACGCACTCGACGGACAACATCCCGATGATGACCATCGGCAGCGCCAGCGGCCGTCTCAAGACTGGCATCCATGCGCAGGCCGTGGGCGACACCGCCGCGCGCGTTGGCTTGACGGTGATGCAGGCCCTCGGTGTGCCGATCGGCACATGGGGCACTGAATCCAACCGGACGGCCAAGACGTTCACCGAAGTGATGGCTTAAGCAGCCGCGCCTGCAAAGGGAGGAGACCGCAATGCGCATCGTAGGCACATTGACGTTTGCTGGAGCGGCGATTACCGCCGCTGCTATCTGGAGTGCGCCAGCCTTGACCGCGTCCCGCAGCCAAGACACCGGTCCCGTTCTTGCGACACCCCCGGGCATCACGCTGCAGGCGATCGCCAGCGGCGGAGGACGCCGCGGTGAAGGCGGCAGCCGTGAGGAAGAGAAAAAGCCATCGTGGTCGGTCGACGGCAAGGCCGATCCGTTCTTCCCCGCTGCTCAAACGCGCTCGGGCGGACGCGGCACGACGTACGCCGACGGCAACGGACACACGCTCTATACCTATGACAAGGACACCCAGGCGGGCGTCTCGGCTTGTTATGACGACTGCGCTAAGGCCTGGCCGCCAGCATTGGTGCCCGCGGGCTTCAAGCCGACGGGTGCCTGGTCGTCGATCACGCGCACCGACGGCAGCAAACAGTGGACCTTCAAGGGCAAGCCGCTCTACACGTTCACCAAAGACACCAATGCCGGCCAGCGCAACGGCGAGGGCGCCGGTGGTGGCGCTTGGCGCAACGCAAAGTTCGAACCGACCGCCGGCCTCGAGATTCCTTTCGGAATGTCTCTCACGGAATCCTTGACGGCAAATGGCTACGTGCTTTCGGACGAGAACCGCCTGACGATCTATATGTCTGACGAGGCTCCGGCGCGCGCCAAGGCCGCTTGCGCTATGTCGGCCTGCGAAAACCGCTGGACTCCCGTTACGGCGGCGCAACTCGCCAATCCCACGGGTGACTTCACGCTCCTCCCACGCGGCGATGGCTTCAAGCAGTGGGCGTTCAAGGGTAAGGCGCTCTATACCTACAGCGGCGACGAGATCCCCGGTGACTCCAATGGCGTCGGCGTGGACAAGAAGTACAAGATCGCCATGATCGTGGAGTACTTCGTTCCGAAGACCGCGAGCATTCGCGACGACATTGCGCGCGGCCCTTTGGTCGCCACCGCCGCAGGCATGACGCTTTACCGACGCGACACCAGCTTCCACCAATCAAACGGCCACGGCCTGCCGAAGTCCACCCCGGGCAACCAGTCCGTGGGACGGGCCATGGGCACCCGCAGCTGCGATGAGGTTTGCCTGAAGACATGGAAGCCGTTCCTGGCTTCGTCAAATGATCAGCCGTCCGGCTATTGGGACATCTACGTGCGGGCCGACGGCAACCGCCAATGGGCCTACAAGGGCTTTGCCCTGTACACATATCCCGGCGACAAGAAACCGGGCGACAAGAACGGCAGCGATATCTACGACGTGCTGATCGCCGACCGCCCAGACCAAGACATCTATAAGAACGGCCCGGTCAACAATCCGAGCATGGCGGCGATGTTCTGGTCGTATGTCGAGCCGTAGTGGTGTGGCTGCGCCCCTAAATCCGAATTTAGATCGGGCGCGGCTGGCGACTGACAAAATGGGTGGCGCACAACCTGTGGCGGCGGAGAACGAGGACGTCAAATAGAGGAACGTTTGTAGCGGCGCGGGGGGATATTGCGGCGCGATGTGCGGGGAGTTGGCCTCGCGGACCCCAGCAAAACTACGCGTGAACAGAGTTCATTGGGCTTTGCGTGCGCGTTCCAGGCGGGTCGGCGCACGTCGGCATGTCGGAAAGGAATCAGCATGAACGGCCAATTCATCAGGGCGCTTGTAGCGTCTACTTGCTTTGTCAGTGTCTCGAGCGCGTGGTCCCAGGCGAGCTTCGCCGCGGACGTTCCGGTCGTTGCCGACGGTATCGGCGGCACG
>CAISTS010000075.1 GCA_903888485.1 uncultured bacterium | reverse complement strand
TGATTTCCGAAGTCCTCCGCCTTGACCCGATGTTGGTCCAACGCAATGTGGAGGGCTTGCAGGCCGCTTCCGGGCTCGCAGGTGGAGCCCTAAGGCTCCCGTGGCAGTCATTTCGTCGGCTATCAAGAATCCGGAGATGGTGCGGTCAGCTCGTTCGCTTTGTCCGGTCGCGTCCTGACGCTATGCAGGCGCTACAGCGCAACGTCTGGAAAGATGCGTGGGCCAACGGTTCCCCGGATGATCTGCTTGGCTACCTGAAGGACAACACGGCGTCGCTGCGGCAGGTATTGACGCCTCAACATCTCCAAAGCCTGGAAACCATCGGCAAGACCACGAAGCAAGTTAACCGCGTTGCGCCGACGGCTGGCCGTGCCATCGACACGAACCCCAGGAGCGCGAAAGGGAAAGCAGGAACTAAGCAGGTGCGATCCTTCCTGTCCAAATTGTGCGTCAGGAACGTGGCCAACCAGTGGTGAGAGATACTGTAACGAACGGCGTAATGACTGCGCGGATTCTTTACACATTTCACCAGGGAGGGATAACCAGAAAGCTGCAAGCCACTGTACCAGCGCTAGTTTTGATAGTGGCACGGCTATTGCTAGTAGAGGCTCAAGGCACGAGTTCGCCTTTACGCCTTTAGGAGAAATTCTATGTCGATCGTCCGCCGGAAGATTACCACGCTACTCGCGGCATCTGCTCTTTCTACGGCCCTGCTGTGCGCTACATCCGCCGCAAGGGCCGCGCCTATCTTGGGTGACGCAAACTCCTTCGCCATCCTCGCCGGCGCATCTATTACCAGCACCGGTGCAACAATAATCACGGGTGATGTAGGTTTGACGCCGGGGACCTCGGTCACCGGTTTCCCGCCCGGAGCGGTGGTTGACGGGACAATCCACATCAACGATGGGCCCGCCATAGACGCCAAAGCGGCTTTTGGTTCGGTGTACACGACCCTGGGCACCTACGCGGTCACTCAAAACCTGACGGGTGGGGATCTCGGCGTTGGAAGCCTTGGAAGTCTAGCACCCGGTGTTTATCAATTCGATACGACAGCTCAGTTGACGGGCGCGCTGACGCTCGACGGGGGCGGGGATGCTGCTGCGCAGTTCATTTTCCTGATCGGGAGCGCGCTGACCACATCTAGCGCATCGTCAGTACTTCTGACGAACGGTGCATTCTTTGATAACGTGTTTTGGTGGACCGGAACGGCAGCCACTCTTGGCGCGGGCACCTCATTCGTTGGATCCATCCTCGCCGGGTCTTCGATCACCATGGATGCCGGGGCGAACATTGTTTGCGGTAGAGCTTTCGCCGATGCATCCGTAACGATGATCAACAACCAGATATCGACCGACTGCGAAACATCGACCGACGGCAGCGGCACTCCGCAGGGCGTTCCCGAACCAGCCTCGCTTGCGTTACTCTGCTTGGGCCTTCTTGGTCTAGGGGGCTTGGCGCGCCGTCGGCGCAACGCCTAGCCAATTGCAGGCCTCGGCGCGGGCCAAACACCGCTTCCCCCAGGCGAAGCGATGGGAGAAGCGGTCGGGCCGCGCGGGGCTGCCTAGGCATTGTGGCAATCAGGCGCCGCGGGGGACCAGCAAGTCTACTTTGAAGAGGTCCGCCCCATAGCTGCGCGCTTTTTCGCCTCGGGCTGGCGCTTCTTTTCCATGGCAATAGCAGTGGCGTTTCGCTTGCTGTACTCGCCGGAGGACGCCTCTTTCGACGCTTTACCGATGACGAATTAAGTGCATTGATCCACGAGCGAATGGTCAGGATACCGCCCCGCACACAGCGTAATTGGCTGCGCCAGCTACTCCTTGCACTCGATGGTTATGGTGGCCCTCAGCACGTAGGTCCTTCCGAGAAGATCAGGGCGGTCGTCCGACGGCTAGAGGCCGGCCTTGCGGCCCCAACGGGAGAGATCGAGACCAGTGGCTCTTAGCACCAGCCGAGGAAAAAGCCGGCAAGGTTGCGCGGGCGAGTTCATGCCGCCGTGGGAATGGCGGCGGTCCGGTGAACCGGCCAAGGTTAAGCCCGGTAGAACTCAGGTCCATACAACGGAATTCGCCTGTGACCAGTCAGACTAGAGACCTCCGCCTGCCAGCGTCGTGGGCGCCCTTCGTCATGCCGCTGATCTTGTCTGTCTGCATGACCTTCATTGTGTCGGGGATAGCGACGCTCAAAGCTATTGGCCTGACTGACCGTTTCTTCGATCTGTGGATGGGCGCCTGGGGCGTGAGCTGGATCGTCTCTTTCCCGACGCTGCTTGTTATCCTGCCGCTGGCGCGCAAATTGGTGAACTTCATCGTGCGGCCAGTCTGAGATGACTTCCATTACAAAGAAAAGCCCCGCGGCCTGGGGGGGACGGGCGTCGGGGCTTGAGTGGTCGTCATCACCGGCGGTCGTTGGGGGACGGTGGGCGCCGGTTCACATAATCAACGACAGGTCGAGAGAAAGGTCGCGCTTCGCACTCGAAGATTCCCGCCCTCGTGCGCTAAAGGGTCCGCGACCGCTACGGGCGCACGGTAGGCGTCTGTATTCTGGCTGTTGGTCGAGGCCTAGGAGAGGAAGGGGTTAAAGCCGGCATGGCGCTCGCCTATCGTCGGTACGGCGGCAAGATCTACGACGCCGCGGAGATGGGGGCAATCGAAGTCGAGCCCACTAAACCTGATCGCCCGGCATTGAAGCCGCCAATCATGACGTGCATTATGTGGCCGGCGCCGGGTTCGGGGCGCGCGTTTCGTAGGAGCGTGAGATGGCTAGCGGCACCGTGAAGTGGTTCAATTCAACAAAAGGCTTCGGCTTTATTCAGCCGGACAACGGCGGCAAAGACGTGTTCGTGCACATCAGCTCCGTGGAGCGCGCCGGCCTGAGCGGCCTGAATGAAGGCCAGAAAATCTCCTATGATGTTGTGAACGAGCGCGGCAAAGACGCCGCCGCCAATCTGAAGGTCTAGATTGTCGCGGCCCCCAAGAGTTGGGCGGCTGTGAAGAGTTGGCTCCTAGCCTGCGCGCTTCTGGCGGCATTACCCGCGAGCGCGGATGTCGTTGGCTCGCCTGCCGTGATCGACGGCGACACGCTGCGCTTCAACAAAGAGCGGGTAAGGCTGTTCGGCATCGACGCTCCCGAGGGCAAACAATCCTGTCAACGTGACGGGGTGGCGTGGCTGTGCGGGCAGGAGGCGGCGAAGTACCTCCGCCAACTCGTCGCGGGTGAATACATGTCCTGCACCGAACGCGACCGGGATCGCTACGGGCGCATCGTTGCAGTTTGCACTCTAGCCGATGGCAGGGACGTCGGAGGGTTAATGGTCGAAGCCGGCTATGCGCTGGCCTATCGGCAGTACGGCGGGAAGCTGTATGACACCAAAGAGACGGCGGCTAAATCCGCGAAGCGCGGCGTGTGGGCTGGTGAGTTCGTGGCACCCTGGGAGTGGCGGCGCTCCCGGCGCTAGCTTCGCCAGGACAACCCGTCGGCGCGTGGAACAGCTCCGGCGGTGATGGAAACAAGGCCACCTCGTCAGTTGAATAGTGAACGACCGGAACCAGGTCATACAGCGGAAGACCCGTCACCGTGCGTCCCGACAGTCGGGGCCAATGGGCAAGATGGGGCACTATGCTCACGTCGCCGAGGCAAGGAAGAGAACACCCGCCACACTAAGTACCGTTCCCTTCGGCAACACCAACTCCTTTCGGACAACTCCCTCACTTACACTAGCTCGTCGCACGCCCAGGTCAATGAAGCACTCCGAGAAGGCCTGTGAATGACGGGCATAAAGGGAGCGTATGTCACCTAAAGGCTTCGACGGAGAAAGCCTGTCCAGAACCTCTATCGAATGTTCGAGGTGGGAGGGGGACAGGTGAACATAGGTCGCGGAACTTTGGACATTCTTGTGGTTGAGCAGCATGCTCACCGTGAGAAGTGGCACGCCGGCGGTTACCAATCGCGTGGCATAGGTGTGTCGGCACGAGTGCAGGTTGATGTGCAGTAGGGCGGCCCTTTGGCGCACGGCTTGAAAGTCCCGGTTCGGGTAAGCGAGGTGTTTCGAAACGCCGTGCGTGAGCACTAAGACGCCCGCCTCGTTCCTAACATCGCGCTTGGGTTTGTAGCTAAAGACGTGCTTAAAGCCCTTTGGCAGAGCAGCTTTCATTTCCTTTAGCATCCTGGTCACGTGGTCGGGTAACGGCACCGAATGCGGCCGGCCGTTCTTGGTTTTCTGAAACGTTACCCAGGACCGTTTCGTGGGCCTCGGCGCAAAAGTTACGTCATCCCAAGTCAGATTGACGGCCTCCGCTCTTCGCGCGCCCGTGCCGAGTAAGAATATCAGGAACTGGCGCAAGTGAACCGGCGACGCCTCCAGCAATCTATGCAACTCGCTTGGGGACAGGTAGATCAGCCGGCGTTCGGTAGGAAATGGCCGGAGCCGCCTGTACTTGAATTTCAGCAGCCCGTTATCCCGGCAGCAACGCAAGAAGGCGTACACATCGTCCATATACCGGTTGATTGAGGAGTTGGCGAACTCGCGCGCAATTAGCTCGCTGCGGAAATTCGAAACGTGAACCTGCGTGATGGCACTAAGCTCTGTCGCGGATCCAAGAGACTCGCAGAATCGAAATAATAGGTTGCGGACACGGTTATCCTTAACTGACGGGCGCACTCTGGGAATTATAACACTCGCGTAGAATTCTACCGCGGCGCGCGGCGTAGGGTCGGGTCCTATGGTCTGCGCCAATGCTTTCCATTCGGGGAAAGCACTGCCGTCAACTTCCAGAAAGTCGCGCCTTCGGTGTTGACGGTATCGGGCCTTGTCCAGGCGAATTGCATAGTCGTGAACCGCGGTAAGCAGCTTCGATTCAATCACGGCAGTCCTCCAGAAACACAGTTTCTATGGTGCGGATTGATGCGAGAACCGTTAGCTGACAGAGTTACGGATAGACAAACGGCCGTTCTTGGGCCGCTGTCAGAACAGTTCGGGAGCTTCTTCCCGCCGGGCTCCGGACGCTGCTAAGATCCGCCCATGCTGCTTCGACCTTGCATCACCGTGGCTGCTTGCATGCTGGGGGCTACGCCCCAGGTCGGCGAGTTCACCGTGCTTGACCCGGCCGAGAGCTATACGCTCAACGACGAGCAGCAGATTTATCCGACCAATCAACGGAGCACCGCTGGCCAGCCGGAGCTCGACAATCCAACCGATTATGTCGTGGTCGTGTGGATGGTCGAGGATCATGAGGTGAAACCGTGTCCACGCACCGATGCGCGTCCGGCATGTAAGGCAAAAGCGATCTATGTGGCCGTGTCGAGTGAGCGTGCGCCACCGCGGCGTTTTGGGTTCCGTACGCAAGACGGGTACGACTGGCGGGTGACGCGCGTCGCCAAACCGGCGAGCGGCGCCGATTGCGTCGAGATCACTTTTTCCGACGAAGTGCGGCGGGAAACAATGAAGGACGCCGAGTGGCCACGGCGCGAAGTGAAAACGTGTGTTTCTCCCACGGGGTTCACGGAGAAGAAGTAGAAAGGCGCAGCATGCGCTGGATACGTCTCGCGGCAGTAATGACTGTGTGGTCGGGCCCAGTCCTGGCCGCAGCGGCGCTGTTTCCGGTTTTCCCGCAGAACAACATTCCGCCCTATCTCGACCAGCCCGACCTCGTGAACCCGACGCCGTGGGTGATCAAGATCTGGCTGCAGAGCGAGGACCTCGCCGAGGGCTGCGTATACCAGAACCCCGATCCAGCCTGTAAAACCGAGACACTGTTCATCACCATTTCCGACGACGTGCCAGGTGCGAAGCCTTTCGGCTATTTCACGGAAACCGGCTTCAGTTGGCGCGTACGGTCGATACTGCCGGGACCGGATTGCGCGCTGCTCACTTTGAGCGAGCAGACGCGGGGGCCGCCGTACTTGACCGACGAGCAGAGCTACTGGCCGAACCGTGAGTCGACGGTGTGCCTCTCGCCCCAAGGGCTGGTCCAGGCACCCCAGACCGCGCCGCACGCGCGCATGATGCTACCCATGCGTTACCCTGGGGCCCACAGTTATGATTCATCTCATTGATTTATAATAATAATTACGGGATTGCGCTAATGTGCCATAACCACCCGAGCGGCGATCCCAAGCCGTCGCGCGCCGATATCGAGATGACCAAGAAGGTCAAGGAAGCCGCCGCCGCGGTCTCAATCACGCTGCACGATCACGTCATCGTCAGCCGCGGCGGGCACCTGTCGTTTCGGAGCGAAGGTTTGCTCTAGGAGACAGGCTTCAGCGCCGCGACGACCGCGTCGTAAAAGTCGGTGTTGGAAATCGGATAGACGTTCCCGCCGATCTTGGACTGGGCACTCCAGACCACGATCACGATCTTTTCCTTTTGGTTGATGTAGATGCCCTGGCCGCCGGCGCCGCGCGCCTCGAAGGCACCGGCCTCGTGCGAAGGACCTTCGGCGGGGATCCACCAATAATAGCCGTAGTTCAGCGGCTTGCCGCCGACGAGCACCTTGGGCGAACCGGCCTCGGCCTGCCAGCCTTCAGGCAGCACATGCTGATTGCCGATCACACCGTTGTTCATGATGAACAGACCGAAGCGGCCATAATCGCGCAAGGTGGCACTAATGCCACTGCCGCCGATCTCCACGCCGTCGGGAGAGTCGAGCCACCAGTTGGCCGGAGTCTCCATGCCGTATTTGGACCAGATCTTCTCCGACAGATATGTCGCCAAGGGCTTTTTGATCGCCGCATGAACAACTTCGGCCGCGACCTGCGTCTCGCCGGTGTTGTAGAGGTTGACGCTGCCTACGGGCGCGGCGCGCGGAAGCTTGCGCATCAACTCCATCGCTTCGCCGGGCTTCTGGGCAATCTGAATCTCGAGCAGCTGGCGGCGGTCCGACTTCGGATCGATATAAGTCTCGTCCCACTTCACGCCGGACGACATCATCATGATGTCGCGGACGCTCACGCCGTCATAGGCCGAGCCCTTCAGACGCGGCACGTACTTGGTGACGGGATCCTTAATGTTGATCAGGCCGTCCTGCACCGCCGCCCCGATCAGGGTCGAGGTGACCGACTTGGCGATCGACATCGACATCCAGCGGGTTTGCGGCGTGTTGCCGTATTGGTAGAGCTCGTAGGCGATCTTGCCGTCCTTCAGCACCAGAACGCCGGAGACGCGGTTGAGCGCGAGGTAGTCGAACAGGTCGTACTCTTTACCCTTCGACTTGAACTTCACCTGCCCCTCGACGAGCGGCTTGTCCGCCTTGGGCAGCGGATAGGGCTTGGCGCCCACGGCGATTTCGCGCGTGGGAAACAGCCTGTCGATGTTGCGGTACGTCGAGACCGCGAGATCAGGCGTCAGCACACCGTCGTAAATCTGGCGGGCGGTGCCAATCGAATCCTTGGCGTGCGGATTTGGAATGCCATCGGCCACGCTCTGGCCGGCGGGCGTCAGCAACAGGCCGGCGGCAAGCGTGAAGCCTACAACGGCACTCGATTTACGCGAGGCACGGCGCGGCGAATTTATCGTGAACATCGGAAACAACCTCCCAGTTAAGCTCCCCGAACGTCAGGGCAGTCTACCTCAACTCGCGGGGGTGAGGAACGTCATAGGGTGAATCCTGAAATAGCCGATTGAAATGCCTGGACATTGGCCCAGTTGCGTTCGAGATTCATGGGCGGGGCGGCATTTTCCTATCATCAGCGCATTGGCCGCAAACACACGGAGGGTTCACTCATGTCGCAGAGATTGCTCATTGCCATCGGCGCGGTCGCATCCATCGCCGCGGCCGATGCTTTTGCCGCCGAGAAGAAGATCGTCACTTTGCAACGCACGCCGATCCAGGTCGTCGAGTTCCCCGAGGGCTACACGACCACCACCGCGCATGCGACGCTGCCGCCCGGCTGCAGCGGCCGGCATACACATCCCGGCATCGACGTCGGTTACGTCTTGGAAGGTGACATCATCCTGAAGATCGACGGCAAGCCCGATCAGGTGTTCAAGGCCGGCCAATCCTTCGTGACCCTGCCAGGCATCGTACATGAAGCCTGCACCGATGGCGGGTTCAAGATCATGTCGACTTACGTGATGGAGCGCGGCAAACCGCTGGCAACGCAGGTGCCTCAGTAGTGCCTCAGCGATTCGGCTGGGTTTCGGGCCCGCCGCGCAAACCGGCGAAAAAACTGGAGCGCATCAGCGCGTAGTGCCCGATGGATGCGGAGCGGCATATCCACGTACGTGACCAACGCAACCACCCGCGCAAGACCTAAGCGATCTTCAAGTAAGTGAGGATCGGCAGAAGCTCGCGGGCAAAGGTATCGGCCTGGCGCGCGAGCTCTGCCGTCAGTTCTTCGCCGCGCAAAGCCTTACCGTCTTTATCCAGCGTGCGCGCCCCAAGCCAGTTTTTGGCGAAGGCTGCGGCGTTTTGGCCTTGCAGGTGGCCGGCTAGAAACACCTGCTCGAGTTGGGTCATGCCGAGCCCGCCGCCGGTGATCGGCGATATCAAGGCCGGCGCCGCCTCGACCGTCAGCGCCCGCTGCAGAAGCGCCTGGTTCAGGCGCTTCACACCGGGCAGGCGCCCGGCGTCGCCGGTTGCCGGCAACGTGGGCTCTACCACGCCCATCGCCAGGAGGATCAGGATAGCGCGGAAGAGTTCGCCTTCCGGCAGAGCACGGTTCACGTCTGGGGATGCGGACAGCTCGTTCATCGTCGCCGGCTGGACGCCGAGGCGCTCGACGAGCGGCTGGTAGTTATCGGCGGGCGGACGAATGGTGCCGAGCGGCGTGGTGAGCGAGGTGTTCTTGAAGTCCGCCGGCCTGATGCACAAGGCAAAGCGCGTTCCGCTCACCAGCGTCATCGCCTGCTGCACGTCGAGCGCAGCTGCTCCGCGCGTGAACAGATCGGTGCGGAAAGCGCGGTGCACCACATAGTCCTTCAAGGTCTCACGCTCGGCAGGATCAGTCGCTTCGGCCAACACGGCCAATGCTTCGTCGGAGAAATTGAGCTGCTCGAGGTTTTCGGACAGGGTCGCTGAAGCGCCGTAGCTCAAGCCGTGGCGTGCAAAGTCGGCGGCGATGTCGGCGTGATAGAAGGCCGCCCAATCGGCGTTAAAGTATTCATGCGCGAGGTAATCGCGCGGCGCGGACTGGATGTCGGTAAGTCGTGTTGCCGCCGCTGGCTGAGACGTGAAGAACCGCGCGCCGGCAGCACGCAGTCGGTCGGCATAACCAAGTGCGGCGTCGATGCGCGCATTCAGCGGCGCCTGCTGCCGTGCGACGCGGCGGCTGAGAAGATCACGCAGGGGAATGAGCGGTGCGAGGGCCGGCAGACAGTTGTAGCTGATATAGAGCACACCCCCGGGCTTGAGGCACGCGCCGACCACGTCGCGCACCCGCGCGCGATTGTCGGCGTTGATCCACGACCACACGCCGTGCAACGTGATCACGTCGCTGGGCGGGAGATCGGCGGGCTTGAGATCGGCGAAGCTGCGGGCGAGCAGCGTGACGTTGCTAAGCCCGGCCGCGGCAACGAGCCCCTCGGCCATCTTGAATGCGGCGGGGTTAACATCGACGCCGATGAATCGCGATGTGGGATTGGCGGCGGCATTGGCCACGAGCGACAACGCCTGCCCGCAGCCGAGCTCGAGATAGGTGATCGCCTCGGGGCCCGGCGCCGCGACGCCCGTGGTGATGAGCGCCATGCGCTGAACGGCCGGGCTAAGCTCGCGGTGATAGCGGACGGGGTAGGGGACCTCCGTCATGTAGCCGTCGGCGTCCACGGGAATTCCTTTGACTAAAGTGCGAAACCGCAATCTAGCGCAAAGGGTTGCCGCCTGTCATGACGGGTAAGCGCCGCCGGTTTCCCCACGCGGGGGCGTGGTCCCGCGCATCATCGAAAGCACAAAGGCGCCGCAGCCGGTGACCAGGGCAAAGAACTGCGCCAGTGTGCCGACCACAGGTAGGAGGCCGACACCGCAGAACACAACGAGTCCGAGCAGCGTCCAGCCGAGGGCTGGAAAATAACGCGGCACGCTTTTATTGTCCGCGAGCACCTCGCGCACCTGAGAGCCGATCCAGTAGGCCGCGACCACGGCGCCAAAGCCTGCCAGCAGGCCGCCCGCGAACATCATGAACAGGCTGAAGGGTATGCCGATGATGGTGATCAGAAGAATGACGATGGTCACCGGGAAGACCAGGGTCAGCAGGATGCCGACGCCCAGGCTCTGCAACGGCTCGTCGCCGAGAACGTGAGCCGCGCGGTCGATCTGGCGCGTGAACAGCGCCAGCACGATGGCGGCGAAGGTTGCCAGAAACATCAGACCGAAGATCGATGCAACGACGAGACCGGCAATCAGGCTGCCGACCCCGAAGTCGAACGAACCGCGCCGGCTCTCGCGCCCCTCCTCGCGGGTCACCGTGCCGGCGATGCGTACGCCCGCCGGAATATCGAGTGCGTTCTTGCTGACGTACGTCAAATCACCCTGAATGGTGGTTCCCGGCTGCAACTTGATCGTGCCACCGCGCAGCTGAACGTTGTGCGCGATGTTGCCGCTAATGGTGATGTCGCCGCCCGTTGCGATGAGGTCACCGGCCACATTGCCGTCGAAGGAGACATCACCGCCGGCCAGGACCGCGTCGCCGCCGATGTTGGCTGCGCGGACGGTCACCTCACCGCCGGCAGCGATGACGCTGCGCGTAATATTGCCGCTGATATCGATATCCCCGCCTGCTGCGATAACCCGGTTGGTGACGATATCCAGGATATTGACGTCCCCGCCCGCGGCTATGACTTCGCCGATGTCGCGCGAGGCGACGTTGACGTTGCCGCCGGCCGCGAAAACGGTCTCGGCGGGCTCGGTCACGTCGACAGTGCCGCCGGCGTAGAAATGCAGGCCCGAACTGGTGGCAAAGTGCTTGGGTGCATCGTCCGCGGCCGAGGCGGGCAACGCCACAAGCAGGATAAGGGCGGGGATCAGGTGTTTCATGGCGTTCCTTTTATCATCACTCGTAACGAAGGGCACGGATCGGGTTGGCCCGGGCCGCCCGGGAGGCGTGGCTGGCCACGGTCACCCAGGCGCCCTGGCCATCAACCCGTCGAGATTGCGCCGCGCGAGATCGAGGTTCTCCACCAGGCGCTCGGCGGTTTCCTTGATCTGCTTGAGCTGCGTCTCTTGCAGGCGTTCGGTCGTGCGTAGGGTCTCGGTGAGCAGGTCGAATTTGCGCTTTTGGTAGTAGAACTCGTCCTCGATGTTCTCGAGGTCGCTCTTGGCGGTGTTGCCGCTGGCGAAGAGCTGGCGACCGCCCTCGAGCGCATCGAGATAGACCGTGTTGAGGGGTGTCACGCGCCCGCGGATGGGCACGAAGTCTTCAAAGGCGCCGCGCGTCACGTCGCCGACGGTGACGGTCCCGCTCTCAATCTTCATCGTGCGCGCGGACCCCGGCATTAGCGCCAACGCGGCGACAAACGCCACGACCACGAGTGCGGCAGCCGCGCCGGCCGGCCGCGCATACCTGCGCCACGCCGACGGCGGGATCTTGCGATCCATGCCGGCACCGCGGAAGGCTTCAGGGGTTATGGTTGGATTCGGTGCAGTCATGGCTTCCACGTTTCCGTACCGGCGACGGCGATTCACACGCAGAGCTAGAGCAAGGGCCGTGCCACCTTTCTAAGCCATTGAAATCAATATAAACGAGAGGGCGGCTTTTGCTGAACCCGACGCCATAACGCGAATACATCGCGAATTTTTGTATTGAGTGGTTAAATTTGACGCACGGATAATGAGCCTGCGCTAGATCGACTTATCCCTTTGATCTCAAACACGATATCCGGTCGTACCGATGAGTTGTCTTTATCGGGGGTGCCGCATATACATCCCTCCTCACCTCATAGGATCTCCCGCCCATGATCCCCCGTTACGCCCGGCCCGCCATGACCAAGATCTGGGAGCCGGACAATAAATTCCGCATCTGGTTTGAGATCGAAGCCCACGCCTGCGACGCCCAAGCCAAACTGGGCGTGATTCCCGCCGAAGCCGCCAAAGCCGTCTGGCAGCGCGGCAAGTGGGACATCGCGCGCATCGACGAGATCGAGCGCGAGACCAAACACGACGTCATCGCCTTCCTCACCAATCTCGCCGAATACGTCGGCCCCGAAGCGCGCTTCGTGCACCAGGGCATGACCTCATCGGACGTGCTTGATACGTGCCTGTCGGTGCAGCTTGTGCAGGCGGCGGACATTCTCCTCGCCGATCTCGACGAGCTACTGGCCGCCCTCAAGCGCCGCGCGCTCGAGCACAAGATGACCGTCACCATGGGCCGCAGCCACGGCATCCACGCCGAGCCGGTGACACTCGGCCTCAAGTTCGCTGGCTTCTACGCCGAGTTCGCACGCAACAAGGAACGCCTCAAGGCCGCGCGCGCCGACATCGCCACCTGCGCCATCTCGGGCGCCGTAGGCACCTTCGCCAACATCGATCCCTTCGTCGAAACCTATGTCGCCGAAAAGATGGGGCTCATCCCCGAACCCGTGTCGACCCAGGTGATCCCGCGCGACCGGCATGCGCTGTATTTCGCCACGCTCGGCGTGATCGCGAGTTCCATCGAGCGCCTGGCGACGGAAATCCGTCACCTCCAGCGCACCGAAGTGCGCGAGGTGGAAGAGTACTTCTCACCGGGGCAAAAAGGCTCGTCGGCCATGCCGCACAAGCGCAACCCCGTCCTGACCGAGAATTTGACCGGTCTCGCGCGCGTGGTGCGCGCCGCGGTCGTACCGGCCATGGAGAACGTGGCGCTGTGGCACGAGCGCGACATCTCGCACTCCTCGGTCGAACGCTACATCGGGCCGGATGCCACCATCACGCTCGACTTCGCACTCGCGCGCGCCACCGGCGTCGTCGATAAGCTGGTGATCTACAAGGACGCGGTCGAGCGGAACCTCAACATGATGGGCGGGCTCGTCTTCTCGCAGCGCGTGCTGCTCGCGCTGACGCAAGCCGGCGTCAGCCGCGAGGACTCATATGTTTATGTTCAGCGCAATGCGATGAAGGTCTGGAACGAAGGCGGACAACTCCTCGACCGCCTGAAATCCGACAACGAAGTGACCGCGAAAATCCCGGCGCCCGCACTCGAGAAGCTGTTCGACATGGGCTATCACACCAAACACGTCGACACGATTTTTAAGAGAGTTTTCGGCTAACTGCGCTTGTCATCCCCGCGAAGGCGGGGACCCACGGGCCAGCGGAGCGCGATGATGGGTGGATCCCGGGACGCGCTACGCGCGCCCGAGGATGACAGTCAGCCCTTACTTCTTCTCAGCTGCAATCTGCGCGGCGGCGGCGTAGGCTTCGGTGAGCGCCTTGGAGAGATCGGCGTCGGAAACCGTGACGCCCTTGGCATTGAAGTCGGCCTTCACCTTGCCGAGCATGTCGTCGTCGCCCGGCTTCTCGAAGTTCGAGTCCACCACCGAAGCGGCATACTGATCGGCATCCGCGCCGCCGTGACCGAGCTTGCCCGCGGCCCACTGACCGAACAGCCTGTCGCGGCGCGCCTGGGCCCGGAACTGCTGTTCCTGGTCCAACTGGAATTTCCGCTCGAAGCCTTTTTCGCGATCCTGGAAGCCGGTCATCGGAACCTCGTTCGTTTGGGTTGACTGCATATAGCGGCGCCCCTCAACTAGCGCAAGCGCGGGCCGGGGTTACATTCAGCTGCATGTGCAGTTCTGGCGGCGTTGAAGCGACGCGCGCTCGAGCACAAGGCAACCGTCACCATGGGGCGCAGTCAGGGCATACACGCCGAACCGGTGACGCTGGGCCTAAATCTCGCCGGCTTCTAAGCCGAGTTCGCGCGCAATAAGCAGCGTCTTCCTGCGGCCCGCGCCGACATCGCCACCTGCGCCATCGACGGCGCCGTCGGCACCTTCGCCAAAATCGAACGCAATATCTCGCACTCGTCGGTCGAGCGCTACATCGGTCCCGACGCCAAGATCACCCTCGACTTCGCGCGCGCCACCGGCGTCGTTGACAAGCTCGCGATCTGATCGCGACGCCGTCGCGCGGAACGTCAACATGATGGGGGCCTCGTGTTCTGGCAACGCGGGCTGCTGGCAGCTGACGCGGACCAGCGTCAGCCTCGAGGACTCATACGTGTATGTCCAGCGCAATGCGATGCAGGTGTGGAACGAAGGCGGTCAGCTGCACGACCGGCCGAAGGCGGACAAGGACATAACCGCGAAGATCCCCGTGCCCTAACCCGAGAAGCTGTTCTACATGGGCTACCACACCAAACACATCGACACGATCTTCAAGAGAGTTTTTCGCTCGTAGGCGCTACTTCTTGTAGAGGACGCGCCTGCAGCCCGCAGCACAGCGCGTCGTTCAGATAACGTCTTCTTTCGTGCTGCGATGACCCAGAGCGCGCACGAGGTCAGCGCGGCTGATAACGCCGACAAGTTTCTTGTCCTTGATGACGGGGAACCGCTTGAGCCCCTTCTCGACCATCAGTCTTGCGATTTCCTCGAGCGGCGTATCCTCCGAGACGGATATGACTTCGGTGTGCATCACGCGCCGCACCATGTTGTTTCCGGCGCGCGCGTATTCCACAAATTCCGGCGTCAGCCTCTCGCCTTCGGCGAGCAGGTTCAGCCACCACGACTCCCTTTTTTCGTCTTCCATTCGGTTACGGATCAAGTCCTTCTCGGTCACCATGCCGACGACCTGGCCATCCTTATCCACCACCGGAACGCCGCTGACGTGATTTGCCACCATGAGGCTGGCAGTCTCGCGGATGGAGGTATCCGGCGAGACTGTGACGACCTTGCGCGTCATCATATCGCCGGCTTTGCCGTAAAAGGGACTTTCAACCATTCTCGTTTCCTTGTCGCATATCGTCGATGAGCAATCGGCCGCTGGTCGAAAGAAAGACTCAATTCGGGCTGGTTTCCATTGACCCAGATCAACATTTGCGGCCCCGCATCGGTTCACATTCGCCGATACTCGGCAGCTTTGCAAGGATGGGCGGACAGGTGCCGCCCTTTGCCGGCACTGCGAACCTCAACTGGCGCCATGGCTCGCCGGAGACTACATTATTTTCGCCCATGTGCACCGTCGTCATCCTGCGCCGCCCCCATCACCCCTGGCCGGTCATCATCGGCGCCAACCGCGACGAAATGGTCGATCGCCCCTGGAAGCCGCCGGCCCACCATTGGCCGGAGCGCGCCGACGTGGTCGCGGGCCTGGACGAACTGGCCGGCGGCACCTGGATGGGCCTCAACGATTCCGGTGTGGTCGCCTGCATCCTCAACCGCCATGGCTCCCTGGGCCCCGCGCCCGGCAAACGCAGCCGCGGCGAGCTGGTGCTGGAAGCGCTCGACCATGGCGATGCCAGCGATGCGGCGGCGGCCTTGCGCGATATCGATCCCGCCGCCTACCAGCCCTTCAACATGCTAATCGCCGACAACCGCGACGCCTGGTGGTTGGCGCTCACTGGCCCTGGCCGCGGGGCGCGTCTCGAGCGCGTCCCCGAAGGGCTGTCAATATTCACGGCCTATGACCGCAACGATGTGTCCGATGCGCGCATCGCGACCTACCTGCCGCGTTTTGGCGCCGCATCTCCGCCTGATCCCGACAAAAACGAGTGGGGGGAGACGTGGCGCAGCCTGCTCGGCTCCACCGACGGCGGCGCGGGCGTCCGCGCCATGAGCTTTCAGACCGACAGCGGCTTTGGCACCTCGTCGTCGTCGCTCTTAGCCTTACCGTCGCCCGAAGCCGTGTTTGGCCCCGAAAAGAAACGGCCCCAGTGGCTATTCGCCCCGGGGCCGCCTCACGCGACCGCTTTTGAAGCGGTGAAGACCTAGCTATTCCTCCAGCGGATGCGCGCGCAGCTGGAAGTGAACCATCTGGGGGCCCTTGGCTTCGTCGCCGCCTTCCTGGTGATGCGCCGGCGTCATGGCGAAAGCGCCCCAGAGTCCTTTGCCTTTCCAGCCGCCCTTCGGATCGTCTATGCGCCCGTCAAGGCCGCGCCCGAAGAAGCCGCGCGGATAAGGCACGCGGAAGTGCAGGAACTTGCCGGTGTCGGGCATCATGGCGATGATCGAGTCCGAGTTGGAACCCGGCGCCATCGGGATGTCCTTGCCGAGGCCGAAGGTGTCATAGAGGTCGACCCAGTTCAGGTAGAAGTGGTCGCCCGCGACGTTGGTGCCGGCCATACGCGGACCGGGCACGTCGTGGAACGTCCAACCTTCGGGGCACTGCTGTCCGGTCGCCGTGGGCCCACGCAGCACCTTGCACTTGCTGCGCTCGAAGCGGCCGAATTGACCGCTGTTGAAGCTGACCCAGGCAATGCCCTTGGCGTCCATGCCGACGCTCTTGGCGGCGAAGCCGCCGTATTCGCCGGCTGCGTTCTTGGACGGCTCGTAGAACTCGGTCTTGCACGTCTCCGGTGGATTGGCGCCTTTGTCAAAGCGGATGATACCGGTCGGGAACATGCCGGAGCGCGCCAGCCAAATGGTGTTGTCGGCAGGATTGACGTCCATGCCGTAGCTGCCGCCGGAGTGGCGTGTATCCTTGGTGGGATCGGCAGGCTTCGGCTCCGCCGGCGTGACCGGCGCATTCCATTGGTTGCGATCGGGCGTGATGGCGAGGTCGCCCACGTTCTTCTCGCTGGTGTCGAGCACCATCGGGCACCAGCCCTGCGATTTCACCGGATCCTTGGTGTTGTCGAAGGTCGTGGTCTCGATCCAGCCCACCATGTCGCGGTCGCCGCTGAAGTAGACGGTGTCGGCCTTGTCGTAACCGAAGACCAGGTGATGCACGCCGAAGCAGTGCGGAACGCTCTTGATCCCTTCAACCTTGGGATCGAACAGCAGAACCTGCTTGTCGCGGGTATCGCCCGTGACCGGATAATACTTGGCGAACTTGTTGGCCGGGTCGGCGCAGAACGCGGCGCGCTGTTCCACAGGCAGAGGCTCCGGCAGTGTGTACTGGCCGGTATCGGTGATCCACACGCGGCCCTTGCCGTCGATCATCGGGTTGTGCGGGTACACGTTCAACTGATCTTTGCCGGGCAGCGCGGGCAGCTTGATCTCGCCGACCGTGTGGTTCACCGGATCGAGGTACTCGAGATGGCCGGTCGTCGGCGCCACGGCATAGACCCAGCCGTTGGCGTTGACCGTCGGGTTGCGCTTGTCAGTGGTGATTTCGTCGTGCAGCGCATGGCCGAAGGCAAAGTCCCACACCGTCAGCACCAGATTGCGCTCGACGCCTTCCGGACGCGGCGGCGCTTCCGGCAGTTGGCCCTTTTCAACAGCCACCGTCCAATCGGTGAAGGTCTGCAGACCACGCGGACCGAGGCCGGTCATGCGGTTCATCATGCTCACGGCGACACCCTGGCCATGGTTGCCGACGACGTTGTCGCCGATCGGCCGGGCCATCTTCAGACGCTCATACCAGCCTTCAACGGTGTTGTTGGCCAGATGGCGGGTCGGCGCGCCGCCCTGCTGATGGCACAGCATACAGTCGCTCTTGAGCTGCATGATGTATTGCTGCTGAGTTTTATAGACCGGCGGAATGCCGTTGCCCTTGGGACCGGTGCCGGGGAACTCGCTGGCCGCCGGAAACTTCATCAGCGAAAGCCAGTAATTGGCCGGATAGTATTCCGCCGCCGCGGCTGCGTTCGGCGCGATGACGGCTTTCAAGTCGAGCTTGGCGCCGGGGGCCGCATCGACTTGCGGACTATCGACGAGGCCGTAGCCGCGCACCCACACCTTGAACTTGGCGTTCGGCAACTGCGGCAGGAGATAGCGGCCTTGATCGTCGGTGACGACGATCTTGATGAAGCGCGTCGGAAGGTCGTTTGTTTCGGCGATGACCCAGACACCGGCCTCAGGGCCCTTGGTGCTGGTGACCACACCGCGGATGATGCCGCCCGGCGCGGACATCGAGGCGGGTGCCGATGATGCCGCGGATGCGGCCGTGGCGAGTACGCCTGCTCCAAACACCGCCGCAACGGTGATCAATAACTGCTGTCTCACGCGCATATCAGATCCTCCCTCTCCAAATTGATTGAACCGTCGCGCCGTAACTCCCGCAAGCGGATAAGGCGGCCACCCCGTGGTATCGGAGGATGGCGTCCGGGCGCATTTATACCCTGACGGCGGGCTGATGTCTGTAGACGCCGATGATCTGGTTACGAAAAACCGCGTCTCGCTTGCCAGCACAGACACATTTCAGCCGTGCGCCTCCCGCTCCGATTTGGGCGGTTTGTCCGGCCTGCCTGCGGGGTCAAGGAGACTCCCGCCCCGCCAGCCCCCTTAGATAAGAAACGGCCCCAAGGCTGTTTACCCCGGGGCCGTCGAAGTCCATATCAACGACGCGTGGGGCGCTCCTACATTTTGAAGCGAATTCCCGCGCGGAAGACGCGGCCGAGCGTGTCGTACAGTGTCGAGTTGGCGGTCGCGGTGATGTAGGGGATGCTGCGATTTGCGAACTGGGCCGGGTCGGTGTTCATCACGTTACGGACGTTGAGGAACGCATCCATTGCTACGTCTTCGCCGACACCAAAGCGGTAGTTGAAACCTAAGTCGAAGTACCGATAGCCCTCGACGCGGTTATAGGTGACGGTCTCGTTCTGCGGGGTTGAAGCCGGGCAGCCCGACGTGCAGACGATATAGTTGTTGTTGTATGTGCCCGAGCTCATCTGGCGCATGGTAAGCGAAATGTTGAACGGATCGAGCGCGTAGGACAACGTGGTCGACAAGCGCCAGTCGGGTGGGCCGCCGCCGGCGTTTTCGCCGACGGTCTGCGTCAACACCGCGCCGGGGAAGCCCGGGTTGGTGTAGTTGCGCAAATAGAGGGTGGCGTTGCCGTGCAGAATGAAGCTGCCAGCCCAGCCTTCCATCAGGTCCTCGGCATCCCAGCGGTAGGTGCCCTCGAAGTCGATGCCCTTCGTGTTCTGCGTGGCGATGTTGATGCTTGAGGTCTGGATCTGGATGATCTGACCTATGGTGGTGTACGGCGGAACGCCGGTGGGCGCCTGGCGCGTAATGAACTGACAGAGGTCAGGGCGCGCGTTGGAGAAGCAGAGGTCGACGGTAGCCTGCGGCGTGATAGGACCGATGGCGTCCTTCAACTGGATGTCCCAGTAGTCGGCGGACACGGTCAGGTTCGGCAGGAACGACGGCGCAAGTACGACCCCGAGCCCGAAAGTGTCGGCCTTTTCCGGTATCAGGAGCGCATTGCCGACCGCTAGGCCGCGGTACTGTGGCGAGGCCCCCGTGAACGGATCGAGCGGCAGGTTGACTTGGCTGCCGGACCCGGCGGCATACAGTTCGTTCAGGTTCGGCGCGCGGATGTCACGCGAACGGGTGATACGCACCTTGATGTCCGGGATCGGCGTGTAGGTGGTGCCGGCTTTCCATGTGACCACGAAACCCGAATTGGAGTAGTCGGTCAGACGTACCGCGCCGTTGAAGTCCCACGCGTCGGCCCAGTCTTGATTGTTGGCAAGAGGAACGACGGTTTCGAAGGCGGCTTCCTTGACGGAGAGTTTGCCGATGAGCGGCTTGTAGTTACCGCCGAACCAGTTGGTGAGCAGCGACTGGGAGTCGGAGATGGTGTTCACCTTCTCCTGGCGATAGGCGAAGTTGGCCGAGACCGACACCGGGCCGGCCCAGATGTCGAATGCCTCGCCGCCAACGGTCGCTTCCCACACGTTCTGTACGAGTTTTTGATAAGTGTACGAAGTGCCCACGAGCCAGGCGCGGCCGGCGTCGGAGTTGACGTTCTCGCCGAACAGGTTCCAGGGCACGCAACCCGGAACGTCGTTGGCTGTGCTGGCGTCGCCGTTCACGCGGCAGACGATCTGGCCGTTGGCGTTGCGGATGGCATCGATCGACCAGTTGAAGCGATCTCGGTACGTCGTGTTCTCGGTGTTGACCGAGCTACGGCTGTAGCCGTTCTGGAAGTAAGCATCCCAGGTCCACTCTTTGCCGAAAGCACCGAAGCGGCCATTGGCGCCGACGACGTGGCGATTCACCATGCGCTGGTTGTCGGAATTGGTCGTCGGCAGATCGAAGTTATAGCTGCCGATGGTCAGGGTGGTGAGCCCGAGTTGGGTCATGCGCGCGCGTACGACGTCCGGGATGAAGGCGTTGTCGGCCTTGATCGCGTTCGGACCGCTGGCGGCGTTGCCAGGCTGGAACTGGACGAAGGCCTGCCCTTTGGTGCGGCCGCTGCCCCAGGAGGCCGACGCAAACATCGTGACATTGTCAGTGATGTCGTATTGGGCGCGCACGTAGAGGTTCTGGCGGGATTCCAGCGGATCGAGCGAGTTCATGCGCTCGTGCACATCGGTGTACTGCCAGTCGCCGCCGTGCATGGAGGGGTCGAACACCACGTCGCCGTAGGTGAGCTGGTGTACCGAGCCGCCGGGGCCGAAGTAGGTGCCCTTGAGCGGGCCGTTGACGACGATACCACCCGGCGTGCCGTTCGAGTTGCCGACCCGGTCCGGGAACCAGTAAAGGCGCGGCTGGCCGTTGGTGGCGGTGTAGGTCGGGTTGGTCACCCAGCCGACACCGGTGAAGGCCCAATCGCGTTGAGGGCCGTCATAGACGCCCGCCTTATAGACCTGCTCACCCGAGGCGATGACGTGGCCACGGCCGCCCGCGAAGGGGAACCCTCCCGACAGCGCGATCCTATAATTCTCGTTGTCGAGATAGGACGTAACACCGCCCGACACTTCACCTTTGAAGCCCGTGTATTCCTTGTCGAGGATGAAGTTGACCACGCCCGCGACCGCATCCGATCCATAAACGGACGAGGCGCCGCCGGTGACCACTTCGACGCGGCTAATCAGCTGTTGCGGGAATACATTGATATCGACGGCGCCGGTGAGTAGCGAGCCGACTGATCGCTGGCCGTCGAGCAGCACCAGAGTGCGCGTTGCGCCCAGGTTGCGCAGGTTGAGGGTCGAGACGCCGGCGGCGCCAGAGCTGATGGAGCTTTGCGCGGTGTTGGGCGAGGCCGAGCCGGAAAACACCGGCATGGTGTTGACGAACTCCGCGATGTTCGCCGTCGCGGACGCTTCAATGGCGGCGGTGTCAACGACCGAAAGCGGTGTCGGCGCCTCGTAGCCCTCGCGCACGATGCGTGAACCGGTGACGACGACTTCGCCGAGATCCTCGTCGGCCTGTTGCGACGCGGCTTGTTCGGCCGCGCGCAGCATGGCGGGATTTCCAAAGGACGCCGCCACAAGGGTCAGCGCGCTCACGGTTGCCAGAATTCTCGCGCGAAAAACGCGGTAGCCATTCGTATGGGTGACTGTGTCTTGCACTTTTCCCTCCCGTGAAAAAGCGGAGATGCCATGTCCGGACCGCATGCACGGGCCGCGACGTTTCCGCGTTTGATGCTGAATGCGCTGAAGGCTCTCCCCGGCGCGCAACATCCTCAGGTGCGCACGTGTACACTACCCGACGGGTCTATGCGCCTACAACAGCTATTGGGGTATTCGCGAAGCGTTCGGCCGGGGTAACGCCAGTACGGACATGTGCGCGCACTGCACCATTGATCGTGCCGCACCAAAAAGACGGCGGGGGCCCGGCGTATCGCCTGCCCCCGCCGCCATTTGTACGGTCTACTGCTCCAGCGGGCTCGAGCGGAACTGCAGATGCACGATCTGCGGACCCTTGCCCTCGTTGCCGCCTTCCTGATGGAACGCCGGCGTCATGGCGTAGGCCATCCAGAGGCCGCGGCCCTTCCAGCCCGCCTTCGGATCGTCGATGCGGCCATCCAGGCCGCGCGTGAATGCGCCGCGCGGGTAGGGAATGCGGAAGTGGTGCACTTTGCCATCGCTCGGTGTAAGCGCGATCAGCGAGTCCGAGTTGGAGCCGGGCGCCATCGGGATGTCCGTGCCAAGCCCGAAGGTGTTGTAGACATCCACCCAGTTCAGATAGCTCCAGTCGGCGCTGATGCTACTGTTGCCCATCCGCGGACCGGGCACTTCATAGATCTTCCAGCCTTCCGTGCAGTGCTGCCCCGTCGCCGTCGGGCCGTTTTTCACCTTGCACTTGTTGCGGTCGAACACGCCCATATGGCCGCTGTTGAACATCACCCACGCGAGGCCCTTTGAATCGATGCTGACGCTGCGGCCGAGGAACGCCTGGTAGCTCCCGTCGGGCTTCTGCGGCGGCTCGTAGATTTCCGAGCGGCAGGTTTCCGGCGGATTGGCGCCGCGATCGACGCGCACGATCGCCGTCGGATGGATGCTGAGACGGTCGAGCCAGATCGAGTTGTCGAGCGGGCTCGTGTCCATGCCGTAGCTGCCGCCGGTGATGCGCGTGTCCTTCTTGGGGTCGGCTTTCGGAGCCTCGCCCTCGACGGTGATGGTTTCGCCGTTGCCGCGCGCCATGGCCGGCTCGTTCCACTGGGTCCGGTCCGGCGTGATCTTGCCGTCGGCGTTGGTGTCGAGAACCATCGGGCACCAGCCCACCGCCTTCTCGCCGCTCTTGGTTTCGTCGTAGGTCTTGGTTTCGATCCAGCCCACTGCATCGCGATCGCCGCTGAAGACGAGCGAGTCACGCTCATCGCGCGCGAAGGCGAGATGGTGCACACCGAAACAATGTTCGACGCTCACCGTCGATTCCGTCGCCGGGTCGAACAGCATGAGCTGGCGGTCGCGGGTTTCGCCCGAGATTGGCCAATACTTGGCGAACTTGTTGGTCGCACCGTTCGAGCAGAAGTCGGGACGCATTTCCGACGTCAGCTGCTGCGGCAAGGTGTATTGCCCGATGTCGGTGATCCACACGCGGCCTTTGCCGTCGATCATCGGATTGTGCGGGTAGACGTTCATCTGCTCTTTGCCGGGGCGCGCCGGCAGCTTCACTTCGCCGATCGTGTTCTTCACCGGATCGAGATACTCGATGTTGCCCGTGGTCGGCGCGAGCGCATACACCAGACCGTTGCCGTTGACCGTTGGATTGCGGCGGTCGGTGGCGATCTCGTCATGCAGCGCGCGGCCGAAAGCCCAGTCCCAGATACTGAGGACGAGGTTGCGCTCGATGCCTTCTGGGCGCTGCGGCTTTTCCTTCGGCAACTCGCCCTTCTCGATCCGCTTGGTCCAATCGGCGAAGACCTCAAGGCCGCGCGGCCCGAGGGCCGTCATGTTATTCAGCATGCTCTGCGAGATGCCCGCGCCGTGGTTGCCGACGGTCTGGTCGCCTAGCGGCCGGGCCATCTTCAAACGTTCGTACCAGCCTTCGACCGAGCTGTTGGGCAAGATGCGCGAGCCGGCGTGGCCCTGCTGGTGACAGAGCATGCAACCCGACTTCAGGCGCGAGACGTACTCCTGCTGCGTCTTCATCGACGGCGGCAGACCGTTGCCCTTCGGGCCCGTCCCCGGGAATTCTTTTTCACCCGGCAGGCTCATCATCTGCAGCCAATAGTTGGCGGGATAGTAATCGGCGGCGGCCAATTCGTTCGGCGCGATCTCGGCTTTCAGGTTGAGCTGCGCGCCCGTCGCGCTCTCGACGGCCTTGGAATCGACGAGACCATAGCCGCGCACCCAGACTTTGTACTTGGCCTTGGGCATGGCGGGCATGACGTAGCGGCCCTCGTCGTCGGTGACGACGATCTTGATGAACCGCGTCGGCAGATCTTCGGTTTCGGCGATCACCCACACACCGCCCTCGGCGCCCTTGGTGCTGGTGACGACACCGGACAGACCGTCGGCGACCTTCGGCGGCGCGTCGGCGGCGGCGTAGACCGCGCCCGCGCCCAGAATGACCCAGGCCGAAGCGACGGTGTTCAAAAGAAGCTGTTTCATGGCCAATAACCCTCCCAGGTTGCGTATGTGCCGCCTGCGCGTCACAGACTGTTACAGTAACACGGGTTGCGTCATACCGGGCGGCGGGACGGTCGGGCTAGGATTTCTGCGGATTGCGCCCGCATCGATGGCGCATTCACCTGCTGCCCGAGTCTGTGTTTTTTGCCGTCTGTGGATATCTTTATGAAGCGCGCGACACTACATATTGGCCCGGTTTTCGGGCCTTCCCTAGGGATCGTTGCCTCGCGTTGTGGCCCCTCCCCCCACCTGCTATATCGACCGCAGTTACGGCGACATACCGTTAACTTTTGACGTAAGGACCGTTCATGGCGCGCCGCAAGCAAATCTATGAGGGCAAAGCCAAAGTGCTGTTCGAGGGCCCCGAGCCCGGCACCCTGGTGCAGTACTTCAAGGATGATGCCACTGCCTTCAACAACAAGAAGAAGGGCACCATCACCGGCAAAGGCGTGCTGAACAACCGCATCTCTGAATATCTGATGATGCGTCTCGAGGAAATCGGCATCCCGACGCACTTTGTGCGCCGCTTGAACATGCGTGAGCAACTGGTGAAGGAAGTCGAGATCATCCCGATCGAGGTCGTGGTGCGCAACATCGCCGCCGGCTCGATCGCGACACGCTTCCACATCCCCGAAGGCACGCGCCTGCCGCGCTCGATCGTCGAGTACTATTATAAGAACGACGAGTTCAACGACCCGATGGTCTCCGAAGAGCACATCACCGGCTTCGGCTGGGCGGCCATCCACGAGATCGACGAAATGCTTAATATGTCGCTGCGCATCAACGACTACATGGCGGGCCTATTCCTCGGCATTGGAATCAAATTGGTAGACTTCAAGGTCGAGTTCGGCCGCCTCTATCATGAGAACGGTGACGTGCAAGTCGTGCTCGCCGACGAACTCTCGCCCGACAACATGCGGCTGTGGGACTTCAAGACCAACGAGAAGATGGACAAGGACCGTTTCCGCCGCGACCTGGGCCGTATCGAAGAGGCCTATCAGGAAGTCGCGCGCCGCCTCGGCATCCTGCCCGAAAGCGGACCCACGGACGTCAAAGGTCCCTCTACCCTTCAATAGGCCCGCTTTAACAGGAAAGTTACGTGAAAGCCAAAGTACACATCACGCTGAAGAACGGCGTGCTCGACCCGCAGGGAAAGGCCGTTGAGCATGCGCTGCACGGCCTCGGGTTCACAGGCGTCGGTGGCGTGCGCCAGGGCAAATACATCGAGGTCGACCTGCCCCAGCAAAAGGACAAGGTCACCGCCAAAACCCAGGTCGAGGACATGTGCAAGGCGCTGCTCGCCAACACCGTCATCGAGAACTTCTCAGTAGAGGTCGTGGACTAGCGCATGCGCGCCGCCGTCATCGTCTTCCCCGGCTCCAATTGCGATCGCGACATCGCGATTGCCCTCCAGCAAAGCACCGGCAAGCCCACCAAGATGGTCTGGCATCAGGACACCGACATCCCCGATGTCGATCTGATCGCCGTACCCGGGGGCTTCTCCTACGGCGACTATTTGCGCTGCGGCGCCATGGCCGCGCACTCGCCGGTCATGCGCGAGGTCAAGCGCCGCGTCGAGAAGGGCGTGCGTGTGCTGGCCGTGTGCAACGGCTTCCAGATCGTCACCGAAGCCGGCCTCCTGCCCGGCGTACTGATGCGCAACCGCAACCTCAAATACATCTGCAAGGACGTGCACCTGAAGGTCGAAGATTCACAGAGCGCCTTCACCGCCAAATATAAGGTCGGCGACGTGATCCGCATTCCCATCGGCCATGCCGAGGGCAACTACTTCGCCGACGAAGAAACCTTGGAGCGGCTCGAGAGCGAGGGCCGCGTCGCGTTCCGCTATTGCACGCCCAACGGCGATGTCACCGCCGACGCCAACCCCAACGGCTCGCAGCACAATATCGCGGGCGTGTTCAATGCCTCGCGCACCGTGCTCGGCATGATGCCGCACCCGGAACGCCTGGCCGATCCCAAGCTCGGCGGCAACGACGGGCGCGCGGTATTCGACGCCCTGGTGGAGACGCTGGCGTGAACAAGGTCTCTCCCATCACGCCCGATGTCATCAAGACCCACGGCCTTTCGGACGACGAGTATAAGAAGATTCTCGAAGTGCTGGGGCGCGAGCCCAATCTGGTCGAGCTCGGCATCTTCTCGGTCATGTGGTCCGAGCACTGCTCGTACAAATCGTCCAAACGCTGGCTGAAAACGCTGCCGACCACGGCGCCCTGGGTGATCTGCGGCCCGGGCGAGAACGCTGGCGTTATCGATATCGGCGAGGGTCTCGCTGCCATCTTCAAGATGGAGAGCCACAACCACCCCTCATTCATCGAGCCCTACCAGGGCGCGGCGACCGGCGTCGGCGGCATTCTGCGCGACGTCTTCACCATGGGTGCGCGCCCCATCGCCAACATGAACGCCCTGCGCTTCGGCGATCCGTCGCATCCCAAAACGCGCCATCTGGTGTCCGGCGTTGTGCACGGCATCGGCGGTTACGGCAATTGCGTCGGCGTGCCGACCGTCGGCGGCGAGGTGAACTTCCACCCGAGTTACAACGGCAACATCCTGGTCAACGCCATGACCGTGGGCCTCGCGCAGCAGGACAAAATCTTCTATTCCGCCGCCGCGGGTGCGGGGAATCCCGTGGTCTATGTCGGCTCGAAGACGGGCCGCGACGGCATTCACGGCGCCACCATGGCGAGCGCGGAGTTCGATGCGAATTCCGAAGAGAAGCGCCCGACCGTGCAGGTCGGCGATCCCTTCACCGAGAAGCTGCTGATCGAAGCCTGCATGGAATTGATGGCGACCGACGCGATCCAGTCTATCCAGGACATGGGCGCCGCGGGCCTCACCAGTTCGTCCTTCGAGATGGCCTCCAAGGGCGGCATGGGTGTTGAATTGAATATGAACCTCGTGCCGCAGCGCGAGGAAGGCATGACCCCTTACGAGATGATGCTCTCCGAGAGCCAGGAGCGCATGCTCATCATCTTGAAGCCGGGCAAGGAAGACCTCGCGCGCAAGATCTTCGAGAAGTGGGAGCTGGACTTCGCCGTCATCGGCCACCTCACCGACACCGGCCGCATGATCCTGAAGTTCAACGGCGACGTGGTCTGCGATCTGCCGATCGATCCCCTCGCCCAGGCCTCGCCCGAATATGACCGGCCTTGGGTGGCTTCGAAGAAGCAACCCGTCGTGGCCGCAAAAGACGTGAAGGACGTGCCCTGGCGCGATGCGCTGAAGACGCTCATGGGCTGCCCCGACCTCGCCAGCCGGCGCTGGATCTGGGAGCAATACGATCACATGGTGATGATGGACACCGCGCAGCGCCCGGGCGGCGACGCGGCGGTCGTTCGCATCCACAGCAGCAATCGCGCGCTCGCCATCTCGACCGACGTGACGCCGCGTTACGTGAAGGCCGATCCCTTCGAAGGCGGCAAACAGGCCGTGGCCGAAACCTGGCGCAACATCACGGCCGTCGGCGCCCGTCCGCTCGCCATCACCGACAACCTCAACTTCGGCAATCCTCAGAAGCCCGAGATCATGGGTCAGATCGTCGAAGCCATCAAAGGCATCGGCGAAGCCTGCAAGGCGCTCGACTATCCGGTGATCTCCGGCAACGTCTCGCTCTACAACGAGACGGATGGAAATCCGATCCTCCCGACCCCAGCTATTGGAGGTGTGGGCCTGCTCGACAACCTCGACCAGATGACCACCATCGCTTTCAAGGGCGAAGGCGAGGCCATCGTGCTGCTCGGCCAGAGCGGTGAAGGCTGGCTCGGCCAGTCGTTGTACCTGCGCGAAGTCTGCGGCGAGGAGCGCGGCGCGCCGCCGCCGGTCGATCTCGCCCATGAACGCAAGGTCGGCGACTTTGTGCGAGGCCTTATCACGGGCGGCAAGGTCTCGGCCTGCCATGACCTTTCCGACGGCGGCCTCTTGGTTGCGATCGCTGAAATGGCGCTCGCCGGCCACACGGGCTGCAAGCTCGAGGGCATCGCGGGTCATGCTCGTCTCTTCGGCGAGGATCAGGGCCGCTACGTCGTCACCGCGAAGAACGCCGCCGCTGTGATCGACGCGGCGAAAAAAGCCGGCGTCACCGCCACACAGATCGGCGTCACCGGCGGCGATACCATCGGCCTCGGCGGCGCAAGCCTCGACCTTTCCAGCCTGCGTCAATTGCACGAAGGCTGGTTCCCGGCCTATATGGCTCAGTAGGAGAACTCGTTATGGGAATGCCCGCAGGCGAAATCGAAGCGATGATCAAGGCCGCGTTCCCGGATGCCGAGGTCACCATCCAAGACCTCGCGGGCGACGGCGATCATTATGCCGCGACCGTCGTTACCAAGGCCTTCGCCGGCAAAAGCCGCGTACAGCAGCACCAGATGGTTTATGCCGCGCTGAAGGGCAAAATGGGCGGCCAGTTGCATGCCCTTGCCCTTACCACCAGCGCGCAATAGTCCGGCCCCGCCGACTTGTAACTAAGGCGGATCGGCTTATATTTCAGCTATTCCATTCATTTTCGAGGAACTGCCCATGAGCGACGCTTTGGACCAGATCAAGAAAGACATCGCCGAGAACGACGTCGTGCTTTTCATGAAAGGCACGCCCATGGCGCCGATGTGCGGCTTCTCGGCTGCGGTCGTTCAAGTGCTCACCCACCTCGGCGTCAAGTACAAGGGCATCAACGTGCTCGCCGACCCGGACGTCCGTCAGGGCATCAAGGACTTCTCCAACTGGCCGACCATCCCGCAGCTCTACGTCAAGGGCGAGTTCGTCGGCGGCTGCGACATCGTGCGCGAGATGGCCGAAGCCGGCGAACTGCAGACGCTGTTCAAGGAAAAAGACGTCGCGACGGCGTAAAGGCCATGCGCGGGCGCATCCTCGCACTCGCGCTCGCGCTTTTCGCCTCATCCGCTTGGGCTGCCGACCAGCCTGACTCCTGGACCGCCTATCAAGAGCCGTTCCGAATCTTCGGGACGTCTTATTACGTTGGATCGTACGGCTTGTCGGTGATCCTGCTGACCTCCGATCAAGGCCACATCCTCATCGACGGCGGCGTCGAGGGGTCGGAGCGGCGCATCGCCGCGTCCATCAACGCCATCGGCTTCGACATCAAGGATGTCAAAGTCATCCTTAATTCCCACCCCCATCACGATCATGCCGGCAGCATCGCGGCCTTGCAGAAGATGTCGGGCGCCGTGGTGAAAGCCAGCCCCGCCGCCGCCTCAGTGCTGCGCACCGGCGTGGCCGGCAAGGATGATCCGCAGTACGGCGGCCTGCCGCCCTTCCCCGCCGTCGCCAAGGTCGAGACGCTGAAAGACGGCGAGACGGTGCACGTGGGAGCACTCGCGCTCACCGCGCACTTCACACCGGGGCATACGGCCGGCGGCACCACCTGGACGTGGAAGAGCTGCATCGGCGCTGCCGTCTGCTACGATCTCGTCTACGCCGACAGCATGACCGCGGTCTCCGCGCCCGGCTTCAAGTACACTGGCGCACCGGCAGCGACGCTCGCGCACAGCCTCGACAAGCTCGCCGCCCTGCCCTGCAACATGATGATCACCCCGCATCCGGAAGCCAGCGAGCTCTGGCGGCGGCTCGACCGGCGGACCGCAGGCGAAGCTGTCACGCTGGTTTCGAAGCCCGTATGTAGGCGTTACGTCGCCAACGCCCGCGCGATGCTTGAGAAGCGCCTTGCGGATGAAGCCGGAAAATAGCTAGCCCTGCGCGGCGATCCAGCTTTCGAAGCGCTGGAAGTGCGACATATCGCGCTCGATGAACACGCCTGTCCCGCGCGCCAGCACCGTCTCGCCGAGCCTGAGCTCACCGGAGAGATGCCACGCCGATCCCTCGTGTTTGTCGACGCGGGCAAGGCATTGCATCTCGCGCGCCAGCGGCACAGGCTTTAAATAATCGACCGTCAGCTGCTTGGTGACGATGAGCAGGCCCTTCAGCAGAAGCAGATGCCCCAGCGCCTCATCGAGCATCGCGGCCGTCCAGCCGCCGTGGGCGACGTTGGGACCGGCTTCGTTCTCGGCGCCGCAGATGACCGTGGCGACATAAGTATCGTCGGCGCGCAGGTCTTCCTTCAGCACACCCAGCCGGCAACTGCCGCGCTTGGTGCAGCCGCTGCACAAGAGCACACCCGACTTGCGCCGCTCGGCGAGGTAAGCAGCGATCAGCGCCTTGTTGCGTTCGGCTTCGGTCATGGCGTGAGAATACCCCGTGGCAGGGTGCGGCCCAAATGCAAACGGGGCTCCCTGAGGAGCCCCGTTCGGTATCTCGTGTGTTCGGCGCTGACTAGCGCGAGTAGAACTCGATGACGAGGTTCGGTTCCATCTGCACCGGGTACGGCACGTCCTTCAGACCGGGGACGCGCTTCACGGCGCCGGTGAACTTCGAGTGATCGATTTCGATGTAGTCGGGCACGTCACGCTCGGCGCTTTCGGTGGCTTCCTTCAGCGTGGCGAGTTCCTTCGACTTGCGGCGCACTTCGATCACGTCGCCGACCTTCACCATGTAGGACGGCACAGTCACGCGCTTGCCGTTGACCGTGAGGTGGCCGTGGCTGACGAACTGGCGCGCGGCGAACACGGTGGGCACCAGCTTCATGCGGTAGGCGATGATGTCGAGGCGGCTTTCGAGAATGCCGATCAGGTTCTCGCCGCTGTCGCCGCGGCGGCGCATGGCTTCGGCGTAATACTTGCGGAACTGACGCTCCGAGATATTGCCGTAGTAGCCCTTCAATTTCTGCTTGGCCATCAGCTGCACGCCGTAGTCGGACGGCTTCTTACGGCGCTGGCCGTGCTGGCCGGGACCGTATTCGCGCTTGTTGATGGGACTCTTGGCACGGCCCCACAGGTTCACCTGGAGGCGACGGTCGATCTTGTACTTGGACTCAGTACGTTTGGTCATTTGGCATCCTGTTCTTCATGTTGTCCCGGTAGTCCGCACCCGAGCTTGGTGCGGCGATGAACGGCACTGTTTGGCCGCCATGCGTTCCCGGAAATAAGCCGGCGCATCATAGGGACGGGGGAACCGAAGTCAAACGCCAATAAAGTCCTATAAAGACTTTATATATCAATATCTTATGCCTCATCCGCCTTGCGTCCGGGCTGGCGTTGGGGCCGGTCGTCGCGCCGGCCATAGCGCAGTTCGACGATCATGCCGTGCAGGGTGCGGACCTCCTGCAGCGTCAGCTCGGCCCGCTGGAGCATGTTGCGGATGTTGACGATCATGCTCGGGCGCTTTTCTTCGTTGCGCAGGAACCCGCAGAGGATGAGCTCCTTCTCGAGATGATCGAACAGCTCCTGCAGCAGCTCCTTGGTCACCGGCTTGGTGCGGTTGAAGGTCATCATCTGTTCGGGGCCGTCGTAGCCGGCCTGGAACCACTCGTAACCGACGATCAGCACGGCCTGGGCAAGGTTGAGCGAGGAGTGCTCGGGATTGAGCGGCACCTCGACCAGCGTGTTGGCGAGACCGATCTCGTGGTTCGTGAGACCGCTGCGTTCCCGGCCGAACAGCAAACCCAAGCGCTGGCCGGTTTCTCCGCGCGCCCGCATGTCGGCCGCGGCATTGCGCGCCGTCATGACGGTCTTGACCATCTCGCGCCGGCGCGCCGTCGTGGCGTAAATGACTTCGAGGTCGGCGATGGCCTCTTCCACCGTCGCGAATTTGCGCGCCTGCTCGAGGATCTCGCCCGCGCCTGACGAGGCGCCCACGGCCTTTTCGCTCAGCCAGTCTTGCTGGGGATTCACCAGGCGCAGATCGGAAAGCCCGCAGTTCATCATGGCGCGCGCCGCCGTGCCGATGTTCTCGCCGAGCTGCGGCTCGACCAGGATCACGGCCGGCGGATTCTTGCCGGCCTTGGCGACGAGGCGCGCCTTGTCGGCATAGGAAGTGGACTGCCTGGGTCCACGCGTCATGGACGGCTCACGGCTTCTTGGTGTAGGGCGGTTTGGGAATGGCCTGGTGGGTGGCGCGCAAGGCCTCGGACCAGCGCTGGCGCAGGTCCTCGAAGTAGGGCTCGCCCTGTTCGATGCGGTAGGTCAGCTCGGTCTCCATGGCGTCGCGGCGCAGGACCATGAGATCGAGCGGCAACCCCACGGCGAGGTTCGAGCGCATGGTGGAATCGACCGAGATCAAACCCACCTTCAGCGCATCATAGAGGTCGGTGTTGTACTTCACGGCGCGATCGAGGATCGGCTTGCCGTATTTGTGCTCGCCGATCTGCAGGAACGGCGTATCGGGCGTCGCTTCGATGAAATTGCCGGCGGAGTAAATCATGAACAGCCGCAGGCGCCGCCCCTTGATCTGACCGCCGAGCAGCAGCGCGACATCAAAGCGCGCGTTGTGCTGCTCGAGGCTCGGGCCATCGACACGATAAATTTCGCGCACCGCGCGGCCCACCAGTTGCGCTGCTTTGAACATGGTCGGCGCCTTGGCCAGCGTCTCGACCTCGCCGGTCTCGGGATCCATGAGGCCTTCGGTCAAGAGGCTGACGACCGACTGGGTGATGGAAAGATTGCCCGAGCTCGCCAGCGCGATGACGCGCTCGCCGGGCTCTTCAATGACGTGGAGCTTGCGGAAGCTAGCAACGTTGTCGACCCCGGCGTTGGTCCGCGTGTCGCAGATCATCACCAGGCCGTCTTTGAGCAATAGTCCAACGCAATAGGTCATCAGGCACGTCCTCCCGCGGAACTGGCTTATAGCCTATTGCTGCTGCTGCCGAAAGCCGGCGTGGTCGGCGTGGTCGGCCAGAACCGTGACATCCAGGCGCTCCTCAACCGTCCCGTGCGCCGTCGTGCGCAACGGCGCAGCACCCAGATGGTCGAGCGCCATGCTCACGCGGATGTGGGCTTCGGATGGGCTAATGCCCTCGACCGGATCGAAGCCGATCCAGCCGATACTTTCGACGAAGGCCTCCGCCCAGCAGCGCGTCGTCAGCCGCCATGACTGCTGCTCCGGGCCCAGTAGCGCGTAGCCGGCGATGAAGCGCGCCGGAATGCCGAGGCCGCGCGCGACCGCGATGAAGACGTGCGCGACATCGGAGCTCGCACCCCGCGCGGCGGCAAGAATGGTCGGCGCCGGCAGGTTCACGGCCTTGGGCTCGACCTCCATCGCGTCGTGGAGCGCGGCCATCAGTTTGTGCAGCGTTTCAAGCGTATCCTTGCCGCCAAGGCCTTCGGCGAACTTGCGGATGGTGGAGTCCGTTTGGGTCAGCGGGGTCTCGCGCAGGTAAAGCCCCACGGGAAAGCGTTCGTGACCGCCGCGCACCACGCCGTGAAACTCGCGCGTCTCGACCTCGCCCTGAATCGTCATGCCGAGATCGTCGAGCGGGCGCGTGTAGGACAAGTTGTGCACGGCGTTGCCGAAGGCGTCCTCGGCGGGAATCATTTGGACATCCTGGTCGAGGTCGATGCGCCAGTGGCGCACGTGCTGGCCGTCGTAGTTACGCGGCGTGCGGCGCAGCACCTGGATCAAGGCGCCGACGGGCTCCTCGAAAATCGTCACCGTGCGGTGCTGAATGCGGATGCGCATGACGGGCGCTAGAGATACTGCTCAATGATGGCCGCGCCGACGCGGTTGTTGTCGGCGATGAAATTGGTCAGGAATTCGTGCAGGCCGGTCTGGAAAACTTGATCGATGACGCTGTTCTCAAGCGCCGTGTGTATGGTGCGTGCCTGGCGCTGGGCCTTGCCTTGGCGGCCGTAGGCCCCGGCGAGGCTGTCCAAGCACTCGACGATGTTCTTGTAGCAAGAGGCCAGCGAGCGCGGCAGCTCTTCGTTGAGGATCAAAAGATCGGCGATCAGCCAGGGCTTCAGGCTCTCGCGGTAAACCCATCGATAGGCCGTCAGCGCGTTGACCGAACGCAGGATCGCCGTCCATTGCGAAAAGTCGAGGCCGCCACCCACGGCCGAAGTCTCCGGCAGGAGGATGTGATACTTGACGTCCAAAATGCGCGCGGTGTTGTCGGCGCGCTCGATATAGAAGCCGAGGCGCGAGAACCAATAGGCATCGTTGCGCAGCATGGTGCGGTAGCCCGAGCCGTCGATGCGCAAGGAAACGTCTTTTACCCATTCGGTGAAGCGCGAGATGCGCCCGGACGCCATGTCGCGCTCGTCGACCTTCTGCAGGTCGAGCCACGCGCCGTTGATGGTCTCCCACATCTCCTGCGTCAGTGCCGTGCGCACCGCGCGCGCATTGAAGCGCGCGGTCTCGAGGCAGCGGCGGATGGACGACGGGTTCTGCTCGGAGAAGGCCAGGAACTGGGAGACGGTTTCCGCCGTGGGCTTCTCGTAGATCGCGAGGAACGCATTGAGGCAGCCGGCGGTGGCCAGCGCGCTGGTCCATTCATTGCCGTCGCCGGCGTAGGCGGCGGGCAGCACGGACAGCCGCGATGTCGTCTCCAGGATGCGCGCGAGATAGTCGGCGCGCTCGACATAGCGCGACAGCCAGAACAGATTGTCGGCGGTGCGGCTGAGCATTAGAGGTCCACCACCCACGTGTCTTTGGTGCCGCCGCCCTGGCTTGAGTTCACGACCAGCGAACCTTCGCGCATGGCCACGCGCGTGAGGCCGCCGGGGACGATTTTCATGCCGTTCGCGCCGGTGAGCACAAAGGGCCTGAGGTCCACGTGGCGCGGCGCGATGCCGCTCGCGACGAACGACGGACAGGTCGAGAGCGCCAGCGTGGGCTGCGCGATGTAGGTCTCCGGGTTTGCCTTGAGGCGCGCGCGGAAATCCTCGATCTCGGCCTTCGTCGATTGCGGGCCCACCAGCATGCCGTAGCCGCCGGAGCCGTGCACTTCCTTCACCACCAGCTCGGGCAGGTGATCGAGCACGTAACTCAGTTCCTTCGGGTCGCGGCAACGCCAGGTCGGCACGTTCTTGAGGATCGGTTCCTCAGACAGGAAGAACTTCACGATCTCCGGCATGTAAGTATAGATCGCCTTGTCGTCCGCAGCGCCCGTACCCACCGCATTGGCGAGCGTGACGTTGCCGGCGGTGTAGGCGCCGAAAAGCCCCGGCACGCCCAGCATCGAGTCAGGCCGGAAGGCCAAAGGATCGATGAAATCGTCGTCGACACGGCGGTAGAGGACGTCAACTTTTCGCGGCCCTTCCGTCGTGCGCTTGTAGACGCAGGCGTCCTTCACGAAGAGATCGCGGCCCTCGACCAGTTCGACGCCCATCTTGTCGGCAAGGAACGAGTGTTCGTAGTAGGCCGAGTTGAACTGGCCGGGCGTCAGCAGCGCAATGGTGGGATTGTCGGCGCTGCGCGGCGCAACCGAGCGCAGCATAGTGACGAGTTCATCGGGATAATTATCGACGGGCGCCACTTTGTGCGCGCCGTAAAGATCGGCCATCAGCCGGAAGCAGATCTCGCGCCCGCCCAGCATGTAGGACACGCCCGACGGCGTGCGCGCGTTGTCTTCCAGCACATAGAAGTCGTCGGCGTCGATGCGCACGATGTCGATGCCGGCGATGTGCACGTAGACGCCGTGCGGCACCTCGACGCCCGCCATCTCGGGCCGGTACGCCGGATTGCGCCACACCAGATCCTCGGGAACGATGCCGGCCTTCACGGCGCGCTGCTTGCCGTAGATGTCGGCGAGATACATGTTGAGCGCGCGCACGCGCTGCTCCAGGCCTTTGGACAGGCGCGCCCATTCGGCCGACGAAAGAATGCGCGGGATGATATCGAACGGAATGATCCGCTCTTCGCCTTGGTTGTCGCCGTACACGGCAAAGGTGATGCCACCGCGCCGATAGAACAGCTCCGCCTCCAAGCGTCGCCGCTCGAGTTGCTCGGGGTTCACCCCCGCCAACCACTGTGCGACCCCGGCGTAGGGCGGGCGAACGCTGCCGTCCGCAGCGTACATCTCGTCGAAAGCCACCCGCGTGCTCTCCTTGAACGTGCTTAGAGAATACTAAGCATATCCCGTGCCATCCGGGAAAACCCAGGGATTATAGGGACTTGCCCGCAAGGAATGGGGACCGCCGCCTATTTTTTAGGCGGACTCGGGCGAATGTGGCGGAAAGTTATGCTGCGGTGCGAGAGGGCCTTAGGTCAAACCCTGCCCGGTAACGCTATCCATGATGAAGTCGGCCAGCATGTCGGGCTTGAGCTTCGGCACTTTGGAATCGCGCCCTTCCATGGTGCGCTTGATGACGATGCTGGCTTCGACCTTACGCTGGTCGAGCTTGACGATGTCCTTCGCGCCCTTGAGCTTGGGATAATAAAGCGGATCGAGTGTCTTCTGGCGTTCGGCAAGGCGCGCCGAGAACGTTGCCGCGTCGAGATCGGCGACTTCGCGCGTTCCGGCGAGTTCCCAATCCTTCTGCCCGGCGTAGCCTTCGGCCCTCAGCTCTTCGAGGGCTTCCTTCGCGTCACCGTCGGTGAAGCCGGCCTTGTAGAGGTGTTTACTCACGCCGACATCGGAGCCCCATTCCTGCATGGCGGGGCTGAAAGCGATATAGATCGAGGACATGGCGGACCTTTCACACCGTTGATTTGGTGTGTCAGGCCGCGCTTCTTTACGCAAGCCGGAAATTAGCTGGCGAAATAGCCCGCGATACAGACCATCGATGCCGCCGCAAAGAACATGGTGTAGGGATTTAAGAGCGATCCCTTCCCTAATACTGTGTAGTAAATCGTCAACGCCATTAACCCGGCCAACATCCACGCCATCAAGAGATAACCGGGGTCTATTTCGTGGACGCCCAACGCTCCGAAAAAATAACCCAGAACCGCCAGCGACGCTGCGGCAGGTGGCGGCGACTTTTCGCGCTTGAAGAGGGGAGATTGGAAACCGCCGATCTTCCTGATCATGACAAGCTCCCTTTGGCTTTATGAGTGAGCAAAGCGCTCGAACTCGCTTCGATGCGTTTCAGCTCTTCGACAACCGAAAGCCAGATTTCAGCAAGGTCGTGCTTTTCCTCGCTCGTGTAGGCCGCGACATGCCGGATGGCTTCGGTTTCGGCGGCATTGCCGTAGTTGGTGCGCATGAAGCGCGCCAGTGTCGCCGTCACGGCCTTTGGAGAATTGGCGACCGGTTTTTCTAACGCGGACATTAATTGCTCCTTCACCTGCAGAATGCAGGTGAAAAATCATAACGGTGCGGAGGGCGTCGGCAGCGCGAAACTTGTGCAATGCTGGTCTGCGATTTGCACAGCAGTAGGCTATATCCATTTGATATTGTTAACAGATTTAAACGACGAAGATGCGGTTGCTGCGAAGCATTTGCACGCGCGGAGGGCCTTCCTGCACCCAGGGTTTAATGTGCAGCCGCTGCCGGACATGGTGAAGAGAACGCAGCCTCTAAGAAGAGCTACGCGCGGCGCGGGGGCGCGGACAGGACACCGAGAGGCGCCTGTGGCCAAGCGGGTGTTGGTTCAGGTTTTCGGCCCGAGCGACTTCAAAACGCGGCGCGGGTCTTCGACCACCTCGATGCCGGTGATATGCGCCAGAACACGCCGCCAGATGCCGGCCAATTCAGCGTCCTTGATGCGCTCGTAGAGCAGGATATGGCGCTGCGCTTCCTTCGCCGCGTCGTCGCCGTAGTTGGCGCGCACGAAGCGGGCGAGAACTGCGGTGTTGAAGTACAGTCCCTTTTGTTCAGCTTCCGCATTCAATGCGCGCGCGGTCGATAATGAAACGTCCTGCAATTCTTCGGGCATTGCTTCCTTCCAGCAACAAGAGCCCAAATCCCTTCCCCAGTACGGGCTAAACGCATACGGAACACAACGGTTGCAAAGTTGCGCTGATGCGCCGCGCACATCCACGGATGTGCACGCCTTCGCGTCAAACGGGAGTAATTATTGCGCCTTCGCGCTACTGGGCCTTCGCATAGGTGTCGCGCAGACCGATGGTCCGGTTGAACACCAGACCCGGATCGGGATCGCGGCAGAAGTAGCCGAGGCGTTCGAACTGCACAGTGCCTTCGGCATTGCGCGCGGCGAGCGCCGGTTCGATCTTAGCGTGCTTGATGACTTCCAGCGATTTCGGATTGATGTCCTTGATCGCATCGCCGTTCGCGCCGGGATCGGGGCGGGTGTAGAACGCGTCATACAGGCGCACTTCGGCTTCTTGTGCATGCGGCGCCGACACCCAGTGGATGGTCGCCTTCACTTTGCGCCCGTCAGGCGCATTGCCGCCGCGGGTCGCGGGATCGTAGGTGCAGCGTAGCTCGGTCACGTTGCCGGCGGCGTCCTTGATCACAGACGTGCAGGTAATGAAGTAGGCATAGCGCAGGCGCACCTCCATTCCTGGAGAAAGCCGGAAGAACTTCTTCGGCGGGTTCTCCATGAAGTCGTCCTGCTCGATATAGAGCTCGCGGCTGAACGGCACCTGGCGCGAACCGGCGGCCGGGTCCTCGGGATTGTTGACGCATTCGAGCGTCTCGCCGTTGCCTTCCGGATAGTTCTCGATGACGACCTTCAGCGGCCGCAGCACCGCCATATAGCGCGGCGCGGTCTTGTTCAGATTCTCGCGCACGCAGGCATCTAACATGGCAACGTCGGTGGTGCTGTTGGCGCGCGCCACGCCGGCGCGCTTGCAGAACTCGCGGATGGCCGCCGGCGGAATGCCGCGGCGGCGCAGTCCGGCCAGCGTCGGCATGCGCGGATCGTCCCAGCCGGCCACATGACCACCCTGCACCAGGGTGATCAGGAAGCGCTTGGACATCACCGTGTGCGTCAGCACCAGCTTGGCGAACTCGTATTGGCGCGGTTTGGCAGGCACCGGCAGGTGCTCCAACAGCCATTCGTACAGCGGGCGGTGATCGGAGAATTCGAGCGTGCAGATCGAGTGCGTGATGTGCTCGATGGCGTCCGACTGCCCATGAGCGAAGTCATAGTTGGGATAGATGCACCACTGGTTGCCCGTGCGCGGATGCTCGGCGTCGATGATGCGGTAGATCACCGGGTCGCGCAGATTGATGTTGCCCGAAGACATGTCGATCTTGGCGCGCAGTACGCGTGCGCCGTTCGGGAATTCCCCGGCCTTCATGCGGCGGAAGAGATCGAGGTTCTCGGCGGCGCTGCGGTCGCGGAATGGACTGTTCTTGCCGGGCTCGGTCAGGGTGCCGCGGGCCGCGCGGATCTCGTCGGCACTTTGGTCGTCGACGTAAGCAAACCCCGTCTCGATCAGGTGCTCGGCCCAGGCGTAGAGCTGCGGGAAATAGTCGGAAGCATAGAAGAGGTTCTTGCCCCAATCGAAGCCGAGCCATTTCACATCGCGCTGGATGGCGTCGATGTACTCCTGCTCCTCTTTCAGAGGATTAGTGTCGTCGAAGCGCAAGTGACAGCGCCCGCCGAACTCCTCGGCCAGACCGAAGTTCAGGCAAATCGATTTGGCGTGACCAATGTGCAGATAGCCGTTCGGTTCGGGCGGAAACCGCGTCACGCTCGTCTTGTGTTTGCCCGAGGCCAAATCGCCCGCGACGATGTCGCGCACGAAGTTGCTAATGACGGGTGCGTCGGCGGGGGCAGTATCGTTGGACATGAAGCTCTCTGGAGTATGGCTCAGCCGGCGTCGTTGAAACCGTTGGTGATGGGGTAGCGGTAGTCGCGCCCGAAGGCAATATGGGTGATTTTCACCCCCGGCGGCGCCTGCCGGCGCTTGTATTCGGCGGTCTTCAGCATTTTGTAGACGCGGCGCACGACCGCTTCGTCGAAGCCCTTGGCGGCCACGGCGGCGACGCCAAGCTCGCCCTCGATCAGGCCCTTCAAGATGCCATCAAGAACGTCATAAGGCGGCAGCGTGTCCTGGTCTTTCTGATTCGGCTTAAGCTCGGCCGTCGGCGGCTTGGTGATGACGCGCTCTGGCATGACCGGACCGCTCGGCCCCAGCCCGCCCGCGGGCTTGTGCGCGTTGCGCCAGCGGCAGACCGCGAACACGGTGGTCTTGTAGACATCCTTCAGCACGGCATAGCCGCCACACATGTCGCCGTAGAGCGTGGCGTAGCCGGTGGACATCTCGCTCTTGTTGCCCGTCGACAGCACCATCTTGCCGAACTTGTTCGACAGCGCCATCAGCGTCATGCCGCGCGCCCGCGATTGCAGGTTCTCTTCGGTGATGTCGGCGGTGGTGCCGGCGAACAGCGGCGCCAGCATATTGGCATAGGCCTGCATGGCCGGGCCGATGTCGATGTCGTCGAGACGCACGCCCAGCAGCTTGGCGACCGCGGCCGCATCTTCCAGACTGTCTTCCGACGTGTACGGCGACGGCATCATCACGCAGTGGACCCGCTCCGGCCCCAACGCATCGGCGGCGACCGCCGCCGCGAGCGCGCTGTCGATACCGCCCGAAAGGCCCAGCACCACGCCCGGAAAGCGGTTCTTAGTAACGTAGTCGCGCAGGCCCAGTACCATTGCCTGATAAACGTTCTCGAGCCGGTCGCAGGGCGGTGCCGGCGGTTGGGTCATGCAACGCCAGCCGTGAGCAGCGCGCTCCCACGTCGTCATGACGACATCGCTGCGCCACCACGGCATCTGCACGGCGAGCGCGCGGTCGGCATTGAGCACGAATGACCCACCGTCGAAAACAAGATCATCCTGCCCGCCGACCTGATTGACGTAGATCAGCGGCAAGTCGGTTTCGGTGACACGCGCCACGGCATGGGTGACGCGCACGTCAGGCTTATCGAGTTCGAAGGGCGAGCCGTTGGGAACGATGATCATCTCGGCGCCGGACTCGATCAGCGTCTCGGCCACGTCCTCGAACCACATGTCCTCGCAGATCATCACACCCAAACGAACACCGCGGAACACCATGGGCCCCGGCACCGGACCGGCGGCAAACACGCGGTATTCGTCGAAGACACCGTAGTTGGGCAGATGATGCTTGGTGCGGGTGGTGACAATCTTGCCGCCGTCCAGCAGCAGCACGGTGTTGTAGACCAGCTCGTGCTCGCGCCACGGCGCGCCGACCAGGAGCCCCGGGCCGCCATCCGCCGTCAGCGCTGCAAGTTCCGCGACGCCGCGCGCGACTTCATCCAGGAAAGCTTCACGATAAACCAGGTCTTCGGGCGGATAACCACACACCGATAGCTCGGGCGTGACGACCAGGTCGGCGCCACTCGCCTTGGCGCGCGCAGCGGCGATGAGCGCGACGTTGCCCTTGATATCCCCGACGACAGGGTTGATCTGCGCCAGCGCGATCTTGAGTGTGCCCGCCATGCGCCCGCTTACTGCGCTGCGGCGACGCGCGCGTCCTTACCGAGTTGGATGCGTTCGTCCTTCAGCGCCTCGGCGATGAGGAACGCGAGCTCCAAGGCCTGCGCGGCATTGAGGCGCGGATCGCAGTGCGTGTGATAGCGGTCGCCGAGGCTGGCTTCCGAGACGGCCTGGGTGCCGCCGACGCATTCGGTGACGTCCTTGCCGGTCATCTCGAAATGCACGCCGCCCGGATGCGTACCCTCGGCGCGGTGCACGGCGAAGAAGCTGCGCACTTCGGCGAGGATGCGGTCAAACTGGCGGGTCTTGTAACCCGTCGAGCTCTTCACCGTGTTGGCGTGCATGGGATCGCAGGTCCAGACGACCTTGCGGCCCTCGCGCGTGACGGCGCGGATCAGGTTCGGCAGATGCTCGGCGACACGCTCGGCGCCCATGCGCGTGATGAGCGTGAGGCGCCCGGCTTCGTTCTGCGGATTGAGCGCGTCGCACAGCGTGAGCAGCTCGTCCGGCGTGGTTTTGGGACCGATCTTGACGCCGACCGGGTTCTGAATGCCGCGCATGAATTCGACGTGGGCATGATCGGGCTGGCGCGTGCGCTCGCCCAGCCACAGCATGTGCGCCGAACATCCGTACCACTGGCCGGTCGTTGAGTCGTTGCGCGTCAGGGCCTCTTCGTACCAAAGCAGCAGCGCCTCGTGCGAGGTGTAGAACTCGGTCTCGCGGATCTGCGGCACCGTTTCGCCGGTCAGGCCACAGGCTTCCATGAACTCGAGGGTTTCCTGGATGCGGTCGGCGAAGCGGCTGTACTTGTCGGCCGTCGCGGCGTCGGCCATGAAGCCGAGCGTCCACTGGTGCACCTTGTGCAGATCGGCGTAGCCGCCTTGTGCAAAGGCGCGCAGCAGGTTGAGCGTCGCGGCCGACTGGTTGTAAGCCTGCACCGCGCGCGCAGGATCAGGGTTGCGCGATTCAGCGGTGAAGTCGGCGCCGTTGATGTTGTCGCCGCGATAGGACGGCAGAGTCACGCCGTTCTTGGTTTCGTTGGGTTCCGAACGCGGCTTGGCGAACTGGCCGGCCATGCGGCCGACTTTGATGATCGGCAACGCCGCGCCAAAGGTCAGCACCACCGCCATTTGCAGCATGACGCGGAATGTGTCGCGGATGTTATCCGGGTGGAATTCGGCGAAGCTTTCCGCACAGTCGCCGCCCTGGAGCAGAAAAGCCTGACCCTCCGCGACCTTGGCTAAACTAGCCTTAAGTCGGCGCGCTTCACCGGCGAACACGAGCGGCGGATAGCTGCGCAGCTGTTTTTCCACAGCCGCAAGCGCGGCCTGGTCCGCGTATTCCGGCACCTGGACGATGGGTTTCGTTCGCCAGCTTTCCCGGCTCCATTTGCCGGTTTCAAGCCTTGCCATGGGAGGCCTCGCCTAAAAGGTGATCGTTCCGGCCCTTATATGGGCGCGGGCGTTAACAAAAGGAACGCCCCCTATAATAACTCAAGCCCGGGTTGGCCAGGAAAAACCCGCAAAACCGCGGTTTTCTGGGGCTCCGGCAAATAAATATAATAATATCAAATACTTTTACGTACCGGGTACGTAATTGGCGGGTAAGTCATTAGGCCTCTGGCTCCCTTTCCGGCACCGGGTCACGCATGGTGACGAACTCTTCGGCGGCCGTCGGGTGAATACCGACCGTGGCGTCGAACTGGGCCTTGGTGGCGCCGCACTTCAGCGCAACGGCGAGGCCCTGGATGATCTCGGGCGCATCGTCGCCGACCATGTGGCAGCCGAGCACCTTGTCGGTGGCCTTGTCGACCACCAGCTTCATCATGGTGCGTTCGTCGCGGCCCGAGAGCGTGTGTTTCATGGCCCGGAAGCGCGTGATGAAAAGGCGCACGTTGTGATTCTTACGCGCTTCTTCTTCGCTAAGCCCCACCACCGAAACCGGCGGCTGGCTGAACACCGCCGAGGCGATGTTGTTGTAGTCCAGCGTCATGGGTTTCTTGTTGAAGAAGGTCTCGGCGAACATACGGCCCTCGTTGATGGCCACCGGCGTCAGGTTGACGCGGTCGGTGATGTCGCCGACGGCGAAGATGCTTTCCACCGACGAGCGGTTCCATTCATCAACGACGACCGCGCCTTTGGAATTCAGCTTCACATCGTTCTCTTTGAGCCCAAGTTTCGCGGTGTTGGGCGCGCGGCCCGTCGCGGCCATCACGCAATCGGCGATCTGCTCCTCGCCAAGATCGAACATCACCGAATAAGCCGCACCCTTTTTCTCGACCGAGCGGATGATGCAGTCGCGGCGGATCTTGATGCCCTTCTTCTCCAGTTCTTCGCCGAGAATCGCGCGCACGTCCTGGTCGAAGCCGCGCAGGAGCTGACCCGATCGGATCACCAGCGTCACTTCGGAGCCCAGCGCGTTGAAGATGCCGGCGAACTCCACGGCGATGTAGCCGCCACCGACGATGAATATGCGCTTGGGGCGCTGTTTCAGGTCGAGCGCCTCGTTCGAGGTAATGACATGTTCGTGGCCGGGGAAGTCCGGAGTCACAGGCCAGCCGCCCGCGGCCACCAGGATCTTCTCGGCGGTCATGCGCTTGCCGTCCACTTCGACGGTGTGTGCGTCCGCCACCACGCCGCGTCCGTCGATCAGCGTCACGCCGGCATCGCGCAGGATGCGCTTATAGACCCCCTCGAGGCGTTCGAGTTCCTTGTCCTTGGCGGCAATCATCTTCGCCCAGTCGTGGGTCGCGCCTTGCAGGCTCCAGCCGAAGCCGATCGCGTCCTCGAAGTGCTGGGCGAAATGCGCGCCGATGACCAGCAGCTTCTTGGGCACGCAGCCGCGCATCACGCAGGTACCGCCGTAGCGGCTTTCTTCGATGACGGCGACGCGCGCGCCGTATTTACCGGCGAGGCGCGAGGCGCGCACACCGCCCGAACCGGCGCCAATCGTGATGAGGTCGTAGTCGAACTTTGCCATGGGCGAGATTTACTCCACCGTGGCGCGTTTGGCCAGATTGCGCCGCGTCACCTAGTCGTTCCACTTGGCGACATAGTCGCGATAGGCCGCATTCCATTCCGGCGTGTTGAAGCGCCCGCCGCTTTGATGGACCACCGAGATCGGCCAGGTTCCCATTTTGAGTCCGGCGCGCTCCGCCGCGCGGCAAAAGTCCATATCGTAGAAGTGGAAGCTGAATCGCTCGTCAAATCTGACCCCGCGGTCGATCAGCGTTTGGCTGTAGGCCACAAGCAAACAGCCATCCAGCAGCTTCACCTCGCGGTGCGACGGGCCGTAGTAAGAAACAACGTCCGGCGGAAATCCTTGCCCGTGCCCAAGCGCGCCGCTGAGAAACGCGGCCTCATCCCACGTGAAATTCAAATCGACAAAGGCCCAGCCCGGTTGACGGGGCACACGGCGCGCGTTCCCGGCGACGCCAACGACATGGAAGTGCGTGAGCGCCGCGTACAGATGCTCGGTCCAAAAAAGATCGCTGAGGATCACATCGTCGTGCACGAACACCAGGATCGCCGGATCGTTCCGCGCTGCGTCGATGGCGCGGTTGTAGATCGCCGGCAAGCCCTCCGAATTGCGTTCTTGGAGGGAGAGTTCGAGGCCGGGGTGCTGCAGAAGCGCAAACGAGCGCCCGGTCGCCGTCCGGGTCAGGAACCCTTCGCGGTCCTCGCGCGTGGCACAAACGATTCTGACGGTGGGCGTTTTGGTGTCAGGCACGCGGGTAGGCTACTCGACCGTCACGCTTTTCGCCAGATTGCGCGGCTGGTCGACGTCGGTACCCTTCAGCACCGCTGTATGATAGGCGAGCAACTGCACAGGTATCGTGGCCAGGATCGGCATCACGAAAGGATCGAGCTTGGGAAGGCAGATCGAATGCGCCGCGTTCTTGCCGGCGCGCTTGATGCCCTCGGCGTCGCTGATCAGGATCACGCGCCCGCCGCGCGCCACCACCTGCTCCATATTGGAGACCGACTTGTCGAACAGGGGATCGCTGAGCGCGATGATCACCACCGGCGTGTGCTCGTCGATCAGCGCAATGGGCCCGTGTTTCATCTCGCCGGCGGCATAGCCTTCGGCGTGGATGTACGAGATTTCCTTCAGCTTAAGCGCGCCTTCCAGGGCGATCGGATATAGCGATCCGCGCCCTAGGTAGAGCACGTCGCGGGCCTGCGCCAGATCTTCAGCGATGACGCGGATGGAATCGTCGAGATGCAGCACGTCGGCGGCGCGCGACGGCACTTCAACCAGCGCCGTCGAAAGGCGCGCTTCCGTGGCGCTGTCGATCTCGCCCTTGGCTTTGGCGAGATTGATGGCGAAGCAGGCCAGCGCCATGAGCTGCGTGGTGAAAGCCTTGGTCGAGGCGACGCCGATCTCGGGTCCGGCCAGGGTGGGGACGATGACGTGGCTTTCACGCGCCACGGCGCTTTCGGGCACGTTGACGACGGAGAGGATATGCTGGCCTTGTGACTTGCAGTACTTGAGCGGCGCAAGCGTATCGGCCGTCTCGCCCGATTGCGAAACGAAGATCCCCAGCCCACCCGGCTGCAATGGCGGCGTGCGGTAGCGGTATTCCGAGCCGATGTCGGCATCCACCGGCACACGCGCCAGCATCTCGATCCAATATTTGGCGACAAGGCAGGCGTAGTACGCCGTACCACAGGCAATCGCGGTGATGCGCTCGATCTTCTTCAGATCGAAGGGCATCGGCGGCAGCGTGATGGAGCGCTCCACCGGATTGAACAGCGCGCGCAACGTATCGCCCAGCACCTGCGGCTGCTCGTAAATCTCTTTCAGCATGTAGTGGCGGTATTCGCCCTTGCCGATCATCGCGCCCGACAGCGCTGTCTGCACCACGGGCCGGGCGACCTTCAGCCCCTCGCCGTCATAGACCGTGACGCTGTCCTTGGTGAGCATCACCCAGTCGTCGTCCTCGAGGTAGGTGATGCGCTGAGTCATCGGTGCCAACGCCATGGCATCGGAGCCGAGGAACATCTCGCCATTGCCATATCCGACGGCGAGCGGACTCCCTTTGCGCGCGCCGAACAGCACGTCGGGCCGGCCGGCGATCAGGATGGCGAGGGCAAACGCGCCCTGCAAACGGCGCAGCGCGGCGCGCACGGCGTCCTCGGCGCTCTTGCCTTCCTTGAGATAGCTGCTGATCAGGTGAACGACGACCTCGGTGTCGGTGTCGCTGTCGAACTTGTGGCCCTTGCCCTCCAACTCGCCGCGCAGTTCCTGGAAGTTCTCGATGATGCCGTTATGCACCACGGCGACCTGGCCGTCGGAATGCGGGTGGGCGTTGGCTTCATTGGGCACGCCGTGCGTCGCCCAGCGGGTATGGCCGATGCCGGTCGTGCCGGCGAGCGGCTCAGCGTCGATACGCGCGGCCAGCGCCGCGATCTTGCCCGGCGCGCGCCGGCGCTGGATGACGCCGTCCACCAGCGTCGCGATGCCGGCGGAGTCATAGCCGCGGTATTCCAGGCGGCGCAGCCCTTCGATCAGGCAGTCCGCCGCTTGCGCCCGGCCGATAACTCCAACGATGCCGCACATTATTTCTTTTTGTCCTTTTCCGCCTGCTTGAGCGTGCGGTACTTGGCCGCAAAACCTTCGCGCACGTCCTGGCGCGACGTGTTCACCGCCAATGCATCGGCCGGCACGTCTTTGGTCACGACAGCCCCCGCGCCGGTCATGGCTCCGTCGCCAATCTTCACCGGCGCAACCAGCACCGAGTTCGACCCGATCGACGCACCCGCGCCGATGTCGGTCTTGGACTTGGAAAAGCCGTTGTAGTTGGCGGTGATGGTGCCCGCGCCGACGTTGGCCTTGGCGCCCACGCGCGCATCGCCGACGTAGGACAGGTGATTGACCTTCGCGCCCTTCTCCAGCTTGGCGTTCTTGATCTCGACGAAGTTGCCGACATGAGCGTCCTCGCCCACTTCCGCGCCGGGCCGCAGCCGCGCATAGGGTCCGACGACGGCGCCAGGCGCGAGATGCGCGCCCTCGAAATGACAAAAGCCCTTGATGGTGACGTTGTCCGCGACCTTCACGCCGGGACCGAAGACCACGAAGGGGCCGATCTCGACGTCGCGGCCGATCTCGGTGTCGGCGGAGAAGAACACCGTTTCCGGCGCGGTCAGGGTCGCGCCGTTGTCCATCGCGCGGCGGCGCATCCTTTCCTGGAACACGGCTTCGGCCTGCGCCAGTTCAGCGCGGCTGTTGACGCCCATGAGCTCCTCCTCACCGCCTTCGACCACGGCGCACGTCAGACCCTTCTTGCGCGCGAGGCCCACGATGTCGGTGAGATAGTATTCGCGCTGCGCGTTCTCGTTGGTGACTTGCGATAAAAGGTCCCAGAGCTGCTTCGCATCCACCAGCATCAGCCCGGAATTGCACAGGCCGATGGCAAGCTCTCCACGCGTCGCATCCTTGGCCTCGACAATCCGCTCGAGCCCGTTCTTCTCGACCACGAGGCGGCCATAGGCGCCCGGCTCCTTCGGCGAAAAGCCGAGCACCACCACGGCCGGCATCACCGCGGCATCGCGCGCGGCGCGCATACGGCGCAGAGTCTCGGGACTGATGAAGGGCACGTCGCCATAGAGGACGAGGATGTCGCCCTGATGCGCCGCCAATGCGTCCTTGGCCTGAAGCACAGCGTGGCCCGTGCCGAGGCGATCCGTCTGCACCACGGTCCGGTGCGGCGCGACGGTCTTGGAGAGATTGTCCATGTCAGGACCAACCACGACCACGACCGGCGCGATGCCGACGTCAGCCAGGGTGGTGAGGACATGGCCGATCATCGGCCGGCCGGCAATGGCATGCATGACCTTGGGCAAGGCAGACTTCATCCGACTGCCGATGCCGGCGGCCAGGACGATAGCGGCGGTAGGGGCAGGCAGGGTCATGGAGGGCTGGGGCCTGGGGTTCAGCGCTGGTTATTATAGACTTTTTTGGCGCAGCGGCAGGGTTTACAGCCAAATTGGCATGTCAGGATGGCGGGATAAAGGCCGGCTTACGGCCGGGCCGTCCTCGCCCAACCGGAACACAATAAATGGCGCGCAAAAAGGTTCCCTGGGGACCGCAAAAAAGCCGGGGACATGGCGGAGGATATCGGGGGAAATCCTGGCATTCCCTGGGCCCTCCGGCGAGACGGTCAGCGTGATCGTCGCCGTATTGGACGTGCCAGAGCAGTTGGTGAGGCGCTAGACCTATCCACCACCTGTGCAGGACAGAAGAGGCCGCCTTACTTGGGAACGGCCCTCACGACGCATTGCAGCGGCAGCGCGTCCGCCAAGGCCATCTGGGCGTCGACGCCGGTCCGTTCCGCCCGCGCGGAAATGATCGGGCGCGGCCCGCGGACGCCCTCAGCAGGATTACGCCGGGACCGCGATCGCTTGCTGGGTTTGATATTCTTGGGCGGACTTGAGTTTGATGGATCGGCTTAACGCACGCTCAATCGTCTGACTTAGCGTTTTCAACGCGACAGGCTTCACGACATACCCATTGACGTCCAGCGCCAGCGCCGCGCTAACGACCTCAGTCTCGCCATGGCCCGTCAAAAGAATGAACCGCTGATCGCGTTGCACGCCCGGCACACCACCGCTTCGCAATAGACGGAGCAGTTCCAGACCGTTGAACCGGCCCATGTTGAAATCTGAAATGATGCAGTCCACCGTTTGTCCGGAACGCAGAATCGCGAGCGCGGCTTCCGCTCCACTTGCCCGGTCGACTTCTCTGAGACCGCAATGTCTGAGCATATTGACGACGGTGTCGATCATCTCCGGCATGTCGTCGACGACAATAAATCGCTTCGCGGAAAGGTCGGATGTCATCTCGGAACTTTGCGGAAAGAAGGCAGAATAAACCCATATGATTCCGATCGGCCCGCATGGGCAAGGGACATCCTCAGGCGTACCCCCCGGCTCCCGGCAGGAACCGGTTGTTTTGGCCAACCCCTCGAAAGGCGGCCGCGCGGCGGTTCAGACCCGCATCACTGTTCTACTAAAAATTAACTTGTACTCATCTACTCAATCATTAAGTGTACTCACAAAAGCGATGGAAAAACCAAGGTTAATCCTTGAAAAGACTGTCGCGCCTTGAGCCGTGGGGACGGGTAGGCGGGCCGGCAATCTCCGAGCCGGAGGGGGAATCCACGAATGCCAATCTCGAAGAAGCATCGATTGACCAATCTCGCCCAGGTCCTGGACGCGATCCCAGTACCGGTTTTTGTGAAGGACAGCCAAAGCCAGTTCGTCGCGATGAACAAGGCGTGCGAGGAACACTGGGGCATCTCATTTGAAACGATTGAGATGACGGACGGCCGGGATTTCTTTCCAGACGAACAGATGCTCGGTTTTCTCGAAAAAGACCGTGAAATATTCCGCACCGGCAAGGCGATCGATTTCGAGGAGCGGGTCTGGAATCACAAACTGCAGCAGAACCGCATAGCCCATACGTTCAAGTGTCCCACCTATGACTCGGCCGGCAATCCGGACTTGTTGGTCTGCGTGCTGGTGGACATGACGGCCGAAAAGGCTGCGATGGACTCATTGCGTCACAGCGAAGAGAAACTCCGCACACTTTACGAACTTGCGCCCCTGGGAATTGCGCTGACGTCCATGGCCGGAAATTATCTCGAATTCAACGAGGCCTTCAGCAGAATCTGCGGATACTCACAAGAAGAACTAGGTGGTCTGGACTATTGGAAATTGACGCCGCCGGAATACGCCTCGCAAGAGGCCGCACAGTTGGAGTTGATGACGAAAACCGGCCGCTACGGCCCCTATGAGAAGGAGTATATTCAAAAAAGCGGCGCACGAATCCCACTCAGGCTCAATGGCGTTTTGGTGACCGGGATCGACGGCGAGCGGTACATTTGGTCGATCGTCGAAGACATCAGTGAGCGCAAAAATGCCGAAGAGCGTCTGCGGCAGTCTCAGAAACTTGAAGCCATCGGCCAGCTTACGGCAGGCATCGCTCACGATTTCAACAATCTGCTTTCGATCATCCTGGGAAACGTGGAACTGATCGCGGTCGACAGCACGATTTCGGATGACGCCCGCGACAAAGCCGCGAAGGCCATCTCCGCCATCGAGCGGGGTGGCGCGCTGACGCAGCAACTGCTGTCATTTAGCCGCCGGCAAGCGCTTTTGCCCGCGACGATCGATCTGGGAGCAGAGGTCAAACACATCGCCTCCATGATCGCCCGCGTCATTCCGGAAACAATCGCGCTGGAGGTCAATATTGATCCCGGGCGCCTTCCCGTACGCGTCGACAAAAGCCAACTTGGCAACGCACTCATCAATCTGGCGGTGAATGCAAGAGACGCCATCAAGGGCGCCGGCACGATTGTGGCGTCGGTTACCTCGCAGAACCGGCCGGAGACTGAAACCGGCGGCGAGATATTGCCCGCCGGGCGCTACGCCGTCGTTGCGGTCCGGGACAACGGTGCGGGCATGTCGCCAGAGGTGTTGTCCAAGGCATTTGATCCCTTTTTTACGACCAAGGAAACCGGCGTCGGTTCCGGTCTCGGCCTCAGCATGGTTTATGGATTCATGCGTCAGTCAAACGGCCAGGCCCAGTTGTCTTCCGAGGTCGGGCGGGGAACCACCGTTGAATTGCTATTCCCCGTGGTCGAATGGGAGACCGATCAGAAGTCAAAGGAAGGCGATGACGGGTCCGTGCCGAGGATCAAGGAGGGCCGCAAAGTCCTGCTCGTGGAAGACATGGACGACGTGCGCGCGACGATCTTCGAACAACTGAAGAGCTTACGGTTCGCCGTGACGGCGGCGGCAAACGCAAAAGACGCACTCGCGGTTTTGGAGAACACGCAGGACTTCGACCTCCTTCTTGCGGACATCGGGTTGCCCGGGAAAATGAGCGGAACCGAACTGGCAAACGTCGTGGCCGAGCGCTACCCCCGCATCCGCGTGCTGACGATGAGTGGTTACAATAGTGCTGAGTCCGCGAACACGGCCCCGGCGCATGAATGCAAACCGCTCCATAAACCGTTTAGGCGCGTTGAGTTGGCCGAAAGGATAGAGACACTATTTGAGCAGACTTGAAGCGGCCGCGTGAAACGCGACACGGCCTATTCAACAGCAATCAGGTTTGCTCTCGAAACCAGCTCGCATTTGGGCATTTCGTCCAGTTCCGGGACAATCCGCCGGACGCATTTTTGCCGGACTCGTTTCACCTGCAGTTGAAGCACTGACTTTCCGTGAATTGGTGCTCGTCAATTCTTGGGTAAAGCCTTATTCCACTAAAATATAAGTCCGCTACGAAAACGTAGCTGGTTATCATGAGCGAGTTGGCAGTTGTGGAAGCCGTAGACGTAAACATCATTCGCAGCACGCGGTTCCTCATCGTAGATGGCGACAAGGCGGCGCTTGAGAGGGTGGACCAGTTTCTGCGGTCCGCCGGGGCGCCGCAGGTTTATCTGGCGCCGGCACCTTTGGTGGCTCTGCGGATACTGCAGGAGTCGCGGTCTAACATCGATTGCATTATCTGCGCCCACAAGACCGGTACCATCACCGGTCTGCAGTTTCTCCAAAACCTGCGCGCCGGCCGTTGGGGCAGCGGCAAGGTCCGCCAGACGAAGTTCATCCTCATGATGCAGCGTCTGGATGTCGCGGCCGTACAAGTGGCGGACAGCTCCGGCGCCAACGGTTATTACATCGGCGAACTGCACCGCGATGCCTTTATCGGGGAGATCGCGAAAGCCCTGATTTCCCCGCGCGTGGAGAGCCCGCTGCCGAAGATGCAGGTAGCCCATGTCAACATGAGCGGTGTGGACTTCATTTTTGTGCCGATGGAAGCCGGTTTCGGAAGTGCCGATCCCGGATCTCAGCAGCATGTCGTCGGCGAACTGCAATCGATGATGCAGGAACAGCTCCTCGCGAGGGCTGTAACGCCGGTCTGGGAGTCGGCCGACAGCAGGGTGGGCTATTTCGCGGCCCCCCAGTATCACGCCCTGCTCGCCGCGCTGACGCTGGACTTTGTCCGCGCCAATCTCAACCGTGAGCTCACGGCTCTGCATCCACCTCCTTTTGTCCCGCTCTCCTCTCCGGGAAGCCAGGCCTACGCGGATTTCTTGGCGTCTCAATCAGAAGGCGCTCAGTCCCCCTTTGATCCCCTGGATTTGGGCGATTACAGGGTGCCCGAAGATGACGCCTCCGCGCCGCCGTCGGAAAAAGTGTCCCTCAGTTCGCCGGGAGTTGTTGGGGGAAGCCCGCCGCCGCCGCCCGGTTCCCAACTGCCTGAGTTCGGCGGACAGCGTATGGCTGGTTCGCGGGGTGTCGACGGCGGCAGTCCGGGCACGCCAAAGGCGCCGCCGGGGCCGGATTTTGGGGGACCCGGAATTACCCGCCCGACCGGCGCGCCCAAGCGTTGAACTGCGCGAGGCCGCTAACTGCTTATAAAACAATCTGGAAATGGTGGGCGGTGCAGGGATTGAACCTGCGACCCCACGCGTGTGAAGCGTGTGCTCTACCGCTGAGCTAACCGCCCGAAAGCCGGGATTCTGGCCGAGGCCGGTTCTTAAGGTCAGGGCCGGGGGCTGTC
>CAISTS010000074.1 GCA_903888485.1 uncultured bacterium | reverse complement strand
CTGATGGTCGGCCCGCCCGGCTCGGGCAAGTCGATGCTGGCGAGCCGCATGCCGGGCCTTTTGCCACCACTCACCGCGTGCGCTTGCTACCTAATGCCGGAGATGCTCGAGGTCAGCATGATCCACTCGGTGGCCGGCCAGCTCGCGGGCGGGGCGATCCTGCACCAGCGCCCTTTCCGCGATCCGCACCACTCGGCGTCAACGCCCGCCTTGGTCGGCGGGGGCCTGCGCGTCAAACCCGGCGAGATTTCGCTTTCGCATCGCGGCGTGCTGTTTCTCGACGAGCTGCCGGAGTTCTCGCGCCAGACACTCGAAGCTTTGCGTCAACCTTTAGAGACGGGGCGTGTCACCGTCGCGCGCGCCAACTCGCATGTCAGTTACCCGGCGCGCTTTCAGCTGGTCGCCGCCATGAACCCCTGCCGCTGCGGCTATCTCGACGATGCGCAGCTCGCCTGCGGCAAAGCGCCCAAGTGCGCCGTCGAATACCAAAGCCGTATCTCTGGCCCGCTCTTCGACCGCATCGATTTGCACGTCGATGTGCCGGCGGTTGATCCGCTCGATATGTCGGCGCCGCCGCCCAAGGAGACTTCCGCTGTTGTCGCGGTGCGCGTGGCCGCGGCGCGTAACGTGCGAGCCGCGCGCTTTGCCGGATCGAATGTCACTGCGAATGCAGAAGCGGATGGCGAGCTGCTCGAGCGCATCGCCGCGCCCGACGACGGCGGCCGCGCGCTGCTGACGCAGGCCGCCGAGAAGATGCGTCTTTCCGCGCGCGGCTATCACCGCATCCTCCGCGTAGCGCGCACCATCGCCGACCTCGACGGGAAAGACGGCGTAAAGCGTCTGCACATCGCCGAAGCTTTGTCGTTCCGGCGTGTCATACCTGGGCGCGCACTCGTCGCCGACTGATCCGCATCGCGCGTAAATTTCGCCACCGTTGCCTGCATTCAACGTACGCCGAGCGCGCGCTGTCAGGCGCCGGGGTCAGTGCGGCCGCAGGTGCGGTTGGCGCCGCGGTGCTCCGCGCCAATCCAGCGCCGGACGCGATTGTCGGCGGCGCGACCGACGCCTTGACCGATCCGGACGACATCAACCTCGACTAACATCAGACGCCGCCGTTAGGCGCGCGCGTCACGCCCGGCCGGAGCACCCTCTTTAGGTGTATCCAGCCGGAGTTGTATGCGGGCCGATTCGATCGCCCGATTCTTCCTGGGTCTTTTTTGAAACAATCAGCGCGAGTCACCCGTTCTATCCGCACATCGCTATTACTGTGGAGATCTTCAAATGAAAAGTTTACTTGCCGTGACCTGCGTCGTCGTAGCCCTGTCGGGTTGCGGCTATTCGACCGGCGACCGCGCGCTTTCGGGTGCCGGCCTCGGTGCGGCCGGCGGTGCGCTCGGTGCAGCTGCTCTGGGCGCTGATCCGCTGACGGGCGCTATCATTGGCGGCGCCGGCGGTGCGGCTATCGGCGCGGCGACGTCGCCTGAAGCCCGCGACCGTCGTGATCGTCGTCGTTATCGCGATCGCTACTACGATTAAGCGCCATTCGCGCTGCCCCGTCAGTCGGCGATGCGGTCATCCTGAGGCGATTTCTCAGACCTGACCGAGCAAGTGCCGACGGACGACGGCGCATGGCGCGCTCTACCCCGGAGGCCCCCTGCCAGACGGCGTTAAAAGCGCCTTAGGCAGTGACCTCCGGGGGCAGAAGCTCTCTCCCTCACACATACATTATTGGACTTGGTCCAAGCGCTTTGCGAGAATCGGTGTGTGGGTAAACACATCGCTCTCCTTATCCTCTCGTTATTCTGCGCAGCCGCTCCCGCGCAGGCCGAAGAGAAGCTCGCCATGCCCAAGTTTCCCGGTGGGTGGATCGAGGCTTTTGCCAAGCGCGGCGGTCAGGAGATCGTCGAATATGTCCCCCCCGGACAGACCGCGCAAACCTGGCAGCGCAAGATCACCCTCGAAGTCTATCCCGAACTCAAGAATTTGCCGCTCGACACGCTGCAGCGACGGGCCGCCGCACAGAACCGCGACGCCTGCACGGGCGTGCGCGAGGGTGCTTTCCAGTCGGGCGTCAACAACGGTTACGCCTCGGCGTTCTGGACGCTGGGCTGTGAGCGTGACCGCGCCAGCGGATTTGGCGAGACCCGTTACACCAAGGCCATTCAGGGTGCCGAGCGCCTTTATCTTTTGACCTACGTCTGGCGCACGCAGGCTTATGGAAAAGCCGGGCCGGGCCTGACGCCCCACGAAGTCGACGAGGTGATGGCGTTCCTTACGTCGTCCGTGCTGTGCGATACGAGTTCGGCGGAGAGACGCTGTCCGCCCGAGTGACGCGCGCTACTTCTTCACCAGCATTGGCCCCAGGACGCGCCCGCCGAAGACGTGGATGTGCAGGTGCTCGACGGTCTGATGCGCGTCCGCTCCGGCGTTGGAGAGAATGCGAAACCCGGAGTCCTTCACGCCCTTGAGTTCCGCGACTTTATTGACGGCCCGGACGAGTGCGCCGATTTCGCCGTCGCTGGCTTTGGCGGCGAAATCCTTGAGCGAGGTGTATTTGCCCTTGGGAATCACCAGCGTATGCACCGGCGCTTCGGGATTGATGTCCTCGAAGGCCAGGGTGTGGTCGTCCTCGTAGACCTTCTTGCACGGAATCTCGCCGCGCAAGATACGAGCGAAGATGTTGTTGTCGTCGTACATGGACGGTCCCTCTTTTACGGCGTCTTCTTGCGCGCTTCCTTAACGGCAATGCCGGATGTGCCGAAGCGCCGCTCCAGCTCTTCCCAGACGTCAGGTGGCGTGACGCCCTTGTCCGCCCAGAGCACTAACAGGTGATAGAGCAGATCGGCGCTCTCGCGCACGAGGCGCTCGTTGCCCTCGGAGACCGCGGCAATGGCGGTCTCGACCGCTTCCTCGCCCAGCTTCTGCGCGATCTTGTTGGTGCCCTTGGCGAGCAGGCGCGCAGTGTAGGAGGTTTCTGGGTCGGCGCTCTTGCGCTCCTTGATGACCTCAAAGAGCCGCAACAGGATTTTTTCGTCGGTCGTCATGTTACGCCTTTGCGTTATACAAGCCGGACAGGAATGCCTGCCGCGTTCATATGTTCCTTAGCCTGACGCAAGGTGTACTGCCCAAAGTGAAAGATCGAGGCAGCGAGCACAGCCGAAGCGTGGCCTTCACGAACGCCGGCAACCAGGTGATCAAGATTTCCCACACCACCAGATGCAACAATGGGCACGTTGACAGCATCTGCAATGGCTCGCGTCAAAGGAATGTCATAGCCAACACGCGTGCCATCGCGGTCCATGGACGTCAGCAGAATTTCGCCGGCGCCGTAGTTGGTCATGCGCTTGGCCCAGGCGACGGCGTCAATGCCCGTCGCGTTGCGGCCGCCGTGGGTGAAGATCTCGAACTTGCCGGGCGCGGTCTGCTTGGCGTCGAGCGCAACGACGATGCATTGGCTGCCGAACTTCTCCGCCGCTTCGCGCACGAACTCGGGCGTTTTCACGGCGGCGGTATTGATCGACACTTTGTCGGCGCCCGCCAAAAGGAGTTTTCGAATGTCCTCGACCGTGCGCACGCCGCCGCCCACGGTGAGCGGCATGAAGCACTGCTCGGCGGTGCGGGAGACCACGTCGTACAGCGTATCCCGGTTTTCGTGGCTGGCGGTGATGTCGAGGAAGCACAGCTCGTCGGCGCCCTCGGCATCATAGAGACGCGCCTGCTCCACCGGATCGCCGGCGTCCTTCAGATCGACGAAGTTGACGCCCTTAACGACGCGGCCGTCTTTGACGTCCAAGCACGGAATGATGCGAATCTTGAGCATGGCTTTGTATGGCGCAGATTAAACTAGGCCGCCAGTAATTCCACGGCCTGGCGCAGATCGATGCGGCCATCGTAGATGGCCCGGCCGGAGATCACCCCGGCAATGCCGGACGCAGCGTGGGCTTTGACGATCTTCAGATCGTCGAGCGAGGCGACCCCACCTGACACGATGACCGGGATCGGGACGGCCCTGGCCAGTTCGGCCGAAGCCGCCACATTTGGGCCGGCCAGAATGCCGTCGCGATCAATATCGGTATGTATGATGGCGGCCACGCCGGCATCGACAAAGCGCGTGGCCAACTCGATCACTGTCAGCTCACCAGCTTCCGCCCAGCCTTCCGTTGCGACCTTGCCGCCCTTCGCATCGATTCCCACCGCCACCTTGCCGGGGTAAGCCCTGCAGGCATCCCGAACGAGAAGGGGATTTTTCACCGCCGCTGTGCCGAGAATGACGCGCGCGACGCCAGCCTCTAACCACGCCGTAACGGTCGCCATGTCACGGATGCCGCCGCCGAGCTGGACAGGCACCTTCACGGCGGCGAGGATCGCCTTCACCGCCGCCGCGTTGACCGGCGCGCCGGCAAAGGCGCCGTTGAGGTCGACAACGTGAATCCATTGGCAGCCATTCGTTTCGAAATCGCGCGCTTGAGCAGCAGGTGAATCGTTGAACACGGTCGCCTGTGCCATGTCACCTTTGATGAGGCGCACGCAGCGGCCGTCTTTCAGATCGATGGCGGGGAAAAAGATCATGGTTTCCAGCCCAGGAAGTTCGAAATGAGCGCAAGGCCCACGGCCTGGCTTTTCTCGGGATGGAATTGCGTGCCGATCATGTTGTCGCGACCGACCACGGCGGTAACTGTCTGCCCATATGCCGCGGTACCAAGTACGTTGCTCGGGTTGTGGCACTGCATGTGAAAACTGTGGACGAAGTACGCATGCCCACCACCCGGAACACCATTTAGAACCGGGTGACCCGAAGTTTGGATTGAAAGCTCGTTCCAACCCATGTGCGGTACACGCCAGCCGATCCCTGCGGGGCTATCCGCACCTTCGGGCGTCAGCGCAACGACGTTGCCTTGCAGCCAGCCGAGCCCCGCGTGTTCCCCGTGCTCGAGGCCGCGCTCGGCCATGAGCTGCATGCCGACGCAGATACCGAGAAACGGCCGGCCTTTCTTGATCACACTTTCATTGAGCGTCTCGACCATGCCGGGCACGGCATCGAGACCGCGCCGGCAGTCGGCGAAGGCGCCGACGCCAGGCAGCACGATGCGCTCGGCCGCCGCGACTCGTGCGGCATCGCCGGTCACGACGATCTCGCCGCGGAAACTGGACTCACGCGCGGCGCGCTCGAAGGCTTTTGCGGCGGACCGCAAATTGCCCGAGCCGTAGTCGATGATGGCAACACTCATAGGAAACGCTTCTCGCGCAGAGGGCGACAGATACTAGAGGCTGCCGCCAAGCACGCCTTTGGTGGACGGCACGGCGTCGGCCTTGCGCGGGTCGATCTCGACCGCGGCTCGCAAAGCGCGCGCTAAACCCTTGTAGCAGGACTCGACGATGTGGTGGTTATTCTCGCCATATTTGTTCCAGACGTGCAGCGTCGCGCCCGCAGCTTGTGCAAACGCCTGGAACCACTCCTTGAACAACTCGGTGTCCATTTCGCCAAGCTTCGGCTTGGTGAAGGCGACCTTCCAGATCAGATACGGCCGGTTGGAAAGATCGATCGCGACTTCGGTCAGCGTCTCGTCCATGGGAATAACAGCCGCGCCATAGCGGCCGATGCCCTTGCGCTCGCCCAAGGCCTTGGCCACCGCCTCGCCGATGCAGATGGCGACGTCTTCAGTGGTGTGGTGGAAGTCGATGTGGATATCGCCCTTGGCCTCGACGGTCAGGTCCATGAGGCTATGGCGCGAGAGTTGTTCCAACATGTGGTCAAGAAAGCCGATGCCGGTGGTCACCTTGTAACGGCCGGTGCCGTCGAGGTTCACGGTCACCTTAATGCTGGTTTCCTTGGTCTTTCGTTCGACGCTGGCCTCGCGCATCTAAAAACTCCGGCGGCACAACCATACGTGTGCCCAATTTTTCATTTAAAACCGCAGCGCCGAGACGGGCCGACGCATGGCGCGACCTTCTATCAGGAAGGCCCCGCCCGAACCACTTGTGATTGGAGGCCTTTTTTCCGCCGACGCCGGCTGCCCCTCACTCGCGGGAATAGCAGCAATACAAATAAATGATTGCAGGGATGTAAACTTGCCAACTTTGCCGAGCGACACCACATGAAATTAGGTTTAAAATTGTCTTAGTTGCCATCTAGAGCAACATAACTGCGGGTCGCTGCGTTATGCCTGCAGTATTAACAATTAAAAAGAGTGGGTTATGGAGTCGACAGTCATTCCTATGAAATCTCGTGGTCGAGGCCGGCAGCCTGGAACCAGAGGTGGCGGTCCGGATCCGATCGATATCCACGTCGGAAAACGGATCAAGCTTCGCCGCACGCTGTTGCACATCAGCCAAGAACAACTGGCTGGCGACATCGGTGTGACCTTCCAGCAAGTGCAGAAGTATGAAAGCGGCCATAATCGAGTGAGCGCCAGCCGCTTGTTCGACATCTCCCGCGTGCTGAATTGCCCGATTTCCTATTTCTTTGAGGATATTGGGCCGGAAACCACGGGCGTGCGCACCACCCCGTCGGCCCGCAGCGCGGAAGATTTGGCGGAAGAAGTCGCCGAAGATGCCGATCCGATGCAGCGCACTGAAACGCTGGAGCTCGTGCGGGCCTATTGGCGCCTGCACAACGGCGAGCTGCGCAAGAACGTGCTCGAGCTGCTGAGCAATATCTCCAAGCGCGAATAGCGCTTCGGAACATTCCGAACGGAAAGGCCCCGCGGGCATAAACCCCCGGGGGTCTTTGCGCGCTTGTTATGGATTGAGGCGGTAGCCGCCAGGTTCGGTCAACAAAAGCCGCGCCGCCGAGGGTTCGGCTTCGATTTTCTGCCGCAAGCGGTAAATGTGCGTCTCAAGCGTGTGAGTCGTCACCGCAGCGTTGTAGCCCCACACCTCGCCCAGCAGCGTCTCGCGCGACACCGTCTTGTTTCCGACGCGGTAGAGATACTTCAGAATCGCGGTTTCCTTCTCGGTCAGGCGAATCTTCTTCGCCCCATCGCCGACCACCAGCATCTTGGCCGCCGGCTGAAATTTGTAAGGACCGACTGTGAAAATCGCATCGTCCGACTGATTGTGCTGGCGTAGATGGGCGCGCACGCGCGCCAGCAACACCGCCATGCGGAAGGGCTTAGTGACATAGTCGTTGGCGCCGGCGTCGAGCCCGGTGATGGTGTCGTCTTCGGAATCGGCCGCCGTCAGCATGATGATCGGTGAGCGCACGCCCTTTTCACGCAGCTTGGCGCAGACGTCGCGGCCATCCATGTCGGGCAAACCGATGTCGAGCAAGATCAGGTCGAACACTTTGGCTTTTACCGCCGCGAACGCAGCCGCGCCGTCGGCTGCTTCGTCGATGACCGCGAAGTCGCCTTGCGCCGCCAGCTGCTCTTTGAGCGCGCGGCGCAGGAGTTCGTCATCCTCGACGATCAGCAATATGCGTGCGCCGGACATCTGCCTGATCCTTCCCTCGCAGGCTTCCTTTGTCCTCTAAAGCTATCGCCTTGGCAACACTGATGAATTCTTTACCCTCAGGGGCGGAGAATAGCCCCCGTGGCGGGGCCCATGGCAGCCCCCCATGGCAGCCCCAAGTGCCCGGGTCTATATAGGCAGAATGGTCAGCGCACCCAAAAGCGAAGGATTGGTTCCCGTGAGCGGCGATCTCGCCCGTGAGCGCGAAGCGGTCGAGCGCGCGGTTGCCGAGGTGCGCCGCGGCGGCACGGTGGTGATCACGGCTGAGGACGGTGACGCTGTCATCGCCCGCGCCGCCGAAACCATCGACACCTGGCCGCTTGCCTTTTTCACATCGACCGGCGTCGGATCCCTTGCGCTCGCCATTACGGGTCGGCGCGCTTCGATCCTCGGGCTTGCCGAACCTGCGAGCCGCAGCGTGATGCTCAGCGCACGTGACGCCTTCACGCCCGCGTTCTTGCGCGCCCTAATCGATCCGCAGACCGACATCGGCCGCGTGCCGCCGCCGGGCGTGATTGCAGCGCCCGCGCCGGCGCGCAGCGCCGCCGATGCGGCGGTGCTGCTGACAAAAGTTTCGCGCCTGCTGCCCGCCGCGTTGGTCGCGCCATTGACGGGCAACACAGCGGCGTGGGCGCGCGCCGCAGAGCGACTGGTTGTGAGCACTGCGGCGATTGAAGCTTATGACCGAAATAGTGCTGATGATTTGCAGCCTATCAGCGAGGCGCGCGTGCCGCTGGCCGGCAGCGAAGACACGCGCATTATCTCGTTCCGCCCGCACGACGGGGGCGCGGAGCACCTGGCCATCGTCATCGGCACACCCGATCCAACCAAGCCTGTGCTCGCGCGTTTGCATTCGGAGTGCTTCACGGGCGATCTGCTTGCATCGTTGCGCTGCGACTGCGGCGATCAGTTGCGCGGTGCCGTCAGCGCCATCGCCAAGAACGGCGGCGGCGTGCTGCTTTATCTCGCACAAGAAGGCCGCGGGATCGGCCTGGTCAACAAACTGCGCGCCTACACGCTGCAGGACCAAGGCTTCGACACGGTCGACGCCAATGAGCAATTGGGGTTCGATGACGACGAGCGCGTCTATCTGCCGGCGGCGCGGATGCTCAAACACTTAGGACTCACGCGCGTACGGCTGCTGACCAGCAACCCCGCCAAGGTCGGCGCGCTGGTGCGTCATGGCATCGACGTGACCGAGCGCGTGCCGCACGCTTTCCCGTCCAATAGCCACAACTGGTCCTACCTGCAGACCAAAGCCAAGCGCTCCGGGCACCTGTTCTGAGGCGGCAAAACCGGCACCCGGGCCCGGAAAAATGTGCCGCACGGGGGTGCCATGTACTCCGCGTTATGCCCGTAAACCATTGATTTAATTATACGTTATCCTGGCATCCTTCTTGCGTAGGAAGGGACAAAAGGACCACAAAAAGGTCAATGCCATGGACACCACCACACCGCTGATTTCAGCGCCCGCCTATCCTTTGGCCCCGTTGCCGCAACGGGGCGTGCGCGATGCTGCGCCCAGCGATCAGGACTTCCGCACCATGATGGCGCAGCAGGGCCTGCAGATTCCCAAGAACGCCGACGAAGCCCGCGTCACCGCCGCGCAAATTGCCGGCAAGGCCGAAGTGCGCGCCGGAGTCGCCCGCGCCCCGGTGCTGAGCGGCATGGACACCACGCCGCCCGCGCCCGTACAGACGCCCCAGGGACGCTTCATGGACCTGCGCCAGGGCAAGAGCGCCGCGCGGCTGTATTCGGGTCCGACTTACAGCGGCGCCTCCATCGACAGCCTGCGCGCCACACGCAAGTTTTCGCCGCGCACGCTGACCAATCCCGATCTCAAGGACGCCGTGCCCGCCGTCGCCAATTCGGTCAAGAAGGCCCCGCTCGATGTCGCGCAATTGCCCAAGGCGCACGAAGCCTATGCCTACGGTCTGCGCGCCGCGAGCAAGGACAAGCCGGCCGAGGTTCCGCCGTGGTTCGGCGAGGCCATGCAGGATGCGCTTGAGAAATACGACGCGCTCAAGTCGGCGAAATAGTCTTGGGTGCGTGCGCGGGCTACACTCGCGTTCATGGCCGATCTCATCGTCACAGCCGATCCAATTCATCCGCAACGTGGACTCGCGCGCCTTGGGGCTCAGACGTTCGCCTGTGTGCTCGGCCGCAGCGGCATCCGCACCGACAAACGCGAAGGTGATGGCGCAACACCTGCAGGACGCTATGCCCTGCAGCGTGTGCTCTACCGCGCCGACATTCTCGCTGCGCCACGCACGGCGCTGCCGATATCTGCGATTGCGCGGGACGACGGCTGGTGCGACGCACCCACGGATCCGGCTTACAACAGGCCGGTAAAACTCCCTTACCGCGCTAGCGCCGAACACATGTGGCGCGACGATCATCTATACGACGTGGTCGTCGTGACGAGCCATAACGCCGATCCGGTGAAACCCTTCACCGGCAGCGCGATCTTCCTGCACGTCGCCGCGGACAACGGCGATCCCACCGCCGGCTGCATCGCTTTTGCGCGTGACGATCTTGTGAAAATTCTAGAAACCGCGACGGCGGTGGAGATTCGGCTCTAGCCGCGCGCGCCAAAGATGGCGCTGCCGACGCGAATGTGCGTCGCGCCAAAAGCGATAGCCGTCTCGAAGTCCTCGCTCATGCCCATGCTGAGTTGCGCAAGGCCGTTGCGCACCGCGAGCTCGCGCAGAAAAGCAAAATGCAAAGCCGCCTGTTCGTTGACCGGCGGAATGCACATCAGCCCGACAACATCGAGTTTCAGTGCGCGGCAACTCGCCACAAAACCGTCCGTTTCGCTGGGATCGACACCGGCCTTTTGCGCCTCGCGGCCCGTATTCACTTGAATGAAGCAAGACAGGCGCTTTCCCGCGCGCACCATCTCCGCCGCCAGTTTCTCCGCCAGCTTAGGGCGGTCGAGGGTGTGAATCACATCGAACAAGGCGACCGCGTCGGCGACCTTGTTGGTTTGCAGCGGGCCGATCAAATGCAGCGTGAGCCCGGGATGATCGGCGCGCAGCGCGGGCCACTTATCTTCGGCTTCCTGGACACGGTTTTCACCGAAATGCGCTTGCCCGGCAGCAATGGCTGCTGCTGCAATGTCCGCGCCGTGAGTCTTGGAGACGGCGATCAACGTCACCGATGCGGGATCGCGGCTCACCACGCGGCATTTGGCATTGATGCGCGCGCGAACATCGGCGAGGTTGGCGGCAAGATGGGTCACGAGTTCACGTCTGAGATGCGAATGATGCACCCGACGCTATCAAACACTGTCCCCAACCTCAAACGCCGTGCCTTGCCGCGGCTGTGGCTGATGAGCGACGCCAGGCGTCTGCCCGATCCCACGGGGGTTCTGAAGACGCTGCCGCGTGGCGCCGCGCTGATTCTGCGTCACACCAATCCCAAGATTCGTAAAACGCTCGCACGCAGGCTCGCGCCGCTCTGCCGGCGGCGCGGCATCGCCTTTCTCGTCGCCGGCGACTGGCGGCTCGCCGCCGCCGTTGGCGCGGACGGCCTACACCTGAGCGAGCAGGCCGCGCAATTTGGCCCCTCACCGGGTGCGCGGTTGTGGCTGAAGCACGGACGCCGGTTGCTCACGGTTGCCGCCCACGGCCGGCGGGCGCTCGAGCGCGCGGCGCGGCGCGGCGCATCGGCGGCAATCCTCGCGCCGGTGTTCCGGACGGCGAGTCATCCGAAGCGTACACCGCTAGGTCACGTGCGCCTGGCCGCGATGATCCGCAGCATCCGGCGCAGCGTGCGCATCCCGGTCGTGGCGCTCGGCGGGATCACGCGCGCCAAAATGAACGCGCTCCGCGGCACGGGTGTGCACGGCATTGCCGGGATCGGATTTGCCTTAGGAAGCTAGAAGCGCAGCTGCACGCCGACGCGCGCACCGGTGCCGGGCGGTGAAGCCGTCGGCGGTGCGAGTACGGTCGGGGCCGCGGCCAGCGTTGTGCCGCGATTTTCCGCGCCATAGAACGCATCGGCGTTGACGCGGATGCGCGGCGTGATCTGGTAGATGCCGCCGATGGTCCACTGGCGGCTATCGATGGCGCGCTCCGCCAGACCCATGCCTTGCGAGGCTGCGTAGGTCAGGCGCACGTCGAAGGCGCCGATCTCGTAGCCGAAGCCGGCCTGGAGACCCTGCAACCCAAGCAGCGGTCCGAGCGGCGCGGTTTCGTTGACACCGCCGCGGACATAAAAACCGGCGTAGCCGACCGTGGCGCCGAAATTCCAGGACGAGGCGGGGCTCAAGGACAACATCGACTGGCGCTCATCGTAAGCGCCGAACACACCGACACGGCCGACGAACAGCGGGCTAGAGTAGCCGTCGAAGCTCTGGGCCCAGGACGAATCGGCGGTGAGCGGAGTCAGTCCGAGGACAACGGGCGCCGCCGAATAGCCCATCGTGCTCGCGCTCAGGGCTGAAATCCCGCCAAATTGCAGCTCCGCCGCGCGCGCCGATTGACCGGCCACGGCAAGCAAAGCAACGGCCGAAGCCGTTATCAAAAATCGGGAGAATTTCAGACGCGGGCGCATAGGGGTGCGCTTTTTGTTGCTGGTTTAACGATTGATTGCACCCAAGGTAGAGGCGGTCAATACACGCCCCCTTACGGTTTCGTGAATCCCTTGAAATGTGGCAGGGAGTCCACACCCGAAACGGGTTTCCGGGCGAAACTGTTGTAAAAAAGCCCGGGTGTGGTGCATTGGACGCCCTAGCCAGCGCTAGTGTTGCGCGACCGGGACTGACTGGTCACGCGTCTTGCGACTCGGGGCGCGCATTTAGCCCTCGCCGCGGGTTTTGGTTTTATTGGGCGCGGCGTTCTTTTCCAGAAACTCGATGATCATGCCGGCGATGTCCTTGCCGGTGGCGGCCTCGATGCCCTCGAGACCGGGAGTCGAATTGACCTCCATCACCACGGGGCCGTGGTTGGAGCGCAGCATATCGACGCCGCAGACATTGAGGCCCAGGATTTTGGCGGCGCGCACCGCCGTCGAGCGCTCCTCGGGCGTGATCTTTATCTGCTGAGCCTTGCCGCCGCGGTGCAGGTTGGAGCGGAAGTCGCCCGGCGCGCCTTTGCGTTCCATGGCCGCCACGACCTTGCCGCCGATGACAAAGGCGCGAACGTCTTTGCCGTTCGCTTCCTTGATGAACTCCTGCACCATGATGTTGGCTTCCACGCCGCCGAAGGCCTCGATCATGCTCTTGGCCGAGGTGCGCGTTTCGGCGATCACGACACCGATGCCTTGGGTGCCTTCTAGCAGTTTGATGATCAGCGGCGTACCACCGACCATGTCTATGAGATCATCCGCTTGGCTAGTGACATGGGCGAAGGCCGTCACCGGCAAGCCGATGCCTTTGCGTGACAAGAGCTGTAGACCGCGCAGCTTGTCGCGCGAACGGCCGATGGCCACCGATTCATTGAGCGGATAGACGCCCATCATCTCGAATTGGCGCAATACCGCCAGACCGTAGAAGGTGATGGACGCACCGATACGCGGGATCACCGCATCGAAGCCTTCAAGGCTGCGGCCCTTGTAGCGCACCTCGGGACGATGCGAGGCGATGTTCATGTAGCATTTGAGTGTGTCGACCACTTCGATCTCGTGGCCGCGCGCGCGCGCCGCAGCGACGATGCGCTTGTGCGAATAGAGGCCGGGGTTGCGGGCCAGCATCGCCAGTTTCAAAGACGTCGCTCCGGTTTTTTGGGACGAAAAGCGTGTGGGGGCACCAGCTTATCCGGCGGCTTTGAGCAAGCAAGCCGGGATTGAGCAAGCGCCCATGTTTCACCGTGCTTTAACGCACAAACCCGCAAAAGTTCTCCGGGACTTTATGCCCCTACAGCTAGGGGCTGATGGACCGCCGCCTACTCTCGCAGTGCAACCGAGCGCGTCTTCTTCTTGCGCCGGGCAAGAAACGAGCGTCCGGAATCGACCAGATAGCGCCGGCGCAGCGCTTGGCGGCCGATCAACATGCGAAATCCCATCTGGTCGCGATTGGCGAGCGTCAATTCAATGGGCCAGCGTATGGTTCCGAGTTTGAGGGATGTGCGGATGACGTAGCGGTGCTCGACACGTCCGCCGGAATCGGTCACCGCGCGATAGTCGATGACACGCGCAACACAGGAAATCTCCGGCGTGCGTTCCCGCTGTACAGGATGCACCGCAAAGCGCACATAAGATGCGCCGTCGCGGGAAAAGGGCGTGATCTTGAAAGCGTGCAGCGCCGACGTGCGCGCGCCAGTGTCGATCTTGGCCTTGATGCGTCCGACATCGAGGTCGGGCAGATAGATCCACTCGCGCCAGCCGATGGTGCGCTTGCTGCGCTTTTTCGTCGTCTCGGACGAAGCTTTTTTCTTGCGAAGAGAGACCGTGCGCTTGGCGGCCATGGTCCGCCTAGAAATCAATACGGAGCCCGGTGAGCACGCCGCCGCCATCCCAGTTGTCGCCAAGCACGTCGCGCTGCGCCGCGTAGAAACCGGCAAGGCCGACCAGGATGCCGGGCCCGAGTTTATAGGAAGTCTGTAGGGTCGCGCGTTCGACGTGTTCTTCAAAAATGCGGGCGGGCAGAAGCACCAGCGCGCGCGGCACGGGGCGGCGCTTGGCCGAGCGGTAGTCGGCCGAAATGGCGAAGGGGCCGATACCGTAGAGCGCTCCGACGGTCCAGGCGTCTTCGTCGCGGCCCGAGCTAGGCTGGCTGTTGATGTAGGCGGCGGCCAGTTCGAGGCCGCCATAGGTTGCACCGGCAGACACGTTCCACGCCTGGCCGCCGTCCGTCCCACCGACCCGGCTGGACGTGCGGAAGTAGCCGGCGGCGATGCGGTAGGTGCCGCCCGTGAAATCCCCGTCATAGCCGGCGGTGACGTCGACGGCGTCGTGGGCCTTCACCGCAGCATCGACGGTTCCAATAGCTGAATCCGTCGGCGAGGGGTGATAGGCCACACCGACCTTGAATCCGAGGAGTTCGGGCGTCTGGTAGGAGACGCCCAGGGCGTTTCGGGTGAATCGTTTGAAGGTGAAGGCGTCCCGCATGGCGATGGCGGTGCGGCCCTTGAGCGCATCGCCCAGGATTTCCTCATCCACCGATAAGAAGGCCTGCGGGACCGGATCGCCGATGGTTGTAGCGTTGACGCCGGCCTTTTCGCCCATGCGCAGCCGCCCAAAGCTGCTGACCACGTCGATATAGGCCTCATCGACGTTCACGGCCTCTCGCCCGATGGCGTTGAAGCGCGCAAAAGCCCGCACGGTAATGCCGTTGTCGAGCACGGTGCGGCCCTCGGCAGCGATGCGCGTGTCGTTGAACATGCCGGTGGAATTGAGGGCTTCGGCGGGGGCCTGGGTCTGGCCAGCGACGAAGAAAAACTGCTTGATGCGCCCGCCCAGGGTCAGGGTGATGGCGTCGGCGGCGGCCGCGGGCCTGGAAACCATACTGGTGGCCATAAAAGTCGCCAATAATGCCAGGATGACGCCTTGCCGCATTGATCCGTCCGTTTTCCGGCTCCCCTCGACCGCCGCACACCTTAAGCGAGTTGGCGGAAAGGGGCGAACCCTTTCATTAATCGCTCGGATTCGGCGCGTGCGATGCGCGGGGACCGATTGTGGCAGCCCTTCGCAAGGCCATCGAGGTTGGCTATAAACGCCCCCACCCGAGCACAGGGTCGCCCAAGCGGCCCCGGATTGACTTTTGAGGAGTTGCGAAATGGTACGTAAGAGCCACGGGACGATCGCGGGTTTAACCGTGGCTGCCCTCATGCTCGCCGCTTGCGGCAGCGACAACACCTATCAGGCCGCGCCGCGTGGGGACCGCGATCCAGCGGCGCCTGCCGCGGCCGGCGTCTTCACGCCCGGCGGCAGCGGCGCCAACCTGTTCACGGGCGACGCCAGCAAGGGCGGCAGCGAAGGCGCCATCGCCGTCAACGCATTCCTGTGGCGCGCCGCGCTCGACACCATCGCGTTCATGCCGCTGGCCTCGGCCGATCCTTTTGGCGGCGTGATCATCACCGACTGGTATGCGCCGCCTGAAACGCCGAACGAGCGCTTCAAAGTGAACGTCTACATCCTCGGCCGCATGCTGCGCGCCGACGGCATCAAAGTGTCGGTGTTCCGCCAACAGCAGGCTGTGAGCGGGACCTGGAGCGACGCCACCGTCGGTCCCGAAGTTTCCGCGGAGTTCGAGAACGCGGTGCTGAGCCAGGCGCGCGAGCTGCGACTTCGGGCGAGCGCCACAGACTAACCGCCGCCGCGGCGTGGGAATCCCCGCGCCGCCGATCGCAGATCATCTCTTAAGCCTTGTGGGACCCCCCGATGGCCTCACCCGAAGAACGTTATAATTTCCGCGAAGCCGAAGCGAAGTGGCAGAGGATTTGGGCTGACAAAGACAGCTTCAAGATCGAAGAGCCGTCGGCCAAGCCCAAATACTACGTGCTCGAGATGTTCCCTTATCCGTCGGGACGGCTGCACATGGGCCACGTGCGCAACTACACACTTGGTGATGTTGTCGCGCGCCACAAGAAGGCCAAGGGTTACAACGTCATGCATCCCATGGGCTGGGATGCGTTTGGATTGCCGGCCGAAAACGCGGCGCTGGAGCGCGGCGTACATCCCGGCACGTGGACGCGCCAGAACATCAAGGACATGAAGGCGCAGTTCGCGCCGCTGGGCCTGTCACTCGACTGGAGCCGCGAGGTCACGAGCTGCGAGCCTAAGTACTACAAGCACGAACAGAAGATGTTCCTCGATTTCCTCAAGGCAGGCATCGCCTACCGCAAGGAATCGTGGGTGAACTGGGATCCGGTTGAGCACACCGTGCTCGCCAACGAACAGGTGATCGACGGCAAGGGCTGGCGTTCCGGCGCCGACGTCGAACAGCGCAAGCTGAACCAGTGGTTCCTCAAGATCACAAACTACGCCGAGGATCTGCTGCAAGGCATCGAGACCCTGGACCGCTGGCCCGACAAAGTGCGGCTGATGCAGCGCAATTGGATCGGCCGCTCGGAAGGTGCCCGCGTGAAGTGGCCACTGGTGGCCGCCTCGGGCAAGGACACCGGCGACATCCTGGAAGTTTTCACGACGCGGCCCGATACGCTGTTCGGTGCGTCCTTCTGCGCCATCTCGGCGCAGCATCCGATTGCCGCCAAGGTTGCCGAGACCGACCCTGCCCTCGGCGATTTCATCACCGAGTGCAGCAAGGGCGGCACATCGACGGCGGCCATCGAGACCGCCGAGAAGAAAGGCTACGACACCGGTTTGCGCGCGCGCCATCCGTTCATTGCAGACAAGACCGTGCCGCTATACGTCGCCAACTTTGTGCTGATGGAATACGGCTCGGGCGCGATCTTCGGCTGCCCGGCCCACGACGAACGCGACATGGAGTTCGCGCGAAAGTATTCGCTGCCCGTGCGTTGCGTGGTCGCGCCGGCGGGCGAAGATGCGAAAGCTTTCGCCGAACGCCTCGAAGCCGGCAACGTCGCCTATACCGAAGATGGCGTCGCCATCAATTCGGACTTCCTCAACGGGCTCAAGGTCGTTGAAGCCAAGCGCGCCGCGATCCAGAAGCTGGAAACCATCGCGCGTGGGACCGGCACCGTTCAGTACCGCCTGCGCGACTGGGGCGTTTCACGCCAGCGCTATTGGGGTTGCCCGATCCCGATCATCTACTGCCAGGGCTGCGGCACGGTGCCCGTGCCCGACAAAGACCTGCCGGTGACGCTGCCCGAGGATGTGACCTTCGATAAGCCGGGGAACCCGCTCGAACGTCATCCGACGTGGAAACACGTGAAGTGCCCGAGCTGCGGCAAACCGGCGCAACGCGAGACCGATACTTTCGACACGTTCTTTGAGTCGTCCTGGTACTTCGCGCGTTTCTGCTCGCCGCACGAAACCGATAAGCCCTTCGACAAGGCCGCTGTAGAGAAGTGGCTGCCGGTCGATCAATACATCGGCGGCGTCGAGCATGCGGTGTTGCACCTGCTGTACTCGCGCTTTTTCACGCGCGCCATGTCCGATTGCGGCTACCTCGATCTGAAGGAGCCCTTCGCCGGCATGTTCACCCAAGGAATGGTCTGTCACGAGACCTACCGCCTGCCCGACGGTACGTGGCTAGAGCCAGGCGCGGTCACCAAACAGGGCGAGGGCGCGACACACAACGGCAAACCCGTCACCGTCGGCCGTTCCGAGAAGATGTCGAAGTCGAAGAAGAACACCGTCGATCCGGCGCGCATCCTCGACACCTATGGTGCGGACGCCGCGCGTCTGTTCATGCTCTCCGACTCTCCGCCCGACCGCGACCTGGAATGGACCGATGCCGGCATTGAAGGCGCGTGGCGTTATTTGAACCGCGTATGGCGGTTGGCCGCCGATGCCGGGGAAATTCCGCCGGCGCCCCCGCCGCCCGTGATGGACGCCTCTGCCGCCGCGGTCCTCCGCCAGATTCACCGCGCCATTGCCGCGGTCAGCGATGATCTCGAAAAATTCAGATTCAACTCCACCGTCGCGCGCATCCGCGAACTCACCAATGCTCTGGGTGACATGGACCACAGTGTTGCAGGCGGCAATGCAGTTTACCGCTTCGGGGTCGAGGTCGCGGCGCAGTTGATCAATCCGTTGACACCGCACATCGCCGAAGAGATCTGGCAGACACTCGGCAATAAGACATCGCTTACCGAGACGCCCTGGCCCTCATACGATCCGGCGCTGCTCGAGGATGACACCGTCACCATCGCGGTCCAGGTCAACGGCAAACTACGCGGCACAATTACTGTCGCCAAGACCGCCGACAAAGCGGCTTGCGAGAGTGCTGCCTTGGACCTGCCGGCGGTGCAGAAACAATTGGACGGCAAGGCGCCTAAAAAGGTGATTATAGTGCCGGGAAAGATCGTCAACATCGTTGCGGCCTAGGATGATGATGAAAAAGCTGCTCGCGATTTTGCTCTGTGCTCTGCCCCTCGCCAGTTGCGGTTTCACGCCGCTGTACGGTGAGCACGGCGTCGCCGCGGCGCCGGGTGTGGTCGAAGAACTCAACAACGTTGCGATTCGTTCGATCCCCAACCGCGAAGGCATGAAGCTGCGCGCCGTGCTGCGCGAAGAGCTGCAGCCGCGCGGCATGCAAAATCCGACCTACGACCTTGATGTGGTGCTCTCGACGCGCACCGAGGAACTTGGCATCCGCACCGACGCCACCAGCAGCCGTGCAAACCTCATCTTGCTCGCCACATTCAATCTCAACCAGGGCGGCCAGCGGATCTTCGCCGACCGCGTGGAGTCGATCGTCAGCTACAACATCCTCGACGACCAGTTCGCTACCGTCGCCTCCCAGGCCGACGCCGAGACTCGTGGCATCAAGCAGCTCGGCACCCAAATTAAGACGCGGCTGTCGGTTTACTTCCATCAGCGCACCCAAGCCGCGGCTGCCCGTTAGAACATGAAGATCACGGGCCGCGCCGACGCTTTCGCCGCCAAGCCTGATCCGAACATCAAGGCTGTACTGATCTATGGCCCCGATGCGGGTCTCGTGCGCGAGCGGCTCAATATCATGACCAAGGCGGTGGCGGGTGCGGTCGACGATCCGTTCCGCGTCGCCGAGTTCAATGCGGATGTGCTGCGCGAGGACCCGGCGCGTCTGCCCGACGAGGCAGCCTCCATGGCGCTCACGGGCGGGCGGCGGGCGGTGCGTATCCGCGATGCCGAGGACAATGTGGCCGAGGTCTTCGAGCGCTTCTTCGAAAATCCCATCGGCGATTCCCTGATTATCGTCACCAGCGGCGATCTCAGCCCGCGCTCGAAACTGCGTTCGGCATTTGAAGCCGCCGACAGAGCCGCGGCGCTGCCGTGCTATGCCGACGACAACGAATCTCTGGAAAGCGTGATCAAATCCATGCTCAAGAGCGAGGGCCTGCAGATCACCCCGGATGCGCTGGACTGGCTCACCGATCGCCTCGGCGGCGACCGGGAGCTCAGTCGGCGCGAACTCGAAAAGCTCACTTTATATATGGGTCCCGACACCAAGAAGACCGGCGGCACGGTGACGGAAGACGACGTGCTCGCGTGTATCGGCGATACCGCCGCACTTGGCCTCGATGACCTGACTTACGCGCTCGCCGACGGCGACCAGGCAACGATGCAGCGCGTTTTCGCACGCCTCACGGCTGAGGGAACGTCTTCGATCAGCATCCTCACGTCCGTGGCACGCCACTTCATGCGCCTGCACGAAACGCGCGGGCGCATGGCGGACGGCCGGAACGCCGCCGACGCCATGAGCGCGCTGCGCCCACCCGTGTTCTTCAAAGTGAAGACGCGTTTCTTAAACCAGGCGCAGCGTTGGACCGAGCCACTGCTCGCACGCAGTCTCGATATCCTGATGGAAGCCGAGCTCGCCGCGAAGTCCACGGATATGCCCACCGACGCCACCGTCGAACGCGCGCTCATGCAACTCGCAAACGTCGGCCGCAGCACGGCCGCGCGCAGATAACTAAAGCGTCGGCGCTTCACCGATGGCGAGCGCTTCGCCTTCAGGGGCATAGAGCGACGTGACCTTCCAGGTTTTCAAATCACGCGGTGGATCGAGACGGAACAGCGCGCAATTGGGCACGCGCACGCCGGTCGCGATGAGGCCGTAGTGTTCGAGGCCCCAGAAATTGCCGCCGTGCGCGACGATCAACACGGGGCCGGTTTGCGCGAGCGCCTGATTGAAGCCTCGCAGCACGCGGGCGCAATACTCCACGAAAGTTTCGCCGCCAGGCATCGGTCCGCCCGCCACCCATTCGCCGCGCCACGCGCCGTTGCTGGGCGAGCCTTGGATTTGTCCGAGGTGACATTCACGTAGATCGTCGAAGGTGAAGACGGGTTTGTTCAAACCGCGATTGACGATCTCGCCGGTGCGCTTTGCGCGGGACAAGGAGCTCGTGCAGATCGTCGCGATCGGCAACGTCGCTATAAGCGGCGCGACCGCTACTGCTTGCTGTTCGCCGGTGGCGTTTAGCGGCGTGTCGGTCTGACCTTGGATGATGCGCCGGTGATTCCAGTCGGTCTCACCATGGCGCAGGAAATAGAATGGCTCAGCCGTGAGCATCTGCGCTCTGCCGTCTCACTTATATATGTTGGTTGAGATCTACGACGCCTCTTGCATGTCGTCGGTATCGTCGTCGGCGCGCGACTTTACGCGTCCGCCGCTCGACAGCCGGCGCACGATGTCGTCGAGTTGCTCGAGGCTGGAGTAATTGACGGTGACCGCGCCGCCTTTGCCGTCGAAGCTGATGTTCACCTTGTAGCCGGTGGCCTGCTCGAGACTCTGTTCGAGCGCTGCGGTGTCAGTGTCTTTCGGCACGACGGTGAGACGACGCTTGCGGCCGTAACCTTTGGCGAGGCGTTCGGCCTGACGCGCGGACAATCCCCGTTTGACGATCAACTTCGCGACGGTATCGGCGTCGGACAAACCGATGAGCGGACGCGCCTGCCCCGGTGTGAGCTGCCCGGCGTCGATGAGATCCTGCACCGCGCGCGGCAACCCGAGTAGGCGCATGGTGTTGGCGACATGGGCCCGGCTCTTGCCGACCACATCGGCGACTCGCTCCTGGGTCAGACCGAATTCTTCGACCAGCCGCTTGTAGCCCCTAGCCTCTTCCACCGCCGTGAGATCCTGGCGCTGCAGGTTTTCGATCAGGGCGACTTCGAGGACTTCGGTGTCATTGAGGTGGGTGACGTGGACCGGCACCTCATGGACCTGGGCGCGTTGGGACGCCCGCCAGCGGCGTTCGCCGGCGATGATCTCATAGTGGCCGGGCTTATTCGGATCGGGGCGGACCAGGAGCGGCTGGAGCACCCCCTTTTCTGCGATCGACGCCGAAAGCTCGTCCAAAGCGGTTTCGTCAAAGTGCCGGCGCGGCTGGAGGGTCGAGGGCGCCAAGAGGTCGAGTGGCAGTTTGGTCACCGGCAAAGGCGCTCCGGTCTGGGTGTCCGCCGGAACGGCGACCGGCGCCGTGGCGGCGGCTTCCGGTTCCTGGTCGCCGAACAGGGCCGAAAGACCCCGGCCTAGGTTTTTGCGCTTCAGGTCGGGGGTCATGCCGCCACTCCTTGGGCGCGGTTGCTTTCGCGCTTCAGAACTTCTCCGGCTAGGTCGAGGTAGGCCCGGCTGCCTTTGGACTGGAGATCATAAATAAGGACCGGTTTGCCGTGGGACGGCGCTTCCGAGATTCGGACGTTCCGGGGGATGGTGGTCGAATAGACCTTGGCGCCGAAGAACTCGCGCACGTCGCTCTCGACCATTTCGGACAGATTGTTGCGCTTGTCGACCATGGTTAGGACGATGCCTTGGATCTCGAGGGCCGGATTAAAGCCCTTCTTGACCCGCTCGATGGTGCGGACCAGTTGGCTAATCCCTTCTAATGCAAGGAATTCTGCCTGCAGCGGCACCATGACGGCGTCCGCCGCGACGAGCGCGTTCAAGGTCAAGAGGCCTAAGGAAGGCGGGCAGTCAATGAGAATGAAGTCCCACCCAAGTCCTTGATTTAAAAGAGCTTCTTTGAGTCGCGCCTGCCGGTTCTCGAGGTCGATCAGTTCAATCTCGGCCGCGGCCAGGTCAACACCCGACGGGACGACGGACAGGTTTGGGATCGCGGTCGGTACGATGGCCGTGTCCAGCGCCGCGGCGCCGGTGAGCACATGATAGATGTTGGTGTTGCGATGCTTCTGGTCGATGCCGAGGCTGGTGGAGGCATTGCCCTGGGGATCGAGGTCGATGACCAAGACCTTCTTGTTCACCGCCGCCATGGCCGTGGCGAGGTTCACAGCTGTCGTGGTCTTACCCACGCCACCCTTCTGATTGGAGATTGCCAGCACCCGTGGGCGTCGCGTTAGCGATTGATTCTCAAGGGTTTCCGGCTGATTCAGGTGGGACACGGCTGACCTCTTTGATGCACAGTATGGTTCCGCGGGGATCAGTGCGGCTTGCGTGTTGATCTACGCAAATTGTCCACCTTTTGTGTGCATCCGTCAATTCAACCTCTACATTTTGTCCCTTCAAAAAAATGCAGACGGATTCCGAATCAAGGAAGGGAGCGCTTAAGTCCAGGAGTTCCGCCACCGGGGCCAGGGCCCGGGCGGTAATGACGTCGACCCTTTTGGCCGGGAGATCCTCGATCCGGCGCGCGTGGACCGCGACTCGGGCTCCCGCAACACGCGCCGCTTCCCGCAGGAAGGCGGCTTTGCGCTGATCCGCCTCTACCAATTCTATCCCCGGGATTCCCATAATTCCTAAAACGAGGCCGGGGAAGCCTGCCCCCGAGCCCAGGTCCAGGAGCGCCCGGCAGCCCTTCGGGATCAAGGGGAAGACCTGTGCCGAATCAAGGATATGCCGTTGCCACACGTCCGTGGCTGTGGACTTCCCGATCAGGTTGATCTTCTGGTTCCATGTTTGGAGGAGATCGACGTAGGCCTGAAGCTGGGCCAGTGTTTCACGTGAAACACCAGTGTCTGCTTGGAAGGCCTCGGGTCCATACTGTTTCACGTGAAACAGTCCTAGACCGCGACGCGGTCGGTCCGGTGGACATACTTTAGGAGCGCCGTCAGGGCGGCGGGCGTCACACCCGGAATCCGCGAGGCTGCCCCGAGGGTTGCAGGCTGGGCCGCATTGAGCTTGAGCCGCACTTCCGTCGAGAGGCCGCCAATGGCGCCGTAGTCCAAGTCCGCCGGCAGGCGTAAAGCCTCGTCCCGACGGAAGGCACGAATGTCAGCCTCCTGGCGGCCGACGTAGCCAGCGTAGCGACCGTCGATCTCCAACTGCTCCTCAACATCACGGCGAAAAGCGGGGATTTCGGGGATAAGTGTCCGTAGGCGGTCCCAGCCCATATCCGGCATGGCCAGGAGATCAAGACCGCTCCGGCGGACGCCGTCTTTATTGATCAAAACGCCCTTCTCCGCTAGCGCAGAGGGGGTAAAAGTCATATATTTCAATATATTACGGGCTTCATCCAGCGCAGCTTTCTTAGCGCCAAAGGCCAATTGGCGAGCCGATCCGACGCAGCCAGCATCAATGCCCCGGGAGGTTAGGCGCAGGTCAGCGTTGTCGGCCCGGAGCAGCAGCCGGTACTCAGCGCGGGAGGTAAACATGCGGTAGGGCTCGACCGTCCCAAGGGTGGTGAGGTCATCGATCATCACGCCGATGTACCCCTCAGCCCGGTCGATTGTGATGGGGGTCTGCCCCCCTACCTGGCGCGCCGCATTGAGTCCGGCCATGAGGCCTTGGGCCCCCGCCTCCTCGTAGCCGGTAGTTCCATTGATCTGGCCGGCGAAGAACAGCCCGGCGACTTTGCGGGTCTCCAGCGACCGATGCAGTTCCCGGGGATCCACGAAATCGTACTCAATGGCATAGCCCGCCTGCAGCATGACCGCCTTCTCAAGGCCCGGGATGGTCTTCAGCAGCGCCAACTGCACGTCGTCGGGGAGCGACGTCGAAATCCCATTCGGATAAACGGTGTCGTCGTCAAGCCCTTCTGGCTCCAGGAAAATCTGGTGCCGTTCGCGCTCGGCGAAGCGCACCACCTTGTCCTCGATGGAGGGGCAATAACGCGGTCCCGCGCTCTTGATTTGGCCGTTGTACATAGGCGCCCGGCTCTTATTGGCCAGGATCAGCGCGTGGCTCTCGGGCGTCGTATAGGTAATGCCACACTGGACCTGCCGCGTGTCGATGCGGTCCGTGAGAAATGAGAACGGCTCGGGCGGGTCGTCGCCGGGCTGCATCTCAAGACTGGCCCAGTCGATGGTGCGCCCGTCGAGCCGCGGTGGCGTGCCGGTCTTTAGCCTGCCAACCGAAAAACTAAGTGATTTCAGCGTATTAGATAGACCCATCGCTGGGGCCTCGCCGATGCGGCCGGCGGGAATGCGCGCTTCGCCCCGGTGGATCAGACCGCTGAGAAAAGTGCCGGTGGTCAGCACGACCGCACCGGCAAAAATCTTTTCGCCAGAACCGGTTACGACCCCGGTTACGCGCGAACGCGCGTCATCCAGAAGCAGATCTTCGATGGCGGCGGCGCGGATGGTCAGGCCGGACTGCTCGGCCAAAATCGCCTGAACAGCCCGCTTATAGAGTTTGCGGTCGGCCTGGGCGCGGGGTCCGCGCACGGCAGGTCCCTTGGACCGGTTGAGCATCCGGAACTGTATGCCGCCTTTGTCGATGGCCCGGCCCATGACGCCGTCGAGGGCGTCGATCTCGCGGACCAGGTGCCCCTTGGCCAAGCCGCCAATGGCCGGGTTGCAGGACATCTGGCCGACGGTCTCGACTTTGTGGGTCAGGAGGAGCGTGCGCGCGCCGGCACGGGCCGCCGCAGCGGCCGCTTCGGTGCCGGCGTGTCCGCCGCCCACCACGATCACATCATATGAGGTGTCCGAGTCGCGAGTTTTGTCGCCCATGGCGCCGCTCTTATATATCGCGGCGCCTTTTGCGGCGAATCGATTTCGAAACGACCTACTTGCCGATGCAGAAGTCGCGGAACACCACGTCGAGGATCTCCTCGACATCGACGCGGCCCGTCAGACGGCCGAGTGAGCGGGCGGCGAGGCGCAAGTCCTCGGCGGCGAGCTCGGGTAAGTCGGCCCCGCGCGCCCGCAGCAAAGCTTCACGGCACTCTTCGAGCGCTTTGCGGTGGCGCGCCCGCGTCAGCGGCACCACCGCCCCGATGTCGGCTTTGCTGCGCACATGCTGCAGCAAACGCGCAGCAAAAGCCCCCAGGCCGGCGCCGGTCTTGGCTGAGATGAATTGAACGTCGCCGCCCGAGTCGCGAGGGTTCGCGATCAGATCAGACTTGTTGACGACGGTCAGCGTATCCGCGTCGATGAGCGCTGCCGTCGCCGCGTCGCGCGCGGGATACAGCGCGCCGTCGAACAGCGCGATCTTGAGATCGGCATCGGCGGCCCGGCGTTTGGCGCGCTTGATGCCCTCGTCCTCGATCGCATCGCCCGCTTCTCGCAAGCCGGCGGTGTCGGCGATGGCGACGGCATATCCGCCAAGATCGAGATGCACCTCGATCACGTCGCGAGTGGTTCCCGGAATCGGCGAGACGATGGCAGCCTCCCGCTTTGCAAGCGCGTTGAGCAAGCTCGACTTGCCGGCGTTGGGTGGACCAATGATGGCGATCACCAGCCCCTCGCGAATTCTCTCGCCGCGCGCGCCGTCTTCAAGGTGGCGTGCGATGGCCTTCTGCAGATCCTCGACCTCACCCCACACTTTGTTCGCCACTTCCGGCGGCAAGTCTTCATCGGGGAAATCGATCACGGCTTCTAGATGCGCGAGCGCCTGCACCAATCCATGTCGCCAGTCGTCATAGATTTCCTTGAGCGCACCGCCCATCTGCCTCAAGGCTTGGCGTTGCTGCGCGCGGGTTTCAGCATCCACCAGGTCGGCGAGCGCCTCGGCCTGGGTCAAATCCATCTTGTCATTGAGAAAGGCGCGGCGCGTGAATTCGCCCGCTTCTGCTGGCCGCACGCCCGGCACGTTATTGAGAGCGTCGAGCACACTCTCGATCACCGCGCGCCCGCCATGGATGTGCAGCTCGGCAACATCCTCGCCGGTGAAACTTGCAGGCGCCGGGAACCACAGCAGCAAACCATCGTCGAGCAACGCGCCGCCGCTCACGAACCTCACCCGCGCCGCCTTGCGCGGCGGCGGCACATCACAGCCCAGCGCGGCGAGCGCCTCACGCGCGTGGCCGCCTGACACGCGTATGACGGCAATGCCGGCGCGGCCCGGCGCCGTGGCCAGTGCGAAGATGGTCTCCGCACTCATGGCTTATTTTTCGGTTTTGCCCGCAGCGCCGAGGAATTGTCCCCAGAAGGTCTTCTGCAATTCTGCGAAGCCTTCGGTATTCATCGGAAACAATGTCTTGAAGATGGTCTCGGGGTCCATGGCCGCGGCGTTCTTCTGCATCTGGACCTTCATCTGCTCGAGCATCTGATCTTGCAGCGGAACCACATCGGGCAGACCCATGAAGGCGCGCGCCTCTTCCGGCGTGCACTCGACATTGACGGTGACTTTCATGCTGCGCTCCGTGGTCGGTGGTCGACGGCGATTCCAAACGTGACTCGTTCGGATGACCCGCAGTAGGTTAAGGGCAGAAGCGCCGGCTGTCCACGAGATGGACCGCGATCAAGGAGATGCATGACGGCCGACCGTAACCGGCTGGGCGAGGAAACCAGCCCTTATCTCCTGCAGCATCGCGACAATCCCGTGCACTGGTGGCCGTGGAGCGACGAGGCCTTCGCGCGCGCGCGCGCAAGTGACCGTCCCATCCTGCTATCGGTTGGATATTCGGCCTGCCACTGGTGCCACGTCATGGCGCACGAGTCCTTCGAGGACGCCGAAACGGCCGAAATGATGAATTCACTCTTCATCAACATCAAAGTCGACCGCGAAGAGCGGCCCGACGTGGACGCCATATACCAAAAGTCTCTGGCCCTCCTGGGCGAGCACGGCGGATGGCCGCTCACCATGTTCTTGTTGCCGGGCGGCAAGCCGTTCTGGGGTGGAACGTACTTTCCACCGTCACCGGCCTATGGCCGGCCCAGTTTCCGCCAAGTACTGGGGCATATCGACCGCGTCTGGCGCGAACAGCGCTCCGACGTCGATAAACAGAGCGATGCGCTGCTTGGCGCCATCTCCGAACAGCATATCGAACGCTTGCGCGACGGCATGTCGATTGAGTTGCTCAACAACGCCGCCGAACGCCTGCTTGATTATATAGACGCCTCTGCCGGCGGCATGAACGGCGCGCCGAAATTCCCGATGCCCTTCGTCTTTGACTTCCTCTGGCGGGCCTACCGGCGCAGCCACGATGCGCGCTTTCGCGATGCCGTCGTGCTGACGCTCACGCGCATCTGCCAGGGCGGGATCTACGATCACATCGGCGGTGGCTTTGCGCGGTACTCGACCGACGCCGAGTGGCTGGTGCCGCACTTCGAGAAGATGCTCTACGACAACGCCCAACTGGTCGATCTCATGACTCTGGTATGGCAGGAGACCCACGATCCGCTGCTGGCGGTGCGTGTGCGCGAGACTATTACCTGGCTTCAGCGCGAGATGACGGGTGAGAATGGTGCGTTCGCCGCGTCGTTCGATGCGGACTCCGAAGGCGAAGAAGGCACGTTCTATCTCTGGAGCGAAGCCGACATCGACCGACTTCTTGGCGCCGATGCGCCGGCTTTCAAAAAAGCCTATGGCGTCACCGATGGCGGCAATTGGGAAGGCGAGAACATTCTCAACCGCACCGCCTTTGCCCAAACCGCCTTCGATGCCCGGGAAGATGCCGCGCTCGCGCCGCCGCGCGCTGTGCTTCTGCGGGAACGCGCCAAACGCATTCCGCCTGGCCGTGACGACAAGGTGCTTACCGATTGGAACGGCCTGATGATCGCCGCGCTGGCCCGGGCCGGTGCAGCCTTTGCTGAACCGGCGTGGATCAAGCTCGCCGCGGATACCTTCATGGCCGTTCAAAGCACCATGACCTGGACGGATTCCACGGGCCGCAACCGTCTCGGACACTCGCTCTGCCGCGGGCGTCTGCAACAAACCGCCATGCTCGACGACTACGCCAACATGAGTAATGCCGCGCTTGCGCTGCATTCGGCTACAGCGGACGCGGCCTATCTGAAGCAAGCCGAGGACTGGGTCGCGGCGGCCATCGCGCTATACGGCGATGACGCGGCTGGCGGTTTCTTTTTAACCGCCGGCGATGCCCAGGATCTCATCGTGCGCAGCAAGACCGCCAACGACAGCGCGGTCCCCTCAGGGAACGGCAGCATGGCCTTTGCACTGGCGCGCCTCTTCTATCTGACGGGAAAAGCCGACTACCGCGCGCGCGCCGTAGCTACGGTCACGGCGCTCGAGGTCGAAGTGATGAAAGGCTTCCCGCACGGCACGACGTTGCTCAACGCCTATGAACTTCTCGAAACCGCGCAGCAGGTGGTGATCGTCGGCGATAGCGACGCGTTGCTGCGCACGGTCTTCGCTCAATCATTGCCCAATCTCGTGCTCGATGTTGTGGTCGATGGCGCCGCTCTGCCGCCGAGCCATCCCGCACACGGCAAGACTCAACTGAACGGTGCCCCCACCGCCTATGTTTGCCGCGGGCCGGTGTGCTCACCGCCGCAAACCACGGTGGACGGTTTGCGCCAGGCTTTGGCCTCCTGACATGCCCCAGATCTCACTTCATGCGCCGGTCGGCGACATCAGCATCAGCGAAGAAGAGGGCAACATTGTCGCGCTCGACTGGGGCTGGGGCCGCGACCAGGCATCGACACCGCTCTTGAAAGAGACGGTGAAACAACTCAACGCCTATTTCGACGGGCAGTTGATGCGCTTCGATCTGCCGCTGAAACCTTTCGGTACGGCCTTCCAGCAACGGGTTTGGAAGCACATGTGCAAGATTCCCTATGGTAAAGTGCACACTTATGGCGTCGTCGCTGCGGCGCTGGCATCCAGCGCCCGCGCCGTGGGTACGGCGTGCGGGCGCAATCCCATTCCGATCATCATCCCCTGCCACCGTATCGTCGGAGCGGGCACCCTCGGCGGCTACAGCGGCGGCGATGGCCTTGGCACAAAAGTCGCCTTGCTGCGGCTTGAGAACGCCGACATAGTCGCCTGATCACAACCATCTGATTCCAATCAAGGGGATTGCGTCGTGGTCAAAGCCATCGTTGTTCGCCAAACCGGCGGGCCTGAAGTCCTGCATTACGAGAACATCACCGTCGGCAAACCGGGCGCGGGCGAAATCCTTCTTCGCCAAACTGCCGTCGGCGTGAACTACATCGACACCTATCATCGCATCGGCGCTTACCCGGCCAAGCGGACGGAGGACGGATATTTTATTCCCGGCATGGAAGGCGTCGGCACCGTTCGCGAGATTGGCGCGGGCGTCACCAACGTCAACGTCGGCGACCGCGTCGCTTACGGCAACGGCCCCATAGGCGGATACGCCGAAGAACGCCTGATCCCGGCCAGCGCCGTGGTCAAAGTGCCACCGCAGCTCAAAGACGAACAAGTCGCCGGCATGATGCTGCGCGGACTGACGGTCTGGTATCTCGTGCGAACGCTGCATCAATTGAAGCCCGGCGAAACCGTATTGCTGCACGCCGCCGCGGGAGGTATCGGTCTCATCTTTTGCCAATGGGCGCGCCACATCGGCGCCACTGTCATCGGCACCGTCGGCTCCGAAGAAAAAGCCAAGATGGCGCGTGCAGCCGGCTGCACGCACACCATCCTCTATCGCTCGGAGAAGGATTGGGTCGCCAAAGTCCGCGAGCTTTCCGGCGGCAAGGGCGTTTCCGTCGCTTACGACGGCGTCGGTAAAGACACCCTCTTGGGCTCGCTGGACTGTCTCGCGCCGCGTGGCCTCTTGGTCAGCTTCGGCAACGCGTCCGGCACGCCGCCGGCCGTCGAACCCGGCCAGCTCGCGGCCAAGGGCTCGGCCTTCCTTACCCGTCCCAGGTTGGTTGACTACGTCGGCAACCCGGCCGATTACGCCGCCGGCTGCGCCGAGTTGTTCGATGTGGTCGCACGCGGCATCGTGAAAATCGAGGTCGGCAATTCCTACGGCCTGGCCCAAGCCGCCCACGCCCATACCGATCTAGAGAGCCGCGCCACGACAGGATCGGTGATCCTGGTGATCTAAAGCAGAAGGCCCGGTTTCCACCGGGCCTTTTGTTTACTTGTTCATGCGGTCGAAGAAATCGTTGTTGTTCTTGGACTCGCGTAGCTTCTCGAGCAGGAACTCCATGCCGTCTTGGACGCCCATGGGGTCCAAGATGCGGCGCAGGATCCACATCTTCGACAATGTGCCCGGACCCACCAATAGCTCTTCCTTGCGGGTGCCGGACTTGGTGATATCGATGGACGGGAAGACGCGCTTGTCGGCCAGCTTGCGGTCGAGCACGATTTCCGAGTTACCGGTGCCCTTGAATTCTTCGAAGATGACTTCGTCCATGCGGCTGCCGGTATCGATCAGCGCCGTGGCGATGATCGTCAGCGAGCCGCCTTCTTCGATATTGCGCGCCGCGCCAAAGAAGCGCTTGGGGCGTTGCAGCGCGTTGGCGTCCACGCCGCCCGTCAGCACCTTGCCCGACGAGGGCACAACCGTGTTGTAGGCGCGCGCAAGACGCGTGATGGAATCGAGCAGGATGACGACATCGCGCTTGTGTTCGACTAAGCGCTTAGCCTTTTCGATCACCATTTCGGCCACCTGGACGTGGCGCGAGGCAGGCTCGTCGAAGGTCGAGCTGACGACCTCGCCTTTCACCGTACGGTCCATGTCGGTGACTTCTTCCGGGCGCTCGTCGATGAGCAGCACGATCAAATAGACTTCGGGATGATTCGAGGCGATCGCATGGGCGATGTTTTGCAGCATGATGGTCTTGCCGGTGCGGGGCGGTGCCACGATCACTGCGCGCTGGCCTTTACCAAGCGGCGCAACTAACTCGATCACGCGCTGGGTAATGTCTTTCTGCTTGGTATCCTTCTGCTCGATCTCCATCTTGAGCTTTTCGTCAGGATAGAGCGGCGTCAGGTTGTCGAAGTTGATGCGGTGGCGGACCTTGTCCGGATCCTCGAAATTAACGCGGTCGACCTTCAGCAGGGCAAAATAGCGCTCGCCGTCCTTAGGTCCGCGGATTTGGCCCTCGACCGTGTCCCCGGTGCGCAAGCCGAAGCGGCGGACCTGGCTGGGGCTCACGTAGATGTCGTCGGGACCGGGCAGATAACTTGCTTCTGGCGAGCGTAGGAAGCCAAAGCCGTCCTGCAGGATTTCCAGGACCCCGTCGCCGTCGATAGTGGTGTCTTTGTCCGCCAGGATTTTTAGGATGGCGAACATCAAATCCTGTCGGCGTAGGTTCGAGGCGTTCTCGATGCCGTACTCTTCGCCAAAAGCCAGCAGCTCAGCTGGGGATTTACGCTTCAATTCCTGAAGGTGCATGGACGTATCGGGACACTGGGGTTGAAAAGGGAGGTGGGCGGAAAATTATGGCGGGGAGTCACAGTCCAATCGCTTGAGGTCAAGCGGCGACGAGCGATCGGAGAAGTCAGACGAAACGGAAAGGTGGAGGGCGAATGCCCTGTTCTGATAGTTCCAGCGATACCCGAGCGAGGTTTTCAAGTCAACTGCCTTGTTGCGCGAAAGGCTGCACTAAAGACGCAGCACTTTGCTCATCATAATAAAAAAGAATCTAAGAGATGATGGAGGTAGATGGTCCTGTGAGTTGCCGGGATCACCGTTGTTCAATACTTATCGTGCAAACATGTAGACAATAGCTGCGCGGTTCGAAAATTGTGCATGGAGCTGTGCAGAAATACCGCTTCTCGCTCTTTTTGGTGGCTTCCTGTGCCCTCGCGAAGAATGTGAATAATGCGGTATTGTTACAGCCGTTCCGGACTATTCATAAGTTTGACGGCGTCTGTCCCGTTACGGTCCACAAGGCACAGCACGGGGGATGAAGACAGGGTCTAGGTGTTCGAAACGTTGTGCTCTGTGCAAAAGTTCCAAGTCATCCCCGCTATTCTTTCTTATCCCGAGACCTATAAAACAGCGTCCGTCAGCCAAGCATGACCTCCCGCGAGACCTATAATCTGCATCTGGTTTCCGACTCGTCGGGCGAGACGGTCACCAACATCGCACGCGCTTGCCTCGTACAGTACGAGGACGTCCAGGTCACCGAGCACTTCTGGTGGCTTGTGCGCACCGGCGGGCAGATGAACCGCGTGATCGAAGGCATTCGCCAGGCGCCCGGTCTGGTCGTTTTCACCCTGCTCGATAAGAGCGTGCGCGACATGCTCGAGCAGGCTTGCCGCGACGCCCGTGTGCCCTACGTCTCGGCTATCGATCCTGTCATGCAGGCCTTTTCGCGGTTCTTCGGCCGCCAGGCCGCATCGGCGATCGGCAAGCAGCACGAGCTTGACGAAGACTACTTCAAACGTATCGACGCCATGCACTTCGCGGTGCAACACGACGACGGCCAGTCCATGGCGACCATGGTCGATGCCGACATGATTTTGGTGGGGGTCTCGCGCACGTCGAAGACGCCGACGTGTATGTATCTCGCCAACCGCGGCTTCAAGGTCGCCAATATCCCGCTCGTACCGAATATCACACTGCCGGATGAAATTACGGCCGCGAAGAAACCGCTCTTTGTCGGCCTGACGCGCGAGCCCAAGAGCTTGACCGATATTCGCCAAAGCCGGCTTCGCATCATGAACGAAGAACGGCAGTCGGGTTACGCCGACCTTGATATCGTGCGCGAGGAAATCGCTGAGGCACGCCGGCTGTTTGTGCGCCATAACTGGCCGGTGATCGATGTGACACGCCGCTCGATTGAGGAGACCGCCGCCACCATCATCCAACTCTACAACCAGCGTCACGGTAACGTTCACTTATGAGCCTTCCGATCATTCTCGCCTCCGCCAGCAAGAGCCGCGCGAACCTCATGCGCGCGGCAGACATCACGTTCGACATCGTCCCCGCCCACGCCGATGAAGACTCCGTCAAAGCTTCGCTCAAGGCCGAAGGCGCAACGGCGGCGCAATGTGCCGAGACCCTGGCCGAGCTCAAGGCCGTGCAGATCTCACAGCGTCATCACGAAGCCTTGGTGATCGGCGCCGACCAGATGCTGGACTGCGATGGAATCTGGTTCGACAAGCCCAAAGACATGGACGACGCGCGTAGCCACTTACTCCTGCTGCGCGGCAAGACGCACGTGTTGCCCACAGCCGTATGCGTGGCACTCAATGGTTCACGCATCTGGCATCACGTTGCCCAGCCGCGCCTCACCGTGCGCGACTTCAGCGACGCCTTTATCGAAACCTATCTCGAAGCCGCGGGAACAGCAGTGTTGTCGTCTGTCGGCGCCTATCAACTCGAGGGCCCAGGGGCTCAGCTTTTCACCAGCATCGACGGCGACTTCTTTACAATCCTTGGTTTGCAGCTTTTTGAATTGCTCGGCTTCCTGCGCGAACACGGGGCTGTGACGCGATGAAGGCCCGCAAAGCCGGAGTTATGGGCTGGCCTGTCGATCATTCGCGCTCGCCGGCGTTGCACGGGTTTTGGCTGAAGACCTACGGAATCGACGGAACATACGAGCGCATACCGGTAAAGCCCGAAGATCTTGAGAAAGCGCTGCGATCATTGCCCGAGCATGGTTTCGCCGGTTGCAATCTGACGCTGCCGCACAAAGAAGCCGCTGTGGCCATCGTCGATGAGGTCTCGCCCGAGGGTCGGCGCATCGGAGCGGTGAATACCATCTTCGTGACACCGGACGGGCGCTTGAAAGCGACCAACACCGACGCCTACGGTTTCATTACCAGCCTTAGAACAGGTGCGCCCGCTTACCAACCGAAGTCCGGCATGGCAGTGGTGTTGGGCGCGGGAGGAGCAGCGCGGGCGATCTGCGTCGCGCTGCTCGACGCTGGCGTGCCAGAAGTGCGCCTTATAAATCGCACGCCAGCGCGCGCCGAACAGCTTGCCAAGGATGTGGGTGGGGCACTTGCCGTGAGCACGTGGGCCGATAGAAACGCGGCGCTGAAAAATGCCGCGCTCCTGGTCAACACCACCACCCAAGGCATGAAAGGCCAGCCGCCCCTCGACATCGACCTCGCGGCCCTGCCGCAGGAAGCTGTCGTGACCGACATCGTCTATGTGCCGCTGGAGACACCGCTGCTGGCCGTGGCGCGGGCGCGCGGGAACATCGTGGTCGATGGTCTCGGCATGCTGCTCTATCAGGCCCAGCCCGGGTTCGAAGGCTGGTTCGGCAAACGCCCGGAGGTCACCGCGGCGCTGCGGGAGCATGTCCTTGCGGCGGGTTAAGCTCACGCGCCCTCGTCGCCGCCGTCGCCGGGGACGCGCCGGGCTCGTCATCGGCCTGACCGGCTCCATCGCCATGGGCAAGTCGACGGCCGCGACGTTCCTGAAACGCCTCGGCATCCCGGTGTTCGACGCCGACGCGGCCGTCCATAGCCACATGAAAGCCGGCGGAAAGGCCACACGTGCTATTACCGCGCGCTTTCCCGGCACCGTCGGTCCTAAAGGCGTCGACCGCAAAGCGTTGGGTGCGTTGGTGTTTGGCGACAAGGATGCCCTACGCGACCTCGAGCGCATCACGCATCCCCTGGTCAGCGCCGATCGCAGCCGGTTTTTGGCCCACGCTGCAATCGCGCGCCGTCCCATTGTCGCCATCGATGTGCCGTTGCTTTTCGAAGGCGCCGGACCACGTGCGTACGACGCCGTCATCGTGGTTTCGGCGCCTGCGTTCCTGCAACGTCAGCGTGCTCTCGCCCGCCCCGGCATGACACCCGCGCGCCTGGCCGGTATTCTTGCGCGTCAGTGGCCCGACGCCCGCAAACGCCGTTACGCCGACGCGGTCATTCCGACAGGCCTCGGCAAACGCGAGACCTTGCGTCGTTTACGCCAATTCCTCACACTGCTGCGCAAGATCTAGGGGCTCCTTCTCTTCCATGCGCGAAATCGTCCTCGACACCGAAACCACCGGCTTCGACCCCTTGAGCGGGCACCGCGTCGTCGAGATCGGATGCATCGAGCTGTTCAATCACATCGCGACGGGCAAGGAATTCCACGCCTACCTGAATCCCGAGCGCGACATGCCGAGCGAAGCGGAAGCCGTCCATGGGCTGTCGTCGGCCTTCCTCGCCGATAAGCCGTTGTTCGGCGCGGTGGTCGAGGACATGCTCACCTTCATCGGCGAAGCGCCGATCGTTGCGCACAACGCCGGCTTCGATATGAATTTTATCAATGCCGAGCTGACGCGCGTCGGCAAAAGACCGCTACCGACCAACCGTGCCATCGACACCGTGACGCTCGCGCGCCGCAAATTCCCGGGCGCCCAGGCCAGCCTCGATGCGCTGTGCCGGCGTTTTTCGATCGACACGTCCGCCCGCGACAAACACGGCGCGCTGCTCGACGCCAAGCTGCTGGCGCAGGTCTATCTCGAGCTGGTGGGAGGCCGTGAACCGGGTCTGATGCTGGCCTCGGCCGAAAGCGTCGAGGTGCGGGAGATCATCCGTGCGGCCGCCGCACGTCCAGCGCGCGAGCATGCGCCCAGCGCCGAAGAACTGGCCGCGCATGCGGCTTTCGTCGGCAACCTGAAAAACCCGATTTGGGTTAGGATTTCAGAGGCTTAGATCAGCCTTAGTGGACGGAGGGCGCGATATTGCCTGCGTCCGGTTGCGGCTCTCCACCCGCCTGATCGACGAACTTGCGCCGATAGAGCTCGGCGAAGTCGACCATCTGCAGCATCAGAGGCGGGAAGCCGCCATTGCCGGTGGTTTCGGCGACGATCTGGCGCAGGAACGGGAAGAGGTGACGTGGCGCTTCGATCAGCAGCAGCGAATGGACGTATTCCTGCGGCACCACCTGGGGATTCACTTCAGCCACGCAGGCATAAACCAGTTCCATGATGAAGGCGGTCTTTTCGCCGATCTTGGCGTTAAGGCTGGTCGCGATCGCCACTTCAAACACTGGCCCTTCGATCTGGCGCACGGACGCGTCAATAGTGACGTCCATGTCCGGGCCCTGCTGGCGCATGACGTTGAAGATCTCCGGCGCGAGCGGCACTTCGAAGGACAGGTCCTTGATGTACTGGCCCAGAAAGCGCAGGGGCGGCGCAGACGGCTGCGTCGGGTCGCCCGGCGGGGCTTGAGGGGGCGAATCCGAGGGCGCGTCGCTCATCGAGGAGTCTCCATGCGGGAGGATATAGCGGAAGTATCGACCGTAAGCGGATCTTTGGCCGAAAAGGCCGTGCGACCTAACATGCTTCACCGCCTCATATCAAGCGTTGGGCCAGCGGCTAGGGCACAGCCGCCCCGCGCGTTAGACATGACAAATCCGCCACCCTCGCTTGCCCTTTGGGGGGTAACGGCCTATTTTCAATTAAGCTATTCGCGGCGTAGTCAAATTCCGTCTGGCAGCGTTCATTTCTCGCGTATCCGCAGGCTCATCGCCGGCGCGCGGGAACCGGCAGGAACGAAACGGTAAAATACGATGGAAGGCTTCCAGTTCATCGACGTCATCATTCTCGCTATGGCTGCGGGCTTTATCGTCCTGCGCTTGCGTAGCGTGCTGGGCCGTCGCACCGGTCACGAACCGACCGAGCCGCGCGCCGAGGAACCTTACCCGCGTAACCCCGACAACGTCGTGCCGTTGCCCATCCCGCCGGCGCGGCGCAGCCGCGAAGCCGTGCTGAACGACATCGAGCCCGCCTACCAGGGCACGCCGCACGAACCCGGCCTGGTCCAGATCAAAATGGCCGATCCCACATTCTCGGCTTCGGGCTTCCTTGAGGGCGCGGCGAAAGCTTTTGAGATGATCGTCGCAGCCTACGCGCGCCACGATACCGACACGCTGAAGCCGCTCCTCAGCCCCGACGTCTACGCGCGCTTCGCCGCGGCCATTCAGGACCGCGAAGAGCGCGGCGAGACCATGGAAACCGAGCTGGTGGTCTTGAAGCCGGCCAAGCTGGAGGGCGTCGAAGTGCGTGACGGCAGCGCTTATATCGACGTGCGATTCCAGAGCGAGCAAGTCAATCTCGTGAAAGACAAGAGCGGCGCTGTGATCGAAGGCGACCGCGAACATGTCGACAGCGTCACCGACATCTGGACTTTCACGCACGAGCTCGGCGCCGCCGATCCCAATTGGGTTCTGGTGGCGACGCGCAGCGTCGACGCTTAGCCTCCGAGTCTCGTGAATCCCTTACCGCGCCTGCTTCTCATCATCGCTGTTGCGATGCTCGTCGGCGCCGGCATCGGCGCGACCTACGTGCGCCGCACCACGCCGCCCCCTGAAGTGGCGGAGCCGCGCCCGCCGTCGTCCGCACCCGCCGTTCGCTACGCCGCCGTCGATCCCGCGTCGCTTGCCGGCTGGACGGAAGATTCCGTGGCGCAAGCGCTGCCAGCGCTGAAACGCTCCTGCGCCAAGATTGCGGCCCTCAAACCTGAAACGACGATCGGTAGCGGCGACATCGCGCGTTCGGCGCGGCTTTGGCAAAGCGCCTGCGCCACCATCGCGCAAGTCAACGACGGCGATGCCGCGCTGCGCGCGGTACTCGAACAGCAGTTTACGCCATACCGCGTCGCCATCGCGACATCGGAAGGCGCGGCCAACGAACGCGGCACCTTCACGGGCTACTACGAAGCCGATCTCAAAGGATCGCTCGAACGCGGCGGCAATTATCAGGTGCCGATTTACGGCAAACCGCGCGATCTCGTGACCGTGAATGTGCGCGACTTCCTGCCGGCCGGCGCGGCCCTGCCCGGCGGTGTGCCGGCGAGCATTGTCGGGCGTGTCGATGCCGGCGCCAATCAGCTCAGGCCCTACTACACGCGGGCCGAGATCGACGCCGAAGGCGCCATCGCGGACGATGCCGATGTGCTGCTCTGGAGCGACGATCCGGTTGCCGTGCATGTTCTTCACATTCAGGGTTCGGGGCGCGTCGCCCTTCCTGACGGTCAGGTGATGCGCATCGGCTTCGCCGGTAGCAACGGCCGCGCCTTCAAAGGCATCGGCAGCATTTTGCTGGAAGCGGGCGCGCTCAAACCTGGCACCGCATCGATGATCAATGTGCGCGAATGGCTGACGCAGCATCCGAATGAAGCTGCGACCTACATGAACCAGAACACGCGCTACATCTTCTTCCGTCGTCTCGATCCGTCCGAGACCGAGGACGGGCCCGTCGGCGCGCAGGGCGTCTCGCTTACGCCGCTTCGGTCCATGGCCGTCGATCCGCGCTTCGTGCCCTTGGGCGCGCCGTTGTGGCTAGAAACCACCGACCCCGACGGTCTTCCGCTCCAGCGGCTGATGGTGGCCCAGGATGTGGGCGCGGCCATCACCGGCGCTGTGCGCGGCGATGTGTTCTGGGGTGCGGGCGAAGAGGCCTTCTCGAAGGCGGCGCGCATGAAAAGCGGCGGCGGCTATGCGGTCTTTATTCCCAAAGCCGCCAACTAACGGTTGAGAGACCGGCCACATCCTGCGCGCTGTTTAGATTCGAGTAAACATTCTCTCCTAGATTAAAATCGAGGAAGCAGCACGCGCGATGCGCGCCGCTGCGCGAGGGAATGCCATGAATCAACAAACGCCCGTCGGAAAAGCACCTGAGAAGAAGCGCGACCGCGCGCTCTATGCCCGCCTGATCGAATCCTATCAGGCGGACCGCATTAGCATCTTCGTCGATTTCGACCGGCTCAATGCGCCGCGTTCGCCGGTGTGGAGTCCGTGGGAAAACATCGGACCATTGCTCATCATCCTCGGCGGCTCGCTGGCGCTGATGTTCTTCGTGCATCTGATGGTCGGCACCGGCGCCATGCTCCTCGGCGTCTTGTTCTATCTTTTCGTGATGCGGCCCTGGATCGCGCAGCGCGTCTACCGCCGCGCCATCGACGCCGCCACGGAAAATCTGCACAACTGGAACCTACTCTGGAAGATCGGCGGTCTGGTCATCACGCTCAATTACATGAACAAGACCCGCTGCGTTGCGCCCGATGGAGATTGGCGCGCGTTCGTCACGCGCTATTTGCCGGAGATGGAACTTGAAGGCGTCGAGGCCTACAACGCCTTCAAGCGTATGGAAAAGCCCGAGACCGAAGACAAAGAAGCGCAGCGGCTCAAAGACCTGAATATGTAAGCGCCGTCAGAACGGCAGCACGCCGAGTACTATGGCGGCGGCGGTCATGACGATGGATGCCATCCACAAAAATGGAATCGAAAAGCGCTGATGCGCTCCGAATTCCACGCCCGCTAATCCCGCAACTAGGAATGACGACGGCGTTAGCGGACTGACTGGAAAACCGGTGGTCATTTGGCCCAGAAGCGCCGCCTGCGCCACATGGATCGGCTGGCCGCCCAAGGCCTCGACCGAATGGGCGATGACCGGCAACACCGCGAAATAGAAAGAGTCCGGGTCGAACAACAAGCTGAGCGGCATTGCGATCAGCGCAAGACCTACAGGAATATGCGTCGCCGCTTCGGGCGGAATGGTCGCGACGACCGTCGTCGCCAAGGCTTTCAACATGCCGGTGCCGTTCATGATGCCAATGAATGCGCCGGCGGCGAACAGCACGCTGGTCATCATCAGAGCCGCTTTGGCATGGGCGTCGATGCGTTCGCGCTGCTGCTGCAGATCGGGATAGTTGATGACGAGCGCCAGCGCCGTGCCGATCATCAATACGACGACCGGATCGAAGAGGCCCGCGATCATCACGCCGACAATCACCACAGTCAGTGCGGCGTTGACCCAGAAACGCTTTGGCCGCGCCAGTGCGGCCTTTTCCGGCGAAAGCTCTACCGTCACCGCGGTTTCGGCGTCAGAGCCGCGCGCCATGCTGGCCAGCCGGCGCTCTTCGCGCTCGCCCAGCATGTAGGCGACGGCAAAGGCAAAAATGATGCCGGCAATCTCGACAATGACCAGCGGCCGAAAGATCTCCGTGGTCGGGATATTGAGGGCGGCCGAGGCGCGCAAGGTCGGCCCGGTCCAGGGCAAAAAATTGACTCCGGCCGACAAGGACGCGACGCAAGCCAGAATGCGCTTGTCCATGCGCATCTTTTCGTAGAGCGGTAGCATAGCGGGAATCGTCACCAGGAAACACACCGCGCCGCTGCCGTCGAGATGGATGAGCAGAGCCAACGTGGCTGTGGTGAGCGTGATGCGTGTCGGCTTGCCCTGGGCGAAGATCAGCATGCGGCGCACAATCGGCGTCAGCAGCCCTGCGTCCATCATGATGCCGAAGTAAAGGATGGCGAAGACGAACATCCCGGCGATGGGCGCGATGCTTGAGAGGCCCTGCACGACGAACTTGGCCGTCTCCAGGCCGAACCCGGCGACCACTGATGTTGCGACCGAAATGACGATCAGCGCCACAAGCGGCGAGAGGAATCTAAAAAAGATGGTGACAAAGAGCGCCGTGACCGCGACCGCGGCGTAAAGCGCCAGCATGACGTCCCCCCAATCTCCGGCCTCGGTACACTATCGGTGGGCGCCGCGCTGGACAAGGATGAGGCACGCTTCTACCGTTGTCCGGTCATGAAAACGATCCGCATCGGCGCAGGCGCGGGCTATTCGGGCGACCGGATCGAGCCCGCGGCCGAACTCGCGCACAAGGGTAAACTCGACTACCTGGTGTTCGAATGCCTGGGCGAACGCACCATAGCCTTGGCGCAAACCGACAAGCTCAAGAATCCCGACGGCGGTTTCGATCCGTTGCTGGAGGAGCGCATGCAAGCCGTCTTGCCGGCCTGCGCCGCGCAAGGCGTGAAGATCATCACTAATATGGGGGCCGCCAACCCCGAAGGGGCGGCCCGCGCGGTTGCTAAAACCGCCCGCGCCTTGGGGCTAGAGGGCCTAAAGATCGCCGCAGTCGTCGGCGATGACGTGCTCGAGGTCCTCCGCGCGGGCGATTTTGAGCTGATGGACGGCCTGGGCCGCGTCGCCACGCTCGGCAACGCCATCGTCTCAGCCAACGCTTATCTCGATGCCGAAGGCATTGTAATGGCGCTGGATGGCGGAGCCGACGTCGTCATCACGGGCCGCGTCTGCGATCCCTCGCTGTTCCTCGCGCCCATGATCCAAGCCTTCAAATGGGATCCGCGCGATTGGGACAAGATCGGCAAGGGTGTCGCTTTCGGGCACTTGCTGGAATGCGCGGGCCAAGTCACCGGCGGTTATTTCGCCGATCCCGGTTTCAAGGACGTCGCCAATCTCGCGCGTCTGGGCTTCCCGCTCGCCGAAGTTGCCGAAGACGGCTCCGGCGTGCTGACGAAGGTCGAAGGTTCCGGCGGCAAAATCAGCGTGCAAAGCTGCCGCGAACAACTGTTGTACGAGATTTTTGATCCCGCCACTTACGTCCAGGGCGATGTGGTCGCGGATTTTTCCCGGGTGACCTTCACGGAACTTGGCCCCGACCGCATTGCCGTTGCGGGGGCCACGGGCCGTGCGCGCCCCGACAGGCTTAAGGTCACCATCGGCTACAAAGATGGGTTCATCGGCGAAGGGCAAATGTCCTATGCCGGGCCGGGTGCGGTGGCACGGGGCCGGCTTGCGCTCGAGATCGTGCGCGAACGTCTCAAGATCATCGGGGTCAACACCACAGAACTGCGCGGCGACCTCATCGGTGTCGATGCCGCCAACCTCAGTGCGGCGCCCGCCCCCGCCGAAGACCCGCGCGAAGTGCGCATCCGCGTCGCTGGTCGCACGACGACGCTGCGCGATGCCGAACGCATCGGCGCCGAAGTCGAGACGCTCTATACCAATGGCCCCGGCGGCGGCGGCGGCGCTACGCGTTCGGCGCGGCCGGTTATAGCCGCGGCCTCGACACTGATCCCGCGCCGCGCGGTGACGCCGCGCGTCGTCACTGAGGTGGCGTGAGATGAAGCTGCGCGATCTCGCACATGTGCGGAGTGGCGACAAGGGCGACGCCGCGCAGATTTCGGTGATCTGCTATCGCAGCGAAGATTTTCCAAAAATCGCCGCAGCCCTGACCGCCGATGTGGTCGCGGGGCACTTCGCACCGATCCTGAAGGGCGCCATCTCACGCTATGAGGCGCCGCAGCTGGGCGCGCTGGTGTTTGTTATGGAACAGGCTCTCGGCGGCGGCGTCACACGCTCACTGGCCATCGATCCCCACGGCAAGACCCTGGCGGCGACGCTGCTGTCTCTCGAAATCTAGGCGCTACTTCGTTCGCGTGTAGTTCGGGCCGATTTCGGGCGTGCTGCGCTTGCGGCCATCATCGACGCAAGTAAAGCTCGCGGCGTCGTTCGGGTTGCCTTTGCCGTCGTAGCGCGCTTGCTTGGGATAGGCGCACAAGGGCCGCGAGAAGGTCACCTTGCCTTCGATGATGTGGCTGGCGACGATGCTTTCGGGCGCGACGCCCTGCTCGACCCACTTCTCCAAAGCCGTCTGGGCATCGAACTTGTCGGCCCCCGGTCCGCCCGAGCAGTGCGTCATGCCCGGCACCAGGAACAGCCGGTAAAAAGCATCGACCTTTAGACTTGGATTGGTCTTCTGCTGGGCGGCCGTCACCTGTCCATAGTAGGTGATCGATTCATTGGGCGGCACCACCGGATCGGCAAGGCCGTGATACTGCAAGATTTTGCCGCCGCGTTTGCGGAACGTCTCGATGTCGGCATTGGTGGCATTGATCAGCGGCGCGAGCTTGGCGTCCGCCGCGTGGACATCCTTGCTCCAGTCGAATTTCCACCAGTCCCAACTCGCATCGAAGGCCCAATCGCGCCAGTACGACAGGCGCACCGGTTGCTGGGATTTGCCGGGCTCGGACCAATAGGCGCTCCAGCCGGGATTGCGTGCGCCCAGGCCCTCGCTGCCATAGGGCCAGGCAAAGGCAATGCGCTCGCCGGTTTTGGAATCTGCCGCCCCTGCATACATGCGTTTCAAGGCGGTCACTTGCGGCGCGGTCAGACAGTCGGGGCCGTCGCCGGCTTTGCACTGAATGCTGGCGGGATCGAAATCGCAGCTGCGCGGATCGGTCAGGAAGTCGTCGGTGGGAAGACCGCCGTCCTCCTTGCCATTGCGCACACGGCAGGCCTTCACGACGGATGCCGTGATCATTGGCAGTTTAGAATCCGGAATGATCGGGTTGGCGTTATCGCCGGGCGCATGGTTGGCGATGAACTGCCACAAAAAGCCGGCGTTCAGGTGGGTGCGGTTGTTGCCCGGGTCGCCCGCCAGAATGCCGTCGAAGTCGTCGGGATAACGCTGGGCTTCCATGAGGCCCTGGTGACCGCCGGTGGAACAGCCCTTGAAATAAGAACGTGAAGGTGCGCTGGCGTACATGGCCTGCACCAGACGTTTTGCGTTCACGACCGACTCATGGACCGCGCGATGGCCCCAGTCGGCGATGCTTTCCGGGCGGCCCTTGGCGAAGTCGGGGTCATTGCCGCTGTGGCCGGTATCGCTGGCGACCGCGACGTAGCCCGCGCGCACGAGGTCGCCCAGCTCGCTTGTGCTGAAGGACGAGCTGTAGCCGCCATTGCCGATCATCTGGAGTTTCTTGTTCCAACCCTCCCGTGGCAACCAGACCTCGAAACCGATCTGCGAGCCCGGAACGGGCGACGCAATGCCATGGACCCGGCAGAAGGCGGGAAGATTGGTGAGCTCGCGTCCACCCTGCGGTGTGTAAGCGCCTGCGGCGACGCTCTCGGCGGCGTCGATCTTGGCGCCTGGCAGCGTGAGCGCGGCGAGTGCCGCGCAATCTGCTGCGGCAGTGGGCTGCAAAGCCGATGTCATGTATACAGCTGACGCGCACAACGCATACTTCAACGCGGCACGATTCATGTCTTCCTCCCCGAATGCTCCCGGGTCAGTATAATCGACCCTAGGCCGCGCGTGACAGAACTCCGCGCTAAGTCCTTCAACTCGTGCGCGTATCCCGCCATTCCGATGACCCGTCCCCGCCGCGACCTCAGCTCCGATGACCTCAAGGTCTGGCGGCACGTCGCACGCAGCGTCAAACCGCTGCACGACAGTCCGCGTCATCCCAGCGCCGACGACGATGTGGATGAACCCCTGCGCCCGCGTGTGACGGTCACGGAGACGGAAATACCGGCGCGCGCGCATGCGCGCCCGCAACCGCCCGCGCCCCTGAAACTCGGCACCGTCGCCAACATCGACCGGCGCACGGCGCAGCGCTTCACGCGGGGCGAAATGCAAGTCGACGGGCGCATCGATCTGCACGGCCTCACCCTGGATCAGGCCCACGCCGCGCTGACGGGTTACATCCGCGGTGCGGCAGGACGCGGCGCACGCTGCGTCGTGGTGGTCACGGGAAAAGGCAAAGGCGACAGCATCGGGCGCATCCGCAGCGAAGCGCCGCATTGGCTCAACCAAGCTCCCCTGCGCCCGCTCATCCTCGCCGTCACACAGGCGCGCGTGGAGCACGGCGGCGCAGGGGCGCTGTACGTGCTGCTGAAAAGAAAGCGCTAAAGCATTTTCCGGAAAAGTGGTTCCCGGTTTTCCGAAGAAAATGCGACCAAATCAAAGAATAAACTTCGACAGATCGCCCTTCTTGGCGAGTTCGCCCACCTGGGAACGTACGTAAGCTGCATCGACCTTGAAGGTCTCACCGCCGCGGTCGGTGGCCGAGAAGCTGATCTCTTCGAGGAGCTTCTCGAGCACGGTGTGCAAGCGGCGGGCGCCGATGTTCTCGACGCTGGTGTTGATCTCGGCGGCCAAATCAGCAACGGCGGCGATGGCGTCGTCACCGATCTCGAGCGTCACATTTTCGGTTCCCAGCAGCGCGGTGTACTGCTTGATGAGGCTGTGTTCGGTTTCGGTAAGGATGCGGACGAAGTCGTCGCGCGTCAGCGCCTTGAGCTCAACGCGGATCGGCAAACGCCCCTGCAGCTCCGGGAGCAGATCGGCGGGTTTGGCGAGATGGAAGGCGCCAGAGGCGATGAACAGCACGTGATCGGTCTTCACCGGGCCGTGTTTGGTGGACACGATGGTGCCTTCGATGAGCGGCAAGAGGTCGCGTTGCACACCTTCGCGACTCACATCGCCTGAACGCCCTTCCCGTCCCGTGATCTTGTCGATTTCATCGAGGAAGACGATGCCGTCGTTCTCGACCGCCGCGATGGCCTCGCGGGTCACGCGCTCCTGATTGAGCAGCTTGTCGGATTCCTCGCGCAGCAGCACTTCGTAGGACTGGGCCACGGTCATCTTCCGCGCCTTGGCGCGTCCGCCGAGCATACCGCCCAGCATGTCCGAAAGATTGAGCATGCCCACCTGCGCGCCCGGCATGCCGGGAATGTCCATGGTCGGCAGCGAACTGGCGACGGATTCCTGTACCTGGACTTCGATCTCGCGGTCGGAGAGTTCGCCTTCGCGCAACTTCTTGCGGAATTTCTGGCGCGTATCGGCGCTGGCCTGATCGCCCACCAGAGCATCGAGCACGCGCTCCTCGGCGGCGGCTTCGGCCTTGGCCGTTACGTCCTTACGAAGGCGTTCGCGCGTCATGTTCATGGCGATCTCAAGCAGATCGCGGATGATGCTTTCGACATCGCGGCCGACGTAGCCGACTTCGGTGAATTTGGTGGCTTCGACCTTAATGAACGGCGCGGCGGCAAGCTTGGCCAGGCGGCGTGCGATCTCGGTTTTGCCGACGCCAGTGGGGCCCACCATCAGGATGTTCTTGGGCAGCACTTCCTCGCGCAGTCCGACGGGTAATTGTTGGCGGCGCCAACGGTTGCGCAAGGCGACGGCGACGGCGCGCTTGGCGTCGGCCTGGCCGATGATGTAGCGGTCGAGCTCGGAGACAATCTCGCGCGGCGTGAAAGCGGCGTTGGCCATTACAATGTTTCGATGGTGAGTTCTTTGTTGGTGTAGATGCAAATATCGGCGGCGATGCCCATGGCTTTGCGCACGATTGCTTCTGCCGACATGTCGCCGCGGTCCATGAGCGCGCGCGCCGCGGCGAGGGCATAGGCCCCGCCGGAGCCGATACCGATAACGCCGTCCTCGGGCTCAAGCACATCGCCCGTGCCCGAAAGGATCAATGAAACATCCTTGTCGGCCACGGCCATCATGGCTTCGAGACGGCGCAGGTAACGGTCGGTGCGCCAATCCTTGGCGAGCTCGACACAGGCGCGGGTCAACTGCCCGGGATGTTTCTCAAGCTTGGCCTCAAGGCGTTCGAAGAGAGTGAAGGCATCGGCGGTGGCGCCGGCGAAACCGGCGATGACCTTGCCGTCCGACAGGCGCCGCACCTTGCGTGCATTGTGCTTGAGCACCTGCTGGCCGAGGGTCACTTGCCCGTCGCCGGCGACGACGATCTTGCCGTCCTTGCGGACGGCGAGAATGGTCGTGCCGTACCAGGTATTTGGATCATGTTTCATAAGGGGCTCCTACCACCTGTACCATGGTGACTCTGTGGCGCAGTTTCAAGCGGCGCTGAGCTTCAGCACCACCGGCACATGATCCGACGGCGGTGTCCAGTGGCGGATGTCGGTGAGCACTTCGATACCGCCGATGCGGTCCTTCAAGGGCTGCGTGACCCAGATATGGTCGAGGCGCCGACCCTTGTTGGTGGCCTGCCAATCGGCGGCGCGGTAGCTCCACCATGTGAACACCGGATCGTCCTCCGGCACCACTTCGCGCACGCAATCGATGAACTGCAGAGAGCGCTTGAAACGCTCGAGCGCGGCGATCTCGATGGGCGTGTGCGTGACGATGCGCGCGAGCTTCTCGTGGTCCCACACATCGGCCGGCAACGGCGCGATGTTGAAGTCGCCGGCAATGACCACGGGATCGCGGTAGCCGTGATTGCCGGCGAAGTGATCGGCGACGGCATCCACGAACCTGAGCTTGTGGGCGAATTTCGGATTGCGCTCGGTGCAGGGGAGGTCGCCGCCGGCGGGGATATAGAGGCTGTGCACATCGACGCCACCCACCTCGGCGCTGATGTGGCGCGCATCGTTGCGCCCGCAGTGGGGATAGCGCTGGATGTTGCCGAGCGGCAGTTTGGAGAGAATCGCGACGCCGTTGTAGCCACCGAATCCGGAGACCGCCTGATGCGCGTAACCCATGGCGGCAATTTCCGCCGCGGGAAAACATTCGACGTTGGCTTTGGTCTCCTGCAGGCAGATGACATCGGCGGCGGTGTGCTCTGCCAGCCGTTCGAGCAGGGCAATGCGCTTGCGCACCGAATTGATGTTCCACGACGCGATGGTGATCATGGCGCGGGCACGCGAATCGGGGCGCCAGAAAAAATGGCGCCCGACGTGGGGGGACGTCGGGCGCCTAACGGAGCGCCATGGATGGCAGGGGAAACCATCTCACGGCAGCGTCTGAGGCCGTTGCGACCACGACGCTTTCGTAAAACCGATATAGGCTCGCTTCGACCGAACGCAAAGCCCCAGCGTTGCATATCCGCCATGCAGCGCGCGCAGAACCGCTTACATCCCATATTATGTCGTAATATCATATGGTTGTGGGAGGTACACAAGATCGTGAACGGGTGCGATTTGAGAACTCAAGGCACCTAAAGCGGCTCGAAAGCCACAATGGCGGACTAAAAAGCGACTCGACCTATGCGCGAGTGCCGCTAAATGGCACCACCGACGCGGGCTCCCCGAAGGCGCGAGTTCAGTCGCGATCACCGCTTTTACGGGTGTCATAGCGGAAGAGATCGCGGTCCAGTGTCACGCCAGCTTGAGCATTGAAAAGCGACACGGTCACTTCTTTGTTTTGCGCATCGAGCACGCGCCACTGCTTGAGCTCGAAGGGCTTGTCACTGAATACCAGCGTCAGCTTGCCGGCGGACGGATCCTTGGCCATGGCGGCGGTGATCTCAACGACGCCGGGGCCCATCTTCACGCCGCCCAGCTTCACCGTGGGATCGGTGAAGGACAGATTCTCGCGCAGCAGCAGGCCGGCGGGCGTGTCGTTGAGATCGATGTGACTCGCGTCCTTCATCTCTGTATCGACGTAAATGAGGAAGGCGCCGTCGGCCACCAGCATCATCGGCGTCGGCGGATCGTAAACCAGGCGCATGCGTCCGGGCCGCGAGACATAGACGTCGCCTTCGACGCTGGAGCCGTCGGGGTTCACCTGCAGGAAACGCGCCTTCAGCGTCTTGATATCGTTGAGATAGGCCTCGGCGCGTTTGAGCGCATCGCTTTCCTCCGCCGTCAGAGCGAAGGAGGGCGCGCCTGCGAAACAGACGAGCACCAGGGTCAGGCAGAACAGAATTTTGCGCAGCATGTGTTTCCCGTGTCGTGGTCCGCCCACTTTCGGCGGAGGACTAACGCAAAAGGGGCGCGTTGGTCTCACCCAAAGATGAGATCACACTATGGCGCGCGTATGGCCAAGTCCAGGCAGCGGGAAAGGGCTTACATCTCACCATGTTGAGGCAAAAGGACCTCGCGTTTGCCGACATGGTTGGCGCGGCTAATCATGCCCTGCTGCTCCATATCCTCGATGATCTTGGCGGCGCGGTTGTAACCGATGGCCAAGTGCCGCTGGATGAAGCTGGTCGAGGCTTTCCGTTCACGTGCCACCAGCGCCACGGCCTGGTCGAAAAGACCATCGCCGCCGGAGGTATTGCCGCCGGTATTCAAGCCGCCGAAGCCAGGCACATCGCCGAGATCGTCTTCTTCGGTGACCGCTTCGACATAGTCGGGCTCGGACTGTTCGCGTAAGTGCGCGGTGACGTGCTCGACTTCCTTGTCCGAGACGAAGGGCCCGTGCACGCGAGTGATACGCCCGCCGGCGGCCATATAAAGCATGTCGCCCTGGCCCAGCAGCTGCTCGGCGCCCTGCTCGCCCAAGATCGTGCGGCTGTCGATCTTGCTGGTGACCTGGAAGCTGATGCGGGTCGGGAAATTGGCTTTGATGGTGCCGGTGATGACGTCGACGCTCGGGCGCTGTGTGGCCATGATGACGTGGATGCCGGCGGCGCGCGCCATCTGCGCCAGGCGCTGCACCGCGGCTTCGACTTCCTTGCCGGCGACCAGCATCAGGTCGGCCATTTCGTCGATGATGACGACGATGTAGGGCAGCGGCGTGAGATCGAGGTCTTGCTCCTCGTAGATCGGTTTACCGGTACCCGGATCAAAACCGGTCTGCACGGTGCGCTTGAGGACTTGGCCCTTCTTGGCGGCTTCCTGCAGGCGCTGGTTATAGCCAGCGATATTACGCACCGAGACTTGGCTCATGGCGCGGTAGCGGTTTTCCATCTCGCGTACGGTCCACTTCAGCGCCATCACCGCCTTGCCGGCATCGGTGACCACGGGCGCCAGCAGATGCGGAATGCCGTCGTAGACGGACAATTCAAGCATCTTGGGATCGATCATGATCAGGCGCACGTCCGCCGGTGTGTTGCGGTACAGCAGCGACATGATCATGGTGTTGATGGCCACCGATTTGCCCGAGCCGGTGGTGCCGGCGACGAGCAAGTGCGGCATGCGCGCGAGATCGGCCAGTACCGGCTGGCCGCCGATGTCCTTGCCGAGGGCGATGATCAGCTTGGCTTCGCTCTTCTCGAATTCATCACTCGCCAACTGCTCGCGCAGGTAGACAGTCTCGCGGTGGGCGTTCGGCAGCTCGATGCCGATGACGCTGCGCCCCGGCACGACGGCGATGCGCACGGCCACGGCGCTCATGGAACGCGCGATGTCGTCGGCGAGCGAAACAACGCGGCTGGTCTTGGTGCCGGGCGCGGGTTCGAGTTCATAGAGCGTGACCACGGGACCGGGGCGCACTTTGGTGATCTGGCCTTTGATGCCGAAGTCGTCGAGGACGCTTTCGAGCATGCGCGCATTGCTTTCGAGCGCGTCGCGGCTAACGACTTTTTCGATGCGCTCCGGCGGCGGCGCGGTGAGAGTCTCCAAGTGGGGAAGGTCGAAACCCTTCTTGGCGTCGGGCAAGAGGCTGCCCTGACGCGCGGTCATCTCGCGCTTGGAGGGCTTGGCGGCCTTGGCGCGCGGTGCCACCACGTCTTTGGGCTTAGCCGGAATTTCGATTTCAAACGGCTCATCTTCCGCCGTGGTGAACGCCTGGCCCTCATCAAGGTCTTCCGGCGTTTCCGGGGCGCTGTCGATCTCGACCTCAGGCGCTTTGCGCGCGCGTTTGGCGGGCTTTTTCTCAACGGGCGCGCGGTCAAAAAGAGCGGCCGAGGCGCGGGCAAATACAGTGGCAGCACTCTGCGCAAAAGCGGCTGCAACAGCGGCCGCGGCAATGCTGACGCGCACCACTGTCGTTGCTCGCAAGGTCGCGGCCCACATCACCAGCGCAACGCCGGCAACACCGGAAGCGAGCGCTACGGCAAGACGCGCGCCTTCCACGGCCATGGGATCGACGCGGCGCAGGATTTCACCCATGCGCGCGACGAGACTAAGCAGCACTTCGCCGGTTGAGCCGCCGAAGCCGGCGGCTATGGGCCAAGCTTGAGGCGCCGGAAAGACTTCGAGACCGGTGGCGATAAGCAACCCCGCAGCGACCGCCGCAACGGTGCGCAGCCACAGCCAGCTCACCATCTCGCCGCGCATCAGACGAAAGCCCCAACCGCCGACGACGGCCAGCAAGGCGGCTGCGGACAGCCCGAATATCTGCAAAGCAGCGTCGGCAAAGGTCGCGCCGAACAGGCCGAGCGCGTTCTCAGCGGTTCCGCCGGTGGCGGTGTTGAGCGAAGGATCCGTGGGCGCGTAGGTGATCAACGCGATGAACAGGAGCGTGCACACCATGACGATGCCCAGGCCGGCGCCAAAGAGGGCGCTGCGCTTCAGAAGCGCGGCCCAGGCCGGCGGCAGGAAAGGCACGTTCTGAGTGCGGACGGCGGTGTTCATGGTCTCAATTCCCTTATGAACGCGGACTTCACTGTTTCTCGAGGCAAGTTTTCATGCGCAGCAGCGCATCTTTGGTTTTGTCGCGCCCATGCACGAGCGCGACGCGGATGTAGGGTTGGCCCGGGTTGGCGCCGCTGGTGGCGCGGGCGAGATAGCCGCCCGGCAGCACTTTGACGCCAGCGTCACGCCAGAGTTTTTGGGTTGCGGCTTCGCCGTCACCGACGTCGAGCCACAGAAAGAATCCACCGGCAGGGCGATAGAAACCGAACGTGCTCCCGAAGATTCCTGCGGCATCGTCGAACTTCGCGCGGTAGAGCGCGCGGTTCTCTTCGACATGCGTCTCGTCACACCAGAGCGCTGTCGCTGCGGCCAGAACTGGCACGGGCACCACAGCGCCGCCATGGGCGCGCAGCTTGCTGAACTGCGCGATGAGTTTTTCATCGCCGGCGACAAAGCCCGCGCGCAAGCCGGGCGCGCTTGAGCGCTTCGACAGTGAATTGAACACCAGCACGTTGGCGAGACCTTCGCCGAGCGCGGCGCAAGCCTCAAGCGCGCCGGCTGGCGGCGCGCCGGTGTAGATCTCGGAGTAGCACTCGTCGGACACCAGCACGAAGTCATGTTTGCGCGCGAGGCGGATAGCGTCCTTCAAAACCTCGAGGCCCGCGACCGTGCCTTGTGGATTGGCGGGCGTGCAGAGGTACGCCATGGCGGCACGCTCGAGATCGGCGCGCGCCACAGCGGAGTAGTCGGGCAAGAAATCGGTGTCCTTCGTCGCGGGCACGAAGATCGGATCGGCGGCGTTCATGACCGCGGCGCCGAAATACACTTGGTAAAACGGGTTGGGCATCAGCACCGCGGGCGTCTTGCCGCTCTTGGTGGGCGGCACACAGAGCTGCGCGGCCATGAACAAGGCTTCGCGGCTGCCGGCCACGGGCAGGATGTGCTTCTCGGCGTCGAGGAATCCGGCGGGCAGACCGAATCGCCGCGCGCACCAGGCGGCGACGGCGGCGCGGTATTCAGGCGTACCCGCGTTGAGCGGGTATTTGCCCCAACCTTCAGGATTCTGTGTGAGGGCCTGATGGAGCAAGGCCGGCGGCGCGTGCTGCGGCTCGCCGATGGACATCACCAGCTGCGACGCCGGCGGTGTAATGCCGTTCAGCAACGCCGCCAGGCGCTGGAACGGATATTCCGTCAGCCCATCCAAACGCGTGTTGTACATATACCTTAAGTCCGCGCCCTAACGCATTGCAGACGTTAACATCCTGCACTGATCCTCGGTCAGCAAGGTATACGAAGCGTGAAGAAAACGCAAAAAGTCAGGGCTTTTCAGCCATATCCGTGGCGCTCTTAAGCCTTTACACAAGGCAGGATTCAGGGCCAAAATTACCCACAACTGACTAATATTGCTATTTAATATCAATTTGCAATCAGCAATTCCCGCAAAAGGGCATTCAACGCCAACCGCCCCTTGGGAGTGGCCGTAAGCACGGCGGGGGTATCGACCAGGTACCCATCGGCAGCCAAGGCGGCAGCCGCTTCGGGGTCGATGAGATCGCCCAAAGGCCGGCCAGCCAGCCGGGCGAAGCGGGTCTTATCGATGCCCTCGGCCAGCCGCAGACCGACCATCACCAGCTCCTGGGCGCGCGACTCGGCCGCGAGCTCTTGCTCTTCCTGGGTGCCATGACCGCGCTCGCGCACCCGCTTCAGCCACAGCGCCGGCGCTTTGACCTGGCGGGTCGCGCGCGCACTTCCACCTTCGAACAGCCGGCCGTGCGCGCCTGGACCGACACCGACATAATCGCCGCCGCGCCAGTAAGTGAGATTGTGGCGGCACATCGCATCATCCGCGGCGTGATTGGAAATCTCGTAAGCGGGAAAACCGGCGCGCGCGCAAAGCTCCTGGGTTTTCTCAAAAAGCGTCGCGCACGCATCCTCGTCGGGCAGGACGAAATCGCCGCGCGCGTGCGCCTCGAACATCGCCGTGCCCGGCTCCATGGTGAGTTGATAGAGCGAGAGGTGTGTGATGCCTTGCTGGCGCACTTCCGTGAGCGCTTCGGTGAGTTCGCGCTCCCACATCTCCAGTGTTTGCCCGGGCCGTGCGTAGATGAGATCGAACGAAGTGCGCGGGAAAATCGCCGCCGCCGCGCGCCACGCCGTCCGCGCTTCAGCGACGCTATGGCGGCGGCCGAGGAATTTGAGATCAGCATCGTTCAGGGCCTGTACGCCCATGGAAAGCCGGGCGACACCCGCCGCACGGATCGCACGAAAGCGATCGGCGTCAACCGTGCCCGGATTGGCCTCGAGCGTGATCTCAAGATCGTTGGCCGTGCGCCAATGTTTACGCGCGGCTTCAATGAGCGCCGCGGTCGTCTGGGGGTTCATCAACGATGGCGTACCGCCACCGAAGAAAATGCTGGTGAGCAGACGGCCCGGTGTGCGCGCGGCGTAGTAAGCGAGTTCGATCAGCAGCGCATCGCGCCATGCATTCTGATCGATGCGCTCGGCGACATGGCTGTTGAAGTCACAGTAGGGGCACTTGGAGATACAGAAGGGCCAGTGGACATAAAGTCCAAAACCCTCGTCACCTTGCGTCCGCGCGTTCATTGGAAGCAGGCGGCGACCAGTTGGCGGAAAGCGTCGGCGCGGTGACTAATGGCGTGTTTCTCGTGCGGTTCCATTTGCGCGAATGTCACGCTGTAACCATCGGCGATGAAAATGGGGTCGTAGCCAAAGCCTTTCAGCCCCTGCGGCGGAAACGTCAGATGTCCGCTGATTTTGCCCTCAAATGAGTCGCAGTGGCCGTCGGGCCAGGCCAGTGAGAGCGCGCAGACAAAGTGCGCACGCGTGTTGGTCTCACCGGCCATTTCGCGCTGGATGCGCGCAAAGGCAACGGCGAAGTCCTTGGTGGGCCCCGCCCAGCGCGCGGAATAAATTCCCGGCGCGCCATCGAGGGCGTCAATCACCAGACCGGAATCATCGGCGAGCGACGGCAGCTTCGCGCCCTTCGCGGCGGCGAGTGCTTTCAGTTCGGCATTGCCGGTGAAGGTGAGCGCGGTCTCTTCCGGTTCGGGCAGATTGAGTTCGCCGGCGGAGACGACATCGGCTTTGAACGGCGTCAGCAACTCGCGGATTTCGCGCACCTTGCCGGCGTTGTGGCTCGCCACGACCAAACGCCCGCCTGCGAAATGCCGCGGCATTGGATCAGAGGCCGGCTTGTGCAAGCGCCGCGCGCTGCATTACGACCAACTCCGCCGTCCCTTTCTTCGCCAGCGCCAGCAGTGCCAGGAACTCTTCTTCGGCGAAGGGATGGTCTTCGGCTGTGCCTTGGATTTCGACGATCTTGTTGGACGCCGTCAGCACGAAATTGGCGTCGGCCTGCGCGCCGGAATCCTCTTCGTAGTCGAGATCGAGAAAGGCCGCGCCTTTCACAAGACCGCAGCTCACGGCAGCCACCGGCTCGCGCAACGGAATTTTTGTGATCGCGCCGAGGCGCTTCATGGTCATGAAGGCTTGATAGAGCGCGAGATACGCGCCGGTGATGCTGGCGGTGCGTGTGCCGCCGTCGGCCTGGATGACGTCGCAGTCGACGCGCACTTGAATCTCGCCAAAGCCGCGGATGTCGGTCACGGCGCGCAATGCGCGGCCGACCAGGCGCTGGATCTCTTGCGTGCGGCCCGACTGGCCGCCCTTGGCCGCTTCGCGCGCGGTGCGCGTGTTAGTCGCGCGCGGCAGCATGCCGTATTCGGCGGTGACCCAACCTTTGCCGCTGTTCTTCAGCCATGGCGGCACAGAGTCTTCAACCGTAGCGAGGCACAGCACGTGCGTGTCGCCGAACTTCACCAGACACGACCCTTCGGCGTGTTTATTGACGCCCAGGTCGAAACTGATGGTGCGCAGGGAATCGGCGGCGCGGCCGGCGTTGCGTTTGGCGGTCATGAGGGTCCCAGATGTTGAATGTGGCTTCGTCTAACACCCTGCACCGCGAGGGTCAAAGCCGGGTACATTGACGGACCAGAGGGTGCGGCTTACATAGCCGAGACCCTCAATCTGCACTCATTTGCGAAGAACCCCCACGTGTCCATGATCGGCCCGGATTCTCACGGCATCGTCGCGCTCAACGAGCGCAGCCGCGAGATTTTCCGCCATATCGTCGATGCCTACGTCGAGACCGGCGAGCCCGTCGGCTCGCGCACCATCGCGCGCAAGCTGGGCGGCATGCTCTCGCCGGCCACCATCCGCAACATCATGGCCGACCTTGAGTACGCGGGGCTCTTGTTCGCACCCCACACCTCGGCGGGGCGTCTGCCCACGGAGGCAGGGCTGCGCATGTTTGTAAGCGGCATTCTGCAAGTGGGCGGCCTCGATGCCGAGGAGCGTAAGGCCATCGACGCCCACTGCCAGGCCGCGGGGCGTTCTTCTGAAGATGTGCTGACCCAAGCCACGGGCACTTTGGCAGGCCTCGCGCAATGCGCGAGTCTGGTGCTGGCGCCAAAGGTGGAAGCGCCGCTGCGTCACATCGAGTTCGTCAACCTCAAGCCCGGCCGCGCGCTCGTTGTCATCGTCAACGAGACCGGCATGGTCGAAAACCGCCTCATCGACGTGCCCGCGGACCTTCCGCCGTCCACGCTGGTCGAGGCCGGCAATTTCCTGGCGAGTCACCTTGCCGGCAAAACCATCGCCGAAGCCCGCAGCAATGTCCTTGCCGAGATCGAATCGCGCCGCGCGCAGCTCGATGAACTCACGGCCAAGGTGGTCACGGCGGGGCTGGCCATCTGGAGCGGCCAGGGCAGTGGGCCCAACACAGGCCGCGATGCGGCGCTCATCATCAAGGGCCAATCGAACCTTCTCAATAATGTCACTGCCATCGAGGACCTCGACAGCATTCGCCACCTCTTCACCGTACTGGAAGCGCGCGAGCAGATGGTGCGGGTGTTGGACCTTGTCGGGCGGGCCGACGGGGTACAGATTTTCATCGGCGCCCAGAATGAACTTTTCGGGATGGCAGGGTGTTCTATGGTTGTCGCCCCGTTCCAGAACGCGCGCGAACAGATCGTCGGGGCCATCGGCGTCATTGGCCCCACGCGACTTAACTACGCCCGCATCATCCCGATGGTCGACTACACCGCCAAGCTTGTCGGACGCATGCTCGAACAGTAAGACAACGCCCAGACAGTAAGAGCTCCCTGACCTCCGCGAACACAAGAGTGCCCATGTCCAATAACGCCTCCAATAATCCTCCCGATCCGAACGCTCCGCCCACCCCGGGCGCCAACGGCGCCGATCCCGCCGCCGGCGCGCTGGCGGCCGATGTCACCGCGCATATCGCCGCGCTCGAAGCGCTGGTCGAAGAGTTGAAGAAAGAGAAGTTGCTGGCGCTGGCCGAAGCCGAGAATGCCTCCAAGCGCGCCGACAAACGCATTGCCGACAATGCCAAGTACGCGGTGTCGAACATCGCCAAGGCTTTGTTACAAGTCGCGGACAATTTGGGCCGCGCGCTGCTGGCCGCACCGGCGGAGCTGCGGGCGTCCAACGACACCTTGCGCAACCTGGCCACCGGCATCGAGCTGACGGCCAAGGAACTCGAGACCGTGTTCGAGAACCAGGGCGTGCGCCGGATGAACGTGCTGAACCAGCCCTTCGACGCCAATTTTCACAATGCGATCCAGGAGGTCGATAACCCGAACGTGCCGGCCGGCACGATCGTGCAGGTCTTCCAGGATGGGTATATGATGCATGACCGGCTGCTGCGCCCGGCGATGGTGGTCATCGCGCGCGGCGGCCCGAAGCGCGAGAGCAGCGGCGGCGCCGGCGGCGCCAGCGGAGTCAACACCACGATCTAATCAGGAGCGGGACCATGAAGGCGCGTTGGGTTGCGACAGGTGCACTCTTAGGCGCTGCGGCGCTGGCTTCGTTCTATGTCTCGGCAGCGGCCGTGGCGGTCCAGACGCCGGGGACGCGCATCAAGATCGAACCCGCTTCGCTCGCCAAGCCCAACGACACGCCCAGCAAGGCCAACGGCTCGCGCAACATCCCGCGCCCCGGCAACGCCATGCCGCAGGTGCCGCCGGGTTTCACCGTCGATATTTTCGCCGAAGGCCTCGCCAGTCCACGCAATCTCCTGGTCGCGCCCAACGGCGATGTGCTTGTCGCCGAGCAGGGCGCCGGCCGCATCACGCTGCTGCGCGACGCCGACGGTGATTACAAAGCCGAAGTCGTTTCGACCTTCACCAGCGGCTTCCGCATTCCCTTCGGTTTGGATTTCGCCAAGGGCGCGCTCTATGTCGCCGACAGCGCCGGCGTCTGGCGCATTCCCTATGCGCCGGGCGACACCAAAGCCACCGGCAAGGAAGTCATGGTCACGCCGGAAGGCGCCTTCGGTGTGGGCGGCGGGCATTCGACGCGCAGCCTCGTTTTCGGCTCTGACGAGAACAAGTTCTATGTGGCCATCGGCTCCATCAGCAACATCAACGAAGAACCGCTGCCGCGCGCGACCATCCAGGAATTCACGCTGAATGCCGAAGGCACGCGGGCCGGCAATCAGCGCACGTTCGCAACGGGCCTGCGCAATCCCGTCGGCACAACGTTCTATCCCGGCACCAACGATCTTTACACCGTGGTCAACGAGCGCGACACCATGGGCGATGAATTAGTGCCCGATTACCTCACGCGCGTCGCCGACGGCGGCTTCTACGGCTGGCCTTACAGCTACATCGGCAAGAATCCGCAACCGGGTTTTGCCGACAAGCGGCCCGACCTCGTGGCGAAAGCTATCGTGCCCGATGTGCTGTTCCGCTCGCACTCGGCGCCGATCGGCATCACGTTTTACGATGGGGACATGTTCCCCGCAGAATATCGCGGCGGTGCCTTCGTCGGTTTGCGCGGCTCGTGGAACGCCGCCCAGCCGCGCGGCTATTACGTCGCCTATGTGCCGTTCAAGGACAAGAAGCCGGCGGGCGATTATCAGGTGTTCGCCAGCGGCTTCTGGACGGGCGAGGGCGCGACAGCGGAAGTGTGGGGACGCCCGTCGGGTGTCGCGGTCTGGAAAGACGGGAGCCTCCTCATCGCCGACGAGATTTCCAAGATCGTCTGGCGCGTGACCTACAAGAAGTAGTCAACGCGGCTCCAGCGCGTCGATCTCAAAGCGCACGCGCACGGTGGAGCCGCCCACCCTGACGTCCTCGTGCTGGCCGTAATCCTTGTCGTTCGTGCGCGCGCGGTCGGCGTGCACGAGCAGCGCGTCGTCACCTGACCACGTCACCGTCAGTCCGTCTGCGACAGCCCAGTTCACGACTGGGTGGCCCGTCACAGGTGTTTTTGCTTTCAGAATGTAAACCAACACAGAGTCCGGCGCCGTCGTGTTCATGCGCCGATCAATGATGACGGCCTCGAGTGTGTGGCTTGGGTTCGAAAAGCGCGCGAACTCGGCGTCCGCGGGCGTGAGAAAACGATAGAAGACCGAACCGGCAAACATCAGGAATGCGAGCGGAAAGGCGACCAAAATAACGCCGGCGATTTTCGGGAATTGGTTACAATTGAAGCGCAATGGCCGCGTCTCCCTGTTCGGATCACGATCTAAAGGGCTCTCCGAAACGTCAGGCTATAGCGCCCCGCGATGCCGGCAAGCGGGCTTGTGCCTGGATGAATCTTGCGTACGCCGTGAAACAGCATACGCGCGCTCCCGCCCATCAGCAGCACGTCACCGCTGTTCACGCGAAAGGCCACCGCCTTGTCGGTGCGCTTGGCGCCACCGATCAACCAGTCGGCGGAGTCGCCTAAGCTCACAGTGACGATGGGCTGGCTGAAGTCGGCTTCGTCCTTGTCCTGGTGCAGGCCCATCTTGGCTCCGGCGGCGTAGTGATTGACGAGGCAGGCGTCGGGCGTGAAGTCCGGCCAAGGGCTGTCGGCCACGACCTCCTCGGCGATCCTCAAGAACTCTGCCGGCATCGCCGGCCAGGACTTGCCCGTGGAGGGGTTGGTCCGTTCATAGCGATAGCCCTTGGCATCGCTCCACCAGCCAGCCTGCCCGCAGTTGGTCATGGCCGCCGACGTCATGCCCCCACCCTTGACCCGGGTGTGCATGGGGGGCGCGGCGGTCAAAACCTCGGCCAAAGCCCGGACCAAGTGCTCCTGGCGCGCCAGTTCCACCGCGCTCCGGTGCAGAATCAGGCCTGCGGGCAGGGTCAGAGGGGGGGCAGGAAGGGCGAGATCCATCGCGGTTATGTGGGCTGAAAGGCCGACCTGGGGAACCCCAACGGCATGGTTTTGACCCCGAATTCCCCGAAAATCCCTCTAGAAAGAGTCGCTTGGCCCGTTGCGGGCCCCGGACACCCCCCTTATATACCGCCCCAGGTTGGATGGCATGTTTAACGGGCTTAGTTTTTGGGGAACCGCCCGCGTTTAAACGCCGTTTTTTTGGGGACATTGCAGGGTGCCGTCTTGGGCTCTCGATGTCCGCCGCTGAAGGAAGGAAAACAGACGTATGGCTAAAGTTATTGGTATCGACCTTGGTACAACCAATTCGTGCGTAGCGGTGATGGAGGGCAAAAGCGCCCGGGTCATCGAGAACGCCGAAGGCGCGCGCACCACG
>CAISTS010000073.1 GCA_903888485.1 uncultured bacterium | reverse complement strand
TACGACGACAAGCTGAAGAAGGTCGACTTCAGCCATAATCCCTTTTCGATGCCCCAGGGCGGGCTCGAGGCGCTGGAGACCCAGGATCCGCTGACCATCAAGGCCTGGCAGTACGACATCATCTGCAACGGCATCGAGCTCTGCTCCGGCGCGATCCGGAACCACAAGCCGGACATCATGTACAAGGCGTTCGGAATTGCGGGTTACAGCAAGGAAGAGGTCGAGGCGCGCTTCGGCGGCATGCTGAACGCCTTCAAGTTCGGCGCCCCGCCGCACGGTGGTGCAGCACCGGGTGTCGATCGCATCGTCATGCTGCTGGCCGACGAGCCCAACATCCGCGAGGTCATCCTGTTCCCGATGACCGGCAAGGCCGAAGACCTTCTGATGCAGGCGCCGAACACGGTTTCAGAAAAGCAGCTGCGCGAGCTGCACATCAAACTGAACCTGCCGAAAGAGGCGGGGCCGAAGGTGGAAGTGAAGACGGACGCGCCGAAAAACTAGAACGTCGTCCTGGCCCTGGGAGCAAGTCTCAAGGCGACGACGGTGTTCCCTATCGCACCTTGATGCCGAACTTCTCGCGGCGTTCTTGCTTGATCTTGTACATGGCGGCGTCTGCGGCTTCGAGCAGCTCGCCGACTTCGGCTTTGGCCGCGTACATGTGCACGCCGCAGCTCGCCTTGATCTTTATCTGGCTGCCATCCCACGAGGCGTAGGCGTTGTTGAGCTTGCGGTCGAGTTCCTCGGCGCGGCGCACGCCGTTGCGCTTGTTTGAGCGCGGCAGAAGGATCGCGAATTCGTCGCCGCCCAAGCGCCCGATGTAGTCGGTGTCGCGGATGTGGCCGCGCAAGAGGTTCGAGACCGTGCGCAGCACTTCGTCGCCGGCGGCATGGCCAAAGGTGTCGTTGACCGGCTTGAATTCGTCGAGATCGACGAAGATGAGCACGCCGCCCACGCCATGGCGGCGGGCGACCGAAAGTTCATGCTCGAGCGATTCCTCGAAGCCGCGACGGTTGAGCACGCGGGTCAGGGCGTCGGTGGTGGCCAAATTCTCAAGGTCGGCGATGCGCTTGTTCTGTTGCGCGAGGTGCTTGGAGACTTCCTCGACCAGCGTGTGGGCGAGCGTCGCGATCTGGGTGATCGCCTGCGCGCCCTCGTCGGCACGCTCGGGACGCACCTGTTCCGTGAAGCGGACAAGTTGCGTCAGCTTGGTGACAATTGAATCCTGCTCAGGCGCCGGCGCGCTGGCGCGCTTCGGTTCCGGCGTTGCCATCGACGTTTCCCAAATCCCCAAGGCCGCGCATTCTGTTGACCAAGGCCTTGAGGGTCAACAGTTTCAAGTTGGAGACTCGGATGCGCCTCAACTTGTAGTAAAAATTCCCGTAAAAGTAGAACCCCCAGGTGAGGTAGGTCGAAGTGACACTCTCCAACAAGCGCCCCAAGTTTGGTTTAAGGTTCTGTTCTGATGCGGGATTCGACGAATTATGCGCATGGGTTGCGCGTTCCGGCGCGCCGACTTTTCTCAACTCCTGGGGGCGGCGCATAAAGCGTGCGCCAAAATCCCTTTCCCACCCAGACGTGCGCCGCATGGAACCAATAGTTTCAACTCAAAATAACTTCGTGCGACTCCGCAGTTTCAGCCCCGAAAATCGCGGTTTATTGCAGGTCCGACAGACACCGAGAAGATTTCATGATGTATGGTGCCAGGCGTCGGGACGTTTTTTGGGGACGGGTTAACGCCATGCAGGTGGGTTTGAACGTGCGTCGTCTTGCCGCGCTGTCTGTTGTTGTGTCTTTGCTGAGTGCTGGCGCCGCCGCCGCCGCAGGTCCGGCGGTCTCTACCGCCCAGGGTGCCCGGGCGGCCGACAAGGCCATCGACAAGGCCACCCCTCAATTGACCTCGCACCGCGCCATTTACGATATGTCGCTCGTCAAGGTGAGCAACAGCGACGGCGTGCGTGCGGCCTCGGGCACCATGACCTACACGCTCACCGACCGCTGCGACGGTTACACCATCGAGACCAACCTCTCGCTCAACTTGGCCTTCGCCAACGGCAACGAGAACCAGATCGAGCAGCGTTACGCCGCCTGGGAAGCCAAGGACGGGCGCTCGTCGACCTTCCGCTTCCAGGTGGTCGAGAACGGCAACGTCGCCAAGGCCTATCACGGGAATATCCAGTTCAAGGACGACGGCACCGGCACGGCGACCTACGATGCCGGCGAGCCAACGACTTTCGACCTGCCGCGCGGCACCCTTCTGTCCACGGCACACACCCTCGCGCTGCTGAAGAGCGCTGCATCGCGCGAGAAGTTCTTGTCCAAGATGGTCATCGACGGCTCCTTCGATGACGGCCCGTTCTGGGTGACGGCGGCCATCGCCTCTGCGCATGAGGGCGAAGTCGCGCAGGCCAAAGGCGGCAGCGCGGATCAACTCGGCACGCTCGGCAAGGGCCAGTACTGGCCCATTGGCATGGCCTATTTCCCGGCCAAGTCCGAGCAGACCATTCCGGAGTACGAGATCACCCAGAACCTCATGGGCAGCGGCATTACCCATTCGATGGTTCAGGACTTCGGCGGCTTCACGCTGGCCTTCAAGCCGGTGCGCATGGAGCCTGTCACCCCGCCGCCCTGCAACTAAGCTCCTCTCGCTTGTCCTGGGGCGCGCTATACTGGCGCCGGTGGGAGGCACTGGGAGGTTGCCGATGGCCGCACGTTTCGGCCCTGTCTTTGCGTTCGCATCTTTAGTCGCCGCCGCGCCGGCCTTCGCGTCCGACCTCGTGTCCTACGAGGCGGTCTACGAAGTGCGTTTGGCGCATGCGAGCGGATCCTTTGGACCGCGCGCCGCCACCGGCGTGTACGAGTCCCGCTTTGCCGAGACCTGCAGCGGCTGGGATCACAAGACCCACATCACATTGAATCTGTCCTTCACCGAGGGTACGCCAACGACCAACGAGCGCTTCTTCTCGTCGTTCGAGAACAAGAACGGCCAAGACTATTCCTTCGCCGCCGTCACCTTCCGCAACAACTAGCGCATTGAGTCCTACAAGGGCTCGGCCGTGCTCGACAAACGCGGCGGCAAGGCGGTCTACGAAGTGCCGGCGGCCGACAACAAGAAGCCCGGCCGCATCGTCACGCTCAAGCTTCCGCTGGGCACACTGT
>CAISTS010000072.1 GCA_903888485.1 uncultured bacterium | reverse complement strand
CTGGCCCCAACGCAGGAACTGATAGCGCTCGCCGTTGCGCTCGAATTCAAGATCGATGTTCTGCTGCAGCGAGGTAGAGCTCGCATAAGCATCCACCATCACCGAGTGATCGATGACGAGATCCACGGGCGAGAGCGGATTGATTTTCTGCGGATCGCCGCCGAGGGCTTTGATCGCTTCGCGCATGGCGGCCAGATCGACCACCGCCGGAACGCCGGTGAAGTCCTGCATCAGCACGCGCGCGGGGCGATAGGCGATTTCCTGATCGGATTTTTTCGGACCGAGCCAGCCGACAAGGGCCTTGATGTTTTCAATGGTGACCGAGGCGCCGTCTTCGAAGCGCAGCAAATTTTCCAGCAGCACCTTCATCGAGAACGGAAGGCGCGAGACGTCTCCCAGCTTTTCGCTGGCGACCGCGAGGCTGAAGTAGTCGTAGCTCTTCCCCCCAACCGTAAGAGTGCGACGGGCTTTCAAGCTGTCGTGACCGCTAAGACGCATATCGAGGACTCCTTCACCGCGTAACAAATGGGGATGGCGCGAGCCGAAACGGGAAGGACGCGCGCGGCGCATCGGATACGCCCGATACGTGCACTGCATAGAGTCCCCACCCCGGCCGGTAGTCCCCGGTTTTCTTCACCCGCGCATCATCCACATATCGACCGTAAAGTCCAGGGCCTGCCGCGCTGCCGCTCCCTGCCAAGGCATTGGGACTATTAGAGTTTTTTAAATGTTATCCACCGGGGCGCGAACTGCGGCCAAACCCCAAAAGGGCCATATTTCCATCGTTAGATTGAATGTACGGGGAAAGACATCCTTGCTCCTTCAGATGGCTTTTCACCGGTGAAATGACACCCCCCTCGTTATTTCACCAGCTAGACCAACTGGCGGCCCGGCGCGTTCCCCCTCCTCCTTGCGCCGGCCGCCGTTTTTTCTTTACCCCCTGTTTCCCCCCCGCTTTCGGCTTTATGGTCCGCTGCGTGGGAACCAGCGACACCTTTGAAACAGCTACCTTTTCAGGCGAAAACCTGTCCTGCCGGCGCGGCGGACGCATGGTCTTTGCCGGGCTCGGATTTGAGCTCGCGGCCGGCGGAGCCATGGTGCTGCGTGGGCCCAACGGCAGCGGCAAAACAACGCTCCTGCGGCTGATGGCCGGACTCGCCCGGCCGGTGGCTGGCCGGCTGCTCTGGTCCAACGCGCCCGTCGAAGACCCTGAGGCCCTCGCCCGGCGCCTGCGATTCATCGGGCACCAGGATGCGATCAAGACAGCCTTTACCGTGCGCGAAAATCTCGCGTTCTGGGCAGCCTTCTGGGGCACGGGCGAACCGGCCCTGATCGACCGGGCCATGGACACGTTCGGCCTCGCGGCGCTCGCCGACTTTCCGGCCCGGCTCCTCTCGGCCGGCCAGCGTCATCGCCTCGCGCTCGCCCGCCTGATCGCGAGCCCGGTGCCCCTGTGGCTGCTGGACGAGCCCGCCAACGCCCTCGACGACCGTTCGACGGGCGCGCTGACGAACACCATCGCCGAGCACCGCGCCCGCGGCGGTATGGTGGTGCTGGCCAGCCACGGCGCCGATCTGGTGACAGGCGGCACAACGCTCGCCCTCGACAACTTCACGCCCACCGCTGCCCAACAGTGGGTGGAACTATGAGTGCGTTTTCGGCTCTCCTCTCGCGCGATCTGCGCCTTGCGCTCCGCCAAAGCGCCGACAGCCTCACCGTCATCGCTTTCTTTGCCATTGCAACCGTTCTGTTTCCCTTCGGCGTCGGACCGGAGGCCGAAGTGCTCTCGCGCATTGCCGCCGGCGTCGTTTGGGTTGCCGCGTTGCTGGCGGCGCTGCTTTCACTCGATCGTGTGTTTGTGGTCGACTTCGAAGACGGTACGCTCGACCAGCTTATTCTCAACGGCCAATCGACGGTCCTCGTCGTACTCGCCAAAGTCCTCGCCCATTGGCTGACGACAGGCGTGCCTCTGATCATCATGTCGCCGGTTCTCGCCGTGACGCTGCAGCTGCCGTCGGAGGGCTATGGCGTGCTCGTGCTCGCGCTGCTGCTCGGAACGCCAACCGTAAGCCTGATCGGTGCCCTGGGCGCAGCGCTGGTGTTGGGCGCGCGGCGCGGCGGCGTGCTTCTGTCGCTGCTCGTGCTGCCGCTTTACATCCCGGTTTTGATCTTCGGCACGGCCGCCATCGAGGCGACGATCACCGGCATGCCCAGCCAGCCGATGCTGTCGATTTTGGCGGGCCTCGCGCTCATCGCGGCGGCCTTATGTCCCTTCGCAACTGCTGCTGCGCTGCGGCAAGCGGCCGAATAGGTATCAGGGCGGTAACAACCGTGTTTCCTATCTACGAATTCACGCGAGAGATGTCGGATTTTCAGGCCTTTAGGCCTATATTATTAGCGCTGGTCGCGCGCCCGTCTCGCGCGCTACACCAGCGCCAACCAAGGACCGTTCGTGCATAAGTTCGCCAACCCCACGCAGTTCATGCGCATCGCCAACGCCATCTATCCATGGATCGCGGGCCTGTGCCTCATTCTGTTCGCCGCAGCCATTCCCATTGCGCTCGTTTTCTCGCCGCCCGACTACCAGCAGGGCGAGACGGTGCGGATCATGTACATCCACGTCTCCTCGGCATGGCTGATGATGATGATCTACGGGATCATCGCGGCGAACAGCGCCATGTTTCTCATCTGGCGTCATCCGATGGCCAACCTTGCCGCGCGCGCCTCGGCGCCCATGGGCGCGACCTTCTGCGCGCTCGCCCTTGTCACCGGCATGCTGTGGGGCCAACCCATGTGGGGCACATTCTGGGTGTGGGACGCCCGTCTCACCTCGACGCTCATCTTGTTCTTCCTCTACATCGGCTACATCGCGCTCAGCGACGCGTTTGAGGATTCCGAGCGCGGCGACAAAGCCGCAGCGATCCTGGCGCTGGTCGGCTCCATCAACGTTCCCATCATCCATTACTCGGTGGAGTGGTGGAATACGCTGCACCAGCCATCGATCATGAAGGCCAGCAGCGAAGGCATAGACAGTTCCGTGCATCCCTCGCTCCTCCTCCCGTTATTCTTGATGATGGGCGCGTTCACGATGTTCTACTTCGCGCTGCTTGTGCTGCGCCTGCGCAGCGAACTTTTGGCGGCGAAAATCCGTAACGCGCGCCTCTCGCAAATCGCCGGCCACGCGGCCGCGCAGCCGGCGGAGTAACAGATATGGCCTTTGACAGCTTCGCAGCCTTCATCGACATGGGCGGATATGCCGCCTGGGTTTGGACATCTTACGGTCTCGCCGCGCTCGCGCTCGGCGGCATCCTGATCCTCACGCGCCGAACCTTGAAGGCGCGCGAACGTGAATTCGAGACGCTCAAGGCAAACCGCAGAGGCACGCCATGACCCGCAAGCGTCGCAGGCTATACTTTGTGCTTCTGGGACTACTCGCCCTCAGCGGCGGTCTTGCTCTCGTGCTGACCGCGTTCGAGGACAACATCGTCCTCTTCTTCAGCCCCACCGAAGTCGCCGCGAAGCCCGTGTGCGCGCAGCGTTGCCGCATCGGCGGATTGGTAGCCAATGGCAGTGTGGTGAAGGAAGGCGAGCGTGTTTCCTTCGACGTTACCGATACCGTCGAAACGGTCAGTGTGAAATATGTCGGAATCCTTCCCGATCTGTTCCGCGAGGGGCAGGGCGTCGTTGCCGAGGGCAAGATGACCGAAGGCGTATTCGTGGCCAATAACGTGCTGGCCAAACACGACGAGAACTACATGCCGCCCGAAGTGGCCGACGCTTTGAAGAAAAGCGGCCGCTGGAAAGAAGGCGAGCCGGTACCCGCGGCGGTCGTGCACTAACCGCTTCGCGTACGGCCAAGGGAGTTGGAATAAAGCGATGATCATCGAGCTGGGACATTTCGCGCTGGCCCTTGCCTTGGCGGTGGCGTTCATCCAGTCCTCCGTGCCGCTAATCGGCGCGGCGCGCGGCAACGTCGCGTGGATGAACGTCGCGCGCCAAGCCGCCGTGCTGCAGTTCTTCCTGATCGCGTTTGCCTTCGGCACCTTGGTGCACGCTTACGTCACCTCGGACTTCTCCGTGGTCGGCGTCTACCAGAACTCGCATTCCGCAAAGCCGCTCATCTATAAAATCAGTGGCGTGTGGGGCAATCACGAGGGCTCGCTGGTCCTGTGGGTGACGATTCTTGCCATCTTCGGCGCGCTCGTCGCGGTGCTCGGCCGCAATCTTCCGCCGTCGCTGCGCGCGCGCGCGCTGGCCGTGCAAGGGATGATCAGCCTCGGCTTCATCGCCTTCATTCTCTTCACCTCGAATCCGTACATCCGCCTTTTCCCGACCCCGGAAGAAGGCAACGGGCTCAACCCGATTCTTCAGGACCCTGGCCTCGCCATTCATCCGCCGATGCTCTACTTCGGCTATGTCGGCTTCTCGATGGCCTTCTCCTTCGCCGTCGCCGCGCTGATCGAGGGCCGTGTCGACGCAGCCTGGGCGCGCTGGGTTCGCCCGTGGACGCTGGCGGCCTGGCTGTCGCTGACGCTCGGCATCGGACTAGGCAGCTGGTGGGCCTATTATACCCTCGGCTGGGGCGGCTGGTGGATGTGGGATCCGGTCGAGAACGCCTCCTTCATTCCGTGGCTGACCGGAACGGCCCTCCTGCATTCGGCCATCGTTGTCGAAAAGCGCGAAGCCCTTAGAAGCTGGACCATTCTGCTGGCCATCCTGACCTTCTCCATGTCCCTGCTCGGCACATTCCTGGTGCGCTCGGGCGTGCTGACCTCCGTGCACGCCTTCGCCTCCGACCCGACACGCGGCATCTTCATTCTGGCCCTGCTCGCGGTTGCCATTGGCGGCTCGCTCACCCTTTACGCCATCCGCGCGCCGCAGATGGAAGGCGGCGGCGTGTTCGCGCCCATCTCGCGCGAAGGCGGCCTGCTCATCAACAATCTGCTGCTGACCACCGCGGGCGCCACGGTGCTTCTGGGTACCCTGTATCCACTCATCACCGAAACCCTCGCGGGCGGGCGCATTTCCGTCGGCGAGCCCTACTTCAATGGCGTCTTCATTCCGCTGATGGTCCCGCTCATCCTGCTCATGGGTGTTGGCCCCTTGTTGGCGTGGAAGCGCGGCGATCTCGGCGGCGCCCTTTCGCGCCTGAAGGTCGCGGCCGGCGTTTCCATTGCGGCCGGCGCGCTCACCTTGATTCTCGCCGGCGTCAGCCTCAACGATATCGGCGGCGCTTGCGGAATCGCCATGGCGGGATGGCTCGCCGCGTCCACGCTCATCGAATGGAGCGAGCGCGTGAAGATCGGCCGCAGCGGTTCGTGGGCGCGTATCGCAAACCTGCCGCGCGCCGCG
>CAISTS010000071.1 GCA_903888485.1 uncultured bacterium | reverse complement strand
GATATCGGCGGGCTGAGAAGTCCTCGCTTAGAGGGACCTGGCCATAAATCCAGGAAAACTCGGCCCGCAGTTGCCTGGGGCGGCCCTTATGGCTAAGATTTTGGCCGAAACTGGGGTTCATCCGGGGAATGTCGGTTCAATCGTTGCGCGCGCGAGGCCATATTGGCCGGCCTCGATGTGTCGGGTGGCTTCGCCGATGAGGCGGTTGGCGGTGTCGGGGTCCATCCACCCAGACTAACAGGCAGCAACAGTTGGTGGGGGCGGAAAATCAATTCCTTGAATTTTCTACATAAATAGTCTTGGCGCGTGCAGGCAAAACGCGTGACAATCGGCCCTCGCAAGGCGCTCCGTGTCTTGCTCGGGATTTTGATGTCACACATACGGGAGATGGGGAGGTTCACTTGAGCACCACGAATTCATTCAAGCGCTTGGCGCGCGCGGTAGCCATGGCCGCCGTGCTGGCGGGCGTAGGGATCGGGACCGCGCAGGCCGAGACCGTGCTGATCACAGGCGCGAACCGCGGCCTCGGCCTCGGTTTCGCCCGCGCCTATGCCGATCGCGGCTGGACCGTGATTGCCACCGCGCGCAATCCTGATGACGCTGCTGACCTGAAGGCCCTGAAGACGAACGGCAAGGACGTCACCGTCGAGAAGCTGGACGTCGGCGATGAGGCCAGCATCAATGCGCTTGCGGTCAAGCTCAAGGGCAAGCCCATCGACCTGCTCATCAACAACGCCGCTGTCAACGACGGCAACGGCAAGGGCACCACCTTGGGCCAGTTCGACACGAGGTTCTTCGAGATGGAAATGCGCACCAACGTGCTCGGTCCCTTGCTCGTCAGCCAAGCGTTGTTGCCCAACGTCGAGGCCAGCAAGATGAAGAAGATCGTCTCCATCACCAGCCCGTCGGCGGTGATCAGCCGTCCGATGAAGAAAGAGACGCGCCGCGCGCACACCTATTTCTACCGTCCGTCCAAGTCGGCGCTGAACATGGCCATGAAGATCCTGGCCGCCGAAGTGCGCGAGCGCGGCGTGACGGTCGGCATTGTCCATCCAGGGGGCGTCGATACCGAAATGCTGCGGTCTGTGTTTGACGGCAAGCCGCAAACCCAGGCGCAGAAGCCGGACGACGCGGCGCTCAAGATCGTCAGCGTCATCGATACGCTCACCATGGAAAACGTCGACCAGGTTTGGGGTTACGACGGCAAGGTCATTCCCTGGTAACCACGTCTTTGCGCGTCACGCCGGAGCGAGAGCTTCGGCGTGACCGCTCTATCTCCCCCTAGCCGGTGAAGAGCTCCGCGACGCCCGGATCCTCTGGCGCATTGATAGGACACACATAAACCAGGCGGCGTCGGCCGCCTGGCTTTAGAATTGTCCGGACGTTTTGCTCCTGATAATGACGCTGTTTCAGGCGCGCGGCCCCTCAACGCCGATTGTCCTTGCTATTCGGTGCGATAGTCGTATATTGCGTCTAGTCGCTTCTACGCCTGCCTGGCTTGCCGCCCGTTGAGGGCTCTCTCCCAAGAAGACGCTGGACCGATTGAACGCCTTCGCGGTTGTCGTGAGGGCGAAACGACGGCGCATATCTGCGTCTTTTTTTGAAGGAGGCCATCATGGCCCAAGGTAAAGTAAAGTGGTTCAACGCTCAAAAAGGCTTCGGTTTCATCGAGCCGAGCACCGGCGGTAAGGACGTGTTCGTTCACATCAGCGCTCTCGAGCGCGCCGGCATTTCAAATCTCGCCGAAGGTCAGAGCGTTAGCTATGACGTCGTCGATGAGCGCGGCAAGTCCGCCGCCGCTAATCTGAAAGTTGCCTAGTCTACCGATCTGCAGAAAGCCCGGCGCCAAACCGGGCTTTCTCTTTTCTCTCGATTGATTCTTTGGCGAACGAAGGAACTGCGCCCGCGCATTCCCGTTGATTGACGGTCATACCTCGGTCAATCACCCGAGCATGGCTCCAAAGCTGCGTCTCAGTACGCGCTTGATCGCGTGACACCCCGCCCGCCGGTGCGGCTTTAGCCACCGACACCACGAAAAACGAACGATGCTTATTCGACCTACGTTCTGTAGGCCGAAGACTTGGGATTTTCCGTGCATCGTCTCCAAGCAGGACCTCACATGAACAATCAAAACAGCTCGCCGCAATCGCAGTCAGCCACGCCGCAGGACAAGGATACGTCCAAGCAGCAACAGCAGCAGGAAGGCGGCAACGCGCAGGACAGCGGCGACGCAACCCGCAAGCAGAATCAGAAGGACAAGCCGGCGCAAGAGCAGCAGCAGGCTGAGTCAAAGACGGAGTCCAAGACGGGGGCAAGTGCCGAAGCTGACAACGCGCCGAAGCAGCAGGGCGAGTAAGCACTAACGGAGGCCGCTGGTCGAAAGACCGGCGGCCTCCGTTTCTTTCATTTGCCGCCGGAAGATTCGGCGCTTCGCAGTCGAACTCAAGCAGCTGAGTCAGGAGTTGAGGAGGCGCTGAGGTGGATGTGCGTACACGGCCGCTCTTGGTTCTTCTCCTTCTTGCCGGTTCTTCGGCGCTGGCCGCGTCAGACACACGCCGCGCGACGCGCATCGATCAAGCCGCGGCCGAGGCTTCGGCCGAATCGCACGGTTTCTATGATGTGCGCGATCTGTTGCGCGACGAAAGCGGCACTTGGCGCGGCATTGCCATGCAGTTTGGCAGGTGGTCGCGCTTCGAAATCGACGCCAATGGCAACTTCACAGCCGTGACGATCGAAGAGCCGCGACAGCCGACCCCGCAATAGCCGCGCGCACGACATTTTATATAGGAAGTTTCACGTGGCGGTGCGCCGCGCATCGCCAAAGTTTTCGTAAAAGGAATAGCATGCGCTTCTTTACCCTCTTTGCCATCGGAGCCGTCGCCCTGGGGACGGCGGCCTGTGCGCCCCGCGATCCCGGGCCCTTCGCATGGGTCTCGCAGGATGCGGCGGACGATGAGCGGCTTATCGCACTTGCACCCGACGCGGCGCCCTTCTTCACGGCATTCGAAGACATGACAACGGCCTTGCCGGAGTTCAGCTTGCAACGAGGCTATGAGTCGCCTTTGTCCTACGGCGAAGTATCGGTGGTAAGAGACGTCTCTTTCGAGGCGGACGGCGTGATCTTGTCGCAGATTCAAGTGGAACGACTGGCATCGGTGCAAAGGTATCTGCGTGCGAACCCGGCGACCACCGTGCGTATCGTCGTACACGGCGACGCTTTTGCACCAGCCGAGCGCGTAGACTACTTAGTGAACGCGCGGGCCCAGGCGGTCGTCAGAGCCTTGACCGTGGACACCCGGGTGAACAACGCCATGGTGATCGACGCCAGGGCAGCATCGCGCCAATCCGACCGCGGCCGATCCGCGGAAATCGTCCTCGTGATGCCTCCTTCAGCCTCTTATCAAGGGAGTGGCCTATGATGCCCGAACGGTTGATCGAATTCGAAGGCACTGTGATCGAGTGTCTCGCGGCGGGCCGTTATCGCGTGCGCTTTGATAACGAGCATGAAATTGTCGTCTCCGCCGAGGATGACTCCGCGCAAGAAATGCCTCAACCGACGCTGGGCGCGCGCGTCACTGTCGAAATATCGCCCGACGATATGAATTCGTACCGGCTGATTTTTCGGCGAAAGACGCCGGATGCCAATGACAATGATGGAAAAGGCGACGCGCCGGCGGCTGAGGCGGGGACCAGGGTCGCGCGCCTTGTCAAAGCCCGCGCTTCTTCAGCGCCCTACGGTCAGCATAAATTCCGCGTAGGTGACAGCGTCTCCTATCTGGGCGGACCGCCTCGGATCCTTGTGAAGACGCGTGACAAACGCGGGCAGGACGGCAACTTCGAAGTTGTACGCACGCTGCCGAACGACGGCTTGGGATTTCAGTACCGCATCAAGAACGTCACTGACGGCCTGGAACGCATTGTTGTGGAGGCCGAAATCGCGTCGCGTGCTTTTCTCTGAAGCCGCAGCATTGGCGGCGCGCCCCGATTTGCGTTGCCCCAGTGGACGATTAAGCGCATAACAGCGGCGTCAGTTCGCCCTGGGTTTTCCCTGTTTGTGCTCCCTTTTGTTGGGCGCTGACGTGGTCTCCTCACATGTGAAGTGTCAAACCGCTCCTGGTAGCGGTTAGCTGTTGTGCACCCTAAGCAGCCCGAGACCTTGCGCCCATGCGATCCTAAGCGCTCACGATACGCCGGCTGTTTTCGCTCATTCAAAAAGGTTCTTTCATGCCAAGCGGAGCGAAACTGCGGCGGGGCGGTCTGCGACCAGCCGGCGCATTCACATCGGATGTGCAGCGCGATGCGCGCTTCTTCAAGGAACGTGAGCGCGAGCGGCTCGTCAACGCCGAAAAGACAAAGGCATTACGTACCCTACGGTTGGCGAAAGAGGCCGCGGAGGCCTTAGAGAAAGCTGCTCTGCCCCCCACGTCCAAGAAGGGCCGGTCATAGGTCCACGCGAGGTCAGCGGGCGTCCGACTGTGAGTCTCCCGTTTTAGATCGAATTCCATGCCGCAAAAGACCGCCGCTGCTGCAACCAAATTCGTCGCTCACCTGTCTACCTCCGGAAAGGTCGACGTGATCGAGAATTGGCTGACGCTCAATGCCAAGGGCCGTTGGGCGATACGAACGGAAGGCATCTCGGACGATCTCAGCACCAAACGCTATGAACTGGTGTTCTCGGAAAAAAGCGATTACCTCAAATTCCGCAGCCGCTTTGTTCCGAAGGCGGCGTCCTAATGCGTGCTTTAGTGTTCCCTCAACTGCGAGAAGATCGATGATCGTCATTCGTGAATTTGTGAGAACCGGTGGTGTCGGGATGAGCGACAGCCAGCTTGTGTCCGCGGTGCGTGAACGCATGGTGTTGGCGCCGGTCCACGTGCAGCGCGGCTGGCTGCGGGAAGTGGAACTGGTCCTTGACGGCTACGGCACGCCGCCGCAATTGGCAGCGGCCACGCGGCTGCGCAGCGTTCTTTCGCTGCTCGCCAGCGAAGTCAAAACGTAAGGCGATTGCCGCGCTAGCCGGTCCAGAATTAGGCCTGCCCAAGGTCTTTGGTCGTTGAGGAAGCTACGTTGTTCAGCGGCAAGGCCAGCGGCGGAACCACCATAAAGGCCTGCATGACCGGCAGGATCGTATTCCACATCATGTCGAAGGTGACGCAGCGGAACGCGAGCGTGCCGTAGCGACTCAAGTTGCCGGGGATCACCACCGTCCGATTGTCCAAGGGGAAGATGGACATCAATTTCCTGGCCCCTGACGGCGCGATCAAATAGCCGCCGGCCCCCATCGCGTTGTTCAACGGCACAGGAACGACGGGGCCAGTCTC
>CAISTS010000070.1 GCA_903888485.1 uncultured bacterium | reverse complement strand
GTGGGTGCCTTAGGTTGGAACGGGAGGACCGATCCGCACATGGGGCAAAGATGGTGTGCCTCTTCAGTGTCGCCGGCTTTTGGACAGCCGACTGAGACCAAAAAAGCCCTCACCGTCGTTGCTATATGACGCCTCATCCCGAGGGACGTTGTGCCGGCGCCTATGGGCACGTGCGACTATTGGGCAGGCAGTGAAATATGAGTTTCGTCCCCCGGAATCAAGCTAAATTTTTTTTGCATTTTCGCGTGGTCTGCCAAGGTGTTGCCAAGGGTTTTCCAGCAGGCGGAAAATGGCTGTTTTCCGGCATCGCGATGGTGGCGGCCGCCTTGTCTCGCGCGTGCCCTGCCGCTACACTCCGCCGCCGCATTCCCGCGACGCCAACCGAATTGTGAGTAGAGTCGATATGAACAGGTTCCTTCGCACGACGGCTGCCGCCGCCCTGTTAATCGCGGCAATGGCCACGCAGGCGGCGCACGCCTCCGATCCCAAGGGCAACTACATCGTCCGCGGCATCGGTGCCCGGCCGTGCTCGGACTACATCGCCGCCGTCGGCAAGAGCGCGCAGGACGTCATGCCCTACGTGTCGTGGATGGAAGGCTATCTCACCGGCATCAACCGGTTGCAGCCGCAAACCTTCGACGTGTCGCCGGTCACCGAGGCCGCGATCATCGGCCAGATGGTCCGCAACTACTGCACGACGCAGCCGACGCTGCGGTTCGAGACCGCCGTCGCCCAGTTGATGAATTTCTTCGGGCCTTACAAGGTGGCCGAGCAGTCCCAGCTCGTCGAGGTGACGATCGGCGACGCGCGCGCTGCGCTGCGCCAGTCGACGCTCAAGTGGATGCAGGAGAAGATGAAGGCCCAGGGCCAGTTCACCGGCACGCCCGACGGACTCTATGGCGCCACCACCAAGACTGCGTTGCTCGCCTTCCAGAAGGCCGCCAATATCCCCGAGACCGGCGTGCCCGACGCGCGTACCCTTGTGGCGTTCATCCAGAAGGAAGCCGAGGCCAAGGGCGCCAAGCCCTGAGCCCATGAACGCGGGGGAATCGCCATGACCATCGAAGAGCTGCTCGAGATCGAAGAGATCAAGCAACTGCGCATCATGTACTCGCACTATTTCGACGGCGGCCAGATCGATGACCTGGCCGCGCTGTTCACCGAGGACGCGGTGTGCGAGTTCACCGAGGATTATGGCGGCAACTGGGTCGGCCGCGACACCATCCGCGAGAACTATGCGAAGTTCGCCACGGTCGACCGGCCGTTCTCGTTCATGCACGCCAACACCAATCCCTGGATCCGCATCCTGAGCCCGACCGAGGCCAATGGCCGCTGGTACCTGCTCGACCTCAGCCTGCGCGAGGGCCAGGAGAACCCGATCGGCCTGTTCGGCGTCTATGACGATGTGTACCGCAAGGTCGGCGGCAAGTGGATGATCGCCCGCACCCGCATCGACTTCCTGTGGCCCAAGCGCAGCTTCGTCGGCTTCCGCAGCCCGGGCGTGAACGGGTAGGGTTTTCCGTCGGCACCGCAGGTTTTGCCATTGCCGACCCGCCTGACGGCACCGATACTCCTTGTATATTCACGGGAGCATGGGGCGGCTCCCCAGGGAGGCCAAGATGATCCAGTCGGGCACGGATCGTCGCTTGTCGGCGGTTTTCGACAGGTCGCCCGCATGTCGGGGAACATGCGCATGAAAACGACGACCAGGGCACTCATCGAAGACCTTGCCAAAACCCTTCGTCAGCGGGTCCTGCCGTCGGCCGGCGACACGGCGGCGCATGTGCAGGGCGTCATCGCCGGTCTCGACCAGCTCGCGGTGCGCGTCGAGCGCGAGGGCGAAATCGTCTGGTCCGACATCGCCGACCAGCGCCTCATGCTGGCGGCCATCGAGCAGGAAACGCGGCAGGTCGAGCGCGAGCCCTGGATAGAGCTTTCGTCTGCGATTGCCAAGGAGCTGGACCGTGTATGGCACGCGCCGGCCCATTATCCCGAGATGGCGGCGCTGGAGGCCGAGAACCGGCGGTTGCGCGCGCTGATCGACAGGGCGCAGGCTGCCGTCCAGGCGGCGCCGGAGCCGCTCGGCGAGAAGCGCGCAAACCGCCTCGCCAAGGCGCTTGCCGGCTACTTCAAGCGGCAGACCGACCGCGAGGCGCCGCTGCGCGAGCCGGTTGCCTCCGTGGACGCCACTTGATCCGGCGATGAAAAGTCACTCATAATCTTCAGCAAGGGAAGGGACCGGTCACGCGCCGGTCGTTTTCTTCGCGCAAAATCACCGCGCCGGGGATGACGCGGTTCGACAGCTCAGGGAAGGTTTCATGCAGTATCAGTCACCAGCCTCCATTGACGAGGCCG
>CAISTS010000069.1 GCA_903888485.1 uncultured bacterium | reverse complement strand
TCTGTACGCGCGCGAGCGCCTGCAGGGCCGCAGCCTGAAGGGCGCCAAGAGCCCGGAAAAGCCGGCAGACTCGCTGATCGTGCATCCCGACGTGCGGAAGAACCTGCTCACCATGAAGGCGCTGACCGAGGGCATCCGCGCCCTGGTGATGTGGGTGTCCATCAGCCAGGACAAGGCCGAGAAAGCCACGACCGAGGAAGAGCGCACACGCCACGACGACCTCATCCAGTTCCTCACCCCCGTCGTGAAAGGCTTCGGTACCGACGCCGGTTTCGATAACGCCAACCTCGGCGTGCAGATCTTTGGCGGTCACGGCTATATTCGCGAACACGGCATGGAGCAGTTCGTGCGCGATGCGCGCATCACGCAGATCTACGAAGGCACCAACGGCATCCAGGCCCTCGACCTGGTGGGCCGCAAGATGACTGCGCACTACGGCCGCTACATGCGCGCCTTCTTCCACCCCGTGCAGCAGTTCATCGAAGAAAACGCCACCGACGAACAGATGCAGGACATCGTCATGGAGCTCGCCAAGGGCTTCGGGCGTCTGCAGCAGGCCGTCGGCCAGATCGCCCAGAAAGGCATGAGCAATCCCAACGAAGCCGGCGCGGGTGCGACGGACTTGCTCAAGCTGCTGTCCTACGTCTCGGTGGGCTTCATGTGGGCGCGTATGGCGAAGCTCGCCTACGGCAAGCTAAACGACGACCCCACGGGGTTCTATAAAGGTAAGATCAAGACCGCCAAGTTCTACATGGCCAAGCTGATGCCGATCACCAGCTCGCTCTTGTCCTCGATCATGTCGGGCGGCGAGACCATCATGGACCTGGAAGACGAACTCTTCGACGCGGCTGTGGCGGCGTAACACACGCGGTTCGCATGCCCGGCGTCAACGTCGATACTCTTATACGCGCGCACGTTGATCGGGGCGAGTATATGGCGGCCGCGGATTTGTGCCGTCAGTGGCGGGGGCACTTTCCCGACTCACCCGATGCGCTGCATGAGTCGGGCGGGGTTGCGCTTCTCGTGGGCGATGCCGCAGGGGCAATAGGATTCTTCCGCGCCGCCGATGCTGTGCGGCCCTCGGCGTCCACGCGCTTCCATCTCGCCTATGCGCATCTGCTGGAAAGAGATTTTACGGCCGCCGAGGCGGTCTGCCGGTCGATCTCATCCGCGCCCGATATCTCCCCCCAAAAGCTGGCCAATGTGCAGGAGATGCTGGGAGACATTGCCCTGGTGCGCAGCATCGCGCAGCTGCCTGCTGTCACCGGCCGGGAAGGTCCACGCGACGCCTGGGAGCAAGCGGCCGCGTCCGCCATGGATACATTGCAGCCTCACGCGGGCCTCAGCGTCGTGTTCTTCCATGTGGGCGGCACACTTCACCCTTTTCGCAAAGTCACGGTGGACTACACGGGCATTCTGCTGGAGTCCATGCGGGCGGCGCGCGCGCAGCACCCCGATGCGGCCATCGTTCTGCTCACGGACATGATCACCGACACCTCCGCCTTCGCCGGCTTGGCGCGTGTGGCGCGTTGCGATCTCGATGCCAACTTCCTCATGTACAGCCGCATGCGCAGCTATCGCGCGCTTGCAATGACCGGGAAGCTCACCGGCGCGGTGCTGTTCCTCGACACCGACGTGCACTTACATCGTCCCTTCACGCCCATCTTCACCGGGGACTTCGATGTGGGCCTCACCTACCGCAACGAGGTTGGCCAATGGCACATGCCCGTCAATGAAGGCGTGATGCTTGCATCCTCCGGCGCCGCACCCGCGCTCCGCCGCTTTTTCGACGCGACGCTCACACTCTATGAAACGCTGGCGGCGACGCCGGCCGCGCACGCACGCTACGGCTTTGATGTGCGCCGGTGGCGCGGCGGGCAGTTGTCACTCGCCAAGTTCATCGACTGGTCTACCCCGCCGCTTGCTCCGGACCTGCGCGACATTGCGGGCGTGCGCGTGAAATTCCTGCCGTGCACGGAATATAACTATACCGTCCGCAAGGGCGTGGATCCTGCGGCCCTCGTCGGCAAATGGGCATTGCACTACAAGGGTGACGTCAAGGTGGCAGGTTGAACCTCATCTTCCGCCTGTTCTGGATGCTGATCAGCGCGCGTTTTGGCGCTCGCCGCGGCGTACTCGATGAGGGGCGGCTCACATTCCGCTGCTGGCCGACCGATCTCGATTTCAACATGCACATGACCAACAGCCGCTATGCGAGCTTCATGGACCTGTCGCGCGTGGAAATGATGATCCGGAACGGCGCCTGGAAGCGCGTACGCGCGGCGGGGCTGTATCCGGTTCTCGGCTCGTACAGCATCCGCTTCCGCCGCCCGATCAGGCCCTTCCGCCGTTTCGACGTGATGGCGCGCGTCGTTTCCTGGGACGAACGCTGGATCTACATCGAGCACAAGATGATCGTGGGCGGCGGCGAAGTGGCTGCGATCTGTCTCGTCAAAACCACCTTCCTGGGAAAGGAAGGCCGTGTGCCAACCGACAAGCTGATCGCGATCATGGGCTACAGCGGGCCAAAGCCGCCATTTCCGGACAGTCTTACGAAGAAAGATGCGCTCGACGCCGCCTTGAAAGCCTAGTTCTTGAGCCGCCAGCCGGTCTTGAAGATGATGCCGACGGCGGCTAGGCACGCGGCGAAGAAACCCAGCGTCAGGCTGACGCTCAGCACCACCGGCACATCGGCCTCGCCGAAGAAGCTCCAGCGGAACACGCTGATGATGTAGACCACCGGATTGAACAGCGTCAGGGTGCGCCACGTCTCGGGCAGCATGTCGATGGAATAGAACGCCCCACCCAGGAACGTCAGCGGCGTCATGATCAGCATCGGCACGACGTTGAGCTGCTCGAAGCTGTTGGCCCAGATGCCGAGGATAAAACCAAACAGCGCGAAGGTGACCGAGACCAGTACCAGAAGCGCGATCATCCACACCGGGTGTTCTATGTGGATCGGCACGAAGAAGGATGCCGTGGCGAGGATGACCAAACCGAGCACAACGGATTTGGTGGCCGCAGCGCCGACGTAGGCCAGCACGGCTTCAAAATAAGAGATGGGCGCCGAGAGCAGCTCATAGATCGTGCCGACGAATTTCGGGAAATAGATGCCGAAGGAACCGTTGAAGATGCTCTCGGTAAACAGCGTCATCATCATCAGGCCCGGCACGATGAAGGCGGCGTAGGGCACGCCTTCGACGTCCTGCATACGGCTGCCGATGGCCGAGCCGAACACCACGAAATACAGCGACGTCGTGATCACCGGCGTCACCAGGCTTTGCCAGACGGTGCGCAAGAATCGCCCCATCTCGAACCGGTAAATGGCAACAACGCCGTGAACGTTGAAAAGGGGCGCCTTCATTTGCCGTTCGCCTTTATTTTCCATTTTTCGGCTCGCGGTGCACGAGATTGACGAAGATGTCCTCGAGCGACGATTGGCTCGTGTTGAGATCTTTGAACGTGATGCCAAGCTCGGACATGCGGCGCAGCAGGGCGGCGATGCCGCTGCCGGTCGTCGTCACACTGGCGTCGAAGGCATAGTGCAGTTCGTGCCCGTCGGCCTTCAGTTCGAGCTGGAAGTCCGCGAGCCCCGGGGGTACCACCGCCAGCGGCTCCTGGAGTTGCAGCGTCAACTCCTTCTTGCCGAGCTTCTTCATCAACACCGACTTCTCTTCGACAACGATCAGCTCGCCTTTGTTGATGACGCCGATACGGTCCGCCATCTCTTCGGCTTCGTCGATGTAATGGGTGGTGAGGATGATCGTCACGCCGTTCGCGCGCAAGGACCGCACCATCTCCCACATGTCGCGGCGCAGCTCGACGTCCACGCCCGCGGTCGGTTCATCGAGGAACAGGATGGTGGGCTCGTGCGCGAGGGCCTTGGCGATCATCACGCGGCGCTTCATGCCGCCCGAGAGCGTGCGGATCGTGTCGTTGCGCTTTTCCCAGAGCGAAAGATCGCGCAGGACCTTCTCGATGATCGCGGGGTTGCGCGGCCTGCCGTAGAGCCCGCGGCTGAAGCTCACGGTCGCCAGCACGGTCTCGAAGGCGTCGGTATGCAGTTCCTGGGGCACGAGGCCGATCTTCATCCTCGCCAAGCGGTAGTCGCGGCGGATGTCGTGGCCGTCGGCCAGGACCGTTCCGCTGGAGGAGGTGACGATGCCGCAGACAATATTGATCAGCGTGGTTTTGCCGGCACCGTTGGGTCCGAGCAGCGCGAAAATCTCGCCCTGCTTGATCTCGAGATTGATCGTCTTGAGGGCTTGGTGGCCGGACTTGTAAGTCTTGGTGAGATTGGAGATCGAGATAATCGCGGACATTAAAAGGGCCCCCTCCCGGGCGGGCCCGAACGTAATAGGCAGGCATCCCCCGCTCAAGAGGCAGAATCGGCGGATAACGCCAATGTGTGGGCGAGGCTACTGTAGCGAGTGGCCGCCCTTCATGGAGGCGCGCACGCGTTCGTTGGCGGCTTCGAAGTTGGCCTTGAGCGTGCGGCAGGCGCCGCGGCCACCGTTACAAATGAACTCGGTTTCCAGGTGGATCGCCTCACCCTTGCCGGCCACGGTGCGGCACACAACGGCCGGGTGGGCGCGGTGGGTCTTTTCGGTGAAGTACCAGATGTGTGCAACCTTGGCCTGGCTATAGGTCGTGGCGGTGCCGTCGCCCTCGACTTCTTTGACTGTATCGGCGGCCTTGGCGATGTCGCCGCGCAGATCCTCGACGTTGAGCGCCGACATCCCGCAGATGCTGATGGGACCGACCGCCGGGCCATCGTAGGGGATCGTCAGCGGTTCGTCGGCGCGGCGCGGCGGCGCCTCGCCGGGGCGCAGTCTCGCCTTGGCGTCAGCCGCCCAGTCTGTGCCGGGCGCCAGCACGCCAACCAGCGCCGCCATTACAACGAATTTTGTCCACCGCATCGTCTTAAGCCTTTACCCGATCCGGCATCAGGAAACGCGCCAGGGCCGGCAGTAGAATGATTGCGCCCAGCATATTGGCCATGAACATGAAGGCGAGCAAGAGGCCCATATCGGCCTGGAACTGCAGGGCCGAGAAGATCCAGGTGCCGACGCCGATGGTCAGCGTCAGGCCGGTCATGACCACGGCATTTCCCGAAACCTGCAGGGTCTGGAAGAACGCCTCCTCCAGATTTTTCCCCTCGGCCATCAGGGCCTTGAGCCGGGCGAAGATGTAGATGCCGTAGTCGACACCGATGCCAACGCCAAGGGCGGCGACCGGCAACGTCGATACCTTCAGGCCGATGTCGAAGAAGGCCATCAGCATGTAGCAAAGGATAGAGACAAGGATCAGCGGCAGAATGATGGCTGCCGTCGGCCGCCAGGACCGGAACAGCGCAAGGCACAACACGATGATCGCGGCATAGACCCACAGCAGGATCTTGAATTCGTTTTCGGCCACCACTTCGTTCGTCGCCGCCATGACGCCGACATTGCCGGTGGCGAGCTTGAAGCGGTGCTTGTCGGAATCGTTGGCGGCGGCGAAGGCCTTCACCGCATCGACCACGCCGCTGATGCTTTCGGCCTTGTGGTCCGCCATGAAGATCACCACCGGCATCACGCTGCAATCGCGGTTGAGCAGGCCCGTGACGGTTTCAACGCCCTGCGTCGCCTGCACCAGTGTTTGCGGATTGCGCGGCAGCACGCGCCACTTGAGGTTGCCCTCATTGTAGCCGGCGTTGGTCAGCTTGGCCGCTTGCGGCATTGAGAGCGTGGACCGCACCGCCGGTAAATTGGCGATCTCCCATTGGAAGCGGTCGATCATGTCCATGATGTCGTATTGGATGCAGCCGTTAGGCACGGTCTCGACGATGGTCTGGATAATGTCCGTGCCGATGGCGAAGTGCGACGTAATCAGCGCGTCGTCGCGGTTGTAGCGGCTGTCGGGCCGCAGCTCCGGCACGCCCGAGAGCACGTCACCAATCCGCACGTCGTGCGACTTCACGTAGGCGAAAGCACCAAGCGCCACGCTGATGACGATGGCAATCACCGCGCGGCTTGGCCGTGTGAAGGAGGCGAAAAAGCGCCACAACGGTTCGCGCTGCACCGTCGCCTTCTCCAGGCGCTGGCGATAGCCCTCGCCCGGATGCATGTAGGACGCCAGCAAGGGGATCAGGAAGATGTTGGTGAGGATGACGCAGCCGACACCGATGCTGGCGGTGATAGCGACTTCCTGGATGATGCGGATGTCGATGAGCAAGATCGTCAGGAACCCGAAGACGTCCGCCAACGCCGCGACCGCGCCGGTCAGCACGAGCTTGCGGAAGGCATTCTTGGCGGCGGTGAAGCCGTCCATGCCCGCCATGATACCCTCGCCGATCACATTGATCTTCTGCACGCCGTGGGAGACGCCGATGGCGAACACCAGGAAGGGCACCAGGATCGACATGGGATCGAGGCCGAAGCCGAACACGGTCAAGAGGCCCATGTTCCACACGACCGCTATAAGCGAGCAGATCAGCGGCAACAGCATCATGCGCACCGAGTGCGTGAAGTAATAGACCAGCACCGCCGAGATCAGGAAGGCGACAGCGAAGAACGCGACCACGCCAAGCGCGCCATCGGCGACATCCCCGATGACTTTGGCAAAGCCGGCGATATGGATGGTGAACCCCGGGCGCTGCAGTTTCTGGCGAATTTCGGTCTCGAGCTGATCGGCGACCTGGAAATAGTCGAGCTTCGCGCCCGTGGTGGGGTCGTTCTCGACCAACTGCGCGCTCACCAGCGCGGCAGTGAAGTCGTTGGCGACCAGGCGGCCCACCTGCCCCGACTTCAGGATGTTCTCGCGCACTTGCGCGAGCTTCTCGGGCGTCGGCGTGAAATCGGCCGGCACGACGTTGCCGCCGGCGAAGCCGCCTTCGACGATCTCGACGAAGCGCACATTGGGCGTGAAGATCGACATGACGGTCGAGCGGTTGACGCCCGGCAGCAGGAAGACCGCGTCGCTCACCTGCTTCATCACCTCAAAAAATTCCGGCGTGAAGATATCGCCCTGCTCAGCCTTCACCGCGATCAGCAGACGGTTGGCCCCGCCGAACTCGTCCTGGTGCTTGAGGAAGGTCTGAATGTAGGGATGCTTGAGCGGCAGTTGCTTCTCAAAGCCGGCATCGACCTTAAGCTGCGAAGCTTCATAACCGAGCACGATGGTCAGAAGCGCGAACAGCGCGAGCGTGATGGCACGGTGGCCATAGATCAGATCGGCGAGCCGGTCGACGAAGCGATTCATCGCCGGGGCTCCGGCAGGGCGTAAGCGCCGCGTTCACCAAAGACGAGCAGCTTGCCGGGCGCCGCTTCGATGGCGCCGCCCAAGGCTTCGCGTTCCGGTAGAGAAGCGACGGTGAAGGTGCGCCCGTCGCGGCTGGAAAGCACCGTGCCCGACAATCCGACGATCACCACGCCGCCGTCGGCGCGCTCGGTCGCACCCAGGAGCGAGGTCTCGGTGCGCGTCTCGATCTGGCTCCAGACGTTGCCGCCGTCCTCGCTGCGGTAGAGATTCCCGCGCAGGCCATAAACCAGGATCGCGCCGTCCTTCTGCACCAGCGCGCCGAAGAATGTGCCCTCATAAGGTGAAGGCAGTGGGTTCCAGGTCGCGCCCTTGTCGGCGCTTTTGAAGATGCCGCCCATTTCCCCGACAGCGATGAGCCCGCCGTCGGGTAGAGGCGCGATGGTGTAGAGGTGTGGCTCATCTTCACTGATGCGGCGGTCTTGCCAGGTCGCGCCGCCGTCCTGGGTTTCCTCGATCAGCCCGTAAGCGCCCACGGCGATGCCGTGCTGGGCGTTCTCGAACCAGATATCAAACAGCGGCGCTTCGAGCTCTGGATCTTCGAACGCCTTCGTCCAGGTCACACCGCTGTCGGCGGTCTTCAGGATCACCGCGTCATGGCCGACAGCCCAGCCGTTCGTCGCATCCAGCATACGCACACCGGTGAGCATGGCGGCGGCGGGCGAGGCCTGCTGCACCCAGTTCGTGCCGCCATCGGTCGAGCGCAGGATGAAGCCGCGGTCGCCGACCGCGATGAGCGCATCGTCCGCGCGCGCGACGTCCAGCACCAGCGACTTGGCCGCGAGCGGATAGATTTTAGGAGCAGCCGCCGGCTCCGCTGCGATAACAGCGGAGCCGAGCAGAAGGAAGCAGACGCTAGCGGCCCCGGGGAGGCGCAAGGGCCTTTACCGCGTGCCTTCGCGGCGCAGTGATTCCGGCGAGAAGTCGCCGGTGCTCATGGGCGCGTTGAAGCGCACGTAGTCATTGCCGTCCTTGATGCCGAAGGCCAGGTAACGGCCGTTCTGCAGGTCGTAGTGGGCGTGCACGTTATCCCAGAACAGCGCCTGGTCGTAGTACTGGATCGGATAAGCCTCGGACAGGCGCCAGATCTCGCCGCGGCTGTCGTAATTGTCGACCACCAGGAGCTGCCAGCTGTCCTCGTCGAAGTAGAACGTACGCTTGGCGTAGACGTGGCTGGTGCCCTGCTTCAATGTGGCCTCGGTCACCCACACGCGGTGCTTCTCATAGCGCAGCGCTTCGGGATTGAGGTGGCCCGCTTTGACCACATCGCCCACCGGCATCGTGCCTTCGAGTTTGTAGGTGTTGTAGGGCACGATCAACTCTTGGCGACCCTTCAGCGTCCAGGTGTAGCGGTCGGGCGCGCCGTTGAACATGTCGAGCTGGTCATTGGTGCGCTGGCCGTCGGAGGCCGTGCCGGGATTGTCGTAAGCCACATTGGGCGCGCGGCGCACGCGACGCTGGCCGGGATTGTACGTCCAGGCGTTGCGCGGCTCGGCCGCTTGGTTCAGCGTCTCGTGCACGAGCAGGATTGTACCGGCCAGACGCGCCGGCGCCGTCACTTCCTGGATGAAGTAAGCGAGACGGTTGTTGATGCTCTGGATGGTCGCGCCCTGCTGGTTATAGGCCCAGAGTACCTTCTCGGCGAACTGCACCGCGCTGTAAGCGCCGTCGGGTGTTGGCGTCACTTGCTTGACGTTGCGCTCGGAAGTCTCGCCGCGATAGCGCATCAGGTGGTTCCAGATGGTCTCGACACCGGTCTTCGGGATCGGGAACGGAATCGAGCGCGTCGCATTGATGACGCCGTTGCCGTCGGGTGTCAGCTCGGCGGTTGTAGCGTTGGCGATGACCGCGTCATTGACCGCCTGCGAGAAGGCAGCCGAGCGGCGCGTCGGGTAGACCTTCAGCTTCCAGGTATTGGGGTAACGCTTGAACATCGCCTGCTGCCCGGGCGACAGCAGAGCCGTGTACTGCCCGAGGTTCTGCGCCGTGATCTCATAGAGCGGCTTGTCGGCCGCGAACGGATCGGGGCGGGGCTTGCCGCTTTGGTAGCCGGCGGGCGGTGCGGTAAGGCCGCCCGTCCATGCCGGAATACTGCCGTCGGCATTGGCGCCTTTGATGGCGCCCAGCGCCGTCATGCTGTCTTTCAGCGCGGCGGCTTCCTGCGCAGTGACTTTCGCGAGAACGGGCTGCGCGGCGAGAAGCGCGATGGCGGCGACAGCGGCTTTAGCGGATGTGCGGAGGTTCATAACGCTTCTCCCTAGAATGAGTAGCTGAGCGTCAGTGAGACGAAGTCGCGGTCGCGCAGCAGGTTATATTTCCCGCCGCCCCACGCCATCGTGTAGCCCACGTTGGCTTGCCAATTGTTGAGATAATTGGCGCCCACGCCCAAGAACAGTTGCTGCCGATCCTCGACATAGTTCGAGATCGGCGTCGGCGAGGTGCCGTTGACGTCGTGGTTGAAGGCGATGGTCGGTTGCAGCGTGATGGCGCCGATGGCGTTGCTGATGTCGCCGCGGATGGCCAGGCGATAGCCCCACGAGAAGGCATCGGCGAAGCCTTGCATGGGCTCGGTCGCGGGCTGGCGCGCGATGGTCGTGAAGAACGGATTGGCGTTGGTGACCGTGTTCGGTCCCTCGTAACGCAGCGCCGACTTGCTCTCCATGTTGTGGATCCACATGCCGCCCACTTCGGCGAGCACGACGATCTGATCGAAGCGCGCCACTTGCGGGAAGATTTCCGTGGCGGTGAACTGCGCGGTCGAATAGGCCTTGCGGCGATAGCCCGGAATATCCTGATCGAAGCCCTGCGCGCCCAGCTGATTGCGGCGGAACACCGGCTGGATCGCCGCCGGGAATCCCAGGAAGGGATCAAGCGGCGAGAGCGCGGAGAACAGGAGCTCAACGTCTTCCACCTGCAGCGGCTGATCCCAGTGATAGGCGTATTCGCCCTGCAGCGCGATGCCGCTCTCGCCCAATGTCGTCGAGAAGCTACCGCCGGCCAGCTTCACGCCGTCCGGATATTCGCGGTAGTACCGCGCGGTGCCGGCGTAGTTGCCGCCGAGCAGGCCGGCCAAGGTTCCCGAGCGCGCGCTCACCACCGGCAGGCGGCTGTTGTAGCGCACGAAATAAGCGCCGAGTTCGGTGTCGTTGAGCGCCGGGATCAGATAGCGCGCGGCAAAGCCGTACTGACCGGAATCGTCGGCCTCGCGGTCGGGCGCGCGGGCCACCTGGCTGCCGACGGGCAACCCGGCGTTGGTCGGTGGATTGTCGCGGGGACCCGTGGGCAGTCCAAAGCCGAGATAGACGAAACGCCCGCCCGGGCTTGCGAAATCATTGGTCGAGAAGGAGGTGCCTTCGGCTTCGATCTCGGTGGGCTTCCAACCCAGCTGGTAAAATCCTTCGAGCGAGAAGTTCGACGACAAATTGACGCTGAACTGCGCGATGGGAACCGGCAGCAGACCTTCACGCAATTCCGAGCCCGCCGAGCGCAGCTTGGTCACATCGGCTGGGTTGATGACGTTGATGCCGTTCTGAAGGAACGTGCTTTCACCCCAGTTCAGCACTTGCTGTCCGAGACGCACCGAGAAACCGTCGAAATTGCCGGTGACGTAAAGGTCCAGGAGATCGATGCGCAGGCCGGCGCGGCGTTTGGCGGCGTTCTCCAGCGGAGTTCGAGCTAAGGTTTTGTCGTTGTTGACGTAGTCGTAGAAGTAATTCACGCGGCCGAAGAAATCGAAGTTGCCGCTCTTGAGGCTGAGTTCGTTGATGCCGCGGATGGCGAGCGATGTGAAGTCGCCCTTGTCGAAATTGAGGTTGCCGTTGTCGCTGTTGATCGAGAACGCCGAACCGCCGTTAGCCACGCCGACCAAGCGTGGATCTCGCCCCGATGTGCGGATCGCGCCGCCGATGGTGTAGGTGCTGTCGAAGTTTCCTTCGACCTCGCCGAAGGTGAAGTCGACGGCCGCGGCCGGTGCGCTGACAAGCAGACTCGCCGCGAGTGCGGCTCCCGTCAGGACAGTGCTGTTCTTGAAGTGCGACGGAACTCTCCGCATGACGAACCCTCCTTATTTTTCACGACCTTGCGCAGGTCTGGAGGGCAGCGTCATCGGCCCCCTCACCCGGGCGTAACGTCGCGTTGGACCACCATCTTAGGGGGTGTTCCGAGACCCGGGCAAGGGCTGGCCGGGTAACGGGGCGGAATTTTTATTACATGGCAATCTGTTAGCCGCATTGCGTGGTCATTTTGCACTGCAGTATGTAATATTGCAGTGCGGCGAAACTTCAGGATGCACCGTGGGTTTCACTTCATGTGTGGGAGGCTACGTCTACGGTTTCGCTGGCGGGTGCTTTTACGTCCCCCGTCGCAGTGAGGTCCGGCGGCGCCTCGTGCAAACGCCGCCGGATCCCCCTTAGCTTATGCAGCGAAGTCTTGGCCGGCGATGGCGCGGTCCAAAAGCGCTACGGATTCGGCGACGCCATAGATGGCGATGAACGAGCCCATGCGCGGCCCCTGGTCCTGACCGAGCAGCACTTGGTACAGCGCCTGAAACCAGTCGCGCAGCCCCGGATAGACATCGGGATGGCGCTTGCCGATCTCGAAAACGAGGTTCTGCAGATTCTCCGGCGTCGGCTCCCCGCTGAAGGATTTCAAGCCATCGCGTAATTCGGTGAACGCCGCGAGCTCCGCCGGCGCGATCTTCCGATACTTCTTCGCCGGCACGACGAAGTCCTGATAGTAGGCGACCGCATGCTTGATCAGGCGGTCGAGCAAGGGCGCGCTCTCGGGCGTCGCACCCTGCACAAAGCGCGCGATGTAGTGCCACAGCACCGCCGGCTCTTCGGCATGACAGGCGCTCGCCAGGTTCAGCAGCATGCCGAAGTTGACGCTGGTCGTGTCCTGCGGCGGGCGGCCGTGATGGATGTGCCACGCCGGATTGTCGAGCTTGGCCTTGTCTTCTTCGCCCGGAAATTTGCTGAGGAAATCGAGGTACTCGTCGACGGCCTTGGGGATGACGTCGAAGAACAGCCGCTTAGCCGTCTTCGGCTTCTGATACATATAAAGCGAGAGGCTCTCGTGCGGGGCGTACTTCAGCCAATCCTCGACCGAGAGCCCGTTGCCCTTGGACTTCGAGATCTTCTGGCCTTCCTGATCGAGGAACAGCTCATAGGTCAGGTTGGTCGGCGGCGTAGCGCCGAGGATGCGGCAGATGCGGCCCGATAGTTTGACGGAATCGATCAGGTCCTTGCCCGACATCTCATAATCGACGTCGAGCGCATACCAGCGCATGGCCCAGTCGCACTTCCATTGCAATTTACAGTGCCCGCCGGTGACGGGAACGGGGACATCGCTGCCGTCTGAGTCCTTATAGGTGATGGTGCCCGCCGCCACGTCGCGCGCGATGATCGGCACCTGCAGTACGACGCCGGTCTTTTTGCACACCGGCAGGAACGGCGAATAGGTCGCGCGGCGCTCGGGGCCCAGCGTCGGCAGCACGACGTCAATCACCTCGTCGTACTTCTCGAGCACCCGCAGCAGCGCCTTATCGAAGGCGCCAGCTTTGTACATCGTGGTCGAGCTCTTGAATTCGTATTCGAAGCCGAAGGAATCCAGGAACGCACGCAGGCGCGCGTTGTTGTGGTGCCCGAAGCTCTCATGCGTGCCGAAAGGATCTGGGATTTGCGTCAGCGGCTTGCCGAGATGCGGTGCCAGCATGTCCTTGTTCGGCACGTTGTCCGGCACTTTGCGCAGGCCGTCCATGTCGTCCGAAAAGGCAAACAGCTTGGTGGGCACGCCGGGGTTCAGCGCTTCGAAAGCGCGGCGCACCATGGTCGTACGCACGACTTCGCCGAAGGTGCCGATGTGCGGCAGACCCGAGGGGCCGTATCCAGTCTCGAACAGGACGTAGCCCTTGGCCGGCGTCTTGCCTTTCAGCCGCTCGTCCCAAAGCGCGCGGGCTTCGGCGAAAGGCCAAGCGTTGCTATGGCGGGCGAGGGCTGAAAAATCAGTCATGGGCGTGCAGTCCGGTTGAAGGCCCGGCAAGCTAGGTGCGGGCGGATGCCCGGTCAAGGCCGGAAACCCGCGCCCCTACAGCAGCTTAGCAAGCCCCTGCATTCTGTCTCTAAAGTTTAGCGGAGGAACTGGCCCATCTAGCGTTAGATTCGCCTCCACCTTGCCGCTGCCTTCTGGCCATGAACACCTTCGCGCCACCCTCCGCACATCGCCCCGCGCTTCCCGCTGGCGGACCTCTTTTGTCATCTCCACTGTCGCTCGCGCCGCGCTTTCTGGCGCCGGCGGGACTGCGCTGGGGCATGTTCCGCGCTGCCGACGGCGCACAGTTGCGCTGGTGCTGTCTCGCATCGGCGCAACCTGATGCGCCACAGTGCGTACTGACGGGCGGGTTCACCGAGTTCATCGAGAAATATTTCGAGACCATTCGCGATCTCGCGGCGCGCGGGTTCACGGTCTGGTGTCTCGATTGGCGCAGCCAGGGAGGTTCGGACCGCGAGCAGGCGATCGATGCCGGCCCGGGTGCCCGCCGCTACGACCGCGACGCCGAAGACCTCGCCCTGTTCATTAGAAAGACGCTGCCGCCCGATGCGCCGCGACTTTTGGTGGCCCACTCCATGGGCGGGGCCATCGCGTTGCTCGCGCTGCACGCCAATCCCGCGTTGGTGCGCACTGCCGTGCTATCCGCGCCGATGCTTGATCTCGAGACCGGCCTCCTACCCCGGCCACTCGCACGTGGCTTGGCATGGCTCGCCGTGCGCCTGGGCTTCGGCAGCGCGTTTGTCCCCGGCGGCGGGCCGTGGCGTTTTGATCCCGACTTGTCGCCGGCCACCAGCCCAATCTCACACGATGCCGAACGCTGTCTCGTGCACCGCGACTGGTTCGCGGACCAGGCGCGGCTGCGCGTGCATGGCCCCACCTTCGCCTGGGCCGACGCCGCCTTTGCGCTCGTCCGGCATCTCCGAAGTCCGATATTCTTGCAGGGGATCACGACGCCCCTCCTTATCGGCAGTGCTGGACGGGAACGTTTTGTGCGCCCTAGCGCCCATCGCCGCGCGGCGCGTCACTTACCCAACTGCACGCTGGTGGATTTCCCCTTCGCCAAGCATGAACTCTTTCACGAAACCGATGACGTGCGCGCCCGTTGGTTCGACGCCATCGACGCCTTTTGCGCGCAGCACATCAAGCCATGACCCGCGACACCGCAATCGCTGCTAGTCCTTGCGCCTGGTGGCAGCGGGGTGTGATCTATCAGATCTATCCGCGCTCGTTCCAGGACAGCAACGGCGACGGCATCGGCGATCTGCCGGGCATCACGCGCCGGCTCGACTATCTGCGCTGGCTCGGAGTCGACGCGCTTTGGCTTTCGCCCGTGTATCCCTCGCCCATGGCCGACTTCGGTTATGACGTCGCGGACTACACCGGGATCGATCCGATCTTCGGCACGCTCAAAGATTTCGACGAACTGCTCGCCGAGACCCATCGCCGCGGCATGAAGCTGATCATGGACTTCGTGCCCAACCACACCTCCGAGGAACATCCGTGGTTTCGCGAAAGCCGCGCGAGCCGCGAGAACCCTAGGCGCGATTGGTATATCTGGCGCGACCCCGCCCCGGGCGGCGGTCCACCCAATAATTGGCTGAGCGAGTTCGGCGGTCCGGCGTGGACGCAAGATCCCGCCACCGGCCAATACTATTATCACGCCTACTTGCCGCAGCAGCCCGACCTCAACTGGCGCAATCCGGACGTACACGCCGCCGTACACACGGCGATGCGCTTCTGGCTCGAGCGCGGCGTCGATGGTTTCCGCCTCGACACCGTGCATCACCTTTTCGAGGACGAGGGGCTGCACGACAATCCGCCCAATCCCGATTTCCGCGACGGCATGGCGCCGATCCTTGCCTACACCCGCGTCCATCAAATGGATTTGCCGCAAGTACAAGACGTACTCGCGGGGCTGCGCCAGCTGACCGATGCCTACGATGACCGCGTGCTCATCGGCGAGGTCTACCTGCCGCTCGAGAGAATCGTCACTTACTACGGCACCGACTTGCAGCCGGGCGTGCACCTGCCCTTTAATTTCCATCTGATCGGCGCGGCGTGGCGCGCGTCTTTCATCGCCGATCTGATGGTGCGCTACGAAAGCCTGCTGCCGCCCGGACGCTGGCCCAACTGGGTGCTCGGCAATCATGACCGCAGCCGCGTCGCCAGCCGTTTCGGTGCACAGAACGCCGCGCTGGCCTGCATGCTGCTGCTGACCCTGCGCGGCACACCCACACTTTATTATGGCGATGAACTGGGCCTGACCGACGTGCCTATCCCGCCTGCGGCGGTGCAAGACCCCTGGGAGCTGCGCGTTCCCGGCTTCGGCTACGGCCGCGATCCGGTGCGCACGCCCATGCCTTGGGATAAGACGCTGCACGGAGGATTCACGGACGGAACGCCCTGGTTGCCCCTGGGCGGCTCCCATGGCGACGTCGAATCACAGCGCAATGACGCAACCTCGCTGCTGCGTCTGACCCGCGACCTGATTGCTTTGCGCCGGCGCAACGCCGCGCTGTCCGAGGGCAGTTACGGCGCCATCGAAAGCCGCGGCGATGTGCTGGTGTACGAACGCGTTGCTGGCAGTGCGCGCGTTGTGGTGCTCCTGAACTTCTCGTCCGTGACGGTGCACACGCCGCTGGTCCAGGGCCAGGTGATATTGTCCACCGCCGGCGACCGTGCCGGCGAGCATGCCGCCAATCTGGTGGCGCTGCGCCCGCACGAAGGCCTTATCTGCGCGTGCACCTGACAACCGGGCGGTGAACCGCGCGCCGCTTCCTTGCGCGCGCCGGCGTCTGCGGCTACAGGTCATGGGCTCCATGACCGATGTTCCCTCTCCCGCCCCGCCGCCCCATCGCCGCGTGCTTCTTCCCGAAGTGCCGGTGGTGGTCGCCGACTGGACCGCCGCCGCCGTGCTCGATCCCGGCGGCGAGATCAGCGTGCGCCGGGTCGCTGACGCGGCGCAGCGCCTCGCGCGCGCGCGCCCGATCGTCTGCCATGGACCGGCGACCGCCGCACGCCTCAGGACCGAGCGGTTCCCCACGCACGATGTGCTCGAACTTTTTGCCTTCGTACGTCCCGCGCAGTTCTGTCTGCCGACGGTGGCCGGGCTGGCCCAGGCGCTCGGTGTGCGCCAGCCGCAGACTCTCGAAGACCGCCCGGTCGCTCTGCTCCAGGCCGCGAAAGCGCTGCTCAGTGAACTGGCGCACCTACACCCGCTCGACGCTAAGCCCCTCGCCGAGATCGCCGGCGCGATGACGCGCGGCGGCTGGCTATGGGGTCCTCCCGTCCTCGCGGCGCTCGGCGGGGGCCCGAACGATGCGAAGGGGTACGGACCCGCCGCGGGTCTGCGCATCTGGCTACGTTTGCCGGAGTGGCAGGAACGCGCGCCGCCGCCGCCGCCCGGCAGTCAGCCCATTCTGCCCGAGGAAAGCGAAACGCGGCTTGCCGAACTGCTGGGAGCTCACGCCGAAGTCCGCGAGGTGCAGCGCACCTACACCCGCGCCGTCACCGCCGCGTTCCAGCCGCGTCCTGCGCCCGATCAACCTTTGTTGGTTCTGGCCGAGGCCGGTACCGGTACCGGCAAGACACTCGGCTACGTCGCGCCGGCGAGCCTCTGGGCGCAGCGCAACGAAGGCGCCGTGTGGCTTGCGACATTCACGCGCAATCTGCAGCGCCAGTTGGATCAGGAACTCGACCGTCTTTATCCGGATCCTGAAGAGAAAAAGCGCAAGGTCGTCATCCGCAAAGGCCGCGAGAACTATCTCTGCGTGCTGAACTACGAAGACGCGGTCAATCGCTTGCAGACGCAGCCCGCCGACGCCGTGTCACTTGGATTGATCGCGCGCTGGGCCGGGTCGACACGCAACGGCGACATGATCGGCGGCGATCTGCCGGGCTGGCTGCCCGAGATCCTAGGGCGTGAACGCACGCTGGGCTTGGCGGACCGCCGCGGCGAGTGCATCTATGCCGCCTGTCCGCATTACCAGAAGTGCTTCATCGAACGCACGGTGCGCCGCGCGCGTTATGCCGAGATCGTCGTCGCCAACCACGCGCTCGTTATGGTGCAAGCCGCCCTCGGCGGCATGGACGATACCGTGCGGCCGACGCGCTACGTCTTCGACGAAGGCCACCACATCTTCGAAGCGGCGGACTCCGCTTTCTCGGCGCATCTCTCCGGCCTCGAAGCCGCCGACTTGCGGCGCTGGCTGCTGGGCGCCGAAGGCACCGCCTCGCGCAGCCGCGCGCGGGGGCTCAAGAAGCGCACGGAAGATATGATTGCGTCCGGTGCCGGCGAAGCCGCCGACGGCGGGCTGGCCATTGCGCTCAGCGAAACCCTCGAAGGCGCACGTGCCCTTCCAGGTCAGGGCTGGCGCAATCGCGTGCGTGACGGCGTACCGCATGGCCCCGCCGAGCAGTTCCTCGCGCTTGTGCGCGCACAGGTGATGGCCCGCAGTGATAACAGCTCGCCCTACTCGCTGGAGTGCGAACCGTCGCCGTTGATCGACGGCCTCGCGGCGGCGGCGAAGGGTCTGGAAATCGCGCTCGGCCGACTTGAGCATCCTCTGCGGCGGCTCATCGCCGGCTTTGGACGCAAGCTCGATACGGACTCTGAAACGCTGGATACGAGCACACGCATCCGCATCGAAGGGCTAATGCGCACGCTCGAGCGCCGCGGCGCGATCCCGCTGGCCGCCTGGCGCTCGATGCTGGCCTCGCTCGGCGCGGAAACACCCCAGGAGTTTGTCGACTGGTTCGCCGTCGAGCGCGAGTTCGGCAACGACGTCGACATCGGTCTCTACCGGCACTGGATCGACCCCACCCTACCCTTCGCCCGCGCGCTGGCCGACCATACCCACGGCATGGTGGTCACCTCCGCGACGCTATTGAACGGCGAAGAGGACCGCGCCCTCGACTGGAGCAACGCCGAGGCGCGTGTCGGCGCGCTGCATCTCGCACCGCCTGTGGAACGCACGTCGCTGGTCTCGCCCTTCGACTACGTCGGGCGCACCAAAGTCATCGTCGTCACCGACGTGCGCAAAGATGATCTAACCCAAGTCGCCGCCGCCTATCGCGCGCTGTTCCTGGCCGCCGGCGGCGGCGCGCTCGGCCTGTTCACCGCCATCGCCCGGCTGCGCGAGGTGCACAAGCAGATCGCACCCGCCCTCGACGAAGCCGGTATTCCGCTTTACGCCCAGCATGTCGACGCCATGGACATCTCGACCCTGGTCGACATCTTCCGCGCCGAGGAAGAAGCCTGCCTGCTCGGCACTGATGCCGTGCGCGAAGGCGTTGATGTGCCGGGACGCAGTTTGCGCCTGGTTGTTTTCGACCGAGTACCTTGGCCGCGTCCCGACATTTTGCACAAGGCCCGCCGCACCGCCTTCGGCAAGAAGGGCTACGACGATGCCGTCACGCGCCTACGCCTGAAGCAGGCCTTCGGACGCCTGATCCGCCGCGCCACCGACCGCGGCGTCTTTGTGCTGCTCGATCCGATGATGCCGTCACGGCTGAAGGGCGCTTTCCCGCCCGATGTGCAGTACTTGCGCATCGGGTTAAAGGAAGCCGTGGAGGAAGTGCAAAACTTCCTCCGGGACGACTAGGCTTTTCTCAATGCTTCGCCCGTCTCCAACCAGGTCTTGAGGTTGGACAGGATCGAGGGCCAACCGCCACTCACGGCGACGATCATCTGGGAATTGTCGACTTCGCTTTCGTGCGTGACGGTGAGTTTGATCGAACCCCTGTCTTCGGCGAGCTCATACGTGCACCGGGTGAACCCTTCGGCCTTCAGTTCCGCTTTCCACTCGTTGCGCCACTTGATCACGAGCTTGCGCGGCGCATCGGCCTCGAGGATTTCGCCGGCGTCGAACAGTGTGCCGGAGTCCGCCCCGATCATCTTCCAGCTGGAGCCTTTCTCGAAGGCCGATTCCTGAACGACGCCCCAGTAGATCTTCTGGAACTCGGGCTTGGTCAGCGCATCCCAGAGCTTCTGCTGCGTGGTGCGGATATAGGTTACGTAGACGAATTTGCTTTTCATGTGTCGTCCTCCAAAACTTTTTTGAGTTGCGCCAACACTCTCAAACGATGGCGTTCGTATTTGGCGATCCACCGGTCGGCGATATCGTTGATCGGCACCGGATTGATGTAGTGCAGCTTCTCGCGGCCCTCGCGCCGGACGGCGACGAGGTTGGCGTTCTCCAGGATGGCGAGGTGCTTGCTCACCGCTTGGCGTGTCATATCCAGACGCGTGCAGAGCTCGGCCAAAGTCTGCCCGTTGCGCTTATGGAGGCTATCCAGCAATCGCCGCCGGCTCTCGTCGGCCAGCGCTTTGAAAACCGCATCCATGCTCATGGGGCGGATGATAGGCAACCATTTGGTTGCATGTCAAGCGATCTTGAAGCGGCCAAGGTTGACGGAAAGGCGCCTAACGCGCCGCTGGCTGGTAGCGGCAAATCAGGTGGAGCTTGCCGTCCCGCGGCTCGAGGATCATGACGCCTGTGAGGCGCTCTTCGCCGGGGATGGTGCGGAGGTAGTGCTTCTTGTTGTAGAGCGCGATCTCGGCCTGGCTGTTGAGGTCGTCCTGCCAGTACATGCGCATGCCTTCGGGCGGCGCGCGGAAGCCCGCCGTCGGGTCCAAGAGATCATCGAACCAGTTCGGCGGAACCTTGGCGCCCTTGGGCGCGATCAGAAAGTATGTCCCGAAGAACACCGGGGATTCATCCTCGCGCCGGCGCACCTCGACGGGCGTGCCGGTATTCTCGAAGTCGAAGATCGCGCGGAAATTCTTGGCCTCCGGCGTGTTGGGCAAGGCTTCCCACTTGATGGGGGCAGGTGCTGTGCGCGTGCGGAAGTATTCGCACACCCCATCGTCCTCGGAGAACTGGGTTTGCAGGGTGACCGCCGCCGCGAAGGCGTTGGATGCCGTGGCCAGGCCCGCGAGCAATACCGCCAAGCGCAGCATGACTAGTCCGCCTGCGCGTCCACGAACTGCATGACCATCGGGCTCTCGCCCACCGGCGCTTGCTTGCGCGTGAGCTCGATGCGCCCGTCGCGCGGCATACACTGGCCCTTGGCTCCCGCCGGCAGCTTGAGGCCGGCCAGGTCCTTGCGTGAGATACGCACCGCCGTAACGGGGCGCGCCATGCCCCAGTTGGCTTCGCGTTCCCGATCGATGAACACCAGCGACCAGTAGTCCGCCAGATGCAGCCAGTGCATCTCCTGGATGAATTCGTAGTCGAAGCCGAGAATCTTGTTAACGTCGGCCGTCGATAGCCCGGATTCGAGCGCGCACACCTTTACGTATGGCCAAGGCGTCAGCGGCGCGAGGTCGATGGCGTCTTGGCCCTGCATGAAGGCGTAACGCAGATTCTTCTGGAGCTGCATTTCCTTCGGTGAGGGGGGCCCGCCGGTGCGGCTGTAGAGGATGTACATGGTCACCGGCGCCAGCGACAAGATCGCCAGCAGCAGGAGCACTCTCATGAATCCAGGAGATGGTTTGAATCCCATGGCGCGGTTATAACGCGCCCCGGTTCGTAACGATACGCCACAAAGAAGAAGAGCCGCACTGACGGGGTGCGGCTCTTCTCATCTTTTTTGGCTTGTAGCTGTCTAGACTTAGAAGTCCATGCCGCCCATGCCGCCATGACCGCCGCCCGGCGGGCCCATCGGGGCGTCATCCTTCTTGGGCAGATCGCCGATCATCGCTTCGGTGGTGATGAGCAGGCCCGCGACCGAAGCCGCATCCTGCAGAGCCACACGCACGACCTTGGTCGGATCGATAATGCCGGCTTTCACCATGTCGACATACTTGCCGGTCTGGGCGTCGAAGCCGAAGTTGACCGAGGGATTCTCGCCAACCTTGCCAGAGATCACGGCGCCGTCTTCACCGGCGTTTTCGGCGATCTGGCGCAGCGGCACCAGAAGCGCGCGGCGGACGATTTCCACGCCAACCGCCTGGTCGTCGTGGCCGGTGTCGAGCTTCTGGAGCGCCTTCGAAGCGCGCAGCAGCGCCACACCGCCGCCCGGAACGATGCCTTCTTCCACCGCAGCGCGGGTGGCATGGAGCGCATCGTCAACGCGGTCCTTCTTTTCCTTCACTTCGACTTCGGTCGCGCCGCCGACCTTGATCACCGCCACGCCGCCAGCCAGCTTGGCCAGACGTTCTTGCAGCTTTTCCTTGTCGTAGTCCGAAGAGGTTTCTTCGACCTGCGCGCGGATCTGCTCGCAACGGGCGTTGATGTCGGCCTTCTTGCCGGCGCCGTCGATGATGGTGGTGTTGTCCTTATCGATGGTGACGAGCTTGGCCGAACCCAGCATCGGCAGGGTTACGCTTTCCAGCTTGATGCCGAGGTCTTCGCTGATGACTTCGCCCGAGGTGAGAACGGCGATGTCTTCCAGCATGGCCTTGCGGCGATCGCCGAAGCCCGGGGCCTTCACGGCCGCGACCTTCAAGCCGCCACGCAGCTTGTTGACGACGAGGGTGGCGAGCGCTTCGCCCTCGATGTCTTCCGCCACGATGAGGAGCGGACGCGAGGTCTGCACCACCGCTTCCAGCACCGGCAGCAGCGGCTGCAGGCTGGAGAGCTTCTTTTCGTGGATGAGGATGTACGGGTTCTGGAG
>CAISTS010000068.1 GCA_903888485.1 uncultured bacterium | reverse complement strand
CGTTCTGGAGGGCCACCTCGAGCGCGGCGGCGGCCGATAGACGCGCCGCGCCGGCAACACCGGCGCTGCCCTTGATACGGTGAGTCGCCGCAAGGGCTGCCTCCCACGCGCCGCTCCTGACGCATTCCTCAAGATCGCCGAGCACCTCCTTCATGGATGAAGACCATTGCTCGATCATCGGCGCGAGGCGTTTGGGATCTTCGCCGTAGATAAGCGACAGGTTACGCAGATCGAGGACACGATCGTGGCCGTGCATGGGAGGCAAAGTGGGTGCCCAGACCGCTTGCGTTTTCGGCGGGCCGATCCAACGATTGAGTTTGGCCCGGAGCGCGCCGATTTCGATGGGTTTGGCGAGATAGTCATCCATGCCAGCAGCGCGGCACCGGTTGGCCTCACCAGGCACCGCGTTCGCGGTAACCGCGACGATGGGCATATGCGGCGCGCCAGCGGCTTCACGGCCGCGGATCAGGCGCGTCAGCTCGAACCCATCCATGCCCGGCATGTGGCAATCGCACAGCAGCAGCGGATAGCTGCGCTCGGCCAGCGCTTTTAAAGCGGCATGACCCGTGGAGGCGATATCGCAGTCGTAGCCCAGAATGGCGAGCTGCTGGCGCAGCACTTCCTGATTTACTTTGTTGTCCTCGGCCACGAGGATCACGAGGCCGTCAGCGCGCGCGGCGTGGGCCGCGTCGATGGGATCGACGAATTGCGCCTGATGGCGCGCAACGACCGCGAAGCCGTCGCCTTCGCGTGATCCGCGCGTGCGCGTCACCGCCGCAAAAAGATCGGCGCGGTGCAGCGGATTTGTGCGCACGGGCCAAACGCCCGAGTTGGCCGGAAGACTGCCCGCCGCGCCGTGATGCAGCCACACCACCGACGAGAGCCGTTCCGAGCCCATGCGCTGGAGACCGGCGGCCATCGCCTCGACATCCTCAACCTCGGTTTCCGAACCAAGAAGGATGACGGCCTTCTTCTGCGGCGCGAGGACATAACGTCCCAGAGCGCCAAGGTTATCGACGCGCACGATAGAGGCGCCGGCCGCGCCAAGATAGCGCAGCGCGATCGCCAGCGTGGCGTCGTCTGTCTCGAGGCTGATGATTTCCATATCCTCAAGACGCGGCGGCAGCGCGGCGGCGACCGAGGCGCGCGTGAAGGTGACATCGACATCAAAGCGCGTGCCAAGGCCCGGCGTGCTCTCGACCGAAATGTGGCCGCCCATGGCGTCAACTAGGCTGCGGCAGATCGCCAATCCCAGACCCACACCACCCATGCCGCCAATGGACGCCTCGCGTCCGGCGAGTTGCCAGAACGGTTCGAACAAAAAACCCTGCATCTCGAGCGGAATGCCCTGGCCGGTATCGATAACGCTGAACCGTAGCGCCACGGTATCGGCGTCGGCGCCGGTGATGGCAACCTTCAGATCGACGCTGCCGTTCTCGGTGTGTTTGACGGCATTGGTGCCGATGTTGAGAAGAATTTGCCGGATGCGGATTTCATCGCAAAGAACGAAGGGCGGGTTGTCCAGCGCTTCACAGGTAATCGCGATGCGCTTCGATCCGGCGATGTTGGCCAGGAGTTCGGCGGCGCTTTCGACGATGGCGACGGGATCGGCCGGGGCGACGTCGAGGTTGACCTGCGCGGATTCGAGTTTAGCGAAGTCGAGCACGTCGTCGATGATGCGCATCAAGGTGCCCGAGGAGTCCTCGGCGGTCCCGATGATCCGGCGCTGCTCGTCCGTGAGGCTGGTGCGGTTCAGAACGTCGAGCATACCGACGACGCCCATGAGGGGCGTGCGGATTTCGTGGCTCATCACGGCCCAGATGCGGGCAACGTCGGCCGGAGCAACTGAGGCGGGGGTAACCGCTGCTGGGCCATCCGCCGGCACCGGGTCAATTTTATCCGACATTGTTCCTGACCAAAAAACGAGCCTTCAACATACGGTGTTAAGTGTTGAGCGCCAAGCGCGGGACGCCTAAATTCGCCTGATAACAATAAAGGATTCTTCATGCCGCGCGATGTCAGCGACCCGCACCGCCCGGAGCAACAGCGCCCGGCACGCAATGTGCTTGGCGGAACGTTGCTGAACTGCTCGACAAAGCCCCTAACGGGATTCTTCCGGGACGGCTGTTGCAACACCGGGCCGGCCGACATCGGCTCGCACACGGTCTGCGCCGTGATGACAGAAGAGTTCCTGGCCTACAGCAAGCATGCCGGCAACGATCTTTCTACCCCGGTTCCCGAATACGGTTTCGCGGGGCTCAAGGCCGGAGACCGCTGGTGCCTGTGCGCGCCGCGCTGGCAAGAAGCGTTCGAAGCCGGTCATCCGCCGAAGGTGATGCTGACGGCCACGCACGAAGGCGCGCTTGAGTATTGTGGGCTGTCTGACTTGAAGAAACACGCTGTCGACTTGAATTGAGGTTGCCATCAAAACCGCCCTTCTCGTCGCGCTGCTGTTCGGCAGCGCCGCTCTCGCCGGTGAAGCGCCCGACACACGCAAGGCCTTGAACACGGTGTTTCCGCGCGACACGGAGATCGTACTGGCTTTAACGGGCGGTCCGGCGCACTTGCGCGACGGAGCGACGGCGTACGTCTTCGGCGCGAAGGGTTTCGAGAAGGCGAAGGACGGTACAAACGGATTTACGTGCCTGGTCGCGCGTGATGGGTTCTTCTACGGCACGGACAACTTCAAACCGACGTGCTGGGATGCGGAAGGCAAGACGAGCTACGTGCCCGTGCAGCTGCGGGTGGGCGAGCTGCTTGCGCAGGGTAAGACCGCCGACGAAGCGCGGGCCGATATCGATGCGGGCTTCAAGAGCGGACTGTACAAGCGGCCGGCGCGGGCGGGCATCGCCTTTATGACCGCCGGTGATGTGAAGCTCGATGCTTCAGGAAAGGTGACAGCCGTCGCCTTCCCCGGCCACAGCATGATCTACGCGCCCGGGGTGACCAACGCCGATATCGGTTACACCCGCGCGGCCGGCACGAGCCTGCCGTTCATTTTCGATAGCGGCGCGGGCGGCACGAACCTCGCGTATATCATCGCGGTTCCGCATCATTAACGTACAGGAACGTCCGTGTTTTAGAAGGGCAGCGTGACGTGTTTGTCGATGACGACGGCGAGGAAGACGCCGGCGAGATATTGCATCGAGAACAGGAAGTTTTTGCGGGCGAGATCGCGCGAGGGATCCTTCACCAGCTGCACGTTGAGCCACAGGAAGCGCGCGCCAAAGGCGGATGAGATCACGGCATAAAGAATTCCGAGTTCGCCGAATAGAACCGGCAGCAGCGCGGAAATCACGAGAAGCACGGTATTGCCAAGGATCCACTTGGCGCAGGCCGCATCGCCCGCGATGACGGGCAGCATCGGGACACCGGCTTTGGCGTAGTCGTCCTTAATAAGAATGGCGAGCGACCAGAAGTGCGAGGGCGTCCATAGGAAGAGCGTGATCGCCATGCAGGCCGGCAGTAGCCAAATGTTCGGATCGACCGCCGCAGCCCCCGCGAGCACCGCAAAGCTGCCGGCCGCACCGCCGATAATGATGTTGGTCCAGTGCAGACGCTTCAGCCACACGGTGTAGACGATGCCGTAGACGAAGGCGCCGAGGAACAGATGGGTAGCCACCACCCAATTGAAAGCGAGCAGCGCAATCACGCAGCCGGTGAGCAAGAGCGCCGCGGCAAAGACGAGCGCTTTGCGCGCGTCGGCCATCGTGCCCGCCGCGAGGGGGCGCTTGGCCGTGCGCGTCATCAGGCGGTCGATGTCGCGATCATAGTACTGGTTGAAGACGGCTGAGCCCGACGAGCCCAGCAGCATGGCGACGAACAGGACAACCAGTTGCCAAGCATCGACATGGCTTGCGACGGCCGCATAGCCCGCCATCGCGCTGATCGCGATGAGGAAGCCGATGCGGAGCTTCATCAGCTCAATGTAACTGCGAAACTGCATAAGGTGCTGGAATCCCTTGTCCCAACCGCCAGGAAGGGATGTCGCTACGTCGCTGGTCTAATGGTCTGGTCCGGCTTTGCCAATAACATTCTCCCCGCGAGAAAAATGAAGATTATACCCCCCGCGACGGCGATGAGGCCTCCGAGGCCCATGACCGACATGGTGATAATCTTCCAAGCATTATCAAGATCTTGCGCGGCGCCTGGGGTTTTGCGGAGCACGCCCTCAAGACCCGCCAGATAGAGGCCCAGGGAATGGAGAAACTGCCCGCCGCCGAGGAGCAGATACATAGCGGTGCGCAGCTTCTGCCGTTTGGTGCGCCGGCCGAGCAAAGGCAGGAATAGGGAGAAGTAGAGCGCCATGAAGGCGAGCGACACCGCGATGAGCATCGCGTGATAGTGGCTGGGGGTGCGGGTATCGATCGAGCCTTCGAAGAATCCAAGCACGCCGCCAAAGGCGAACAGGAACAGGGCCATGGCCACGGCCTTGATCTCGGGCGGGCCGTTGAGGGCATCGCGATAGCGGCGCGCGAGCAGTAGGACGACGCTGCCAAGCACGACGGTGGTCGGCAGCGGCAGCGCGTACCAGTAAAGGCGCGTGAAGAGATCACGCTGCGTCGCCCCGCCGGCTTCGTGCGTAATATAAAGCAGCGGTCCGGCCACGGCGCCGGCGAGCAGCACGAGCATCATGACCTTGAGCCATGACGCGGGTAGCGGCGTCTCACCCAGGGCCGCGCGCGAGATGAGATAGAATACGCACAGCATCAGCCCGGTATTGGCGAACTGCAGAACGTGGCCACCGCCCCACATCAGATATTCGTTGGCGCCTTGCCGGCCGACGTTCTCGGGCATGGTGAACCAGGCCGCGGCGACGCACACAAGCGCGAGAAGATAGATGAGCCCCGCCGCGGCGACCGCGAACACAGCGGCATCGGCTTTGCGTTCGCGCGCGAGAAGAACGAGTAAGCGAACGACCGGAAGCGCGACGCTGCCTGCAAGCAGCGCAAGACCGCTGTAGTACACCGGATGATCAAGGACGGGGATGTAGTTGTTGAGCGAGGGTTCGCCGAGATCCGCGAGCACCGGCGCGAGCAGCAGGAGCAGGCTTAAGCCCGCGCCATAGAGCCCGGCGCGCCCGACCAATATCGACAAAAACCCAGGCGGAACGCGGGTTCCCTGCATCTGCGCGGTCATGAGCACGGTGAGCGCAACGTGCACGCCCATATACCAAATGACGAAAGCAAAGGTGACGTGGGCGACGAGGCCCTTCTGGAAGAAGCTGTCGCCAGTCCAGGTGAGAACCTTCTCTGCGCCTGGGACGCGTGACGCCGCGAGCAGCAGCGCAAGCAGGCCGGCCAGCGCAAGCGCGATTAGCGGAAGACTGACCCAGCCGCGCAGCTCGTGCATGAAGGGCGGCGTGATCTTGCCGGCGAAATTACCATCGATCGCCATATCAACTGGCGGCGGCATCGACCTCGCGATGACTTCTCTTTCGTCCATCAGGCGGCCGGCGGGTAGACGTGGTAGAGGATCAGGTAAATCAGCACGCCAGTGATCGTGACATAGAGCCATATCCAAACGGTCCAGCGCGCGAGCGCGCGGTGGCGATCAAACTGGCCTTTCAGGGCGCGGTAAGCGGTGACCATGACCATGGGCGTTACGACGGTGGCGAGAATGACGTGGCTGATCAGCATCGCGTAATAGACCGGCACGACCCAACCTGTGCCCGGGAACACGAAGATCGGCGCGGTGAAGTGATAGGTGAGATAGCTGACCAGGAAGATCGCCGACACCGTCAGCGCGCTGATCATCACTTTTCTATGCTGTTCGCTCCGGCCGGAGCGAATGAGGACGAATCCGATGATGATAAGGAT
>CAISTS010000067.1 GCA_903888485.1 uncultured bacterium | reverse complement strand
TAAACCTCCACGACATACATCCCTTCGGCTTCCCTTCGTCCCGAGGACAAAGGAATGCCTTACCACTGGCTGGATTTTACTCCGCCGCAGCCGCAAATCGCCGCCGCTCCAGTGGAAGACTTTGTCACCGCCGCCTCCACAATCACTTAGAAAAGAAACCTAACGCGAGGTGAACGTTCCGCGAAACGCCACGCTCGCGTTAGGCTTAAAGGACCGTCCGACCCTTAGGCTGCAGGGGGATGCGGCTTGGGCGTCGACAGTCGGAGAGCGGCCGCGCTAGTGGCCGTGGAGTCCCGCGCCTTTTGGAAAGTCACGCGGAAACGCTCGCGGTCCTCCGGGTCTTCGAAGGAGATCCGGATCACCTTACGGGGCCCGGTCTTGGTGTCTTCGATACCGTCCAAGGTCATGGAAAAGACCTTGGCGCAGGTGTTGCTGAGCATGCTTTCGACGCGCTCGTAGGGGAGCGACGTCTTGAGTCTCAGGTCGTGGTGATGTGCAGTCATGTGTGTCCCCAGTCCCCAACCTCATTTGCGACTTGGGCCGTGATTCGGCCCTTATTAGTTTTTAGTCGCAACCAAGTATAGAAACTAAGGGTTTATAGGGCAAGTCCTAATACTACTGAGAATACATGTTCAGGGCCTGGAAAAACGGGGCTTTTTCAGCCAGAACTTTGCATGGCAGGGCGGTCGGCCTCTTGGGCCACTGCCATGTCCAGCATGCGCACCAGAATCTCAGGCTCCTGAGCGCCGGCAATGGCGCGACCTTCATTGAAGATGTAGCAGGGCACGCCGGTGATCCCCAGGCGATGCATACGCGCATTCTCGGTGTAGACGGCGTTCAAATCGTTGTCGCCCGACAAGTGCGCGTGCGCCATATGCCGCTCGATACCAAGCTCCTCGGCGAGGCGGATCAACACTTCGACATTGCCGAGGTCGAGCCCGCGCTCGAAGTAGGCAGTGAACAACAGCTCGACGGCTTCGTGCTGGCGGCCCAGGGTGTGCGCGAGGCGCACCAGGCGGTGGGAATTGGCCGAATTGGGCGTGCGCTTGATCTTGTCGAGCGCGAAGTTAATGCCTTCGCCTTTGCCGGTGTAGACCAGAGCCTCGGCGATGCGGTCGAACTGGTGGCTGCCGCCGAATTTGCGCTCCAGATACTCGCGCCGGTCGACGCCCTGGGGTGGTAGGTCGGGATTGAGCAGGAACGAACGGTAACGTACTTCGGGTTTCAGATGCGGGCGCAACTTGAGGGCGCGGTCGAACCGGCGCTTGCCGACAAAGCACCAGGGACATACCGTATCGAAGACGATATCGATGTGCATGCCACCCATCTTAAACCTTGCCGCGCCGGGCAAAAGCCCAAATTGACCGCTTTTCCCCACGGATCCTCATGACATCTCAGCCGAGTTTTCGCGAAGCTTTACGCTTCTGGCTGACGTTGGGTTTCATCAGCTTCGGCGGGCCGGCGGGCCAGATCGCCATCATGCAGACCGAACTCGTGGATCGCCGCGGCTGGATCGACCAGGCGGCGTTCCTGCGCGCGCTCAATTTCTGCATGTTGCTGCCGGGGCCCGAAGCGCAGCAACTGGCCACCTACATCGGCTGGAAACTGCACGGCGTCAGAGGCGCGCTGACCGCTGGGATTTTATTCGTGCTGCCGGGCGCGCTGCTGCTTTACGGCCTGGCGTGGGTCGCTGCCGAACATGGCGACACCGCCCTTGTTGCGGCGATTCTCACGGGGCTGAAGCCGATAGTAGTCGCGCTGGTCCTGCACGCCATCTGGCGCCTCGGCCGGCGGACGTTGACCAGCGGCTTTTCGTTCAGCTTGGCCGTTGGCGCCTTTGTGGCGCTGGAGTACATCGGCCTGCCGTTCCCGGTGGTGATCTTCGGGGCCGGCGCCATTGGCTGGCTCAACGCGCGCCGCAAGGCGGCGGAGGCGGACTCCCCGGCGCCGCCCATACGCGAGGGCACAGAGGAACCGTGGGTGCATGTGCTGGCGGTCGCCGCGGCCTACGGTGTGCTGCTCCTGGCCCCCGTGGGCTTGCTGCTGCTGATTGTCGGCACAGATCCTTTCCTATTGCTGGCGCGCTTCTTCACGCAAGCGGCATTCGTCACCTTCGGCGGCGCTTACGCGGTCTTGCCCTATGTAGCCGACGCTGCGGTGAACAATTTCCATTGGCTGAGCCCGGCAGAAATGATCAACGGCCTCGCGCTGGCAGAAACGACACCCGGTCCGCTAATCCTGGTGTTGCAGTACGTCGGCTTCTTCGCCGGCTGGAACAGCGGTGTGCTGACGCCGTTAGCGGCAGCAACGGTCGGTGCGGTGCTCACGACTTACGTCACCTTCCTGCCGTCGATCATGTTTATCCTCGCCGGCGCGCCCTATATCGAGCGCATCGCGCGGGTGAAGGTGCTGGCCGGCGCGCTCGCGGCCATTGGCGCGGCGGTGGTGGGTGTCATCGGCACGCTGGCCATGCTGCTGGGCCGCGCCGTGGTGTTCATCACGCCGACGACCATCGATTGGCCGGCGGTGGCAGCCATCATTGTCGCGCTGATTTTGCTGATCCGGCTGCGCCTGCAAATGCACTGGGCGGTGCTGGCCGGCGCGGCATTTGGACTGGCGCGGGCTACCCTCGGCTTTTAGGCCTAAGCCTCGTCGCGGTCCCCGATCCACAGGTGATAGCTGTCGGCGTGGCCTTCGGCGACGTTCATGAGCCGGTCGAGGAGGGCCGGGCGCAGCACCGCGCCGGCGCTCAGCAGCAGATGGCCCTCCTTGTCGCGCAGGTCACGCGCCAGCACCTGGCCGGGACGCACCTCGGCGAGGATGCACATGTGCACATTCTTGAGCTCGGGCGCACGCTTGGCCGGCTGCGTTTGCGGCGCGCCTGCGGCACCCCCGGGCAGACGTTGCGGCGCAACTGCCTGCGTCGATGGGGCGCTGTGCGTGTGGTGATCGGCGGGGCGACCCATCTCGCGTGGCGGCGGCGCGGGTGGCGGGGGTACGGCGATGTCGACACGCGGCACGCTGGCGTATTCGCTGGGCTGACGCAGCAGCCACGTGCGCTGCAGCGCATGCTGGACGGTCTTAACCAATTTCTCAAACGACAGCGGCGCCACGGCGAATCCGTTGACGTCGAGCGCCATGGCCGCCTTGACGACATTAGAATCGGCACGGGTGGTGAGAATGACAAATGGCGTGCGCGGCGAAGTCTTGGGCAGCGCGCGGGTGCGGACCAAGCGCAGGAGTTCGAGGCCGCCGGCAGGTGGAGCTTCCCAGTCGCACAGCACGCAACTGATCTCCTGACCGTAACGGGTCATGGTCTCGATGGCCTTGTCGATAGAAGTCGCGTGCTTGACGTTTCGCGCGCCGGCGCCAAGGAGGGCGGTTTGCACGAGATCGCGGAAGTTGGCTTTGCTATCCACGACGAGAAAGCTGTTCTTCGACCAATTGAAGTCGTTGCCGACGTGGACCCCGTGGATCTCCATCAATCGTCTCCTCGCTCCCAGCGAACCAATAGGTTGATCCGTAGCCTAGCCCTGCAAACGCTCGGACTTACTAATAGTTGCGGAGGCATCCCGCAATTTCACCGGGTTTTTTGTTAAAAACCGCGGGTTTAGAGGTAACCAGTTGATTAGCAATAATATGTTCTTGGGTTCGAAAGCAGGGATCGGACTGCACCGCGACCCTAACTCCCCTACACCTGCGGTGGATTGCATCAATCCCCGGATTACGCGATGAACGATTCCATGGCCTTCTCTCGAACCGAATCCGATGCCCGCTGGGCCGCCGTGGTGGCGCGCGATGCTGCCGCCGACGGCGCGTTTTTTTATGCGGTCACGACGACCGGCGTGTACTGCCGCCCGTCGTGCGGCGCACGCCGGCCGCGGCCCGAGAACGTGCGGTTCTTGGATAATGCCAAGGCTGCCGCGCGCGCGGGCTTTCGTCCCTGTAAGCGCTGCAAGCCCGATCAGGCGAGTGATGCGGCGCGGCGCGCACAACTCATCACCCGCGCATGCCGCATCATCGATGAATCGGAAACACCGCTCGCGAACGCGAAGCTGGCGCGCGCCGTGGGTCTCAGCCCAGCGCACTTTCAGCGCCTGTTCAAAGACACGACCGGAGTCACACCGGGCGAATACGCCACTGCAAAACGGGAGGGACGCTTGCGCGCTGGCCTAAAGAGCGCGCGCACGGTGACCGAGGCGATCTATGACGCCGGCTACAACGCGCCCAGCCGTTTCTATGAACGCGCGGACCGTGTTCTTGGCATGCGTACGGCAGAGGCGCGCAAGGGCGGCGCCGAAACCACCATCCGCTACGGCACGGGACGGTGTTCCTTAGGGCTGGTGTTGGCCGCGCAGAGTACACGCGGCATCTGCGCCATCCTGCTCGGCGACGATGCGGGCAAGATGGTGAGGGAATTGCGCGAGCGCTTTCCAAAGGCAGAGGTTGAGGCTGGCGACAAAGCCTTCGCGGCTGTTGTCAAACAAGTCGTCGCATTTGTGGACGAACCGGGCAGGGGTCTAGACTTGCCACTCGATATTCGCGGCACTGCGTTCCAGAAGCGCGTGTGGAAAGCGCTGCAAGACATCCCGTGCGGAGAGACACTGACTTTCGCCGAGATCGCCAAGCGCATCGGCAAACCCAAAGCCGTGCGTGCGGTTGGCTCGGCCTGCGGCGCAAATGCGATTGGCGTTGCGATCCCCTGTCACCGGGCGCTGCGCACGGACGGCGGGCTGGGCGGCTACTACTGGGGCCTGCCGCGCAAACGCGGGCTTTTGAAAAAAGAGTTCGGCTGAATCTCGCCTTAGGGCGCGACGCTCGCGCCTGGGTCATTGATCCGGCGATAGATGCGCACGCGCGCGGTTGAATCTCCCTGCAGGACGAAGCGCGCGTCCGTGACGAGCCGCTCCGCAAAAGGCCTAGCAATCGGATTGGCGAACGCTGAGGTGGTGTCCTGGTGTTCCGGCGCAACGGTGACGACGTAACCGACCGCGGCAGCATCGAGCCATTCGAGTGCGCTCGTCACCTCGGCATACGGTGGCACCTGATAAGTGCAGCCGACTCCGGTTTCGAGGCGCTGGCGCTCGGCGTAGTAATTGGCGTTGTTGCCGTTGAGGTGGGCGTAGGAAACCCCAATGGCGTTTGCGTGAGCATCGCCGCGACAGGACTCTGCCACGGCTTGAGCGAGTTCGCTGCGGTGCGTGGTGGTGCTGTCAACTGGTAGGAGCCATGCGGCGGAATCGCCAATGTTTGTGCCGAAAGTGAGCGCGTTCGCTGCCGCGCCGCTGACAAAGAACAAGCCGAGAAGTGCGGCGGGCACAGCCGCGCGCCGCAAAGTCACGCAGGCCCAGCCTGCCAGCACGCCGATGAGCGGGAGGAGGGAATACATGAACCGCACATCCTGGTTGATCTGGAAGGCGTAGGCTAGAACGGTCAGGACGATCATGCCGGCGACGTAGTAGCCAAAAAGCGCGTGATCGGCGATGGCAGCGGAGCACGCCTGGGCCAAATCCGGCGCACGCCGTAGGCGCAGCGCGGCGATCATCAGCGCGGCAGCGATGACGGCTGCAAGCAACACCGCCAGTAAGGGTTTGACCGTGAGCGCTTCGCCAAGCGCGCGCCTCCAGAACCAGACTTCCTCGGTATAGCGCGTGGTGCCGCTGTAGGCCGCTCCGCCGCTGCGATAGTTCTCCGCCGCCGGGCCAGTGCTGGCTTGTCGGAAGTGCTCGGACATTGCCGCCCAATTGACGGCGTACCACGCGGCAGTGAGGGCGAAGGCTAAGACCCCACCGGCGAGCAGCACAAAATCGCTGCGGCGCGCGGGCGGATGCGGCGCAGTGCGCGTCGCGACCAGCACAACCGCGATATAGGTGAGCGCCGGCAACACGAAAATGAAGCTCGTGGCCTTGGCGAGGAAGCTGACCGCAATCATGAGCAGAATGAGTCCGGCATTGCGGACATGCGAGCGCCCCTCGGCATGCAGCGCCGCCAGCACGGACACGGCCGCGGCAAGGCCCTGCAGGGGCTCGGTGAGAAAGTGGCGCGTGATGCCAAAGAAGAGGTTGGCTGCGCCGCAAACGGTGACTGCGGCGAGGGCATCGAGCATGCTGCCGCCCAGCCTTCGCACGACGATGTAAACCACCGCCAGTGTCGCCGCCCCAGCGGTGAAATTGAGCAGCAGGAAAGCGACGTCGAGTTCGCCGACGACGTGGCGTAACGCCACGAACGGCTGCGCCAGCCACACCAGAAGAGGCGGCATCATGCCAAGCGCGTGGATGTTGGCATTCAGCCAGCCCGTTATGCCTTCGGTGCTCAGCGTGTTCAGCGCCTTGAGCGTCCAATACCCGTAAAAGGCAGGATCCCAGGCCCACGGCCGCCGATCGACAGCGATCCAGACCAGGCTGGGCAGAAGCAGAAGCGCAATCCAGAGGACGGGAAGAAGGCGCGAAAGCAACGCTGGAACTTTCATGATACGCGCGAGAATAAGTGTCCTGGACCGCAAGTAAAGAGTGTTGGTGGTTGTTCTCAAGGGTTTCGGCGGCAAAGCCTTGCGACAGGAAAATAATCCTTGACCTGCAGCCTTTCCCTGAAGGCTGAAACCGGAACAAATCATGCCATCAGACGCGTTTAGCATACGAAGATTGAGGGATTTAAAAGTCATGTGTAGCGCCGTTCATATTTATCACCCCATGATCGCCCGCGCGATCACCGCATTTCGCCGTACCGAGAACTACAGCGATAACATTTCGCGGCAGTTGGCGGGGATGATCAGCGGATTGCCCTCGACCGAGGCGCGTGAAGCGGAACTGCGCAACATCTACGTTGCGGTCCAATTCACGGCATTACCCAAGAAGTTCGCGCCGGCCCTGCAGGAGCTTTCGCTCCAGATCGTTCGCCTTCTCGGCGGCATCGCCCAATTGCGCGCCATCTCATCCCTGAAGCAGGTCTAACGGATTTCGCCGGCACGGCGCGCGCCTAGGCGCGCTGAGCTTTGCACGCAAAAGGAAAGGCGGGCTTCATCAGCCCGCCTTTCGCATTCACCGGTAGATAATTAGCGGCGGTTCGGATTGTTCGGGTTCCGGTCGCGATTGTTGCGTACGCCGTCGCCGTCGCGATCACGGTCGCGGTTGTCACGGATACCGTCGTTATCGTCGTCGCGATCGACAACATTCGGCCGGCCGTCATGGTCGCTGTCGGGCATGCCCGACCAGCCGCGCCAACGTTCACGCCAGCTGTCACGATCGCGATAGAACGATGCACGGCGATAGTGCTCGTCCCAGTAGTTGTCCAAGCGGAACGTTATGACCGGCAGATTGACGCGCGGACCATACTGCATGACCTTCACGCGGCGGCCCTGGAAGGGCATCACAAGTTCGTCGCCGTCGACCCAGCCGCGTTGACGACCGCGCGAGATATCGCACCAGTCATAACGATCGACGCAGCCATGCACCGTGACGCGGGTGTTGCTGGCGACGCTGTCGATACGCGGGTATTCGCGGCCCGGACCGGCGCGCATGGTCAGGCGCTCGGTGGTATAGCCGGTGGCGGCTTCAGCCGCAGCCGAGGCGAACACTGTCGCCGCCAGCACCGGAATAACATAACGAAGTTTCATAGAGACTCTCCTTAACCTGTAAGCTTGTTCGGGCCCCGCTCGTGGGGGGAGCCGACGCCCGTACCCACAACAACGCGCGGCTTTATCGGAAGTTCGCGGCGACCGAAAATCACCTCAATCGTGCCAGTCCACGTTGCAGCTGGGATCAAAACCGAACAGACGCGCGACCCGCCATCTTTCGACCGAACTTTAGCCACCACTCACCGTTCATCCCCCAATGGATCAATCACTTGCGGGAACGAGGTCTTGATGGCGGTGAGGCGTAAGAACACTCCGGCCCGGCGCGCGGCAAGCCGCACGGTCAAGGCGCAGCGCGCCATGCAGCGCCGTATCGATAGGCGCCGCAGCAAGAAGGACGAGGATTCCAAGTCGTCCGTGCAGCTTGGTGGCCGGGAATACCCCGCGCCGCCGTTCCCCAAGCAGCACCAGGCTAAGCCGGGGCAGGAGTCCGCACTGGATCCCGCGCCGCTCTATGACGCGCCCTTTTACCGCGGCTCGGAAAGACTGAAGGGCCAGGTGGCCGTTATCACCGGAGGGGATTCCGGCATCGGCCGAGCTGTCGCGGTGTTTTTCGCGCGCGAGGGCGCCGATGTGGCGGTGATGTACCTCAATGAGCATAAGGACGCGGAAGTGACCAAGGCCGCCGTCGAACAAGAAGCGCGCGATGTCGCGCATTTCGGCGAAGACACATTGATGAAGCGCCCTGCGCAACCCGAGGAGATCGCGCCGGCCTACGTGTTTCTCGCCTCGAACCAGTGCTCGAGTTACATTACGGGTGAGATTCTGCCGGTCATCGGCGGCTACACCTAAGAGGACGCCATGGAACGTTCCTCCGCCAAGCCGCTGCAAAGCTATCGACGCAAGCGCGACTTCAGCAAGACCGACGAGCCCAGCGGCGCGGAAGAGTCCGGCCGGTCCACAGGACATGCGTTTGTTGTGCAGAAACACGCGGCGAGTCATTTGCATTACGACTTCCGCCTGGAGATGGACGGTGTACTCAAAAGCTGGGCCGTGGCAAAGGGTCCCAGCGTCGATCCGGCGGTGAAGCGTCTGGCCATCGAAGTCGAAGACCATCCTCTGGCCTACGGCCGTTTCGAAGGCACGATCCCCAAAGGACAATACGGCGGCGGCACGGTGATGCTGTGGGATCGCGGTACTTGGTATGCCGAAGGTGATCCCAAAAGGGACTACAAGGCCGGACGGCTGAAGTTCCGCCTCAACGGCGCCAAGATGAAGGGCCAATGGGCGCTTGTCCGCATGAAGCCGCGGCCGAAAGACCGGAACGCCAACTGGCTGCTCATCAAGGACAAGGACGCCGAAGCGGCGCCGGGCAATCCCGACAAACTGCTGGAGCAAGATAAGAGCGTGAAAACCGGCCGCGAGATGGAGGATATCGCCGCGGGCGAGGGAGTATGGACCTCCAATCGGGCTGAGAAAAAAAAGTCGTCGGCCGTGAAAGCCGTGCGGGCGGAAGCCAGGCACGGGGCCGTCAAGATGCCGGCCTTCATCGGGCCGGAGCTCACGACACGCGTCGATCACGCGCCGGCGGGATCAAATTGGCTGCACGAGATCAAGTTCGACGGGTATCGGCTCCACGCGCGTATCGAGCGCGGGAACGTTAAACTCCTCACGCGGCATAACGAAAATTGGACGGGCCGTTTTGCCGCCTTGGCCGGGGAGTTGAAGAAACTCCCGGTCGATAGCGCCTATGTCGACGGCGAGGCCGTGATCCTTAATGATTCGGGGCTGTCGGATTTTGGCGCTCTCCAAAATTGGTTCAAGTCACCGGGCGAGCAGCGCGTCACTTACTACCTTTTCGACATCCTGTTCATGAACGGTGAAGACCTGTGCGCCCATCCGCTGACATCGCGCAAGGAGATACTGCGGGACCTTGTCGCGCGCTTGCAGTGCCCGGTTGTCCGCTACAGCGACCATCAGATCGGCAACGGCGCGGCGTTCTTCACCGCGGCGG
>CAISTS010000066.1 GCA_903888485.1 uncultured bacterium | reverse complement strand
TAAACCTCCACGACATACATCCCTTCGGCTTCCCTTCGTCCCGAGGACAAAGGAATGCCTTACCACTGGCTGGATTTTACTCCGCCGCAGCCGCAAATCGCCGCCGCTCCAGTGGAAGACTTTGTCACCGCCGCCTCCATATTCGATCAAAATCTTCGCGGGAGGTTTTCTGGGCACGTTCGCCTGTCTGCAACATGCGTAACCCTTCTGTCGGAAGCTTGGCATTAAGGTGGGGGAGACGTTTGCGCCGGGGACGCGGCCTGATTGACATGTTGAAAGCGACAATGGGCCCGCGGGCCCGCTAAGTCGTTGATCACGATCAATGATCGATGGGCAGAATCTCTGGATGATGAAGGGCTATTGGGAAATCGCATCAGCCGAACGGTACTTCTATGCGTAGCCATTTCGAGCAGTATTTTGGATTTACAATGAATCCCTCGCCGCGTGATTTGGATGTGAATCAGCCGATCCAAATTAAGATTATCGCGGGTGAGAAAGGCCAGACAGAACAATGGACGACGTACGGCGCGTGGTTCCCGGCCACGCGGCTCGATGACCTCATCCGAGCTCTCCAGTGCGCCAAGCACGTGCTGGAAACCGAATGCAGAAAGGATAAAGAAGGCTACTTACCCGCCCGGCGCGTTTTCTGAGGCTGCGTTCCCACAGCCCGCCGCACTCTCTGAAATGATTTTCTGGCGGAAATTGGCGCTCGCCCCCCCCCAACCTTCACCGCAAGTTACAGATTAAAGCGAAACCCGTAGCCGACCCCCACCGAGAACTGGGTCCTTTGACCGCGCTCGCGTACCAGCGGCGAACGTCCTGCTTCGTTCCCCAAGCGGTCCATTCCGAAGAATAGCGTGACTGTGCGGCGCTGGTCGAACGGCCGCACGAGCGCGCCGCCGATGCCATAAGACAAGAGGCCCGCACCGGGTTGGTATTGCGCAAGGCGCGACCGCTGCGATTGGCCGGCGTCGATTCCGAAATAGGTTCGCATAAAGCCGCCACTCGCAGCCGTCGCGCGCGGCCCGACACTCATGATCGTGCGCCCGAAGCGCATCTGATAGGAAATCGAACCATCGGCGAGAACGCCCTCGTGGCCCCCAAAGCCGCGACGCACTTCGGCCCGCACGCTCCACTGACCGGCCGCGCCCCAGCGTCTCTCAACGAAACCGCCCAGTTCTGCCGCGGGGGAAACATTTCCCAGTCCGAGCAACGCGTCGCTTCCACCCGTCACAACAAATGGAGATCCGCCACTGGACTCATCTCGGCCAAAACGAACCTTGGCGATGGGTCCGGCCTTCCAGCCGGCACGGTTCACGGCGTTCCAGCCGACGCCGTCGGGCACTGAGGCAAAGATCGTATCGCCGTAGTTGACCCTGAGGTCGGGGTAGAGAGAAAGCACCATGTCTTTCGATCCCTGCCACGCGGGACTAAATATGGGTGCGGCCCCGAGCGTCAGCGACCAGCCGCGATTCGCCCGCGCGCCGGAAGCGCTCGTCGGCTGATCCGATACGGCATCATTGACCTGAGCAAAGGAGGGCTGGCTTAGGCCCAGCGCTAGCGCCACGACTGCGAAACGCATTGATCATCCTTTTTTACTATGGGGGTGCCCGACCGAATCGTAGAGATGGCGAGGCGTCCGAGCGCACGCCCCGAGGTCCAGGCGCACTCAGCGCGCGACCCCGTCAACCAGTCGCCACACGCGCCCAACTTCAGTTCGGGGTTCCACAGCGCGGCTTTGCCGATACCTGGTGAAGATGCATGGCGCCATCGGTGTGCCACACCCTCATGCGACGGCAAGACCGGCAAACGCAAGGCCTCCTGAAGAGCCGCCAGCAGCAGCGGCGCGATGTCTTCGCCTGCCTGTTCCACGCGGGCCGACGACCACGCGGCATCCGCGTGCACGACCCAGGCTTCCGGGCCCACGCGCAAGGGTTTGGCGCGGTTACATACCGCCAGCGCGATGGGCCCCTCAGTGCGGACGATAAGCGACGCCGCGGGCAACGCGTCCTGAAAGACGAACAGTCCAGCCCAGCATGGGCGGCTCCGCGCGCCGGACGCTATGCGCGCCATTTCAAGATCGTAGAGGGCCAGAAACGGCACAGCCTGCTCGGCCGGCACGGCAGTGATAACCGCATCTAACGGGCCGTGAGGGCCGTGATCGCTTGAGATGTGCCAGTTGCCATGTGCATCGCGCGTCATCCCGTTAACGAACGTGTGCCACCTCACTTCATAACGCGCGGCCAGACGCGCGATGAGCGACGCCATATCGGGAATACCCAGCCACGCATTGGGACCCCCCGCGGGCCAAGGCACGACCAGCCCCTCGAGCCGCCACGCAGCCACAGCGGCGCGGAAGTTGGTCCCCACCGCGTCAAAGCAGGCCGCGCCATGGTCGATCCGCACTTCGCCGAAGCGCGTCGCCATGCCGCGCGTAGACATGCGGCCGCCGGGTTCTCGCCCCTTGTCGAAAAGCACGACGTCGTGGCCGGCCGCGCGTAGCTCCCCGGCGCAGGTTAGAGCACTCAGCCCCGCACCGATGATTCCGAATTTCATGTAACCACCGGAAAAATTGCAGACGCAGCGCGCTTTATCGCCCCATCAGGGCCAGCACTTCTTTCCGACTCGCAACATCGTCCAGAAAACATCCCAGCATCCGGCTGGTGACCATCGACACGTCGGGGGTGGAAACCCCGCGGCTGGCCATGCACCCGTGCGTCCCCTCGATCAGCACAGCGACGCCTTGCGGTTGGAGATGGTTCCAGATGCATTGGGCGACCTGGGCGGTAAGACGCTCTTGCACTTGAAGGCGCGCCGCGTAGCCGTGAAGGACACGCGCCAGCTTTGAGATTCCAACGACGCGGTTCTTCGGCAGATAGGCGATCGACGCCTTTCCGACGATGGGCGCCATATGGTGCTCGCAGTGGGAGTGGAATGGCACGTCGCGCAGGACGATGATTTCGTTGTAGCCGCCAACCTCCTCGAATGTGCGGTCAAGATGCACCGCAGGATCTTCGCGGTTGCCACGGCACCAATCCCGCCAGGCGCGCGCTACACGCGCAGGCGTGTCGATGAGACCTTCGCGCGCCGGGTCGTCGCCGGTCCAGCGCAGCAGCGTACGGACGGCGTCCTTGACGTCATCGGGCACAAACGCCTTGCCGTCGTCGACGGGCTCTCGGACTGTGTGGGCAATGTGATTCATAGGATCATCCGTCTCGTTACAAACCCGCCGGGGGCTACCGGGCGCCGCTTGGGGGAAAATTGACCTTCCCCCACATAGGCCGGTATCTATGCACGTGCGGCGTGGATGATTTCTATATGTCCGAAGAGACAGGTTGGCGGCGAGCCGAATGGAAGCTAAGCGCATGGGAGTATCGGACCGGATAAAGGCCCTCGCCGATATGATTGCCGCCAGTCCGATTGCCGCCGTCGTGAGCGATCCGCGTCTTAAGGACAATCCCATCGTTGACTGCAATCAAGCGTTCGTGGATTTGACCGGATATAGTCGCGGGGAAATCATCGGCCGGAACTGCCGCTTTCTGGCGGGGCCGGAGACGGAACCGGACCTTACGTCGCTGCTGCGCCAAGGTATCGTGGCGCGCCGGCCGGTCATGGTGGAGATTGTGAACTACAAGAAAGATGGGAAGCCGTTCCGAAACGCTGTCATGGTGGCGCCGATATTCGATGCCACGGGCGAGCTCGAATATTTCCTGGGGTCTCAGGTCGAGGTCATCCAAGACGCTTCGGCCCGTGCAAATCCGCGGCGCAAGGCGGCGCTGGCCGAGATTGAAAAATTGACGCCGCGCCAGCGCGAGGCCTTGAAGAAGATGGCGTCCGGAAAACCTAACAAACAGATAGCCTTCGACATGAACATCAGTGAACGAACCGTCAAAATGCACATCGCCGACGCGTTGCGGGCCCTGGGCGCGCCCACGCGGGCGGACGCCATACGCCTGATGGTCGAGGCAGGGTTGTGAAAACACAGGGGCATGCGCGCTTCATTCTGATCGCTGCGGTCGTGATTGCGGGCGCCGCCCTGGTTGCCTACCTCGCCGCCGGTCCACGCGCGAAGGAGGTTGCCGTCTACACCGCCGCACGTGGTCCCGCGGAGCGCGTTCTTGCCGTCAACGGTCGCATCCGGCCCCGTCTGCAGGTCGACATCCGCCCCGCCCTCGGCGGCGCGCTCGTCGCGCTGCCTTTCGATGTCGGCGATCGCTTGGACCAGGGCGATATTCTCGCAAGAGTCGACGATGGACCGGAAGCTGCAGCGATCACTGTGGCTCAGGCCGCGGTGCAGGCGCAGCAGGCAACCCTCGCGCAGGCACGGCGCGACCTTGCCCGCTACGAGGCGCTGGGAGAATTCGCGGCCGGCCGGGATGTCGAACAGAAGCGCCTTGCCGTCGAAGAAGGCTCTAAGGAATTGGACCGGCGGCGCGCGGCATTGACACAAGCAAGGGAACTTCGCGAGCGGCGCGTGCTGCGCGCGCCCTTTGCCGGCGTGATCCTGGAACGGCCGGTCGATCCCGGTCAGACGGTCAGCCCCGAAAACGTGATTTACCGGCTGGCCGATCTCTCCAATCCTGAGCTCACCGCGGAGGTGGACGAAACTTACGCTGCGGAAATCCGCCCGGAGATGGAAGCCTTGATCAGCCTGCCGGGCCAAACGGAGACGTTGCGCGCCAAGGTGCTGCACGTCGAACCGCGCGTCGATCCGGCCACCGGCTCTCGCGATGTCCGTCTCGCGCTCAACAATGGCCTTCTCGATTCGCCCGCGGGGCTGACTGTGACAATCAACTTCCTCATCGAGCGGCGGGCAGATGCGATTAGCATCCCGCGCGGCGCGATCAGCACGGCCGGCGGAAAAGCGTCGGTGCTCGTCGCCGGCGCCGACGGCATCGTACGCGAGCGCGTGATCACCTTCGTCGAGTGGCCCGCAGAGCAGGTGATCGTTGCGTCCGGGATCGAAGGCGGAGAACGCATCCTCACGGACCCCGCCGCCGCCAAGCCCGGCGAAAAGGTGCGGATCACGAACTGATATGAATGCCTATGCCGTTAAGTTGGCACTCCGCCATCTCTTCAGCCACCCGGCCCAAACAGCGTTGCTGATGTTGGGCGTGGCCCTGGGCGTAGCCGTGTTCATTTTCATGAGCGCGCTCATCGGCGGCCTCGCGACGCTTCTGACACTGCGGACCGTAGGCAGTATTCCGCACATCGTCCTTGAAGAGCCCGATCATGATCCCGCGGTCCTGGTGCCAAGTATCGGCGCGCTTGTCGTGCTGCAAAAGGACCTCAGCCGCCGGAATCAGATTTCCATATGGCAGCCGGCGATTCCGATCGCCGAACAGACGCCGGGCGTCACATTCGTCTCGCCGCAAATCCGCGGCGCGGCTTTTGTCGAACGCGGTCAGGCCGTAGCCTCCGTCGGCGTCATCGGCGTCATGCCGGGGAAACTGTCCGCCATCGCCGACATCGACGCGGCGATCGTGGAAGGAAGCAGTGACTTGCTGGCCGACGGCATCCTGATCGGCAGCCGCCTCGCGAGGGACTTGGGCCTGCGGGTGGGACAAATCGTGCGTCTCACGTCGGACCGCGGACGGGCGCGCAGTCTGCATATCGGGGGTATCTTTACACTGGGCGTGGCGAGCGCGGACCGGCAGGCCGTCTACATGAACTTTTCCACCGCCCGCGCGCTATTCGACCTGCCGACGGGTATTTCGCGAATCGAAATCAAGGTGCAGCCTGCCATCGATGCGCCCCGGATTGCCGCGCGACTGCGCAGCGCGACCGCGTTGAAGGCGACCGCGTGGACGGAGGACAACACCCAGCTTTTTGAGGGCCTGGACGCACAGGCTCGCACCGGGACGATCATCAAGATCTTCGCGCTTGTGACAATAATGGTCGGGATCACCAGCGCCATGTCACTGTCCGTCGTCCGGCGCCAATCGGAGATCGGCATCATGCGCGCCATGGGCGCCGGCAAGACCTTCGTCGTCTCGATCTTCGTGCTTGAAGGGACGCTGATTGGCTTGATCGGCGCCCTGGTCGGCACGGGCGTGACCTGGCTCGCGCTCGCGCCGCTGCCTCCGGTGGCGCAGGTCGCGCGCGGCGGACTGCCGATCGATCAAGCGCAGGGTGGGTTCCTGGTTGCGGTGGTGCTAACCACGCTGGCCGGTGCGCTTGCGTCGATCCAGCCGGCGCTGCGTGCCTCCCGGATCGATCCGGTTGAGGTGATCGGATCATGACGGCAGAAGCCATCGTTACCGTGTGCGGTCTTACCAAGAGCTTTGGAAGGGAGGAAACCGAGACGCAAGTTCTGAGAGGCATCGATCTCTCCATTCGGCGCGCTGAAATGGTGGCCCTGTTGGGCCCATCCGGTTCCGGCAAAAGCACCTTGCTGACGATCCTCGGGACGCTGATGCGCGCGAGCGGCGGCAGCCACGACATGCTGGGCGTCGACCTTATGCGCGCCAGCGACGCCCAACGCACGGAGTTTCGCAGTCGCCATCTCGGCTTCGTTTTCCAGTTTCATCACCTGTTGTCCGATCTCACGGCGCTGGAAAACGTCATGATGCCGGCAGCTTCCGCTGCGGGCCGCGAAACACGCGCGATGCGCGCGCGGGCCACCGAGCTGCTCAATGCCGTCGGCTTATCCGACCACTTGGATTACCGCCCGTCGGCGATGTCGGGCGGACAGCGCCAACGTGCTGCTGTGGCGCGGGCGCTGATCAACAACCCAGCCCTCGTCCTAGCAGATGAGCCGACCGGAAATCTTGACCGGAAATCGGCTGACCAGGTCATGGATTTGATACAGAAGATCAATCAAACTACCGGCGCAAGTTTCATCATCTCTACGCACGACGAGCATATCGCGGCGCGTTGTTCGCGCCGCATCGGCCTGCTCGACGGCAATATCGTGGCCTCATAAACTTCGGGCTCCGAGGTCATAATCTCTCCAAGAACCTCTTCAAAAGCGCGGTCTCGTGCCATACTCGCAAAGCCAGCGCCGGGGTGAGGTGTTTTACGATGCCCCTTTGCATTCTCGCGCGCGTGTGCATCAGTCGGACTACTCGGCCAAGTTCATTCACATGAGGGAGAGATATCATGAAGCATCTCATCGGTACGCTTGCGATTGCACTTTGTATTGCGGGCGCGCCCGCGTCGGCCCAGGTGGTGGTCCAGCCGCTGAGCGCGGAAGAAACGGCAAAGATCAAGGCGGATGTCATTAAAGCCGCTCATCAGTATCTGGTTTATTTCTCCAACTCGGATGCCAAGTCGGTCGCCGAAAAAAGCTACGGCAGCATGTCGGTCGCGGTTGGACCGAGAGGCATTCGCGGCGACAACACTGCGGCGGTGCAGGAAAGCTTCGGTAATAGTTTCACTAACCTCAAGAAGGTCGGTTGGGCAAAATCGATGTTCATCGATCCCACCGTCTGCGTCCTCAGCCCGACCGTCGCGTTCCTGAGCGGTAATTACAACCGCTATGACAAGGACAACAAGGTCATCGCGCAACTGAACGAGACGCTCGTGTATTTGCGCGACACCGACGGCTGGAGGATCGTCGGCAATTATCCGATGCCTTTGGGCAAGACCGTGGCTTGCAACGACTAGCTTCTAGAAGTCCACCGACAGCCGCGCCGAGTAGCGCCGCCGCGCTTGGGCATGGAACCAGCCGCCCGCCGGCGCATGGACATGCCAGTTGTAGTCGTTGGTCACGTTCTCTATGCGTACGCGCAAGGTGGCCGGTGATTCGGCCATCTGGAAGCGGTAGCGCGCGCCGAGATTCAGCATCGTCTCGGCGGGGACTTTGAAAGTGTTGCGGCGGTCGGCGAAGTAGTCGCCGCGGTTGTCGGCGTCCGCTTCGAGTGACAGGCCGTTCCACGCCTTGGGACCGTACTGCACGCTGAGGCTGAGCGTGCGCGACCACACGCCGGGCGGCACTTTGCCGATGAGGCCATTGTCCACGGTCAGACCCGAGACGCGCGATTGGATCAGCACCGCGCCGCCGACCACCGTCAAACCGGGGATGGGCGTTCCCGTGACCGAGGCCTCGACGCCGCGATTGCGAATGCGTCCGACCGCGCGGAACAGGCTTGTCGTGTCGCGGTCGAGGTATGGTTTGCTCACCTCGAAGACGCCCGCGACGGCGCGCAAGCTCGGACCGAACTGATAGCGAATGCCCGCATCGATCTGGCGGGTGATGTTGGCGGGCAAAGCCTCGCCACGGTTCGTGGCATTTTCGGGCGCAACGCTCGAGGCTTCGAGGCCACGCGTGTAACCGCCGTAGAAGACGAGCGCACTGGTCGGGTTGATGGCGGCGGTGACGTTGTAGAGCCACGGACTGCTGGTGGATTTGGTCAGTACCGCGCCGCCGCCGAACGGCAACAGGCTGCGGGTGTAGTGCGTCTTCTGGATGCCGGCGCTGAACTCGCCGATGCCCAGCCAGTTGATGCCGTAAGAGAGTCCGGCCGTGCCCTGCTTGACGACGTCTTTGCGCTGCGGGCCAAAGACGAACACCGGCTCCGGAAAGGGCGTATAGACCGCGATGCGGCCTGGCCCGAGGACGACGTCATCGCCGCCGCCAAAGACGCGCCGCGCATCGCGCGCGCGCACCGCGATATGGAAGGTGTGGGCGCGCTCGCCCTCGATAAACCGGCGCGAGACGCGCACCTCGCCCGAGTAGGAGCCGGCATAGCTCGGCGGATCGGCGAGCGCTTCGACCTGCGCCGACCCATCGGGCTGGGTGTTGCGAAACGAGATCGAATGGCTTTCGGGCACAGCGGCGCGGCTGCGGAACACACCGGCGCGGATCGACCAGCCCGACGCCGGCGTGATGGTTGAAGTGATCCCAAAGTTGGTGTCGCGTGTCTCTTGATCGGCCCACTCTTGGGTGAAATAGGCGCGGCGGCTGAATTCGGGCGGGAGCGTGCCGTTGGTATAGATTACCGGACGGACCTCCTGATCGCGCATCTCGGCACGGCTCCAAAAGGCCGTGACGTCCATGCTGTCGCTTGGCTTGCCGTGCAAGAGCGCGCCGCCGGTCCAGGTGATCGAATCGGCCACCCACTCGCGCGGGGAGTCGTGACTGATGCTGGCGCCCGCGACCAACCCGAGTTTGGAGTCGATCAACGGCACTTGGCTGACGAGGTCCAGGGAGTAGAAGTCGTAAGGGCCGATGCCGGCCACCACGCTGTGCACCACGTCGTCACCCGGCAGGCGCAGATGGTAATCGGCGATGCCCGTGGGCGCCGGAAACGGATAGGCCTGCGCGGTCACGCCAACGCGCACGGTAGATCCGCGCACGATCTGGCTGCCGAGGCCCGCCTTCTGGTCGAAGTAGAGGCCTTCGATGCGCACGTTGCCGGCATCCACGGGACTAAACCCGCGCACCATGCCGACGCCGTAGAGGCCGACGCTTTCATTGCCGACCGAGGTGCCGAAGGCGTCCTCGGCGGCCACCAGCGCATTGTCGGCGGCGCGTTGCGCCGCTGCGTCGCGCGCATCTAACAGGGCCAAAAGCAGAAAGAAGGGAAGCAGACGCGGGTTGGTACGCGTCTGACGAACACCGCAACGGAACATGAACCCCCACTTTCGAAAACGCAGCATGACGTTGCTCGCGAAATCCCGCGTCATGTTTACTTCCTCGGGCGGCCTGATGCCAGCCTGAGTCACTTTTGAGGGCCACTTGCCGGGCCTGTGGTGGAGGCCCCAGGGTGCCGGCGGGGGGACGCTATTGCTGCGTCTCTGTAATAGCCCGCAAGAACGTCGGTCCGAATTCCTTGAGCTTCTTGGGCCCAACGCCATTGATCCCAGACATGCCGTCCAGTGTTGTGGGCCGCTCCCGGGCCAATTCGATCAATGTCGAATCCGGAAAGATGACGTAGGCCGGTACATTGCGGGCCCGCGCGAGGCCCAAGCGGAGAGTCTTGAGTTGCGAGAGCAGGGAGACGTCCGCCGGTTCGACCGGCTGAAGGGTGTCCTTCCTATTGGCCTTGCGCTCCGTCCGCGCTCTGACATCGGCGCGGTAGGCGAAGGATTGAGCGCCGGACAAGAGCGCCTGCCCGCGCGGGGTGAGTTCAAGGCTGCCGTATTTCTGGACATTGATACTGAGGAAACCCCCGGCGACAAGTTGCCGGACGAATACCGTCCACTCGTCTTTGGCCCACGGTTTCCCCTCCCCGAACGTCGCAAGGTTGTGGTGCCGCCGCTCCAGGACCTTTTGTGTGTCGACACCGCGCAGAATGTCGATGAGATGGCCGGCACCGAAAAATTGGCCTGTCTGCGAAATTGTCGACAGTAGGGACTTTGCCCGATCGGTGCCGTCCATGAGGGTCGGCGGCGAGAGGCAATTGTCGCAATTGCCGCAGGGGCCTGAGGCTTCGTCAAAGTAGGCGAGCAACGCGACGCGGCGGCATTCCGACGCTTCGCAGTACGCCAGCAGCGCATCAAGGCGATGATGCTCGCGCCGGCGGTGCGCTTCGTCGCCTTCATTGGCGATGAACTGACGGCGCAGCCCCATGTCGCCCAGGCTGTGCAGCAGCAAGGTTTCCGCTGGAGCTCCGTCGCGGCCCGCGCGCCCGATCTCCTGATAGTAAGCCTCCATGCTGCCGGGCAGATTGAGGTGACAGACATAGCGGATATCGGGTTTGTCGATGCCCATGCCGAAGGCGATGGTAGCCACCATCACCACGGCATCCTCAGTCATAAAGCGGTCCTGGTTGATCTTGCGCTGCTCGGCAGTGAGACCGGCGTGGTACGAGATGGCGTTCAGCCCTTGCTCCTTGAGGTAGAGGGCCACTTCATCCGTGAACTTGCGCGACAGGCAATACACGATTCCCGCCTGACCGGTTTTGTCTTCGAGGAATCTCATCAGTTGCGGCTTCCAGCTAGCTTTGCTGGCGACCGTCAGACGCAAGTTGGGACGATCGAACCCCTGTACGATGATCTGCCCGCGCCCGCGGAAAAGTTTCGCCGCGATGTCGCCGCGGGTCGCTTTGTCGGCGGTCGCCGTGAAGGCGGCGATCACACTTTCGGGAAACAGCTCCGGCAGTCGCGATAGGTTTTCGTAGTCCGGGCGAAAGCTCGCGCCCCATTTTGAGATGCAGTGCGCTTCATCGACGACGAACATCGCCGGCTGTAGCGCCGCAAGAGCATTCAGCATCCGTTCGGTCATCAGCCGCTCGGGCGAAAGGTAGAGCAGCTTTGCGCCGTTCTTAACCTTCTGCCATTCATCGATGTTTTGCTCGCGCGTGAGGCCGGAATGTACGCAGGCGACATCGACGCCATTGGTGCGCAGGGCGGCAACCTGATCATCCATCAGCGCAAGCAGGGGCGAGACGACAATCGTCAGCCGCGCGCCCATCACTGCGGGGATCTGGTAGCAGATGGATTTGCCCGCGCCCGTCGGCATGACTGCGAGGACGTTCTGTCCCGATACCAGCAAATCGATAATTTCGGCTTGGCCCGGGCGAAAAGCGCTGTAGCCGAAGACGTCGTGGAGAACCTGCTGTGCGGCTTTCATTTTATAGGCGTCCGACGACGATTGGCTCCGGGGGCCGGCCCGCACGATGCAGGTCGACCATTATCGTATAAGCGCCTTCAAGGTGACGCGCGAAGGCGGCGATGTCGAACAGCGGCCCAGACATCCGATTGAGGGCAAGCCGCTGGCGGATATCGCCGAGGCGGGCCGGATCGCGGGCAAGGGCGATGGCCAGAGCTTCGTAAGCGGCAGCGGTGTCCGTGACCAGCTCGGGCAAACCGAGCGAGGCGAGCAAACTCGCCGCCATGCGCGCCGCGAAGGCTTCGCCGGCCCGCGTCAGCACGGGCAGGCCCGTCCACAGAGCGTCGCTGGCCGTGGTGCCCGCATTGAAGGGCAGTGTATCGAGGAAGAGGTCCGCGACTGAAAATCGCGCGAGATACTCGGGCACAGGCAGACGCGGCGCGAAGACCAAACGCGCCGGATCGATGCCGCGCGCCGCCGCTTCCCGGCGCAGGTTGCTGGAGGCTTCGGTGTTCTCGGCGTTGAGCAGGAGCACGCTGCCGGGCGCCGCGCTCAAGATGCGCATCCAACTGTCGAACACGTCCGGTGTGATCTTGAATCCATTGTTGAAACAACAATAGACGAAGCCGGCCTCCGGCAATCCGCACTCGGCACGGGTGAAAGCCCGCGCGGCGATACTGCGCGAGTGATCGTTGGCCTGAAACTGCGGCAGCGTGACAACCTGCTCGGCGTAGTGCTGGTGCAGGGCCCCCGGCACCACGATGCCATCGGCCAGCAGGTAGTCGATATAGTCCGCGCCCATGGTTGCGGGATAGCCGAGGTAGCTCACCTGCACGGGGGCGACGCGCAACGCAAAAACGCCGGTGCGCGCGTCGATGGTATGGCCGGCAAGATCGACAGCGATGTCCAGATTGCTGGCGCGCGCCAGTGCCGCAGCCTCGGTGTCGGTCATGTGCCTGATATCGATGAAGCGGTCGAAGGCGGCGTCGAGACGGCGGCGCATGGCATCGCCGGTGTCGGGCCCGCAGGAGAAGGCATAGACTTCGAACTTTGCGCGGTCGTGAGCTTCGAACAGCCCGGCCGTCAGCAGTGCAAGCGGGTGCAACCGGAAATCCGTCGAGAAGTAGCCGATACGGATTTTGCCGCCCCGCGCACGCGGCGCAATGGGTCCGAGCGCGTCGTTCCGCGGAAAGACCGCCTCGGTCCATATCTCAGCCACCCGGCGCTGAAGGGCGGGCGAGTCCAGGGCAGCGATGACGGCAAGAGGTGCGCTGACCCGCGCGCCCCGCTCGAGCCCGGCTTTCAACGCCGCGATATCGGCCTCGTGGTTCCGCCAATCACAAAGACGCATCAGCGTATGCAGCCGGGCGCCGGTGAGAAAGGGATAGTCGGGCTGGAGGGCAGCGGCGCGCGCAAAGCACGCGGCTGCGTCCCCGGGGCGCATCAGATCGTTGAGGGCAAGTCCTTGGTTGTAGTGCGCCTCGGCGTAGTCGGGTTTCAGCGCCGCGGCCTGGACATAGCTGGCCAAGGCCTCTGAGTGCCGGCCAAGTTCGCTCAGGACCACGCCGCGGTTGTTCCAGACTTCGGCAGCGGGTTGAAGTGTCAGGACCTTGTCATAGTCGGCGAGCGCGGCCGCATATTGGCGCATCTCGGCCAAAGCGGAGCCCCGGCCCTTGAAGGCTTCGGCATAGTCAGGCTTGAGCGCGATAGCGCGCGCGAAAGCGGCGACGGCATCGGCGCGGCGGCCTAACGCGGCCAGTGCATAGGCGCGGTTGTTGTGGGCTTCGGCGAAGTCCGGCTGCAGGGCGATGGCCCGATCGAAACTCTCGCAGGCTGCACCCGGGCGGCTGAGGGCGCTAAGGACGATGCCGCGATTGTTGTGCGCAAGAACATGGCCCGGCTGCGCGCCGAGCGCGTTGTCGTAGGCCTTGAGCGCGCCGGCATAATCCTTCAGCTCTTCGCGGATGTAGCCCAGATTATAATGCGCCGGGGCATTGTCCGGATTGACTGCGACGGCCTGGGACATCAGCGCGGCGGCCGCGCTGAGCTCGCCGGTCTGCGCGGCAATGACGCCAGAGAGTTGCAGCGCGTCGAAGTTTGCGGGGTCCATGGCCAGGACTTCGCGATAGCTGGCGGCGGCGCGCGCAAGGTCGCCCTGCTGTTGCAGGGCAAAGCCTTCCAGAAGTTTTTCCCGAATCTGCGCAGCGTCCGCGACCCTGACCATCATCAGGACTTACGCCGGATGGCCCGCCTTGTGAAGACACAGCTGAAGGTGCCGCCGGGATGGCCTACGTCCTATGGACATGGGCCACCCTGGCGCGACGTTCTTCAAGCGGGCGTCACGCGCGCGTCGCGCTCCAGGAACCGCCGCCCTGGATGCTGCCCTTGATCGCCGCACCTTCGACACGGCCGGTATAGCGCTTGCCGTCGGCGGTGAAGCTGATATCGGCGCCAGTCATCTTGGCGTCGCTGATGGGCATCGCCTTGCCGCCCACCGTGAGCGTGCCTTGCAGCATCTGGTAGCTTTGCAGCAGCGAGAGATTGCCACCCTGAAGATTCCAGGTGCCCCCGACCTGCGCCGGCACGATCCATTTGTGCGCCGTGCACCAGCTCGTGCAGTTGTCGGTGACGTTGAAGGTCTCGTCGGGCTGCCAGTCGCCCATGCGGAAAGAGTTGGAAACCACGCGCGTGCCGGGCCTCATCTGGAGCAGCGTCGGGCGCAGTTTGACGTTGAGCCCCTCCAGCAGGAAGAGCGTGATCACCGAGGCCTTGGAGAAATCGGAGACGAAGATGTCGGCTTCGACGAAGGTGGCGCGGTCGGCAACGCCTTCCTTCTTGGCGTTGTCTTTGGCGAGCGCGACCATCTGCGGATTGTATTCGATGCCGTGGGCGCGCAGGCCGCGCTTGGCGGCGGTGATCACCGTGCGCCCGTCGCCGGCTCCGAGATCGACGAGGTAGTCGTCTTTCGTGACTTGCGCCATGTCGAGCATCTTGTCGACCAGGGCCTGGGGCGACGGCACCCATACGACGTCTTTGCCGGCCTGGCCGGACTGAGGCGTGAAAGGCGCCGCGGGCTTGTCCTGGGCGAGGGCGCCATTCAGCGCAAAAACGGATACAGCGCAAACAACGGCCAGTTTCCGGAAGGTCATCATGCGATTCTCCCCATGGGAAATTTTCAAGGTTGTCCCAGCGGGCGCCATCTTAACCTACGCATCAGGTTCAGTAACAGCCGGTCGACATAAAGAATAAGGCCGGCGCTAGGGCCGGCCTTGCTTCAAAGCTCTGTTACAAAGCCTCGTCTTAGGCCGCAGGCGGCGGTGGCAAGCCCGGGGTCCCAAACATGATCTCCTGGATCCCCTTGAGGCTGCGGTTGCCGTAGCGGAAGGGAATGACCAACCGCAGCGGCGCGCCGTGCTCGAGCGGCATCGGCTTGTCGTTCATCATCCAGGCCAGCATCACCTGCGGATGGCGCAGCGTCTGCATGTCCTCATCGACATAGTGCTTGTCCGACGCGATGAAGCGGCAGTAGTGCGTGCCTTGCGCAAGGCCAAGCGTGTCGGCGAAGTCGGCGAACTTGACGCCCGTCCATTTAACAATGCCGTGCGGCTCGGCCGCGCCGCATTGCATGAGGAACGTATGCGAGACGCGCGGCAGCTTCTCGAGATCGCCGAACCGCAGCGTGCCGCCGAGCTTACCGAGTCCGCGCGTATCGACCTTGATGGCCATCTTGCGGAAATCGCCCTCGATCTTGGGCGGCAGCCGGTCGGCCGTACGCCACATCAACCGGCCGACGATGGGACCAGCGGCGCTTTCCGGATGCTCGGGCGCCGAGCCGTCCGCGTTGAGCGGCAAGGGAACAGGAAAGCCTTCGCGCCGTGGGCGCTCAACCAGCGTATCGGGCCAGGATTCCGCGGGTTTGCTTTGGGCGGGAGTCTGCGCTTGGGCCTGGACGGGAGAGGTGCCGGCGGTCAGCGCCAGCCCCGCTAGGGTCGATCCAGAGGCAATGATGGCGTTACGGCGAGTCAGGGTCATTTGTGCACCTCAATCGTGACGGAAGGGGTACCGTTGACCTCGCCACGATACTCCCGCCCCCTCGCGCCGCAAGCGCCATTTTGCCGATGCACCGGCTTTATTGTTACTTTCCCAGCATGGACCCCCTCGACGAAGCCATCGCCCTGCACAACGCCGGCGCCCTTGCGCAAGCGGCCGCGCGCTATCGCCAGGTACTCGCGCGTGAACCGGCGAACTTCGATGCCTTGCACCTTTTAGGCGTCGTGGCGCTGCAGACCGGCAAGATCAAAGAAGCGGACGATCTGATCGGCAAAGCCATCGCGGTGCTGCCGCAAAATCCCGCCGCGCGCCTTAATCACGCGCTCGTTCTCGCCCAGCTCGGCCGCCATGAGGCCGCGCTTGCCGCGACAAACGCGGCGCTCGCGCGCGAGGCCAGCAACGCTAGCGCTTGGAGCCAACGCGGAGAAGCCCTCTGGGCTTTGGGCCGCGCGCGCGATGCCGTCGCAAGCTATGACCGCGCGCTGGCGTTGAAACCCGATGCCGCCACGCACAACAATCGCGGCGTTGCGCTCGCCGCGCTCCAGGACGACGCAGGAGCCCTCGCCGCGTACGACGCAGCGCTGGCGCTTCAGCCTGACTATGCGGGAGCTCATAACAATCGCGGCATCGTGCTCGGCAAACTGCGGCGCAGCGAAGAGGCGCGGGATGCGTTCGACAAGGCCCTTACCCTCGCGCCCGACTTCGCGGGCGCGTGGAACAACACGGGCCTTGCGCTCGCCGCTTTGAACCGCACCGACGAAGCACTCGGGGCCTACGCGCGAGCGCTGAGCTTGAAGCCGGATTTCGCCGAAGCGCACAACAACCGCGGCCTTGCGCTCGCCGCGCTTGGTCAGCTCCATGAAGCGCTAGCAGCCTATGACAAGGCGATCGCGCTCAAAGACGACTACGCCGATGCGCACAACAACCGCGGCGCAGTGCTGATCGGGCTCAAGGACTACGCCGGTGCAGCCGCCGCCTATGACAAAGCGGCGGCGCTGGAGCCCGACCGCGCTTTCCTTGCCGGCGCGCAATTGCACACACGTAGCCTGATGTGCGACTGGCGCGGACTCAAAGCCGCATTGGCCGCGATAGAAGCGGCGATTCAGCGGGGCGAGAAAGCGAGCACAACGTTTCCGTTGTTGGTCACGAGCGACTCAGCGGCCCTGCACCGCCGCGCCGCGGAAGTCTGGATGCGCGCCAACTGTCCGCCCGACGACGCGCTGGGGCCGGTGCCCCGGCGCGCGCGGCGAGATAAAATCCGCATCGGCTATTTCTCGCGGGACTTCCGCCAGCACGCGGTCGCGACGCTAACCGCCGGACTGTTCGAAGCCCACGACAGGGCGCGCTTCGAGATCTTCGCGTTCTCCTACGGCCCGGACACCGGCGATGCCATGCGCAAGCGTCTTCGGTCCGCCTTCGACCAATTTGTCGAAGTGCGCACCGCATCCGACCGTGAGATCGCCCTGCAGGCGCGCGCCATGGAAATCGACATCGCGATTGATCTGGCCGGATACACCGATGGCGCACGGACCGGCGTCTTTGCCCTGCGTGCAGCGCCGATCCAGGTGAACTACCTTGGCTATCCCGGCACCCTAGGCGCGCCGTTCATGGACTACATCATCGCAGACAATGTGTTGATCCCCGAGACGGCCCGGCCGCACTATGCCGAGAAAGTGATCGCCCTGCCGTGCTTCCAGGCCAACGACCGCCATCGTCCGGTGCCGACAGTCGCCATGCCGCGCGCGGCGCTGGGTTTACCCGAAAACGCCTTCGTCTATTGCAGTCTCAACGCCGCCTACAAAACCGCGCCGGACACCTTCGCAAGCTGGATGCGCATTCTCACGGCGGTAGAAGGCAGCGTGCTGTTGCTCGCAGCAAGCAATGACATGGCGGTCGCCAATTTGCGGCGCGAGGCCGCCGCGCAAGGCGTTGCCCCGGAGCGATTGATTTTCTCCGGCCGCGTGGCGGCAGAGGATTATCTCGCGCGCTTTCGTGCCGCCGACCTTTTCCTCGACACCTTGCCCTATAATGCACATACCACCGCCAGCGACGCCTTGTGGGCGGGCTTGCCCGTGCTGACGCAAGCCGGGGCCTGTTACGCCGGTCGTGTCGGCGCCAGCTTGCTCGCGGCGGCGGGCTTGACGGGCCTCACCGCCACGAGCGCGGCGCAATACGAAACCTTGGCCATCGGTCTTGCGCGCACGCCCGAGCGCCTTAAAGTCATGAGAACGCATTTGGATCAAAGCCGCCTCAGCGCGCCGTTGTTCGACACGGCGCGGTTCACGCACCACCTTGAGGCGGCGTACATTCAGATACACGCGCGGCTTCACGAGGGGCGCGCGCCCGACCACATCACGATTGCGCCCGCTCAGGCATGAACGCCTCCTCCATCCCGACGATCGCCGACCAACTGCGCGAAGGCTTTGCTTTGCAGCAATCCGGTGCGCTCGACCAGGCGGCGGCGGTTTACCACAAGGTGCTCGAACGCGACCCTCGCCAGTTCGGCGCTTTGCACCTGCTGGGGGTCATCGCCGCCCAGCGCGGCGCGTTCGCGGACGCCGTCACTTTCATGACGCGCGCCATCGCGGTCGATCCAAACCATGCCGGCGCGCACTACAACCTCGGCTATGCGCTCGAGGATCTGCGCCGCTTTCCCGAGGCCATCGCCGCCTACGACCGAGCGATTGCACTGCAACCCAATCACCCTGTCGCCTACAACAATCGCGGCGTTGCGCTCATGGCGCTGCGTGATCACGCGGGGGCGCGGGCGAGTTTCGAGCGCGCACTTGCTTTGGCGCCCGACTACGCCGAAGCCCATCACAACCGCGCCATGGCGCAGAGCGATCTCGGCGACTTCGAGGGCGCCATCGCCAGCTTCGAGCGCGCCTTGGCGCTGAAGCCGGATTACGATTTCTTGCGCGGCACGTTGCTTTATACACGTATGCGGATTTGCGATTGGAACGATCTTCCGCGCGAACGGGCCGAACTCTGCGCCAAGATTGCCGCGGGAGAAACGGTCTCACCGCCGTGGCCGGTCCTCAGCCTGATCGATTCACTGGCGCTGCAGCGCCGCTGCGCCGAGATCTGGGCTCGGGACAAGCACCCAGCCGCCGCGCCGGCGCCGCCCCTGCGCGCGCCTGCGGACAAAATCCGCATCGGTTACTTCTCGATGGACTTCCGCATTCATCCGGTCGCGGTCCTGGCTGCCGGCATTTTCGAGCATCACGACCGGGCCCAGTTCGAGATCACCGCCTTCTCCTTTGGCGTCGATACGGGTGACGCCATGCGCCTTCGGCTGCAATCCGCTTTCGGCCGCTTCATCGAGGTGCAGGACAAGACCGACGCCGAAATCGCGGCGCTGGCGCGTGGCCTCGGTATCGACATTGCTATCGACCTTGGCGGCTATACCACCGACTCCCGCGCCGGCATCTTTGCCCATCGCCCCGCGCCCGTGCAAATCGGCGCTCTTGGTTTTCCCGCGACCATCGGCTCGCCCCATCTCGACTATCTGCTTGCCGACGCTGTCGTCGTGCCACCAGAGCAACGCGTTCACTTCTGCGAGAAGCTTATTTACCTGCCGCACTTTCAGCCCAATGACCGCGCGCGCCCCAATGCGGGGAAATGCCCGGGACGCGCAGAGCTCGGCCTTCCGGAAACCGGCTTCGTGTACTGTTGCTACAACAACAGTTACAAGATCACACCCGAATGCTTTGCATCGTGGATGCGGATCCTGGCAAAGGTTCCTGGCAGCGTCCTCTGGCTCCCAGGCGGCAACGCTGTCGCCATGCGCAACTTGCGCGCCGCCGCCATGAGTCATGGCGTCGATGCCGCACGGCTGATCTTTGCGCCGCACGTCAGCGAAGCCGATCATTTCGCGCGACAAGCCGCCGCCGACCTGTTCCTCGACACTCTGCCCTACAACGCCCATACCACCGCCAGCGATGCGCTGTGGGCCGGGCTTCCCGTTTTGACCTGCGCCGGCGAGTCCTATGCAGCGCGCGTCGCCGCCAGCGTGCTCAATGCCGCGGGACTGCCGGAGTTGATTACCGCCAGCCGCGAAGCCTACGAGGCGCTCGCGGTGAAGCTTGCGCACGATCCGGCGCGGCTTGCCTATATGCGGCGTCAATTGACGGCCGCGCGCAGCGGACCCCTCTTCGAGATCGCCTCTTACACGCGAGGTTTGGAAGACGCCTACCGCCAGGTCCTCGCACGCTGTCGGGCTGGACTTACGCCCGATCACATCGCGGTAGCCGCGTCATGACGAGCCCCCGTGACCTGCACAACGCCGGTCTTGCCGCATTCCAGGCGGGCCGCGCCGCCGAAGGCGCAGCGCTGCTGGCCAAGGCCATGGCGCGTGACCCCGACAATGCGGCGCTGCGCAATAACTATGGCGTCGTGCTGGATGCGCTTGGCCGACACGCCGAAGCGGTTGACCTGTTCGACCGGGCCGTGGCCCTCAAGTCGGATTATCCCGAAGCCTATTTCAATCGCGGCAATGCACAACAAGCGCAGGGCGCATTCGGCAATGCCGAAGCGAGCTACACAAAGGCGCTTACGCTGCGGCCCAGTTATGCCGAGGCGCGCAACGGCCGGGGCAACGCGCGGCGCGCGCAGGCCGATGCAGCGGCCGCGCTCACCGACTTCGACGTCGCCATCGCGCTTCAGCCCCGCAATGCGATCTTCCACAACAACCGCGGCAATGCGCTCAAGGACTTGCGCAGGTTTGACGACGCGCTCCAGGCCTACGACCGCGCCATCGCTTTGGCGCCCGCACTGGCGGACGCGCATTTCAATCGCGGCAATATCCTGCAAGACCTGAAACGTTTCGTAGAGGCGCTCGCGAGCTACGATCAGGCCTTGGCGCTGAATCCGGGAAAAATCACAGCGCACATCAACCGCGGCAACGCGCTGCGCCACTTGGAGCGCTTTACCGACGCCTTGGCCAGCGCCGAACGGGCGCTCGCGCTCGACCCCACCAACCTCGACGCTCAGCACAACAAGGGCGGCGTGCTCGGCGATCTGGGACAGCACGAAGCCGCCGTCGCCGCATTCGACGCCGCCATCTCGCACGACCATACATATGCCGACGCGCACAACAGCCGCGGTGTCGCGCTGCGCGCCCTGAGCCGTCATGGCGAGGCCCTTCAAAGTCATGAGCGCGCGCTCGCGCTACGCCCGGACGATGCCGAAGTCCATTGGGCGCTGGCCAACTGTCTTTTGCAGATCGGCGATTTCGCGCGCGGCTGGGAGGAATATGAGTGGCGCTGGAAGGCGCCCAGTGCGCATCTCGATCCGCGCAATTTCGCCCAGCCCCGCTGGCAAGGCGAACCGCTCGCCGGAAAAACCATTCTGCTGCACGCCGAGCAAGGCCTCGGCGATGCGATCCAGTTCTGCCGCTACGCCGCCAGCGTCGCACGCCTTGGGGCGCGGGTCATATTGGAGGCGCCGGCGGCGCTCGTACCCTTGCTGTCGTCTCTGGAGGGTGTTGCCGGGGTCGTGGCGCGCAGCGACGCAACGCCGCCCTTCGATCTGCACTGTCCGCTGCTGAGCCTACCCTTGGCTTTTAAGACGGAGCTTTCCAGTATTCCGCTCTCTGCCGGCTACCTTTCGGCTTCGCCCGCAAAGCTTGAGGCGTGGCGCGAAAGGCTGGGCGCTCCGGCGCGCCCGCGCATCGGTCTCGTGTGGAGCGGCAACCCGAGCCACAAGAACGATCGCAACCGCAGCATCCCCCTCGCCACCTTGCTCGCGCATCTGCCGGGCGGCGCCGACTACGTCAGCCTGCAAAAGGACGTGCGCGAGTCCGATGCAGCGCTGCTCGCAGGATCTGGGGTCCGCCACTTTGGGGAGCGTCTCGCTGACTTCACCGATACCGCCGCCCTTGCCAGCTTGATGGACTTGGTCGTTAGCGTCGATACCAGCATGGCCCACCTTGCCGGTGCGCTCGCGCGCCCGGTGTGGATTCTGCTGCCCACCAATCCCGATTGGCGCTGGCTGCTGGATCGCGAACGTACGCCCTGGTATGACGCCGCGACGCTGTATCGCCAGAAAACGCCCGGCGACTGGCCGGGTGTTCTGGAGCGCGTGAAGGTTGATCTGGGCAAGCTTGGATCCGTTTGATGAGTGACTCCCACAGCGCCGGCAACGCCAAGTTCCTCGAAGGCTGGGCGCTGCATCAGCAAGGCAATGCCGGGCGCGCTTGGGCGCTGTACCAGGAAGCCATCGCGCTCGATCCGCGCCATTTCGACGCCTTGCACCTCGCCGGCATCATTGCCGCGCAGGCGCGGTTTTTCGATCAGGCCGCCGACCTCATCGGTCGCGCCTTGGCGGTCGATCCGAATAGCGCTGCCGCACACTATAATCTCGGCAACACTCTCGCCGACGTCGGCCGCGCCGATGAAGCGATCACGCACTACGACCGGGCGATCGCGCTCGATCCCGCCAACCCCGAGCCTTACAACAACCGCGGCAACACGCTGTGGAAACAGAAGCGCTTCGACGCTGCAATCGCCAGCTTCGATGCCGCCATTGCCGCCAAGCCGGACTTCGCCGCGCCCTATAACAATCGCGGCAACGTATTGCGCGACCTCGGCCGGGCGGGAGAAGCCCTTGCGAGTTTCGACAAGGGTATCGCCCTCGATTCCACGTTCGCCGATCTACACACCAATCGCGGCAATGCGCTCAGCGACCTGAGGCGCTATGTCGAGGCTGTAGCCGCTTACGACCGTGCCATTGCTCTTAAACCGAATTCCGCAGAAGCCTTCAGCAACCGCGGCAATGCGCTGCGCGAACTGGGCCGCAACGAAGAGGCCATCGCCAGCTACGACGTGGCCGTGCGTCTCAGGCCGGATTATGCCGAAGCGTTTTTCAATCGCGGCACAGCACTGAGGCTTTTGAAACGCTTTGATGCCGCGCGCGCCAGCCACAACGAAGCGATCCGCCTCAACCCGACCGGCGCCGACGCCTTTAACGCGCGCGGCCTCGTGCATGCGGATATGAAGCAGTACGAAGCGGCGCTGGCCGACTACGACCGCGCCATCGCACTGGGAACACCCCTGGCCGATGTCTACAACAACCGCGGCGTCGTGCTCGGCGATCTCAAGCGGTATGAAGCCGCGCTCGAGAGTTACGCCGCAGCGATCGCGCGCCGGCCCGACTACGCCGAGGCTTACAACAACCGTGCCATCGCCCTCAAGGAGCTCGGTCGGACCGACGCCGCGTTGGAGAGCTACGCCAAAGCCATTGCGCTCAAGCCCGGGGTCGCCGAGCCCTATTTCAACCGCGCTATCTTGCTCAACGATGCGCAGCGCCATACCGAGGCGATTGAAAGCTATGCCCAGGCGCTGGCGCTAAAACCCGACTATCCTTTTTTGCGCGGCGCCCTGCTGCATACACGCATGCACGTCTGTCAGTGGGACGATTTCAACACCGAGCTGGCCGCGCTCCTGCCCAAGGTTGCCGCGGGCGAAAAAGTCACCGGCCCCTTTCAGCTGCTCTCGCTTGTCGACTCGCCGGCGCTGCATCACGCCGCCGCCGCGACCTGGACGAAGTTCGAATGCGCGCCCAATACTGCTCTAGGCCCCGTACCACGCCAGCCGCGCAGCGGGAAAATTCGCATCGGCTACTTCTCCATGGACTTCCGCAATCACCCGGTCTCGATGCTGGCAGCGGGCATGATCGAAGCTCACGACCGCGGCAGGTTCGAAACGTTTGCGTTCTCTTATGGTGCGGACACGGGCGATCACTTGCGCAAGCGCATGGAAGCTGCCTTCGACACCTTCTATGACGTACGTGCCGCGTCCAATGAAGACGTGGCGCGCCAGGCGCGGGACCTCGGCATCGACATCGCTATCGATCTGGCCGGCTACACCAACGACTCGCGCACGGCGCAGATCTTCTCGCTGGGCGCAGCGCCGGTTCAGGTCAACTACCTCGGCTACCCCGGCACGATGGGCGCGGACTTTTACGACTACATTATCGTCGACCCGGTCATCGCGCCGCGCGAACACCAGGCACACTTCTCCGAAAAGCTGGTGCACATGCCGCTGTGCTACCAGGCCAACGACCGCTTGCGGCCGGTGTCAGACCGCGTATTCAACCGCGCGCAGCTCGGGTTGCCCGAGCGGGGCTTTGTCTTCTGCAGCTTCAACAACACGTTCAAGATCACGCCGGCGATTTTTGATGCGTGGATGCGAATCTTGTCCGCAGTTCCGGGCAGCGTGCTGTGGCTGCTGGAGGACAATGCAACCGCCGGAGCCAACCTGCGCCGGGAGGCCGCGCGCCGCGGCGTTGACCCCGGCCGCTTGATCTTCGCCGCCCGCGCACCGCAGGGCGATCACCTGGCGCGCCAGCGTGCGGCCGACCTGTTCCTCGATACGTTGCCCTACAACGCCCACACCACCGCCAGCGACGCGCTGTGGGTCGGCTTGCCGCTGCTCACCTGCCGCGGCGAGTCATTCCCCGCGCGCGTCGCCGCCAGCATCCTCTCGGCGCTCGGCCTGCCCGAGCTGATCACAGACTCCCTAGCCGCCTATGAGGCGAAAGCCATCGCTCTCGCCCGCGATCCCGCCGCCCTTGGCGCATTGCGGCAGAAGCTGACGCAAAACCGCGACACGAGCCCGCTGTTCATTGCGCAGGCCTTCGCGCGCGCGATCGACGGGTTCTATCTGCTGATGCACGAACGCTCCCAAGCCGGCCTGCCCCCCGATCACCTTTTCCATCGCGCCGGCCAGACATTGTGACAATTCGCCGCACAAACGCAGGCCGCGTAGGCTGCGCGGCGTATTTGCGGTAGATTGGCGCCATGGCCATACAAACGTCCGAACAGATCGAAGAGGGCATCGACGCCACCAAGCTCTCGCCCCAGACCGAAGCCGTCGTCGAAGTCGCCGAATTTGTGGACGCGCGGGTCACGCCGCGCGGCAGTCTTGAGAACCTCTCGCACGAAGAAGTCGAGCGCTTGCTCGATCGCGGCCAGGGCGGTCTTTACCCCATGTTCCGCCAATGCGCGCTCGCGGTGCTCAACTCGGGCAGCTACAGCGACGATCCGCGCGCGCTGTTCGAGAAATACAAGAACTTCGATCTCAAGATCGTCCAGCAGCCCTGGGGCATCAGACTCGAAATGCACCACGCTCCTGGTATCGCGTTTGTCGACGGCGAGATGATCCGCGGGGTCAAGGAACACCTGTTCGCGGTGCTGCGCGATATCGTCTATATCGCCAACGAGATCGTCGACAGCGACCGTTTCGATCTTGCGCGGCCCGACGGCATCACCAACGCCGTCTTCCACATCCTGCGCAACGCCCGCGTGCTCGGT
>CAISTS010000065.1 GCA_903888485.1 uncultured bacterium | reverse complement strand
CAGCATGTTGACGCGCACGTTGTTCGGTTGCTTGGAGACCGCCGCCAGCTCCTCCAGCCGCGTGGCGCCCTCGCCCCACTCGTCGAGTCCGACCAGCGCCAACGCCTGGCAATGTTTCGCCGGTTCGCCGCCGCCGAGCCCGACCCACTTGCCGGCCATCTCGAGCGCCTTATCGGGCTGCTTGCGCGAGAGCTGTAGGCACTCCTGATAGGTCCAGGCAGGGTTTCTGAGATCGGGATCCGGCGCAAACTCCAACTTGGGTGTCTCTGTTGCCGGCGGCGGCTCTGGCGACGTCTGCAGCGGCAGCGGCAGTTCAGCGGCCTCGGCACCGAACGCCATCAGCAAAGCAATCGCTGCATACCTCATGCGGCCACCTGCGCAAGTTCATCGACCGCCGCGGTGAGCTTGGCGAGATCCTGCGGACGCGACAAACGGTGATCGCCGTCCTTGATGAGCAAAATATTGACGTCTTCGCTTGCCAGCTTATCGGCGATCTTGAGTGCCGTTTGCCAGGCCACGCTGGTGTCGCCCTGGCCCTGGAGCAACCGCACGGGCACATGGATGTCGATCGGCCCGTTGAGCAGGCAGCAGGCGCGCCCGTCCGCGATCAGCCTTCGACTGATGGGATAAGGACGCTCGTCATAGTCGCTCTGTACCTGCACGATGCCTTTGCTTTCGATGTCGCGGTGTTGCGTCGGGCTCAGTTGCGCCCAGATCTCCTCGGTGAAGTCGGGTGCTGCAGCAATTCCGACCAGTCCGACAATTCTCTCGGGCCGAGCCAGCGCCGCGCGCAACATGACCCAGCCGCCCATGCTGGACCCCACCAGGATTTGCCGCCCCTCCGTGAGAGCGTCCAGTGCGGCGCAGGCGTCTGCCGTCCAACGCGAAAGCGTACCATCCTCGAAGCGGCCGGACGAGGCGCCGTGGCCCGACATGTCGAAGCGGACAAAGTTGTAACCCTTGGTGCGGCAGTGCGCTTCCAGGGCCATGGCCTTGGTGCCGCCGCGGTCCGACATCAGTCCGTGCAGGAAGACCACGCCAGGGGCACCCGCGCGGCCTTTCAGGCGATTATACGCAAGCCTGGCTTCTGGTCCCTGGACGAGGAATTCCGGTTCGCTCATAGGGGTTAAACACCACGCCCACTGGGCGATTCCAAGGCGAATCTTTCAACAGAGGCGCGCTGATTCTGCTACTTTTTCAGGGCGCTGAGCATGTACAAACAGCGCCGTCATCACCCAAGGAAGTTTTCGTGACCGCCACACCCAGGACCGTTCTGCAAGTCCTGCCCAGCCTGATTTCAGGCGGGGTCGAGCGCGGCACGGTCGATGTGGCCGCGGCCCTGGTGCAGGCCGGCTGGCGTGCGCTGGTGGTCTCCTCAGGCGGCCCCATGGTGCGCGAGCTCGAACGCGCCGGAGCGGAGCACGTCACGCTCCCGCTCGATACCAAGAACCCCTTCGCCATCAAGAAGAATGCCGAGACGCTGACCGACTTCATCCGCGCACACGGCGTTTCGATCGTACACGCGCGCAGCCGCGCGCCAGCGTGGAGCGCGCGCGATGCGGCCAAAGCGGCGGGCGTACCGTTCGTGACCACCTTCCATGGTGTCTATGGACTTGGACCCTTCGGTATCAAGAAGCTCTACAACCGGGTCATGACCGAAGGCGAGGTCGTCATCGCCGTCTCGGAGTTCATCCGCACGCATCTGATGAAAGAGTACGGCGTGCCCGATGAGCGTATCCGCGTCATCCACCGCGGCGTGGATATCGCCCAGTTCGATGCGAACAACGTTTCGTCCACCCGCCTTGTCCAACTCGCCACCAAGTGGCGGCTGACGGAGTCCCAGCACGTGGTGATGCTGCCGGGGCGCCTCACGGCCTGGAAAGGGCACGACCTGCTGATCGACGCCATCGCCGAGCTGAAGCGCCGGAACAAGGGTGAGACCGACGTGCGCTGCATCATGGTCGGGCAGGATCACGGCCGCCCCAATCATCGCAAGTCCGTCATGCGCTATGCCGCCGCGCGGGGCGCCGATGTGCACATCATCGACGACTGCAACGATTTGCCCGCCGCTTATATGGTGTCCGATGTGGT
>CAISTS010000064.1 GCA_903888485.1 uncultured bacterium | reverse complement strand
GGGAAAAGATCAAACGCAAAACCATCGAACAACGACGCTTGCAGCACATCAAATCTGCCGCTTAAACTGAAACCCCAGATGAGCCAGAGCCTCCGTTACGAAACACACCGCCGTGTCTCAAATATTCTGATGACGGACACGATGCCGCCGATACCAGCTGGAAGTGGAACTTCTACGGCCAGCGCGGCATCACGAAGCAGAGCTTCTGGGTTCCGTATCAGTCGAACACGGCACGTTTCATGGCCGCCATCGATGCCGTTCGTACTCCCACCGGCTCCATCGGCTGCCGTGTCAATTTCGACACGAACGCTACCAACGACATGCCGGGTTGCGTTCCTTACAACGTGTTCGGCACGGATGTTGTGTCGAACGAGGCCTTTGCCTGGACACAAGACGGTCCGCGCCTTTCGCAGACCGTCGGTCAGAACGTATTCGGCGGCGCCATCACCGGCGAGCCGTTCCAGATCTTTGATGCCGGTCCGGTCTCGGTGGCTCTCTCCGGCGAATTCCGCAAAGACACCATCCACGGATTCAATGATCCGATCTCGGCCACCTTCGGCTGGTTCTCGACTCAGATGACGGGCTTTAACGCCAAACAGACCGTGAAAGAAGGCGCACTCGAAGTCCTGGTGCCGGTGGTGAAGGACGTCCCTTGGGCGCGTTCTCTTGATGTCAGCGCGGCCGTTCGCGCTACCGACTACAGCGTTGCCGGCTTCGAAACCACCTGGAAGGTCGGCGCGACCTATCAGGTGGTCGACGACGTGCGTCTCCGGCTGACACAGTCACGCGACATCCGTGCGCCCAACCTGCAGGATCTGTTTTCGCCGCCGATCGGCAACAACAACACCACGCCTGATCCGTTCCGGAATAACGCCAGCTCGCAGTACCGCCAGATCACCCGCGGCAATACGACCCTGGTGTCGGAAAAGGCTAACACCACCGGTATTGGCGTTGTTTACCAACCCGCATGGTTCGACGGTTTCAGCATGTCGATCGACTTTTACCGGATCAAGAACAAAGGCGCTGTCGCATCGCCCAGCTTCGCCTACGTGCTGCAGCAATGCTTCGCCGGCGTTCAGGCGTATTGCGCTCAAGTCACGCGCAATCCGGTTCCAGATGGTTCGCCTCCGGGCACCATTGGCACTCTGCAGTCCATTGCGACCGGCCCGCAGAACCAGGCTTCGACAACGGCCCAAGGGGTTGACTATGAAGTCAGCTACCGCACCGCGCTCTCGGACCTCGTCGACTCGTGGAACGGCAACCTCGCGGCTCGCGTCGTCGCCACCAATGTGCTGGATCGTATCACGGACTCCGGCATCGCCGGACCGACCCGTGTGCAAAACGCGGCAGGCATCGGTAACAGCCCGCGCTGGGGCGTCAACACTCAGGTCACGTATTCGCTCGACCCGGTCCGCTTGACGTTCATCAACCGCTTCATCAGTAAGGGCAGACAATCCTCCACGCTGTATGGCTGCGTCAGCAGCTGCCCGACGATCACCGGCCTTCAAACGGCTGATACCAACAACCTGCCGTCGTACTTCCTCTCGAGCTTGACGGCGACGTATCGCTTCTATCAGGACGGTGACGCTAACGCGGAAGCCTATTTCAACGTCGATAACCTGTTCGACAAGGTTCCGCCGGTGGCCCCGAACCAGATTGCGGGTGCGACCTACGGTCTGGCAACGAACCCGATGTACGACACGCTGGGCCGTCGCTTCCGCGCCGGTATCCGCTTCCAGATGTAACGTTCTTAAACGGCCCCGGTGATGAACCGGGGCCGTTCTCTATTCGAAGCTCAATTGAAAGAGGACAGAATAATGTCGAAGAAGACTCTCGTCATAGCCGGCCTGGTTGCTGCCGCGTTCGCGGGTGGACTCGGATCGGGCGTGGTGCTTAACAAGAACGTATTCGCGGCCGGCGAGAAGCTGGAAGTCGAGAAGGACCTGGGCGGGGGCGCGCCGACCAAGGTGCTGCTCGACAACGACCGCATGAAGGTGACCATGATCACCTTCGAGAAGGGCTCAGTCCGCGACGGTAACAAGGCGCGCCGTGCCGACCAGCTGATAGTCTATGTTGATGACGGCGACTTCAGCACGGTGCCGCGCCCGGGCGCGACCCCGAATCCGAACCGCCAGCGTCCCGCGCCGGGCCCTGTGGTTTGCAAGGGCATCGAGGATTGCGGCCCGATCGCGCTCGACGGGAATCGCTCGCAGGGACCGCACAAAACTGGCACGATCGCCTGGCATCCGGAAGGTTCGGTCACCGGCTCCTTGAAGATCAACAACACCTATCGCGCGCTGTATATCGAACTGAAGAAATAACGCGCGCCTGAACGCGCCGCGAAAACCCGTCCTTCACGCGAAGGGCGGGTTTTTGTTTTCAGGCGTGGCGCACCCAGCCGTTGAGCGTGAAACGGCTGTCCACGAAGGCCCCGCTCGTGCACGTCACCGGCAATACCTGGTGATGGTGGTGGCTTTCGAAGAAGACGACGCTGTTGTTGTGCGGCGTGACAATCTCGGAACGGTCGGCCGCGACCCAAAATCCGTTCTCCACGCGGCTGTGATAGATCTGTAGCTCGCCGCCGACGAACGGTTTGGGCTCCTGGTGAAAGTAGTAGACATAACTGAGTATGCGCGCGCGCGTGCCGGGCGTGCCGTTGTCGTTGTGGAGCTTGTAGAAATGGCCGTCGTTATGGGCAGTGAGCTGGCACTCGATTTGGCCGATGGCTTGCGGCCGCACGCCGAGCGCGCCCATGATCTGCGGCAGGACCGCTTCGATGCGCGGCAGCAAGATCGCCGCGACAAAGGCCACATCGTAGTCGACCAGCGATCGGCGGTGCTGGCTATCGGAAGTATCAACCGTCGAAGGTGTGAAGCGTTCGCCGCCTACAAGGGCATGGGCGAGGACTTTGGCGTGCTGGTCCTTGGATAGAAAATCGTGGCACTGCAGGTATATCTGCGGCTGGGTCTGCGCATGCGGGGCGGAACCTCTGCCAGCGGGCGGCGTTTCGCCTGACTGTCGGCCCTCCATCGCGCTCCCCCAAGGCAACTTACCCTAAGATGATTGCCAAAATTCATAAAAATCAAGGCTCTATGCTGCTTCCACGGCAGCCCTTTTACGTTACGCTGCGCCAGGCGTTTTGACCAGTCCTGCAGCGAGCCCTTTATGCCGGCAAACGGCCTCACCTTATATGATGTGATCAAGGCGCTGGCTTTGCCGCCGGGCAGCCTGATCCTCATCCTCCTGTTCGGACTGATCCTGCTCGCAGCCGGTTGGCGGCGGCTTGGGGTCGCCGTGATGGCCTTGGGCGCCTTTGCGTTCTACGCCCTATCGACGCCGCTGGTCGCCGCGAAGCTGGGCGGTCTAGCTGAAGCCGGGGCGCCGGTCGAGGCGGTCAATCTGGCGGATAACGGCGCCGAAGCCATCGTCGTGCTCGCGGCGGGTCTGATGCCTTATGCGCCGGAGTACGGCGGTCGCGCGGTCGATGAAGTGACGCTGCAGCGCATAGCTTACGCAGCTTACCTTTGGCGCCAACATGAACTGCCGATCTTGGTCTCGGGCGGTCGTTCGCGTGAAGCCGCGGGGCCGCTCGCGGACCTGATGAAAGAGACGCTGGAGAAATCCTTCGGCGTTCCCGTGAAATGGACTGAGGGCCGTTCGACGGATACCTACGAGAATGCGCAGTTCAGCGCCGCGATCCTGCAGGACAATGACGTCTCGCGCATCTTGCTGATCACGCATGCCGCGCACATGCCGCGTGCGGCCGAGCTGTTCCGCACAGCAGGGCTCGAGGTGATAGCGGCACCGACAGCCTTTGCTGCGCCGTCCCAAAGTTATATAGGGCGGCTGGTGCCGCGCCAGTCGGCTTTCGCGCACAGCTACACGGCGATCTACGAGCTGCTCGGCGGCGTCTGGTACGTGGTGCGCGGGCGCATGAAAGCGCCCGCGACGCCGTAGGCTTTATTCCACCGTCACGCTTTTCGCGAGATTGCGCGGCTGGTCGACGTCGGTGCCATTCAACACAGCCGTGTGATAGGCGAGCAGCTGGATCGGGATCGATGCCAGGATCGGCATGACAAACGGATCGAGCTTCGGCAGACAGATAGAGTGCGTTGCGTTCTTGCCGGCACGGCGGATGCCCTCCTGATCGCTGATCAGGATGACGCGCCCGCCGCGTGCAACGACTTGCTCCATGTTGGACAGGGACTTTTCGAACAGCGCGTCGCTGGGCGCGATCATCACCACCGGCGTCTTTTCATCGATCAAGGCGATGGGGCCGTGCTTGAGTTCGCCGGCTGCATAGCCTTCGGCATGGATATATGAGACTTCCTTGAGCTTGAGCGCGCCCTCAAGCGCGATGGGATAGAGCAAGCCGCGGCCGAGATAGAGTACGTCGCGTGCGTGCACCAACTCCTTTTCGGCGATGGCGCGCACGAAGTCGTCGAGGTGCAAGACTTCGGCGGCGCGGGCTGGGACTTCGGCTAGGGCACGTGACAGCCGCGCTTCCGTGGCGGCGTCGATGGCATTGCGCGCTTTGGCGAGGTTAATGGCAAAGCAGGCGAGGGCCATCAGCTGCGTGGTGAAGGCTTTGGTGGAAGCTACGCCGATCTCGGGGCCAGCCAGCGTCGGCAGCACTGCGTGTGAATCGCGCGCCACCGCGCTTTCGGGCACATTGACTACCGACAGGATATGCTGGTTCTTGCCCTTGCAATACTTAAGCGGAGCCAATGTGTCGGCGGTTTCGCCCGACTGCGAGACGAAGAGGCCAAGACCGCCCGGCGTCAGCGGCGGCGCGCGATAGCGGAATTCCGATCCGATGTCGGCGTCCACCGGCACCCGCGCCAGCATCTCGATCCAATACTTGGCGACGAGACAAGCGTAATAGGCCGTGCCGCAGGCAATCGCCGTGACGCGTTCGATGCGCTTGAGGTCGAAAGGCATCGGCGGCAGCGTGATCGAGCGGGTCGTGGGGTTGTAGAAGGAGCGCAGCGTATCGCCCAGCACCTGGGGCTGCTCGTAGATTTCCTTCAGCATGTAGTGGCGGTATTCGCCTTTGCCAATGAGCGCTCCGGAGAGGCTGGTCTGCACAATGGGACGCACCACTTTGCGGCCGTCACGGCCCCGGAAAGTGATGCTGTCCTTGGCGATGACCATCCAGTCGTCGTCTTCGAGATAGGTGATGCGCTGGGTCATGGGGGCCAGCGCCATGGCGTCGGACCCCAGGTACATCTCGCCGTTGCCGTAACCCACGGCCAAGGGGCTGCCCTTGCGGGCGCCAAAGATGACGTCCGGACAATCGGCGATGAGAATGGCCAGCGCAAAAGCACCCTCCAGACGGCGGAGCGCCGCATGTACGGCGTCCTCGGGGGCCAGACCCTGGTCGAGATAGTTCGTGATCAGGTGGACGACGACTTCGGTGTCCGTGTCGCTGGTGAAAAGCAGGCCCTTGAGTTCCAGCTCGATGCGCAGCTCCTGGAAATTCTCGATGATCCCGTTGTGCACAACCGCGACGCGAGAATTTCCATGGGGATGCGCATTCGTTTCATTGGGGGCTCCGTGCGTGGCCCAGCGCGTATGACCGATACCCGTTGTTCCGCCCATGGGATCGGCCGCGACGCGCGCGGCCAAGCTCGCGATCTTTCCGGGCGCCCGCCGACGTATGATGGAGCCATCGACCAGGGTCGCAATGCCGGCTGAATCATAACCGCGATATTCCAAGCGCCGCAGGCCGTCCAGGAGACATTCGGCTGCATTGACGCGGCCGATCACACCAATAATTCCGCACATTTAGCTCAATACCTTTGG
>CAISTS010000063.1 GCA_903888485.1 uncultured bacterium | reverse complement strand
GCTGTTCGCCGTCGCGCTGTCGACGGCGGAATGGCGCACGCTGGGCCGCTGGAGCTGGTGGGCCCTGCGCCACATCGGTCGCGGCGTCGCCTTCCTCGCGCTGCTCGTCGGCCGCCTGCTGCCGGTGTTCCGCCGCGGCGCCGCCGCCGTGTCCGAACGCCGCGCCGAGCGCACGGGCAAGGCCGGCAAGACCGAGAAGATCGCCGCGCCGCGCCACGCCGGCCGCCGCGTCGAGCCGACCTTCGGCCCCGCGCCGCCACGCAGCGAGATCGAGGACGAAGAAGAGGACGAGGCAGAAGAAGTCGAGGTCGCGCCGCCGCCGCGCATCGAGAAGCGCGCGCCGAAGCCGCCCACCGGCAAGCGCGCCAAGGCCGAGGCGCAGCCCTCGCTCAACCTGGGCAGCGATGGCGAGATCGCGTTGCCGCCGCTCGCGCTGCTGAGCCTGCCCAAGGTGGTGAAGCGCCAGGACCTGACCAGCGAGGACGCGCTGGAGCAGAACGCGCGCATGCTGGAATCGGTGCTGGAAGACTTTGGCGTGCGCGGCGAGATCACCAAGGTGCGCCCGGGCCCCGTTGTCACGCTGTATGAACTCGAACCGGCGCGCGGCACCAAGACCTCGCGCGTCATCGGCCTCGCCGACGACATCGCGCGCTCGATGAGCTCCACCTCCGTCCGCGTTGCCGTCATTCCCGGCCAGAATGCCATCGGCATCGAGATGCCGAACACCGAGCGCGAGACCGTGCTGCTGCGCGAATTGCTGTCGGCCAGCGACTATGACAACACCCAGGCCAAGCTGCCCCTGGCGCTGGGCAAGGACATTGGCGGCGCGCCGGTCGTTGCCGACCTCGCGCGCATGCCGCATCTGCTGGTGGCGGGCACCACCGGCTCGGGCAAGTCTGTCGCCGTCAACTCGATGATCCTGTCGCTGCTCTACCGGCTGCGGCCCGATGAATGCAAATTCATCATGATCGACCCGAAGATGCTGGAACTGTCCGTCTATGACGGCATCCCGCATCTGCTCGCCCCCGTCGTCACCGAACCCGGCAAGGCCGTGGTGGCGCTGAAATGGGTGGTGCGCGAGATGGAGAATCGCTACCGCGCCATGTCCTATCTCGGCGTGCGCAACGTGGCGGGCTACAACCAGCGCCTGGCCGAGGCGGTGAAGGCGGGCGAAAGCCTGAAACGCACCGTGCAGACAGGCTTCGACGAACAGACCGGCAAGCCGGTGTTCGAGGAACAGCCGCTCAACCTCGACGCCATGCCCTTCATCGTCGTCATCGTCGACGAGATGGCCGACCTGATGCTGGTGGCGGGCAAGGACATCGAATCCTCCGTCCAGCGCCTGTCGCAGATGGCGCGCGCCGCCGGCATCCACCTGATCATGGCGACGCAGCGCCCGTCGGTCGACGTCATCACCGGCACGATCAAGGCCAACTTCCCGACGCGCATCAGCTTCCAGGTGACCTCAAAGATCGACAGCCGCACCATCCTGGGCGAACAGGGCGCCGAACAGCTGCTGGGCTCGGGCGACATGCTCTACATGCAGTCGGGCGGCCGCATCGTGCGCGTGCACGGCCCCTTCGTCTCGGACGGCGAAGTGGAGAAGGTGGTCGAATATCTGCGCGCGCAGGGCGCGCCCGCTTATGTGGAAGCCGTGACCGAGGAGCCGGAAGGCGCCATTGGCAGCGGCGGCAGCGAGAGCAGCGAAGGCTCCGACGCGCTCTATGACCAGGCGGTGGACGTGGTGTGCCGCCAGGGCAAGGCCTCGACCAGCTTCGTCCAGCGCCACCTGCAGATCGGCTACAACCGCGCCGCCCGCATCATCGAGCGCATGGAGCAGGAGGGCATCGTTTCGCCCGCCAACCATGTCGGCAAGCGCGAGATCCTGGCGCGGAAGATTCCGGAATACGAGTAGGGGCCTGATCCGAGCAATTCTTCGGCTGGCAACGCTGCTGATCTCCCGCTAATCCTGATCGCCGCTTACGATAGTAAGTTTGGAATCCTTGGCCCTTAGCCTTGCCTTGCGGGATGCCTCATAGCGCTTTCGCACTTCCGGCTCCGCATCCAAACAGCGATCAATGAAAGCGCCCGCACGGCGTCTCGCACCAACCCCGTCGGCGGCGCACCTCGATAGCCTGCGCTCAGGTCTTCCAACTCATGGTCTAGGTCGATCCCTAGCTCGTAGCGGGCGGCTTTCTCGGGCTTGTCAGTCATGTCATGGAATGTACATTGATGGACATTGGCGTACATAACTCTTGACCCTACCCCATATCGAGGTGCTAGGCTTTGGGCAAGAAAAAGGCGTCAGGTTTGCGGCCTGACGCCCTTTCCCTACTCACCTTCCTCGGGTTTCGGCGCGAACCTACTTACCCTTGGTTGGCTTCTTGATGGTCTCGACGACGGCCCCTTTGGGGTTGTCGCGAGCCACTTGGACGGGGATGAACTGGCCATTGCCAGCGTCTCGCCCGATCTTCGTTCCCTTAGCCATGATGGCCTCCAGTACTAGAAGGGCGGAACCAGCCACCCACTCCGTGAACGCAGCTCGCGCCCACGCGCGTAAGGGGCGTGGCTGAGTGCATCAGCGGGCGATGGTCGCCAT
>CAISTS010000062.1 GCA_903888485.1 uncultured bacterium | reverse complement strand
GTGATTCACTGCATGCATGCCGGGTGTTCGCAACATGACCGGCTGGATCACCTCAGAGCGATGCTTGCAGACGGCACATTGCAAGTTTCCGATCTGACCAATGAGAAGTTTCTTCTGCCGGAGGAACCTTTCGTTGATATCTCGGGTCTGATGACACGGGCCGAGATTGAGGCGGAAACAGCAGCTAACAATAAGACAACACCCAACATCAAGTGGCAGGAGCCAATGGCGCTGCCGACCTTACCTAATGTGCCGCCATTCGATCTAAGCATGTTGCCAGACAAGTTTGCGCCTTGGATCGACGACATTTCTGGCACGGCTAGATTCTCACCAGACTTTGCCGCTGTCACAGCAATGGTGGCTTTTGGCAGTTTAGTCGGTAGGCGCTTAGGCATTCGCATGAAGGCGCTGAGCGATTGGACTGAGTACGCAAACGTCTGGGGGATGATTGTAGGAACGCCAGCGGCTTTAAAGAGTCCCGCGATGCGCCCTGCGATAAGCCCGCTCAAGAAGTTACAGGTCGGGGCTGATAAGAGTGCCGAAGAGGCTGCGCTAAAATTCGCCGCTGAACGAGAAATGACTAAAATTAGGAATGATGCCGCTAAGAAAAGGGCAAAAGCATCGCTGGAGGAGAATCCTGACTGTAAACCCGGGCTGACTTTGGAGGCCGAGCCAACAGCCCCACCTCGGCGCGTTTATTGGACCTCTGATGTCACGGTTGAGCGGCTGGGTGAGATTCTTGTCGATAACCCAATCGGCTTGCTTATCGAGCGGGACGAACTTTCCTCATGGCTAACCAACCTTGAGGACGAGAGAAACGCAACGGCGCGGGGATTCTTCCTCTCGGGCTGGTCGGGTTCAGAAGGCTACCGCTTTGACCGAATTTTACGCGGGAAGACATCTATTCCGGCTTTTGCTTTGTCGGTTGTCGGCGGCATCCAGCCCGGTCCACTGGAACGATACGTGCGGGGTGCATTTTCAGGTGAACGCGCTGACGGGCTGCTGCAACGCTTCCAGATGGCTGTCTGGCCGGATAGTGCAAAATTTGAGTACGTGGATCGCCCCCCAAAAAGAACCGAGCGTGATGCCGTTGCTGCCCTGTTTAAGTTAGCCGACACTTTCGATCCAATGAGCATTGGAACGGCTGACAACTTCGGTAAAAACCCGCCATCCATTGGATTTGATGCCTGTGCCCAAGGCTTGTTTATCGAGTGGTACACTGACTTCATGACAACCCGGCGTGCGCGAGAAGCCGCTGGTGAAGATTCGCTCGCCCTTTCGGCTCACTTTGGAAAGTACCCCGGCCTTTTAGGGAAGCTGTCGCTATCGATCCATATCGCCGATTGCCCGACTAAAACAGAAATCAGTGAACGCACCATCACGAAGGCGCTGGCTTGGTTGGACTATCTGGCCCCGCACGCACGCCGCATCTACCATGGAGCGAATTTACCAGATGCTGATGCTGCACGGCTACTCCTGGCGCGAATTCAGGCTGGAAAAGTTCAAAGCCCCTTTAAAGCCCGGGATGTCTATCGTAACGGCTGGCATGGGCTAGGTAATGCTGAACACGTTAAGTCGGCCTGTAGCGTCTTGGTCGATTACGGCTACCTACGGGAGGTCCAAGGCCCAGCGTCGGCAGGGCGACCATCCGATCCGGTCTACCAAATCAATCCACGGATATGCGTCGACGCATGACGTATCTGGAGCGTCTGAAGAAACTAAATATGCACCAAGGGACGACTGACAAAACCGACAAAAGTACTTCTGTCAGTTTTGTCAGTCCCCCTCAGGCACAAATGGATGAGCATGCCGAGGCTGTAGCCCGTCAGACGCGCATGATTGATTGGCTGAACGCAAACCCAGCGCCGTCAGCCCCCGACAGATGCGCCGGGTGTGGCGGGGCTGATGCACCCGGCAGCACATTGGTCCCGTTCGGGACCACAGCGCCTGCATGGCTGCACTCGGACTGCTGGAGGGCGTGGTATAATAAGCGCCTAGCTGAGGCGGGCGCTGCTTGCCTGCTCCACTCCTGATCTGAGGCCCCCGCCATGCCGATCACAAACACCACCTGGGCCAAAGGCCAATCCGGCAACCCCGGCGGCAGACCCCGCATTCTCGAGGCCGTGCGCGACATCGCCAGAGAGTCCACAACCCTGGCCATTGAGACGCTACGCACCATCGCCACCGATACCGACGCGCCTCACGCCGCCCGTGTCAGCGCCGCGACGGCATTGCTGGACAGGGCCTGGGGCAAGCCCGCACAGCAGTTGCCGGCTGACATTAACGCCGCACAGACGGTCACAATAAATCTAGGCTGGCTAAAAGGGCGTACCGTGGGCGGTTTCATCGAGCATGACGAAGACGCCCAGGCCCGGGGTAGCTGACGGAGTTTTACTCCGGCGCCCACAACCGCAAGCTCGCCGCCTAAGATCGAAAAACCAGATGAGGCCAACACTCCGCTAAATCACGCCCCAATCTGTCCCAAATGCTTTGACGACGCACAGTTTGAGCGACCTCAGTCTGCGCGGCCCTCGCGCAAGTAACGCTTCCGCCCGGTCTCGCTTACCGCCCAGGAGGCCAAAATTGACCTTAGGCATGCAAGGGAGTCTCCCGCCGCCTGATTAAGGCCGTCGGGAAACCCTTTCCGCTGTACGGCGGTCTAAACGCTTTTAGCGACCCACTGACGTTTGATCAGTGGCGACTTTGGCAAATTCTGAGTCGTGCCAATCACTTAACTATTCGTCCCACAGAGCGGGGTAACCGTGGGGTACGTTTGCGGTTTTGTCCCGACGCGCACTGCCAGAAACAGTCCAGCAGCGCGTGGTGATCCCAGCGATCCGCATTCCGTTGAAAACAGGCGTGAGGCTTGTGGACTATCGTTAATTACATGCGCTCACGAGGTCATTTCAAAGTTCCTGGGCCCAAATCTCGTTTAATGACATTGCCGGCGGCGGATACTGCGTGACCATCCAGGGCGCGCAGTGGGTTGTCTCGAACGACTGCGCGGTTAGAAAGCTAATCGAACTTGCACATTGCGCATGGCTGGTCGCCACAGCTGCGACCTTGGATTCTTGAATTGACCTCAGAAAATGGCGAATTTCCGCCATTTTTGCAGTCCGATACCCTAGGTGACCGGCTGTTAGAGGCCGCTGCGTGCCGCCCCGTGGTCCGACGCTCCCGGCGAGGGTGTGCCTCTTGCCGAAGGTCGCCCGTGCAGCCCCGCAGACGCGCGCAAATGCTCTTTTTGTGTCCGCATCCCTCCTATAATACTTGGGCGGGGACAATCGAAAGACGTGCTCAGGGATCATGTACGACAGCTCATCCCTGATCCGGGATGTTGTGGGGGTTTACGTCAAATGTTGCGACGCATTGCTTTGGTGGTTCTCTTAGCCGCGGTTGTCGGTGCGGCGCGTGCTCCAGGCATCGGGGCCGAAACCAATCTGCCGTTTACTGCTGCCCCCGTTCACCTGGGCGTTTCGTCGTGCGGCGGATCAAGCTGCCACGGGGCGGTGGAACCGTGGCCAGGCTCGACGGTTCTGCAGAATGAATTCATCACCTGGCAGACAAAGGATCGCCACGCGAGAGCCTATAAGACCCTGCTGTCGGAAAAATCCAAGCGCATCGCCGCAAACCTCGGTCTGACCAATGCCTATGAGGCAAAGATCTGCCTCGACTGCCACGCAGACAACGTTCCCGCCGAACAGCGCGCTAAAGGATTCCAAATCTCCGACGGCGTCGGTTGCGAAGCGTGCCATGGCGGCGCTGTCGGTTGGCTCGGCGTGCACGTCTCTGGAAAATCCGACCATGGGGTCAACACTGCCGCCGGCCTCTTTCCCACGGAAGACCCCGTCGCGCGGGCGCGGCTGTGCCTGTCCTGTCACTTCGGCGACAAAGACCGTTTCATCACACACCGCATCATGGGCGCCGGCCATCCGCGCCTGTCGTTCGGTCTGGATACATTCACCATGGTCCAGCCTGCACATTTCGCGGTGGACGAGGACTACAAACGCCGCAAGCGGCATGCCGACCAGGTCAAAGTCTGGGCGGTGGGCGAAATAGTGGCGGTGAATGAGCTGCTTGATGCGATCACCGACCCCAAGCGCAATACCAACGGGATCTTCCCCGAGCTGGTTTTCTTCGATTGCCACGCCTGCCACCACCCGATGTCCAACGTGCGCTGGGAGCCGCGCAAGAACGCCGACATCGGCCCCGGAATACCGCGACTTTCGGATGCCAATCTCGTCATGGTCGGTGTGCTCTTAGACCAGATGGACCCTCAGCTGGCCACCGATTTCACGACGCGCATGAAAGCGCTGCATCAGGCGTCATTGAAAGGCCACGATGCGACGACGGCTGCAGCGCAATATCTCAAGCAGCTTACGGGCCCACTGACCGATCGCATTGCCGCTAGCGCGTTCACCCAGAAAGACATGACGGCCCTTTTGAACGGTGTGGTCGCACAAGGGCTGCGCGGTGCCTATGTCGACTATGCGGCGGCGGAGCAGGCGACAATGGCCTTGGCCGCCATCATCGACGCCATGAAATCGGCTGCCATACTGCCCGACGCACGCTACAAGTCGCTGATGGCCGCGCTCGACAAGTGCTACACCGCCGTCGAGAAGGACGAAGCGTTTGAGCCGAAGAAGTTCCTGGCCGCCCTCCAGGCGGTGGACGAACTGCTTCCCGAGAGCTGATGCCGGTTAGCGCACCGTCGCGCCGGCAGAGGCGTCGCGTTTGAACTCCAGTTTGCGTTTGATGGCGCCGGGTAAGAAGGTTTTCATCTCGACATTATCGTCGACCTGCCAAAGTTTGCCGTTTCTTATGTAGAGCAAGCGTTGTTCGGCGAGCGTCATCGGCCGCGAGCCCAGACGCCCAAAGACCGCAATCTGATGGCCGGTTTCATCGACCGCGCGATCGCGGTCCAGGCCCTTCGACAGCGCGAGAGCCGGCCATTTCGTCGGCCACCAGGCAATGACCTCCGGATTGGGATCAGGGCTGAAGCCGTAGAAGTTCGGCTGACGTTCGGGCGAGGTCAATTGCACGACTTTCAGGCCGTTTCCACCATCCGCGACGTAAGCAAACAGTGAGGCGTTGGTGGTGCCAACAACGACATCGCGGACATCGCCAAGGCGTTGCGCAGGCGGCCCATCGCCTGTGAAGAGCTGGAAGAGTTTCGGCGCTTCAGGCTTTTCGATGTCGACGATGGCAAGTCCTTCTTTACCGGCGGCGACGTAGGCGAACGTGCGCGCCAGATAAACCTTGTGCGCATCGGCAAGTGGAACGTCGACTCCTTGCACGCGGCGTGGCGCCGTGGGGTCGGTGATTTCAACCGTGTGCAGCCCTGCGCCGTCAGTCACGAACAGGTAACGGAACTGCACTGCCGTCGCACGCGCGCCTGGGAACGCAAGCGTGGCGATAAGCCGGGGCTTCAAGGGATCGTCCATGTCGAGAATGGAGACGCCCGCATCCGTGGCGATGTAAAAGGTCGTGCCGGCGATGGTGATGTGGCGGGCGCCCGTCAGCACGCCGTTGTCGTTCCAGGTCAGCGCACGCTTCAGGAAATTATTGCGCGGTTCGCCGTCGGCTAGGGTATCGACATTCACCACGATCAGGCCTTCGACCGCGTCGGTGATATAGGCGTAGGAATACAGCGCGTGGATCGGCTGTTCCTGGTTGACCTCCTGCATCAGCTTGCGGCTTTCCTCGCTGGCGTACATGCGCGACGGCGCCATCGGCTGCGTGCTCGGCAGCGCCATGCAGGTCGCATTTTTTGACGCAATGTGGGTGTCCTGACCGAGCGGGGAGAAGGGTGCGGTCAGGATGCGCTGTGACACCGCCTTGTTGGCGATGGAGGCGACGTCATAAACCCGGAAGCCGCTTGTGCCCTCGGCCGCATAAAGGTACTCGCCGCGCAACTGCAAACACCCGACATTGCCTCCGCCATGCGAATGGCTTGCGGTCAACTTGCGACCGCGGTCCTGATGTTGTTTGTACCAGTCAGGATAGGCGTAGCGCTGCAGATAGCTGCCGATCACAGCCTGCGGTTCGTCCCATTCGGTTACGGTGACGGCTTCGACGCCGCCACCGCCGCCCACCCAGGCGTTGTGACCGACGAAGTTCACGAAGTTTGTACCCTGCAACAGGAGCTGCGCCATCACGGCGTTGTTGTCGTTTTGATTGGAGACGTGGCAGTCGCTGCAGGTCTTGGTTTCGGTCTTGCGCTCGGTATGGGGGTAGTGGGGCGCGAAGGCCTGGCTGGAATATCCGGGCGCAGCGATGGGTGGCTGCTGGATGTAGATGCGCTCGCGGTTGATATTGGTGGACGACAGCACCAGGGCCGAGGTCGACCTGACCGGCGCAACGGTGTTGCCCTTCGTGGTCTGGTGAATGCCGAGTTGGAACATATCGTCGCGCGCGACCTGCGGATTATAGCTCGCGAAGTTTCGGGTCTCGCCGCCTTCGAAGTGGTGGCGCTCGGTCTTCCAGTTGGCCTGGATCGGCAGATGACAGCCGCCGCATGACGTCGTCCAAGAGAGGTGGCAGGTGTAGCACTCCATCTTCTCGGTCTTATGGGCGCGCTCAGCGGCCGGGACTCCCGGCCCCCACGATTGATTGACGGCCATGCTCATCAACTTAGAGCGCGCAGCCTTGGCGTTGTAGTGAGCGTTGGTCGGATCGACCGAGTCCTTCACCAGGCTCATCTCCCACGCGAGATCCGGAGTCACGGACGAACGCTGGATGAGTTTGCAGTCGCGTGTTTGCGTCACAGGACGATCGCACTCCGTGCCCTGCCATTCGAAGCGTTTGCGTCCGTCTTGAAGGCGAAGGGTGGTCAGATCGAGGCCGCCCGGCCGCGCCGCCGGGCCGGAGGTGCGCAGCGTCGGATATCTGTCGGCGTCGCCATGACAGTCGATGCAGCGGATCTCGATGGCGTTGGCGACCTCGCCCTGGATGTAGCCGTTGCCGTGCGAATCCTGTGCGAAGTGGCAATCGACGCACTGCATCCCTTTTTCCACATGGATGGATTTGAGGTGCACCGTCTTGGCCCATTTGTCGGGGTCGGTGGGGGGAATGACGCGATTGTCCTTGTCGAGCAGATTGCCCTTACGGTCCTTCTTGAAGACAGCGCGGAAATTCCATCCATGGCCGTGGTAGTCGGCGAATTGCGTATCCTTGAGGGTCGGATTGAGCTTGCTGACGTCCTTTAGAAAGTCGACGTCGGACCACTTGCCGCGCGTGGCGGCTTCTTCGGGATTACGCTCGAGCGTCTTGTGCATTTCCTCGCTGCTGGGATAGCGCTGCTTCTCGGGCCACATCGCCGGCGCGTCGGATTCGTAGTCCCACATCGTGTAGCCCAGCATCGAATTGAGGAAAATGTTCGGCTGGTGCATGTGGCACACCATGCACTGGCTGGTGGGAATCGCGCGCGTGAAGCCGTGTTGCAGCGGATGGCCGGACTCGTCCTTCGGGATTGTGGGGTCCTTGGTTTGCGTGAGACCCATATTTCCGAACTGCGCATAAGGACCGCTGTGGGCCTTGTCGCGATCGTTGGCGTAAACCACGTGGCACGATGCGCATCCGGAGTGGCGGTAATCTCCCGGCTGATCGTTGGTGCCGACAAACCAGGAGAGAGGATCGTTCAAGCGGGACTTGTGGATGTTGATGCTGGGCACGGCAATGCGCAGTCCCGTGCCCGGACCGCGGTTGGACTGGCGGATATCAGGACGCCCGGGTTCTTCGAGGCGGGAGATGTTGCCGAGCAAGGTTGCAATGTTCGGGAGGCCGATCTCGGGAAACTGCGTACCGATGTTGCGGCCGCCGCGTTCGAACACGCGGAAGACATCGCCGGGTGGCGTCGTCTCCCAGGCAGGCATGGGGAAGAGCTGCGGTAACACGCCGCGCTTTTCGGTCATCCAAGGTTCAATGACGCCGGGGCTCTTGACGCTGGCGGCTTCGCCACTGCGGGTATACGCCTCGCCTAGAATGTAATTTTTGAACGGCAAAATGCCGTTGTTGTAGGTGGCGCCGCCCCACAGCATGGCGCCCGTCGACATCAAGCTGCGCTCCGTCGCCTGGACTTCTTCGAGATGGCATGCCCCACAGCTCTCGCGCGCGACTCTATAGTCCGATGGATTGACGAACCGCACGAACTCGGGGCTTTCGCGGTTGAGCAAGGTGTAGGAGCGCTCGGGATTGGCGCTTTTCGGATAGTGCCAACTGTCGGGGAAAAGCGGCTGAACGTGCGCCTTATCCAGCGTGGCCCGGTACGCCGGTGCGGTCTTGGGGACCCCGTGCGGCAGCGCCACCACCGCATTGCCGCCGTGGCAATCGGTGCAGCCCAGGATGATCGCCGGGTTGCTGTGCATGCTCGGCATGTCGGTCGTCGCGTGACACGAGAGGCAGCCTGCGCTTTTGGCGTTGGCCTCTTCGGCGGTCTGCTGACGCGGCGCGGCGGGATAATTTGGATAAGTAATATGGCGGGGCTTCTCGGCCTCGCTTGCATCCGCGGCGCCACCAAACCCGACGGCCGCCAGGGCGGCCAGCACGAAAATCATTGTGCGCATGACGATCTCAATAGGTCAGAATCAGGTTGAAGAGAATCGAGTAGAAAACTTTGCCGCCGGTCGTATCGAACAAATTGGAAAATCCCGCGCCGCCGAACAACGCGGCACCGGAGGCACGAAAGGCGATGTTTTGAATGAAGGTCGGCCTATAGACCGCCGAGATCGACGTATCCCAGCCAATGGAGCGCGAGACGAGCGGCTGGTTGCGCAAGGCTTCGACGACGCCCCTGCGGGCGAACCAGATGTGATTGACGTTGGCGGACAGGCGCAGCTCGGGCAGCACATCGGCATCGGCGCCGAAGCCCAGCAGCAGCGTGCCAGGATTGATAAAGTTCGACTGACCCTGTTCTTTGGACGAACGCAAGCTGTTGAGAATGCCGTTGCGCCCGGAGATCGCGACTCCGCCGCCGCCGATCAGGGGCACAGGCTGGCGTATCCAGTAGCTGGTTTCAGCTCCGGCGAACTGCGGGTTTTCGAAGATGGCGTCAAAGCCGGTCGCCTTCGCATCGTAGGGGTCGCGGTCGCCGGAAGCAAAAAGAGCCTGACCGCGCAGGCGGACCCAATCGATATCCACCGAAGGTTCCAAGGCCGCGAACCATGCGCGCACCTTCGCGGGTTCCGCGCGCGTGCGGGAGGTGAAGGGATTGGCCGATACGTTACCGATGGCGCCGTAGACCGTGTTGGTGAGGTTGAAACGCCCGAAATGGCCGTCGCCGTTGAACCCCACATAAACCACATCGTAGTCCGTCGGGCGCTCGTAGCCGATGGATGCCGGGCGCTCGAGAAAGCCATTCTTGTTGTAGAACAGCGTGTCGTTTCCCTCGCGGTTGCGGTTATAAGCCACGATGGCTTGGGCGGTGTACCCGTGAACCAGAAAGTCCTGGCGATAGGCGTTGGCGAAGAAAACGTCGTCGTCGCGCAGGCGTTTGCCGAGGTCGTTCAGCCCGGAGTTGGTGTCCTTCTCCAGGCGGCGAAACCAGGCGAGATTGTATTGCCAGATATTGTTGGCGCGTGTTCCAAACAGGCGCACGCCTAACTGCTGGTCCTGGAACAGAAAGCCACGAAAATCCGCGTTCACAGGTTGGATGCCCAGGCGCACGGAGTCGAAGTCGTAGCGGTCCGAGACGTTGTGGAGGTGATAGTCGACGAAGGCTTCTTGCAGCCCGACATGGCCGTCGGTGCGGATATGCCCGGCCAGCGGATCGATCCGCACGACGCGGTCCTCGCGTACGCTGACGCGGTTATAGCTGAAGACGGGCGTAACCCTGAATTCAAGAGTCGGCGGCATGAAGGCCGTATCGCCCTTGATGAGAGCGAACGACGTGATGAGATTCTGAACAAAGCTGTTTTGCGGTACCCGGCCGAAGGCATCGACGCTGCCGGGCGCTGCGCCTTGCGGGGCGACGGGCGTGGGCACGCCGCGCAATTCGTAAACCGTGTCGGAGACCAAGCCGACATTGACAAACCAATCTCCGAAAATCGGGCGGTCGGCTTTCAAGGTGTTTTGGTTATAGGGATCCCACCAGCGGGTTTGCACGCCGACAGCATCCACAAGGCGCCAGCGGTCGGGGATCGGCAGTGTTTCACGCGGCTGCGCGCGGGTCGGCGGCGCAACGGCGGTGGGATCGATGGGCGGCAGATCGGGAACACTTTCGGCGCCCGGACGCCGGCGGAGCACCGGGTCCTGCTCCTGCGCCGCCGGCGCGTTGCCATACGCCGCCAGAGCCGCCGCGAGAAGAACGCTGGCCCTTACTTGCCGGCGCATACGTTCTGATCCCTGGTGCCGATAAAAGGTGCGACCGGGCATTGCACATAGCGCAGGAGCAGTCCGCCGACGCTTAACGTATCGACGCGTTTGGAGAGGGGCGCGTTGCCGAAGCCGGTGTTCAGAAGCTTTCCCGCGTTATGCAGACCTAGGAACGCAATCATGTCGTCCTGATCGACCCCATCGCCGGAGACGCCGATGGCGCCCACGAGCGTGTCACCGCGATAGATCGGCACGCTGCCGGGAAAAATCTGCAGACCATTGGCAAGGCGCGTGGGACCGGGACCGGGGCCCGCCGCGGCCGAGCGCGGCAAGGCCGTGCAGCCCTGCGGCGGCGGTGCGCTGCCGTCGAGCCGCGCGACGATATCGCCCAAAACGAGATCGAGCTGGAGGCCGACGTTAAACGGGCTCCACGCACCGCGCGGTTTACTGAAGGGGCCGTGCGGCCGGTTCTCGATACCGTCGGGGTAGAAGGGGCGCGAGAGCAGGCCGCCCGCGCGGTCGCTAAACGCGGTCCCATCGGCAAGCGCGGTCGGACCAAGGAAAGCCTGCGCCGCATCGACATAAGTGCCGAGGGCGGGCGTGGAAAGCTTGCCGGGAATGAGCGTCGTCTCACCTACGGCGCGAAGTTCGGCGGCGGTCGTTGGGCGTGAGGTGAAGGCCGCCGTGCGGGCCTTCTGCAGCGAGACATCGATGCCGAAAACGGGCGCATCCGGTGTACGCGCGACGGCCAGGATGTTGGCCTCGGCGTCGACAATGGACACCGTCACCTCGGCAGGACTGCCGACGGGCCGGCGGATCTGCGCGCGCGCGGCCAGCGCGATCTTCAAGGCTTCAGTCGTGATGGCGCGGACTTCGGCTGCGCTCAGACCGCCGTCGGCCGGAGCGGGCGCGTAAGCGGCACGCGGTGCATAGCGGTTATTTCCGAACCCGTCGTCCAGTATCCACGCCGGAACGGTGGAGTATTCATCGCCGGTGTCGCGGCGGATCCCCGATGCGGGAGTGCCAAAAACAATACCGTCCCGGCGGCCGGCGGGCGCGTAACCGGGCAAAGCGATGTAACGATCGATATCCACCGCTGCCACGGCGGTCGACATAAGATCGCGGCGGTCGACATCCGCATACGTCAAGATCTTGCCGTCCGCGGTGATGCGGCTGAGGATGCGATCGGGAGGTTCGAAGCCTTGCTGCGCGGCGACGGCAATCAACTCGTCGAGGTTTCGGTCGTAGTCGTTGACGGTAAGATCGAGACCGTAGATGCCGTCAAACAGGATGCCTACACCGCCGACGACTTGACCGTCCTTATATAAGGGCAATCCGCCGGGGTCCGCCGCCAAGCCGAGCGGCGAGCGGCGCGGGCCCGGCCCCACGCCCGCGCCGAAGCGCATAAGGTCGGAACATGGAAGCTGGCTGAACTGGACGCCGAACAGCGGGCCGGAGGGCGTGTTTCTTTCTCCGGGATTGAAGTGTTCCTGAACGATCTGGCTGGCGGTGCGGGTGGTGAAGGCGTTGCCCGACGACGACAGATAGGCGCCTGTGATCGCTTTCGCCAAAGCCCCGTAGGTCGAAGGAATGATGTCCACACCTTCAAGGCCGTTGTTGGCGGGGATGCCGCGCCCGGAAGTGATGGTCATCAGCGGCACGTTGGCCGGATCGAGGGCGTAGACGCCTAAAACATTGCCGACGCGGTCCACCACGGCAATCGCGCCATTGGCCTGGCCGCGCGCCACCGCCTCGGCCACCGCTTGGCCGACGACTTTGTCGACGTCGGCGGTGGTGAGGTGCGGCGCCGATTGCGCGGAAGCGATTTCGCTCGCGCCACAAAGCAGCGCTCCGATAAGCAAGAGACGGGCGGAAAGCTTCATGGCGCGTCGATCACCAGGGTGCCGGATTTCACGCCGTCCGCTGTTTGGTAAGCCACGGTGACGCTGATCGGATAAAACAGGTCGCGCGGCAGCCAGGTCAGGATCGGAAAAACAAGCGTGCTGCCGTTTAGCGTGGCATGGCTGTCGCTGAGCGCCTGCACGCTGCCGTTCCAAGGCGTCCACTCGCCTTCGCCGTCGCGCATCAGCGGACGATTGTTCTGAAAGCGAGCGATGACATGCGTGGTCAGCGGGACATCGCCGCCGACATCGACGGTGACGCTGAGACCGTTGGTGAGTGCACTGGCCGAAACACGCCCGAGATCCGCGTCATGGGGCGACAAGGTCGCGGCCGGGGCAGGCGAGGCCAACACGACCGCCATGAGGGCCGTCGCCGCGAAGCCGGTGCCCTGGGTCATGGATGGCCTTCCGGTCGAACCGCTTCGGACTTCGCACTCTTCGCAGCAGGCTCCCGTTTGTGGTGGAAGCGGTGGCAGCTGACGCAGGTGGAAGGCACGCGGTCGACGGCCTGTTCGCTGCCATGACAAGACTGGCAGACCGCAATGCCCGGCATCAAAACGTCGCTGGACGCGTTGGAGGTTTTCGCCGTGTGGCAGTCTCCGCAGACCACGTCGCTGTGACGCGCGTGGTTGAATTGGGCCTTGGGCATCCAGGTCTCCGTCAGTGCGACGGGCTCGATCGTCCAAGTGAGGGGCGTCGGGCCGGCTGTGGCGCCCCCGGCGGTTTGAACTGGCGCATCGACGGTATGATGACACTCGTTGCATAGGCCGCGGCCAAACGGGCCATTCAACACCGCGGCGCTTTTGCTGGCGGCCCAATCGGCGACGACCTGCTTCTGTTCCGGAAGTAAGACCGTGCCGGGGCGGCGGCGCACGACCGATGGCGCGGTTTCTTCTTCGTAACCGCCGCGCATCGCGAGCGCGTCATAAATATCCTGGACCTGCTTGAAGACCTCTTGCGGCTTCCCGTGCATGATCTCGCGCCCCGGCAAGGCTTTATCAAATTTGAGGGCATGGCATCCGTGGCAGTCGCGTTCGAACGTGATGACGCGCATGGAGGAGCCACCGTTGGTGGGCACATGGCAGTCCGCACAGGCTAAAACGACATTTCCGCGGGTGGGGTCCTTCACTCCGGTGTCGCGTAAATGCCGGTCGTGGGGGAATTTGAGGCCGGAGTGCTCCGCAGGCAACGGCGTGCCGCTCATCGACCGGCTGCGATCCACTTCACGCGAGGCAGGAATCTTCATCACCGACGGGCGGAATTCGGGGTGGCCGTCGGCAAAGTCTGACACGTTGCTGAGGCCGGAAACGGTGGTCTTTGTCGTCAGATCGTTATGGCAGCCCGCGCAGAATCCTTCGCTCCTTTGAACAACCGTCACGTTGCCCTGATGCTCCTTGTGACAGCTTTGACAGGACTCGCTACCGAGCCCGTGAAACGGAAAGCGAGCCGGCTGCGCATGGGTCGCGATTTCGGAGTGACATCCCTGGCACGCTTCGTCGCGCACCTGAACGAAGGGGGCTTTGTGGCAGGTCTCGCACGACGCGCCGAAGAACTTGTGAGCGGCGGAAATACTGCCGGTGGACCAAACACCGGTATGGGAGACCTCGTATTTCTGTGTTGCGAGCGCCAAGCCGCCTGCGGTAGGCGCGGCACCGCCAGCGTGCGGTGCAAGGAGGAGATTGAGGACAAACGGCACGAAGAAAGTACCGATCAAAACGGCGCTGCCCAGAAGCCATGCCCACGCGCGTACCGTCAGCCCGATGCGATCAATCTTTATTCGCGATTGGGCTACAAGTTTCTCGAGATCATCGCCAAGCGCATCGACAAGTTCGACCCCCAGGCAGACGTCGAAGCCTTCCAGGTTGGGTATCGACTCGATTTCGTAGGGTCCAATCCTGACCTTGTCGCCGATTTCGAGCCTGCCGATATGGGTCAAGTTGTCGTTGAGACGGATGTCGGCATCGGCGTTGGCGCTCACATAGGGAATGCCGTTGCGGATATCCACCTCGGCGTGGTGCAACAACACCCGGGGGTCGGGCAAATGCATGTTGCAATCGTTGCCGCGGCCAATCGTGATCTTCTCGCGGTCGCCAACTTCGTCGCGGACCGCCAGGCCGCCGCGACTCTTCCGCGTAATATAACGTATGAGATAACGCATGGCGGCGCCTACCAGTAATAGAACACTGTCACCACGTGGGTGAGCAGTGCCGCCAAGGCGGCCACGGAAAAGGGTATGTGCACGTAGAGCCAGATCTTGAGAAGGCACCGCATTTGAATGTCGTTGCGCACACGGTGCAAAAGGTCCTCCTTGCGCACCAGGCGTACGAGCAGTTGGCGGTGCCGTTCGTCGTGTTGCGCTCCCGAACCGCTCTCGATGAACAGGCGTGCCACCGTCGTGGGACAGTTTTGGTCGTAACCGCGCAATTGCTCGTAGACGGAGCCTCCCGCGATCGTATCCTGCGCGGCCTTCAGCGCGACATTATTGACGGCGTCATCCATCGTGATCGCGATGCGTCGTATTTCCCGGTCCAACTCGGCGATCAGCACGAGCATGGCGTCGGTGGACAGCCCGCCGCGGTTCTGGCTCAGGAGACGGGGGAAGCGAATATAGAAATACAGCCCGACCACGCCGCTGACGATGGCTACCATCATCAGAACGTAGAGAGCGGAGTGGATGTTGAGCCCAAGCTGAAAGCCGGAATGCAGCGTCGCGATCAGGGCTAACGCCATCCCCAGATAGATGTGCGCCGAAAGCCAATCTTCGAGTGGTGTTACGCCGACGCCGTAGCGGCGTTTCCGCACGCCGAACCACGCCAACCAGACCATCAATACCGCGGCGATGGTGCCGAGTGTGTATCCGAGCCACGTGCCCCCGTTGGGCGGGCCGACAGGGTTATCGAGGAGGTAAACCGCGACGCTCAAAAGCGTCAATGCGAGCGCATACTTCAAGTAGCGGCTTTTACGATAGACGAGGATGGACTCGTGCATGCTCGGTCTCAGCCCGTCAGCGTCGCGAGTGACATGAATTCCTCGGGGCTTACGCGCCAGGCGGCTCCGGTCGGACAGGCACGGACGCAGGCAGCGCCACCAGAAATGTCCTTGCACATGTCGCACTTGACGGCGCGCTTCGCTTTGTCGGCGTGTCCCGCCTTATCGTCTGTTTCGCCCTTTTTGCCGTAGGCCATGGCTTCGCCGGGAGCCGGACCCTTCCCCCAGAGCAGCCACGAGAAGATGTTGAACGTCTCTTCGGGCGGAGACGCAAGCTGGATCACGTTGTAAGGGCAATTGCGCTCGCAGTTGCCGCAGCCGATGCAGCTGTCGTCGATGTAGACTTCTCCGCCGGGCGAGCGATGAATGGCATTTGGTGGGCAGTCGGACATGCAATGGGGATGCTCGCAATGCCGGCACGATGTTGGGACGTGCAGAGTGGCGAACGTTGGCCCGGCCTCGCGATCCAAGCGAGAGATCCCGCCATGGGTTTCCGCACAGGCTTTCTCGCAATTGTCGCAGTGAACGCACAGCGACTCATCGATTAACAACACATCGGTGCCTTCACCGACGCCCTGAGCGAGCAAGAATTCAATAATATTTCCGGCCTCGGGCTGCTTCTGCATCTGCTCGTTGGCTTTGATGCGCTGAAGGAACATGGCTTCAACATCGGATTTGAGGGCCGGATTTCTGTCCAACAGCCTTTTGAAAACGTCGCCTTTGATGCAGATCGTTTCGGTGTTGTGCGCAGCCTTGACGGTTGCCGCGCGCGGCATATCCGAAAGCAAAGCCATTTCACCGATGTAGTTCCCTGAAGGCACGTAACTCAGGACAACGTCACGTCCGCCCACGCGCATCGAAACGGTGCAGGAGCCGGACCTGATCAAATGCATGTGGTCGCCCTTGTCGCCCTGCATGAAGATGGTCTCGCCAGCCAAGAATTTCTGGATTTCGGCGGTTTCAACCAGCTCCTTGAGTTCCGAGGCCGGGATCCCCGGTGCCAAATGCATTTGAACCTGGCGCATGATCGCGACCTGGTCCAACGTGCGCCGAACGCTGTCAACCGATTGGATCAGCTTCAACATCGTGCGGCGCGGCGTCTCGAATAGAACGCAGTCGCTGGCGGCAAGAACCGTCGCGCTACGGCGACGCCCGGAGATTAGGCCCATCTCGCCGAAAAAGGCGCCGGGACCTAGCGTCACGATCTTGCTGGGATCGTCGGCATCGATTTGAATCCTGACAGTGCCGCGCAGGATCGAAAAGAACGAGCTCGTATAGTCGTTGCGCCTGAACACCGTCGCGCCCGCCGCGAGCACATGGCAGTCGGAGTCCAACATCGCTTCGCGGAGCTGCAACGGATTGAGACTGTGCCACACGGGAATGATGTCGCGGATCTCGGCGAGGACATCCTCTACGCTGGCCGGCCTCAATCCACTGAACAGCTGTTCCAGCAGCGGCTGATCGGCGGGCGGAATCCGGTTGCCGAGAATATACTCGATGACCTCATAGCCCTGATTGATGGCCTGCTTGATCAAAGGATAGCCGCCGAGGGCGCCGATGATGTAAAGCCCGGGTACATTGGATTCGTAGGTCGCGCTTACCTCGGGCAATGACGAACGGTCCGCGTTGGGAAACACGACGCCGCAAGCTTCCACGAATTTGCGCGGCGCTGCGGCGCCTAAACGCGCGATGACGCGGTCGCAAGCAATGCGCGCCGCGCCGTCGGCGGTTTGCAAGATCAGGGTTTTCTCTTCGATCTTGTTTGTTTCAGCACTGAAATAGCACTGAATCTGGCCTTTTTTGATCGCCTCGGTGATGGCCGCGAGGTTGCCCTGTTTAACGCGAGAGAACTCGCTGCTGCGATTGACAATGACAACGCCGTTCTTCTTGGATAACGCGATGGCGTTCTCGATCCCGGCGTCGCCGGCGCCGATGACAACGATCTTTTCGGCTTCGTATTCGTCAGGATCGTCCAGCTGATATTGGACATGCGGCAGTTCGGCGCCTTCGCACTTCAATTTATTCAGGTTGCCCTGAAGTCCGATCCCCAACACGACATTCTCGGCTTGGATCGTGCTGCCGTCGCCTATGCGTATCGTGAAGCTGCCGGCGTCTTTTTTGATTCCGACAACTTCGGCGTTGTAACGGACGTTGGAGCGCAACGCGTCGATTTGCTGGCGCCAGGTGTCGAGAATGGTCTCGCGCTTGCCGGCGGTGAATGTCACGTCGGCGCGCAAGGGCAATACGTCAGGCGTCGCCATGACGAATTTGCCCTTTTGATACTTGAAGATCGTATCGGAGAGATGGTCGGCACGTTCGATCAGAACGTGGCTGAGTCCGCGTTTTGCGGCATGCGCTGCTGCGCTCAGTCCCCCAGGACCTGAGCCGACGATCGCTACTTTATATATGTCCCCCAACGTTCAAACCCGCAGCCAGACGGCCCTCCCGGGTCGTCGGCTCAATTTATGTGGTTTCTATTACGGAGCAGCCAGGCCCCCCTGCTGTTCCATTAATACTCGTAGTGAGCTGAGACCGCACTTGCCAGGGATTTTTACCTAGTTGACACAAATCGGTACAAACCAGCGCTGCGACGCCTGGTTGAGTGATTCTTCCTACATATTTGTGGAGATAGATGACTAATTCAACCAGAGGGTGAAGCACGTCGTGCACATTGTCAACGGCGGAGAGATTCCAGGCCAGCGTGGCGGAGTAAAAGCAGGCCAGTAGTGAGGGGATGCGCTGACATGCAAAGGGGCCCGATCGGGCCCCTTTGCATGTTGGCGGCGAAACTCCTCCCATACTATCGGCGGG